>NZ_VOOR01000073.1 GCF_007993045.1 Phaeodactylibacter luteus
CGCCCTAAGCCTGCTGAAAAAGCATCCGGAAAAAATAAGCATCAAGCGAAAACGAAATAAAAGTGTGATGTCAGATCGATATAGAGAAGATGTGATGGGCATTTAATGCGTCTGCCCTGGGGCCTGCCCCTGCCTGCCGGCAGGCGCCGCTATGCTCCGGGGCTCGCTGTCCGCTCGGCCCTATCGGGCTTGCCACCCCTTCGCAGCGCTAGGCCAATGCCAGGCTAGAGCCCGAAAAGCGCTCTTAAGCCTTCTCTGGTGCGTGGCCTTTAAGGGTCAAAAATTTACGGCTCAATCCACTAGCTGTTTTTCCCGTTTTATGATTGCGCCTGCAGCAACTGCAGTATGGCCTTGCCCTTCGAGCGGGCAACCGGTATGATGGTTTCTTCTATGCCTTCCAAGCTTAGTTTGTACCCTTGTGCGTTGCCGCTGACACGCCTCACTTCTGATAGGTTGACGAGGTAGGAACGATGGCAGCGGGCTATCTCCGGCACACCTTCCAATTGCGCTTCCATACTCTTCAGCGTTGCCCGTATCATCTTCTGCTGAACCGCTCCGCCTTCCATATAACAAACGAGCACATAGTTGTCTGCACTTTGTAGGTAGCGCAGCTGTGCGGCGCTGAGCTCTAGGTTGTCCTCGCTGTATTCCCCTGTGAGCACGATGCGCTGCTGTCCCGCCCTCTCTTCCGCCGTTTTTTTTATTGGTACGGAAGCGGCCCCTGCCTGGTAATGCTTAAGCTTAGCGGTATAGCTGAGCAGTACAGTGGCGGAGATGGGGAAAACCGCAATGGAAAGGGACAGCCCGGTGAAGTACGCTAGATTGTACCATTGGAAAGGCTGCTCGAAGTAAAGGAGGAAGTAGACATGGGCTGCGAGTATGCCGACCCCAGTCAGCAGGCCCGTCCAAATGATCTGCCGCCCTACGGTCCAGCCTTCCTCCTGCAGGAAGGAAGGGAAAAGCGCCCGGCTGCCCTCAAAGAAGGCCCCTACGCTCAGCGCAATGACGGGAGCATACCCTAGCAGGAACCAGGTTTTATGGTCCGATTGGAACGCTCTTGTCCCGAATGGCTGGAACACCAATAGGAATAAAGCCACGAATAAGGCGGTGCCAATGGTGAACGCCCAGGTTTTCCCGCGTTCAAACTCAAAAGGGTAGGGTGCGCTAAGTGTATCGAGCATAATGATTCAGTCAGGCTATATGGTAAGCGTTCTAACCCCGTGCGCTAATGAAGGCCGCCACAGCCGATAGGCGAGCCGTCCGGTATGCTTGGAGGAGCCGGCAGCTTATAGCTTTCAGGGTGTTCCAGGCACATTTGTATTTCCTGTGCCATATAGCTCAAGTGCCCCCTTTCCTCCCGGCTGAGCCCGTCTTTTTGGAGCTTCCGCTCAAAGCTTTTGGCCAGCCCCTGTATTTCCCAAAGGGCTTCGCCAGCTACCTGCGGCATGGCCCTCTTGTCTGAGGAAAGGCGGAGCAGGTGGTGGAGCAGCAGTTTTTGCCCGGCCCGGGAGACCGCAGCTTCTGCGGGCGTCCGGTAGTCGTCTAGGGTTTTCCAGCAAGCCTCCACGAGCTGCCCCAGGCTGAGCGCGGGGGTGCCTGCTGCCCGTTGCACGACTAAGCGGGCCAGGCGTTGAGGGTGGAACATCAGCCCGAGGGTATGTTCGATACTGGCTTCTGCAGCAGCGACCGGGTCAAATGTAACACCGGTATGCGCCTTAAAGTACTCCCGCCCACGGCCATAGCCGATAGGCTGAGGGGGCAGCAGGGCCAGGATATGAGGCGGCAGGGCCAGCTCGGCCGGTTGCAGGGTGCGCAGCAGGGCAGACAGGGCCTGGCTCTGCTCTTCGGCGCTCACCGGGCTCACCGGCTCCTGCCCATCACCCCGCACCGCATAGGTATACTGATAGCCGCCAATGAGTTTGCTCACGGCTGCAGCCTGATAGCGGTGGGCCAAATATATAGGTACCAATACCCGCTCCAGCTCTGCGGCCGGTGCCCCTTCTGGGATCAGCTTTTCGCTGAAGCGGCTGAGGGCTTCCCTGCGCAGGCTCATGATCCGCCCGAGCTCCTCGGCAGGCGAGGTGCCGTTGTCCCAAAGATGGGCCAGTGGGTGGGCCGTGCCGTCTGCCCGTGCACCATCATCGGAGATGTACCTAAGCCCCGACTGCCGGGCCTCATCGAGTATGCGCCTGAGCGCTGCTGCTTCGTCTGTACCCTGTGCAAACTGACTGTATCCATAGCGTATGCTGATTTTGTCCCACTCGCCAATCCCCCTGTCATAGGCTTCCGAAAAATCGAGGCTGCCGTCTTCCTGCAATACGATCAAGGGGTGGGGGTAGTCCATAACGGATGCCCTGCCGTTTGTGCTTGCCGCAAAATTGTGGGCCAGCCCTAGGGTGTGCCCTACTTCATGAGCAGACAACTGCCGAAGGCGGGCCAAGGCCATCTCCAGCATGCGCGGGTCTGCTTTTTCCCCATCAGCATATGCCGCTTCCACCAGGCCTTGGGCAATGAGGAAATCCTGCCTCACCCGCAGCGAGCCGAGCAGCACATGGCCTTTGATGATCTCGCCGGTGCGGGGGTCGGTGACGGAGGTGCCATACGACCAGCCCCGGGTAGAACGGTGTACCCAATTGATGACGTTGTAGCGCACATCCATGGGGTCGGCACCTTCGGGGAGGACCTTCACCTGAAAAGCATTTTTAAAACCGGCGGCCTCAAATGCTTCATCCCACCAGCTCGCCCCTTCTATCAGTGCTGAGCGGACCGGCTCCGGTGCACCTCGGTCGAGGTAGTAAACAATAGGCTCTACCGGCTCGCTCACTTTGGCATTGGGGTCCTTTTTTTCTAGGCGGTGGCGAGGGATAAGCCGCTTGGTCAAAGGCTGCTCAATGGGCGCAGCATAATCCTGATAGCTCAGGGCATAATACCCGGACCGGGGGTCGAAAGCTCTTGGCTGGTACGCTGCGTCCGGCAGGGCGATCAGCGAATGGTGCATGCGCAGGGATATGAGCTCGGGGGCAGGCGCTACGGTGTGCACTTGCTGCCCTTCGGGCTGCCCGGCAAAAGTGACTAAGGCCTCAAATTCTGCATTGAGCGGGAAGCACTTGGTCCGTTCAAGCCAAAGCATGCTCTTGCTTTCATCCACCCTGTAGCTGCCTTCCCCTCTGCTGCGCAGGCGCTGTGCTACACCGTGGGCGTCCCGCATCAGAAAAGGGGTGAAATCGATGAGCACTGCCCTGGCCGATTCGGCTTCAGCCTTAAAGCCCCAGAGCACGGAGCTGGCAAAAGCCTCAGCTACCGACTGCCGCTCATCGGGGTTGTCGCTATTGGCCCGGTAGCGGTAGTTGGGCGCTATGAGCAGCACTTTTGGCCCTTCCCGCTCAAAGCGCACCACACGGGTATCGCCCAGCTGATTGCGGTCCAGCCCAATATCATTGGAGCCGAGCCCGCCGGTCAGGCTATTGACATAGAGGAGTTCCTGCCCCAGTTTATCCACCTTGAGCCATATTTTCCCGTTTTCGGCATCGTAGTAAAAATCAAAAAAACCTTCAAAGGCTTCCATGCCCTGGGTCTTTTCTGAGATGCTCGCCAGTTGTGGGAAGGCGGGGGCCAGCCCGAGGGTAAAGCAGGCGAAAAGGCAGATGAGTTTTTTCATGTCCAACATGATTGGTTCAGAAGTATTATGTTTACGGTCTGCTGAAAATAATAATTATTTCACGTTCCATTGGCCTCTTCTCCCTTTCCCGGCAACGGCCATGCATGATAGCAGATGATATGAAAAACTATTTGCATTTGTTTTGGGCGTTATTGTTCGGCCTGTTCGCCTATTTCCAGCTCAACGACCCCGACCCCTGGGCTTGGGTGGGACTTTATTTATGGGTCGCGCTCATGGCCCTGCTGGCCTTCTTGGGCCGCCCGGTACGGGTTTTGTTATGGGGCGGGCTGTCTTTGACCTTGGGCTGGGCCCTCTACCTCCTGCCTGATTTTATCAATTGGGTCGGCATGGGCATGCCTTCCATCACGAGCCAAATGAAAGCGGAAGCGCCACATATCGAACTCGCCCGGGAATTTTTGGGGCTGCTGATTTGTGGGCTGGCTTTCGCGCTTTACCTTCGGCAGGCCGGCAGGCTGCACAAGGGCTAAGGCGGCATCTTGCAAAGAACTGGCGGCAGAATGGGCTGGGGGCGCTAAATTGCCTTATATTATGGTCGCCCGATAAGCTATCTTGCTGTTTTGGCCCCTTATATGAAGCAAATAGTGTGAATATCGATATCCCTGAAAACGCGACATCAGACCAGTTGAGGGTACTCCTGGAAGTGATGCTCCTGCTGAGCCAGCCTGGCTCAGTAAGAGAAAAGCTACAGCTCAGTTTTGAAAAAATAGGAATGCTGCCTTGTTGTTATGGGCTTTACCTTTTTTCCTGCCCGCCACAGGCAGCTGCCGGAGCCGGGCCGACTGTGCTCATCCACCAATGGGGCAAAGCCCTCCTTAAGCCAGAACTGCAGGAAACTTTCCTGGCAGAGCCGGAGCCGGGGCATTTCATAGCGCTTACAGCGGAGGCTGTAGGGGAGGCCCCGCAGGGCACTTTTTACGCAAGTAGCGTACCGGTGGCATCAGAAGCCCGAACATTGCTGTTGGCCGACTGGTCTTCCGAGCGTGATTTCTCTGTTTCCCTCCTTTCCCCTTTTGTACAAGCGCTGGGCGGTATGCTGAGCCAGGAAAAGGCAGCCGAAGAATTGGCCGTGCAGCGCGATTACCTGCAGGCTGTCATCGACCACCTGCCGGGGCTGGTCTTTTGCAAGGATTACGAAGGCCGCTTCACCTTGGTCAACAAACGGGTAGCAGAGATATACGGCGCGCCCCCCGGCGAGCTTCTGGGGAAGACCGACCTAGACTTCAACCCGTTTCCCGCTGAGGTGGACCGCTACCTGGCCGAAGACCAAAAAGTGATCCGGGAAAAAGAAACGGTCTGGCTGCCAGAAGATTACATCATTACGCCAAGCGGGCAGCGCATCGACTTGCAAACGGTCAAAGTGCCTATTCAAAGGCCGGGGCAGCAGCAGGCGGATGTGCTCGGCATTGCCATCGACGTGTCCTATTGGAGGGGCATTGAAGCCCGGGAGCAGCGGCAGCGCCTGCAATATGAAAATTTCATTCATCACGCAAGCGAGGGCATTTACTATGTAGCCTGCGAGCCGCCCATACCCTGCGATCTCCCTCCCGAAGAGCAAACCCTGCTCTATTATGAGCGGGCCCGGTTTGAGCACTGCAACGAGTCTATGGCCCGCATGTACCATCTCGACAGCGCGGAATCCCTGATCGGTATGCGCATCATGGACCTGCACAAGGGCAGCGGCTTTGACCACAACTGGGAGGTGACCCTGCGCTTTTTTGAAAGCGGCATGCGCATTTGGGGGTTCGAAACCTGCGAGCAGCTGCCGGATGGCACTACGGCCTGGTTTGCCAATCATACAGTAGGCATAGTGGAGGGCGGACTGCTCGTTGGGATTTGGGGCGGGCAGCTGGATATCACAGCTCAGAAGAAAATTGAACTTTCTCTGCTGCATAAACAGGCGGAGCTGGAGCTGGTACTGGAAGGGGCAAGGGTGGCCACCTGGGAATGGGATATCCCCGAGGAGGCTGCTCGTTTCAATGACTATTTTGCCATTATGCTAGGGTATCAGCTTGAGGAATTGCCCGTTTCCCCCCAAGGGTTCAATCGGGAGCTCGTCCACCCGCACGATCTGTCCGGCTTTATCCGGGCTGCTCAGGAATACATCAATTATGGAAAGGAGGATGAGGTGTTCGAATATGAAATCCGCCTCAAAAAGAAGGATGGGGGCTATAAATGGCTGTTGGCCCGTGGCCGCCCTGTAGGCTGGGAAGGAAAGGGGCGCCCTACTCGTGGGCGGGGCATTTTTATCGATATCGATGAGCGCAAACAGACAGAGCTGCGCCTGAAGCGGCAACAAGAAATGCTCACCCTGGTGAGCGAGTCTACAGAAGTTGCCTTTTGGGAGTGGACGCCCGGTGAGCCCCTGGCTCACCTTTCTGCTACTTTTTTCAAAGTGCTAGGGCACGAAAAGCCTCAAAGTGGGTGGCTGGACCTGTCGGCTTTCATTGCTATGCTGCACCCCGATGACCGCAATGCATTTGAGGCTTATGTGCTGGAGCGCCTGAAAACTCCGGAGAAGGGTTTTGAGGCAGAAGTCCGCATACAGCAGCTTTCAGGCCGCTTCCTTTGGGTCTATTGCCGGGGCGAGCTTTATCACCTGGAGGGGCAGGAGCGCATAGCGGGGCTCATCATCAACATCGATGAGCGCAAAAGGGCAGAGCTCAACCTCGTCCGCAGCCAGGAAAGGACGAACCTGATTCTCGATGCTGCCGAGCTGGGCCTATGGGAATGGAACCCTACCACCGGGCACTGCTTTTTCAGTGCTCACTGGGCGGGCATGCTTGGTTATGAACAGCACGAGCTCGCCCCAAGGTTGGAAACGTTCTGGGAGCTGGTACACCCGGATGACAGGTTGGGCTTCGCCCCTCAGCTCAATGATCATCTCGAAGGCAAAATCCCTTATTTCGAGGTAGAGCTCCGCATGCGCAACCGCTCAGGAGATTGGGTGTGGGTCTATGATCAGGGGCGTATTGTGCGCTACAACCGGGAGGGCGAGCCTACGCTGTTGGCTGGCGTCCACATCAATATCAATGAGCGCAAACAGGCCGAGCGCGACCTGGCCGAACGAGAAGCTTTCTTCCGCAGCCTCTACGAGGACAGCCCCTTGGGCATCTTCATCTGTGATGCCGATGGCCTGATCTTGCAGGCCAACAACCGGGCTTATCAGGTGCTGGGCTACCCACGTGATAAGCTCGCCGGTACGCTTTTGGAAAGCTTGGGCACTGAGCCGGGCATCATGGACGGGGTCAAACAGGCTCAAGAGCAAACCCATCAGGTCTACAAGGTGGAACGCCCGTTGCAGCACAAGTCGGGCCGCGTCATCTGGGCCAACCTCATGTTTTCCCTTCTGCTTGATTCGGATGGGGATATGCGCTATATCATTTGCTCCGTGGAGGACATCACCGCCCGGGTGAAGGCAGAGGAAGAACTGCGCAGCAGCCGTCAGCTCAAGCGGGCCATTATCGAAGCGCTGCCCGACCTGAAGTTCCGCATTGACCGCAGCGGGCATTTTGTGTCTTATTTCACTACCGTTTCCGAATCGCTCAGCTTGCTTATGCAGCCGGACGATTTTTTGGGGAAAAAGCTGGAGGAAGTGCTGCCTCCTTATCTGGCCAGCGGCCTGCGCCAAAATCTCGAGCGGGCCCTCTCTTCCCATAAAGTGCAAGCCTTTGAATATCCCCTGCTCATGTCTGATGGGCTCAAGCATTACGAGGCCCGGGTCAATGCCATTAATGAGGAGGAGGTCATTGTGGTCATCCGTGATATTACCGACCTGAAAAATATGGAGCGCGACCTCAAGCAAAAGCTGGAAGAACTGGCTGCCAACAACGATATGCTGACCAAGTATGTGGAGTCGAACGCGCAGCTGGAGAATTTTGCGCATACCGTGTCCCACGATTTGCGGGAGCCGGTCCGGACGATGAACAGCTTCGCACGGCTGCTGCAGGCCCGTTACCGGGAAAAACTGGACGACGACGCCCATGCTTACCTGGATTTCATCTCAGAGAGCGCTAGCCACATGAACAAACAGATCGAGGACCTGCTGGAGTTTGCCCGCCTGACCAACAGTGAGTCGCCGGGGTATGAGGAGGTAGACCTCAACCGCTTGATCGAGGTGATCCGGCGGGCGCTCCGCGGCCTCATTGCCGATAAAGGAGCGGTCATCGACCTTCCCGAAACCTCTTTGCCGGTGGTGCTGGGCAACCCCACCAAGCTGGGGCAGCTTTTTCAAAACCTCATTTCCAATGGGATCAAATTCCACAAGCCGGGGGTGCCGCCTGTGGTCAGCCTACGGTATGAGGAGCTGCCCGACAGATGGCGGTTTGAGGTGTCTGACAATGGCATCGGCATACCACAAGAACAGCAGGGGCAGGTTTTCTTGCTTTTCTGAAGGTTGCACAGCAAGAAAGTATACCCTGGCTCAGGCATCGGGCTGGCCCTGTGCAAACGGGTGGTCGAGCAGCACGGCGGGGAGATCGAGGTCTTTTCTGCGCCCGGGGAAGGGGCTACTTTCCGGTTTACACTAGACAAAAAATACTAAGCGCATGAAGACTAAAGACTGCGCCCTTTGTGGCAAGCCCGGGGAGGTGATGTTCCGCGTACAGCTGGGCAAGGGGAAACCCTGGGTGTTCGTCTGCAAGCCCTGCTGTGAAGCCGAAAGAGAAAAGCCCGGCTACCGCTACGGAGGGACTTGGAAAGGCGCCCGCCACTGAAGCCCCTCCCCGGCACTGCCCAAAAGCGGAGCCGGGGAAGGGGGCCATCATCTTACAATCAGCCGGGCCTGAGGGGCATCTTGACCGCCCTGCAGGCGCGCCCAGTACAAGCCAGCCGGCAAGTGTGTAGTGGAAATGGACAGCTGCCCTGCCGTGCCTTCTGGCAGCGGCTGAGTAAGCCAGACCCTGCCATCTGAACCGATCAGCTGCAGGCTGCCGCTCTGCCCGCTCAATCCGCCAAACTGCACTTGTACCTGCCCCTGAGCGATGGTCGGGTACAGGCTTAGGGTAGCTTTGCCCCCTTCGCGGGTTACAGCCACCGGCCCGTGGTATTCCGCCTGCCCATCAAAATCAGCCTGCCGCAAACGGTAATAGCTGCGCCCGGGCAGCGGCTGCCGGTCGGTAAACTGATACCCTTGGGCTTCCTGTGTGGTGCCGGCCCCGGCTACGCGCCCAATTTCTGTGAACGCCCGCCCGTCTGCACTGCGCTCCACAGCCATATAGTCGTTGTTGAGCTCGGTGGCCGTCTGCCAGTACAAGGCTACAGCCTCCCCGGAAGGCCGGGCCCCGAAAGCGGTGAGGGCGATGGGGAGGATCCCATAGCTGCTGCTGTTGTTGATCGTGAAATTAGCCGCAGTAGGGCTGTCTGCTGGAAAGTCTGGAGCGGTTGAATCAGTACTTTGGTCTCCGCTGCCATCAGCAGTCGACCAGTTAGTATCTTGGTCTGCATCCGCACTGTTTATCTTGGCCGCACAGTCTTGGATAGTTTCTGCGTTCCCATCACAGGAGATGGAGCCTATGAAAACGGCTACATCCTCATCTCCTGTTATAGCAGTTGCAGTTATACCGTTTGTCAGCCCTGTATTGGTCAAAACCCCGCTGCCAGCTACAAAGAAGGGAGAAGTCGCATCATTGCTTATTGCTGCAAGGAAGCTGGTAGGAGTTGAAGGTGTCGCAGGGGAAGCGAGATAAGCGTAAAGCACTTCGTCAGCGCCTGATAAGTCCATACCCAATTCGGGCCTTGCAGCCGTACCTACATCGCTAGAGATGCTAGCGTTTTGGACGGATTGTAAAGTAATGACCGACCCTGCTGAAATGGGCACTCCGGTGGAGTTGGCCCAAGAAACAACCCCTTCGCTGCCTTGGAAAGCATTACCGTCCCATTCTTTGTCTGTGAAATAGATGGTGAACCCATCTGGGATTTGCTGTAGCGTGACAAATGAAAACCCATCTTCGCCATCTGCATCAAATGCAGTAAATACAATGCTGCCCGGGCCGGTCTGCCCCCATACGGCCACAGATAGGCAGAGGGCTGCACAGAGTGTAGAGAATACTTTCATAGTGCTTGTGTTAAATAGATAATGGGTGCAAGGCTTATGCTTTGCACGTTGGCTTAGTGCTGTGTTGTTTTTTTTAGCGCGTGTTGGGATTATGGTCTTCTAGCCGAAAACCGGAGTTTAGCCAAGTCCCGCTTTTTATGCACAAAAGCGGGAGGGATTTTCGGGGCGAAGTATAAGCGGAAAAGTGTCCCGTTAGCTTAGCGGGACAGACCGGTTAACAAAGTCCCATCACGCTCTTAGTTCAGCTTGGGCAGGCCAGGGGGCAGAAAAAAGCTAGGTAGGGGAATGAGGATTGCCCGGTACAAGCCGGCCACGGTGTCTTTGGGAAGCCTAAAAATAAGCATTGTCCGCAAAGGCAAGGCTCCTCCTGAGTTATTTCTAGGTTAAATCCAAAAGGAGGGCAGCCTGCCGGAGGGGCGCTGCTAGCCCCCGAGCAGGAGGTGGAGGTCGAACAGGCGGGCGATGGCCAGTAAGACGACCGCCACGAGCAGGCGGTGGGCCCAGACATTGGCCTGCGGGTAGCGGGCGGCGTAGTGGGCCGTGAAGTACCCTCCGGTAGTCTGCCCGACCGCCATCAGCAGGCCCACGGGCCAGCTGATCAGCCCCTGCCATTGGAAGACGAAGATGACAAGGAAGGTGTAAGCGCCCACCACAAAGCCCTTCACCGCGTTGGCCTCTACCAGGCTGTAGCGGGCGTAAAGGACCATGACCGCCAGGAAAAATACGCCCATGCCCATTTGGATGAAGCCGCCGTAAAAACCCAGCCCAAGGTAGAGGGGGATGGCGACGAGGGGGTGGGGCTGCCGCTCAAGGTCGGACTCCCGCAGCCAACGCTTGGGCTTGACGAGGATCACCAAGAGCATGAGCACCATGAGGAAGCGGAAGACACTGCGGAAAGCTTCGTTGCTGACGTTGACCGCCACCGCCACCCCGGCTATGGCACCGGCTATGGTGAGCAGGATGGGCCACCGGCTGCGTTGGAGGTCGAGCTTGCCGTTGCGGTAAAAGGCATAGGAGCCGGCGGCGCTTTGGGTGAATATGCCCACCCGGTTGGTGCCGTTGGCCAGATTGCCCGGCAGCCCGATGAGCTCGGTCAGTATAGTGAGGGTGATGGCGGAGCCATTGCCGGCCAGGGTGTTGATGCTGCCCGCCAGGGTGCTGCCGATGAGGACAATGGCCAGTTGGTAAAGCTCCAATTCCATTTCGCGTTCTGTTTTGCTGGGGCGAAGGTACGGAATGTGGCGGGGCTTTACGGTGCCCTGAAGTGCTTGTTTGGAGCGGTTCCGTTATGAAAATCAGGGCTTGATGAGACGGGCGCTAGCCTGTGCCTGCCCCTGCTGCGCCTGCCACCTCAGGACGAACACCCCTGCGGGCTGTTGGCTGAGGTCGACCTGCAGGGGCTGAGCAGCGGTAGGCCACTGCTGCAGGAGCTGCCCACTGCTGTTGAAAAGGTAAAGGGTGCCGGGGCCGGAGTGGCTGATGCGCACCTCGGCCGCCCCTTGGGTGACCGTAGGGGAAGCAGTGATGCCCGCCGGGGCGCCTTGAGCTTCGAAGGTGAGCCCGACAGGCCCGTGGTACGCTACCTGCCCATCAAAGTCGGCCTGCCGCAGGCGGTAGTAATTGGCCCCGGGCAGGGGCTGCCGGTCGGTGAACCGATAGTTTTGCGGCTCCTGCGTAGTGCCCGCCCCGTTGAGGCGGCCGATCTCGGTGAAGGAGCGCCCATCTCCACTGCGCTCTATGGCGATGTAGCCGTTGTTGAGCTCGGTAGCGGTGCGCCATGCAAGCAGGGCCTGCCCCTCGGCCGCACGGGCCGTGAAGAACTCGAGCGCTATGGGCAGGGGGGCGCCGTTGGCCACAAAACCGCCGGGGGTAGGGGCTTGGTTGTTCTCAAAGGTGCCCATAGCAAAATTGCGCTGTATGGAGTCGGAGTCGTCTGCGGTCTCCTGTGCGGGGGTAGCGGGGTTGGCACCGAACAGGAGGTCTGATAAGGTGCCCAATAGTACGCCGAGAAGCCCGCCCAATAGCCCGGTGGGCGGGTCATCGGAATAGGCAAAGCCGTCAACAAGATTGCCCATGTCTATACTGTTGGCGTCTGAGCCGTTGGTTACGCAAGCGGGCTGATCGAGGAGGGCGACCGCCCCGGCGTCAGGTATCCAATTTGTTTCGGTAGGGGGCGGCATATCGCTGTTCGAGAAATTGCCGATGACATAGAAGCCTTGTGCGTTGAGCGCTTCCCCGTCGAGGCCAATGCAGTGGGACACTTCTTCCGCTTGGTCGATCAGCACGAGCTTGAGCCCGTCTAAGCTTGCGCCGGCAGGGCCGAAGAGCTCAATGAATTCATGGTTATCATTGTTGTTAAGGCCAAGGAGTCCGGTTGGTGGCTGATTTGCATCAATTTCGCTGATAACGATATTTTGGGCGGGCAGGGCAAAGGCAGACAGCAGGCAGAAGCCTGCGGCGAGCAAGGGTGTGAGCTTGTGCATATTTGTGTTGTTCGTCCTCCGGTAGGCCGGAGCAGTGCTTGTTTCAAAAAAGCCCGGGCAGTGCCGGTTGTTGTTCGTGCGTTGAGACGGCGAGCAGGCCTTTAGGCCACAGGCCGCCGGCCAAATATTTTCAGCGCCCAAAGTTAGGCCATTCAGGGGGGAAACGCAATGTTTTGGGCCGGTTTGCAGCTGGGGCAAAAAAAGAAGGCTGCTCTGCAGCAGCCCTCGTAAACTTGGATTAGTATGAAAAAACGATCTTGGTTCTCTATGTGTGGAGCAGTGCGCTGCGGGCAAACAAAAAGCAAGCCCACTCACGTGCGCGCGGCTCAGAACGATTAGGCATGATGTGCCGGGGGCAAGCCTATTGTATGTGGACTGTTATGAAAAGCGTTGGTAGCGCGTTGGGCAAGCCGGTAGCCGGTCTTGTCCCGTATTCATTTCAGCCGGGTGCATCAGCCGTTGTGGCTGGTTTTTGTAGTATAGACGGGGGCAAGCCCCAAAAGGTTGCATCTATCGGCACGAAAATGGCGGTTTATGGCAAAAAGTGCAAGTGCAGGAGCGTTACTTTTCTATTAACGATGCTATCCAAGAGACGAAGGAGGGCAAAGCAGCAAGCAGGCCGCTGTTTTTTGAAGGAGATGGGGCCTGCCCCTGCCTGACGGCAGGCGCCGCTATGCTACGGGGCTCGCTATCCGCTCGGCCCGCGCCCGCAGGCGCGGTCTGCAAGCACCCCTCCGCAGCGCTAGCCCGTTGGCATTGCAAAGGCAGTAGGAGCAGGCCAAGCGCGCGCTGCCCGCCAATGCGCCCGATGATGGGCGGGGAAGGCCGTAGTGCAAATGGGGGCCCGGCCTCCTGTGGTTTATGGGCAGGAAGCATTATATTAGAGCGTGTTGGGAGCAGTTCCGCAAGGAAAAACCAAGGGCTCAGGCCCGCCTGCTGTGTCAGCATGACCCGCAGGCGCTTGGCGGCGCCAATGCGTTTGAGCTTAGCGGGCTAAATGAAAAGCTATTCATAAAGCGTTGATTGGCAATCAGGAAAGAGCCCCAAATAGGCGATTGGCAATGTAATGGGCCTATGCCCTATTGAAAACCCATAAAAGTGAATCCCATGAATCAATTATTACGAGCTGCCGCTCTGTGCGCCGCCTTTTGGGGCGCCACGGCCTTCCTTGCGCCCGTGCCGGCTGAGCCCACGCCCGAGTGCATCACCGGGCATCAGGTACATTTGCCCTCCCCTTTCAGCCCCGATGGGGCAGAAGGGGCATGGCTGCCGGCCACAGCCCTGTTGGGCAATACATTGGCAGACAGTGCGGGCGTGGTCTCCCTTTCCATCAACCTCCTTGGCGAGCCGGACAGCCTGCTGCGCGACAGCCTTTGGCTGACCTGCGCCGATGTGGGCACGGTGGTGGTGGAGCTGAGGGCGATAGACGCTCTGGGGCAGGTAGGGCGCTGCCTGGCCGGGGTACAGGTGCTGGACGAGCAGACCCTTTGCCCGACAGACTTTTTCGGTTTTTTCGGCACAGTGACCGCCTGGTGGGGCGAGCCGGTGGCCGGCGCTCAGGTCGCCCTGTCGGGCGGGGCTACAGCGGTAGCCGAGACCGGCCCGGAGGGGGCTTATGCCCTGTACGAGCCGCCGCAGGCAGGGCTGGATTACGAGCTGCGCCCATTTTGGGGGGCAGGCCCGCTCAATGGGGTCTCTACGCTGGATATGGTGCGCATCGGGCAGCACATCTTGGGCACGGTGCCCTTGGAGAGCCCCTATCAGCGCATTGCGGCCGATGTCAACGGCTCGGGCGTCATCACCCTATTGGACCTGATACGGCTGCGCCGCCTGGTGCTGGGGCAGGAGGTGAGCCTGGGCGAGGTGCCGAGCTGGCGCTTTGTACCGGCCGGCCATGTCTTTGAGGAAGGCGGCACCGGGGTGCCGGATTTCCCGGAGGCGCTTTCCCTGTCGGGCCTATCGACCGTTGCGGACAGCTGGGCCCAGGATTTTGTGGCGGTGAAGGTGGGCGATGTGAACGGGGATGCAGACCCGGTGCTGCAGCCTTGAGCCCTTGCCGGGCTGCGTAAGCGATGTGGAGGGGTGCTTGCAGACCGCGCCCACGGGCGCGGGCCGAGCGCTAGCGAGCCCCGCAACGTAGCGCCCCGCTGCCCCCCGGCAGCGGGGTACGCCCTGCTGCTGCCTCAGCTGGTGTAGATGGCGGTGATGCCGAGGTAGTGCCCGAGGGTGCCGCCGATGACGAAGAGGTGCCAAATGGCGTGGTGGTAGGGGAGTTTTTTCCAGGCGTAGAAGAGGACGCCTATGGTGTAGGAGAGCCCGCCGAGGAGGATGCCGAGGGTGGCGGCGGCGGGCATTTGGGGGAGCATGCTGGGGAGGGTGAGGGCGCCGGCCCAGCCCATGACGAGGTAGAAGGCGACGGAGAGCCATTCCCAGCGGCCGAAGAAGAAGAGCTTGTAGAGGAGCCCGGCGGCTGCCATGCCCCAAATGAGGGGCAGGTAGGGGCTGCCGGGCAGGTAGCGCAGCAGCAGGGGGGTGTGAGTGCCGGCGATGAGGAGGTAGATGCTGATGTGGTCGAGCTTGCGCAGGCGGTATTTCCACTCGGGGCGCTGTACGGCGTGGTAGGCGGTGGAGGTGGCGTAGACGAGGGCCATGCTGCAGCCGAAAATGAGCAGTCCGGCATAGCTGGTGCCGGTGGCAGGTAGTTGCAGCAGGTAGGGCAGCCCGGCAAGTGCGAGCAGCAGCCCAAGGGCGTGGGTGAGGGTGTTGGCGCGCTCCTCGGCTGCCGTGGTGGTAACGAGCATGGCTTTTGTAGGGAGAACGCGGCAGGAGGGGGATGGGTTGTGGTGTATAAAATAAATAACGGTACCTTTTAGTGTACTTTTTGTTTTACTTTGCACGTCCTTGATTGAAAGTAAAGAACCCACTCAAAGTTTGTTCATGGAAGCAATGTACTTTACAGGCCACGAGACTTTTCATTGCCGGAATTATTGGCTGAAAAAAGGATTGGACCTGCTCTGGGGTGGAAAAAGGTTTGATGAAGAGGCGGTAGTCGAATTGGGGGTTGGGAAGAACATGGTTTCTGCCATACGATTTTGGCTTAAAGCTTTTGATTTGCTAGATGCAGACGAAAAGCCAAATAGTTTTGCGGAACTCCTTTTTAGGGATGGATCGGGCTTAGACCCTTACCTTGAGGATCCTGCTTCTTTATGGCTGTTACACTACCGTTTAGTTACTGCGAAAAGATCATCGATATACCACTTTGTATTCAACTTTTTCCGCAAGCAGCGTATTGAGTTCAGGGAAGAACACCTTCGGGCTTATTTGGAGCGGCAAGTTGAAGAATCTGGGCAGTTTATCCATTCTAGTTCTATCCGTAAAGACATTAGCGTGTTCCTACGCAACTACCTTCCGCCAAACCCTTCGAAGGGGATAGAGGAGGGGTTCTCAAGGATGTTGTATGAGCTAGAATTGATTGAGCAGATAGGGAAGGAGGCAGAGGCATCAAAGGGCAAAGACAGGCGGTTTAAGATAGAGAACAAGGTAAGGCGGGATTTGCCATATCAAGTATTGCTGTATTGCATTGTCGAGAACCCCAACTATTCAACTTCCATCAATTTCAAACAACTTTCTTCAGATGTTGATAGCGTTGGATCTGTATTTGCGCTTTCGGACGCTGGTTTGTTGGGCAAGATAGAAGAGTTGATTCAAGATTACCCAAAGCATGCCGTGTTTACTGATGATGGCGGAGTAAGGGTTTTACAATTTAGAAAGCCAATTGACCATAAGGGGGTACTTAAATTATATTATGACAAGTAAATTTTCTCCTTCTGTTAACATTATAAGAGATCAAGGTAAAGATGCATTCCATTATCTGCCTACAAATAATAGTAAGCAGATATTCGAATTGATTGCTGCCAACTTTGCCAATGGGTTGCGATCGTTTTCGCTCATAGGCAGCTATGGCACAGGGAAGTCAGCATTTTTGGTAGCCTTAGAGAAACAGCTTAAGGGCGAGTCAGCATTTTTTGTGAGTCAGGATTCTAGCCTATTTCATTTTTCAGGTTACCGTTTTATCCGGTTGGTAGGTCAAAAGGCGTCTTTAGCCAATGATTTGGGCGAAGCCTTAGGTAGCAATGGGGATGCTAAAAAGGTGCTGAAGCAACTAGAAAAAGTATCTGATAGCTGTAAAGCGAAGGGTGAGGGCATCGTGGTTGTGGTGGACGAGTTTGGTAAATACTTAGAGCATGCAGCAACGGTAGACCCAGATAAGGAGCTATATTTCATTCAGGAGTTAGCAGAGCTTGTAAATGATGAGGATAGAAATATCTTATTGCTAACCACCTTGCATCAGAATTTTGATGCTTATGCTATTGGGCTTAGCGATGCTCAGCGCAAAGAGTGGGAAAAGGTTAAAGGCCGGCTTAAAGAGCTTGCATTTAATGAGCCTGTAGAGCAGTTGCTCTATCTCGCGAGTGCGTTCATGGAGCAGGAAAGAGACCTGCCGCTGAAGCCGTTAGATGGAAACCTGACTAAATTGGTTAAAAAGAAGAGGGCCTTTGTACTTAAAAATGAGCTGACCGAATCCTTTACGGCTACTTTGTACCCATTCGACCCTTTAAGTGGAATGGCTTTGACACTGGCACTACAGCGGTACGGTCAAAATGAGCGGTCGTTATTTGGTTTTCTGCAAGCGGACGAACACTTTGGCATTCGCCGTTTCAAACCTTCCCTGGAGCAACCTTACTACAGCCTTGCGAGTGTTTATGATTACTTACAGTATAACTTCTATCATACTTTGTCTTCTAAGTATAATCCGGACTATTCAAGGTGGGCAAGACTGAGGGATGCGCTAGATCGTGTCGAGGCCGTTTTTACAGAGAGGGAAGGGGTAGGCGCAGCATTGAAAATTGTTAAAGCTATCGGGCTTTTGGATATTTTGGGCGCTGCAGGAGCAGCGATTGACCAGGAGTTATTGAGCTTATATTCAAAAATTTGCTTGGGCATAAACAGGATTGAAGCTATTGTGTCAAAACTGGAAGCCCAAAAAATAATTCGGTTCCAGTCTTTTCGGAACCGCTATAAGATATTTGAAGGTACAGACATAGATATCGACCAATTGTTTCTAAAAGCCAGAGAAGAGGTTGGGGATATCGGCAATCTAGCATTGGCTGCCCGGCCTTTTATACATTTTGATTATGTTCCTGCTAAAGCAGCCACTTATGAAACAGGGACTCCCCGTATTTTTCGGTTTGAAGTAACCGATAGCCCCGTGATGGAATTCGATTATCACGAAGAAAAGGAAGTCGATGGTATTGTAAATTTGATTTTCGAGGAAGATGACACCATCTATGAGAGCAAAGAGGAACCTTTGCCAATTTTGCATGGGGTAATACAGCGGGCAGATGCTCTGAAGGAGCGGGTGAAAGACATAAGGGCTGTAGAAAAGGCACTAGAACTGATAAATGATGACAAGGTAGCTAAGCGAGAGCTCCTTGAATTGAAACAAAGCCAAATTAGCTTTCTGAATGAAGCATTTGGTGAGGAACTTTTCTACAATGGAGGAGTCATCTGGCACTTCAATGGTGAAGAAGTCAATGCAAGTACAAAACGGCGGTTTAATAAGTTGTTGAGCGATATTGTGCAAAGGGATGTATACCCTGAGACGCCTGTATTCAAGAATGAGCACACTAATCGTACATCGGTCTCAAGCAGTATACATACTGCCAAAAAGCAATACATCGAAGCTCTCATAAAGGACTGGAGTAAGCCATTAATGGGGCTTCCTGAAGATCGGTTCCCAGCTGAAAAAGCGATTTACTTTTCCATTTTAAGGAAAACTCAAATTCATGTGCATTCGTCTTCTTTCTCTGCTGAGTTCAATAAAATGCCAAAGGAGCAGTCCTTCAAGCCATTATGGTCGGTTTCGATGGACTTTTTAGCTTCTGCAAAGCAAGGCAAGCGTAAGCTAAAAGCGCTTTATGACACATTGCGGCAGCCTCCCTTTCGCTTGAAAGATGGTTTTTTAGAGTTTTGGATGATTACCTTCCTTTTCATTAAGCGGGAAGATTTTGCCCTATTTAAAGATGGCAGGTATATTCCAAATTTATCAAAGGAAGTCCTAGAGCTCCTCATGCGTGAGATTGGCCGCCACGAGATAAAGACTTTCAATATAGAGGGAGTTAAGCTAGATTTGTTTAACCGTTACCGGGAATTGACGCAACAGGCGCAGTCGGACGGTGTGACGGCTTCTGGGTTTCAAGAAACGGCAAAACCATTTCTGGTTTTTTATGCCCAGCTGCCCAAATATACTCAACAAACACAGAGACTTAGTTTCGATGCCATTGCCTTTAGGGATACTATAAAGGGGGCAAAGGAACTTGAGAAAACTTTTTTTGAGGATCTTCCTGCCTGCTTTGGGTTGAATGTCAACAAACTGAACCGCGATGAAGATGAGCTGAAAAGGTTTATTGACCGCCTGCAGCAGAGCATATCAGAGCTCAGGAGTGCCTACGATGATCTGTTGGGCCGGTTTGAATTAGGGCTACTTAATTTCTTTGGACTAACAGATACTGATTTTGAAGGGTATCGATTGAAAATACAGAAGCGCTACAGAGGTCTTAAGCCCCACTTGTTACTGCCTCGGCAGAGGGCTCTGTTCAACCGGCTATATTCTAAGTTGCCAGATAAAACAGCCTGGCTAAACAGCATTGGACAGGCGCTGTTAGGTAAGCAGCTATCAGATATTTCAGATGAGGAGGAACGTCTCTTGTATGATCGCCTTAGCTTAAGCTTTGGCGAGCTGGACAACTTACTTGAACTTAGTGAGGTCCCCTTTGACGAGGAGAAAGAGGAAGTTTATCAGATTGAAATTACGTCCTTCAATGCTGAGCCCCTAAAAAGAAATGTTATCTTGTCAAAGACACAACAAAAAAAGGTAGATGAGGTCGAGCCAGAACTGCGGCAAGCACTCGATAAGCTTAAAGATCCTAAGCTTCAGCAAGCTGCACTAATTAAGCTCATAAAGGAGATGTTATGACACAAGAGGTCAAACACGTACTTGGTATTTCGGGAGGGAAGGACAGCGCTGCGCTCGCCATTTATCTGCGCGGGCGTTACCCGGAGCTGCCGGTGGAGTACTATACCTGTGATACGGGCAAGGAGCTAGACGAGACGTACGAGCTGATCAACAACCTGGAGGTTTATCTGGGGCAGTCGATCACCCGCTTGGAAGCGGCGCAGGATAGCCCGGAAGCCCCTTTTGACCACTTTCTGCAGGTCTACGGCGGGTATTTGCCCTCGGCCATGTCGAGGTGGTGTACCAAGAAGCTGAAGCTCGACCCCTTTGAGCAATACATTGCCGGGCAAGGGCCGGTGGTGTCTTACGTGGGCATCCGCGGCGATGAGGAGCGGGAGGGGTATATCTCTAAGCGCCCCAATGTGCAGTCTATCTTCCCTTTCCGGAAAAACATCTGGAGCGAAGATGTGGTGCGCAAAGTGTTGGACAATGCCCAAATCCCTTTCGTGCGGGGGTTGTACGAGGCACAGGCGGCGGGTGCGCCCAATCTGTCCCGCATGCTCGAGCTTGTGCAAGAGCCGGCCTCTGCTCATTTCCCGCAGCGGCAGAAACTAGATATGCTGCTCGACCTGAGCACGCCCACGTTCAACGCAGTGGCCTTCGCTTTCCTGAAGACGACGGATTACCCCCTATCAAAAGTGGACCACTTCCCCTTGGTCGATAACGATGAAGTGTTGGTGCGCGATGACATCTTCCGCATCCTGCGCGACAGTGGGGTGGGCGTCCCCGCCTATTACGAGAAGCGGGAATATCAGGTGGAAATTGAGGGCGAAGTGAAAACCGGGCACTACTCCCGCAGCCGTTCCGGCTGCTTCTTCTGCTTTTTCCAGCAAAAGATAGAGTGGGTGTGGCTGTACGAAAACCACCCGGAGCTGTACGAAAAAGCGAAAGTGTACGAAAAGGACGGCTATACCTGGCAGCAGGGCGAAACGTTGGAAGAGCTGTCGCAGCCCGAGCGCAGGCAGGCGATCAAACGGGAGCACTACCTGCGCACAGAACGGCAACGGAATAACGCACAGTCGGACAGCCTGATCGACATCCTCGGGGTGGAGGATGCAGAAGGGGAGGGGTGTGCGGCTTGTTTTATTTGAATAACTCGGGAAATATCAAGTCTGGCTGAAATTCTTGGCAAATATTTATTCCATCAAATCTTATCCAATGAGCAGCAAATGACAATGCAAATGGCCTCCAAAGCCTTTTTTGGGATCTTGTTACAATCTCTCTATATTCAGACTCTTCCAAAATAGCCTCGCACTCGTCTCTTTCCATATAATGTTTTATAACATAATCTATTGCCAAGATTGCATCAAACGGAGGGTGTGAAATACGAGGAGCTGGCAAAATAACTGTATCTCCTACTTCTTTAGCTTTTTCCTTCATTTTATCCCCACCAAACGTCCAATGATACTCAGGGTG
>NZ_VOOR01000074.1 GCF_007993045.1 Phaeodactylibacter luteus
CCTTTGCTGATTTGTTGGATGGCCGCATAAGCAATTTACGGCACCCACTCTTTAGACAATTCATTGTATTTTGGCGCTGGCCTTCAAGGCAAGTAGAAAAAACGCTATCATCCTTGGCAGAAAACCTGCAAGTTTCATTTTGGGCAAAAAAGGAGGGGGAGCATGGTGTCTTCCGTTACCTCATCGGCTGTATAGGCGTAGTTGTGGCTTATATTAGCGGGCAGATCCCTTATCTCATGAGCCATGGGAGTACGGGGCAATCCTCCAATGAGGCACTAGCGCTGATCCTGCTGCCTTTTGCAGTTGCAGGGGCGCTCCTCTTGCTCGTTGTCCGTTTTGTGCATCAGTTGCCCCCGCTAAGGATGGCCACTGCCCGCCCCAGAGCCGATCAAGACCGTTTAGCATTCGGGTTTTGGGTTTGGCTGGGGCTGTTGGCTGTGCCCGACCTCCTGGGCTGGTGGCTGCAGCCGGAGGCCTATCGGCTTACCTTCCGGCCCGAGCATTTGCCAGGCCTGTTGTTGGTCGCGCTGACCCTGCTGTTTGTACAAACCACCACAGAGGAGTACTTTTTCAGAGGGTATCTGATGCAAGGGCTGGCAAAAGCAGGCAACCGCCCCTGGGCAGCAGTAATGGGCTCAGCGCTTGTGTTCGGGCTCCTTCACCTCGGCAACCCGGAGGCCGCACAATATGGGCGTGGCATTATGCTTTTGTATTACGTGGGCTTTGGCCTGGCCTTGTCGGCATTAACGGTGCTAGACCAAGGGGCGGAGCTGGCTGCCGGGGTGCATGCCGCTACCAATTTTTACGGTGCAGTTTTCGTTAGCTACGAGGGGAGCGCGTTAAGCACTGCTAGTTTGGCGCAGGCCGCATCCCTTGAGCCGGCCCGTATGACGGCCCTTGCTCTGGTGTCGGGCGCTATTTTTTTAGCTTTGGCAAAAAGGAGGTATGGGCTGCCTGGGCTCAAAGCGGCCTGGCAGGAGCTGTCCCAGCCCATTGAAACTGGAAAACATAACTATTGACTATATGAAGATTTGGAATGTCCTGTGTTTGCTTTTGCTGACTTCGCTTGCCCTGCAGGCTCAGCCCGATCGCTGGCAGCAGCGTGCCGATTATAAGATGACGATAGACTTTGATGTCAAGAAGCATCAGTTCAAGGGGGAACAGACCTTGGTGTACACCAATAATTCGCCGGATACGCTGGACCGGGTGTTCTACCATCTCTATTTTAATGCTTTCCAGCCCAATAGTATGATGGATGTCCGTTCACAGACTATCAAAGATGCCGACCCTCGGGTGGGCAACCGCATCGGGCAGCTGAGCCCGGATGAGGTGGGTTATCACAAAATCAAGCGTTTGTCTATGGACGGAGAGGCGGTAAGCTTTGAAGTAGTCGGTACAGTGCTGGAGGCTGACCTGCCCAAGCCCATCCTGCCGGGCGCTACCGCAACTTTCGAGATGAGCTTCGATTCTCAGGTGCCCATACAGATCCGCCGTTCAGGGCGGGACAATGCAGAGGGGGTTGCTTATTCCATGGCACAGTGGTATCCCAAAATGGCCGAGTACGACTATCAGGGATGGCACGCCAATCCTTACATCGGCAGGGAGTTTTATGGCATCTGGGCAGATTTTGACGTGACCATCAATATTGATAAGGACTATATCATCGGAGGGACGGGCTACCTGCAAAACCCGGAAGAGATTGGCCATGGCTATGTAGAGGAAGGGAAAGTCAAAAAGCAGAAAGGGAAGAAGTTGTCCTGGCATTTTAAAGCCCCTGACGTCCATGATTTTATGTGGGGGGCCGACCCCGACTACGAGCACACTACTTTTACTCGGGAAGACGGCATGGTCATGCACTTCTTTTTCCAGCCCAATGAAAAGACTTCAGAGAACTGGGCCGCGCTGCCCGGCATTATGGACGAGGCCTTCAGCTTTATCAACAAGCATTACGGGCAGTACCCCTACGAGCAGTACTCTTTCATACAAGGGGGCGATGGCGGCATGGAATACCCTATGGCGACCCTGATCACTGGCGAGCGCAGCCTCCCAAGCCTGGTAGGGGTATCTGTGCATGAGCTTATGCACAGCTGGTACCAAATGTTGCTGGGGACCAACGAGAGCCTCTACGCTTGGATGGACGAAGGGTTCACCAGCTGGGCCTCCAACTACGTCATGAACCATTTGAGGAGCAAAGGGCTGATCCCCGGGCAGGTGTCTGAAAACCCTATGGCCGGCTCTTATATGGGGTACGCCAATTTTTCCCAGAGCGGGCTGGAGGAGCCCCTCAGCGTCCATTCTGACCATTTTCAGACCAATGCGGCCTACAGCGTAGCGTCTTATGTGAAAGGCGCTGTGTTTTTGGAACAGCTCAAATGCATCATAGGGGAGGAGGCTTTGGCTAAAGGCATGCTCCGCTATTTTGATACTTGGAAATTTAAGCACCCTAATGCCAATGATTTTATCCGGGTGATGGAGAAAGTGTCCGGGCTGGAATTGGATTGGTACAAGGAGTACATGGTGAATACCACTCACACGATCGATTATGGCGTCAAAGGTTTTTCTGAGGCCGATGGCGAAGCTGTGGCCACATTGGAGCGCATTGGCCTGATGCCTATGCCTTTGGATGTAGTGGTCGCCAAAACAGATGGCAGCACTATGTCCTTTCACATCCCTCTGCAAATCATGAGGGGGCATAAGCCGCTTGCTGGCGCTACGCTGGCAGAAGATTGGGCCTGGACGCACCCCACCTACGATTTGCCGCTAGGTATCCCCCTTTCTGATGTGAAAGCAGTCCGCATCGACCCGGGCATGAGCATGGTGGATATAGACCGGGCGAATAATGAGCGCGCTCCTGAATAATAATACGATAATGCCCCGGGGGGCTTGCTCCCCGGGCACCAAACTACCATCTGATGCTCTTCAAGCCATTCAGTCAGTTGCCCGCTTTTACCGCTGGGGATGAAACAGAGATACGAGAAGTGTTGCACCCCCACAACGACGGGGTAGCATTTGGCTACAGCTTGGCGCATGCCACACTCGAGCCAGGCCAAGCTTCCTTGCCTCACACTTTGCACGGGCGCTCGGAAACCTACATCATACAGTCTGGGGCGGGCAAAGCGATGATTGCCGGTGAGGAGGTGGAACTTGGGCCTGGCGATACCGTATACATCCCTGCGGGGGCAGAGCAGCACATCCGCAATGTAGGGGACGGCCCGCTCACCTTCTGGTGCATTGTATGCCCGCCTTGGTCGGCTGAAACGGAAGAGGTGCTGCCAAAGGGGCAATGACGATTACAGCATAAACCGGGCCTGGCCCACCAATACCTTACAGTATGGCGCTCATCTTGAACTGCCCGGCCTGCCAGGAGCCAGTTTCTTTAGGCCAAATGCCGGGCACAGACAATGGCTTGTTAGAGTGCCGGGCGTGCGGGCACCGCTATCATATCGAGGGCAAATCCATAGATCCGGACGACCGCTCTTATAAGGCGGTAGCCAGCCCTCCCCCCAATATTGAGGTCGCTGCGCAGGTAGGCCAGCTGAGGATACTCTGTAAACAGCCGGCTTGGCAGAAAGGGGTGCTCCTTGGGGTCACAGCCCTGTTCGTTGGCGGTTATATTTTTGCCTACACCATTAACCCGGCCCAATTCAGCAGCGATCCCTTTATGATCATCTTCACCATTGCTGTGGTGCTGGGGGTCATTCTTTTCAATATCAGTGCGCTACGCAATCAAGAGCTGCTGCTTAAGCAGTATGAGCTGCAGGTGGGCTACACCTGGCCGTCATTTATGAAAAATGCCCGTGTTTTTGACCCCGAGCGGATACTCCAGTTTTATGTAAAAGAGCGGCGGGTAAAATCGGGCAAAAGCACCAAGCTGGTGTTCGATATCATGGCTGCTTTGGAGCAGCAGCCGGGCGGGGTGCAGGTGCTCAAAGGGCTGGGCACCGCACAGGAAGCTTATTTTGTGGAAGGGCAGTTGGAGCGTTTTTATCACCTGAAGGACATTCCTGTGGCAGGGGAGTTCGATACCCGGGCCAAAGCCACTTTTAGCCTGAGCAATGCGGTAGAATTGGTACGGCATATATTCCGCAGCAAATAAAAAAAGCCACCGGGCGCCCGCCCGGTGGCAAAATCATAGCCTGACAACTTAGGATGCACAAACCTTGAGCTGTCAGATTTTCGTAGTAACGCTAAGCGCCCTTCGTCCGTCCGTACCGCTTATGGCCTTGGTGTGCCGTCTAGCATTATCCGTATCGTGGTTGTAGCCTGCCCGTCAAAGCTGGTCTGTATGAAGTACAGCCCGCCCGGCAGGCCGGAAGCATCCCAATCAAGCTGTACCTCCCCACTCCTTGCCTGCTGCTGCATCAGGGTGCGGCCGAGGGCATCTGTGAGCGATAGCGTGGCATCCTGCTGCAGTGGTTGGCCGAAAGCGACAGTGAACCGCCCTTGGCTAGGATTAGGATAGACGTTCATGGTAGTGGCAACGTCCGCATCAGCGCTCCAAGCCTCGTAGGAGGGGCCGGTAGCCTGTAGCAATGAAGCGGGCGAAGCACCGGTGATCTCGACGTGGCTGAACACGCTGGTAGCCGTCAGCCCGGGCCGGCTGGCGTAAGTCGCTAGCCCAATTTCTATACACTGCCCCATAGGGATGAAGAGCTGAGACTTGAGGTAGTAGATGTTGTTGTCGTAGCTCACGTAGGCCCGGAACACATTGCCGGTCCGGGTAAGGCGCAGCCATGGGGAAGGAAGCCCGGCGTAGAGGGCACTCTGCTTAGGCGCTCCTGTCTGGTAGCGCGCAGCCCGCCTCACAACAGTAGAAAGGTTGCTGTACAGGGCGATCATACGGGCATTCGGGTCGCAGTTTTCTCGCATGGTGATGCCGGCAAAGCCGTTTTCTACCTCCTCCAGCTTGGCGGTGATGCTGCCATCTCCACATAGGGAATGGCTGATGAACCCAATCCTGTCAATCGGGCCTGCAGTGGGGTTGATGGCATTGGTGGTAGAAGTATACTCGCCGTCTTCCGCTTGTTCTGCGGTGCAGGGGTCAAAGGTATAGCTGCCCGGTGTGCCGCTCAGGTTGACATCCTTGCCAGTCCAGCCTTCAGGGAGCGCATCTCCTATTTCAACGCTGATGATGGCATCGCAGGAGCTTTGGTTCCCGCTTTGGTCTGTGGCCGTGACGGTCACCGCATAAGTGCCGCCTACTTCGTCGCAGGTGTAAGTCGTAGGGGCAAAGTCGGTTTGTGTAATCGTGCAATTGTCGAAAGAGGCAGCCGGATCGTATACATCAGACAAGATGAGGCTGTATTGACCGTCTGGCTCCAAGAATATGGTTTTGGCAATGCATACCGGCGTGGGCATGATCTCATCCACAACGGTTACCGTAGATTGGCAAGTGGAGCTGTTCCCGTTGTTGTCGGTGACGGTAAGGGTAACGGTATTTGCATTGAGGTTGCTGCAGCTGAAGCTGGTTTTGGAAAGCGCAATGGAAGCAATGCCACAGGCATCATTGGAGCCATTGTTAATCGCTTCAGCTGTGGTTGATGCCATGCCATTTGCGTCAAGCGAAATAAGGGCCGGCCGGCAAAGCGCTATAGGCGCAACGGTGTCAATGACCTGTATGACAGCGATCTCCGTATCCATATTGTCGGCTGCGTCTTGTACGGTCAGGGTGACACTCTGCTCGCCTACATCGGAACAGTTGAACGTGGTTTTGCTCAAGGACAGGCCAGTGACCTCACAGTTGTCCGTAGAGTTGTCGTTGACATCTTCTGGCGCAAGGGTGGCATTGCCATCGGCATCAAGGTAAAGGTCGAACGTCTTGGTTTTAGCCACAGGCACCCCTGTGTCATTGAGCGTGAAAGACACCTCGTAATCGTCTTCATTGCAGCGGTTGTCACTGCCCATCCAAGCATATACTGGACTGCCGAGGTCGCTGCAATTGTAGGTGCTGAACTGTCCTTCCGGGATGGTGGCCCCCCCGCCGTCAGCATCAATAAAGGATTGCAGGAAATTGTCGTAGTTCACTTGTACTTCCGTACCGCTAAGGTTGATGGTACGGTCGCTGAGGTAACTGGCGACCGGGGCGCTGTCGTCCGGCTGAAGATTGAAACTGTTGCCGGTAATGTCTTCAAAAGCATCATCAGTAATGGGGAAAGTCTCGTCGTAAACATCAAAAGAGATCGGCGGAGCATCTAGGTCCTCATCTATGGCCGCAAAGGGAAAGGACGCCCCATCGATTTCTATTTCAGTACAAAGATCCGTAAAGGGCACACAGATCTCCTCATCGATAGCAGCAATAGTGATTTCTCCACTGAGGAGCTCAATGCCGACCGAGAATGTGATCTCTTCAGAAATTTTGGTGGTCATCATATCATTGACCATGACAAATTTCGGGGTCACAGCGGTCAATACGGGCGCCCCATCGGGGTATTTTACCCGGAGGGTATTCCCCGCTTTGATGGTAATGGTGCTGCTAGCTGTGCCTGAGTTGACAATGGCATTGGTGGTCCCATCCCGTTCTTCATATTGCATGGGCTGGCTCAGGGCAAACTGTATATCTACTTCCCCTTCGAAGCTGACTTCCTGGATTTGCTCTACTTCCATGCCAAGCGGGATGTTGAAAATAGTGAACTCCCCGCTAGCCAGCCCCAGGTTTACACTGGCCGACAACGGCACGCCTGTGATGTATTGTTGGAAATTCAGCGGGCTGAACTCCAAGTCGATGAATGTTTTGGACGAGGTTTCCGACAGCTTTTTATTATCGTAGCTGTCCGCGCCATCTTCAGCAAATGGGTTGTCGAGGGTGCCTTCAAGGAAAATGTAATCGCTTATGAAAGAGGGTATCGTAATCGGGAATTCAGAAGGGATAGTCCCTGTGGGGTCGTCTATGCCTGCAAAAGTCCAAGGCCAGGTAATGCCATCGTTGGTATTGAGCCTGAAAAAAGGGTTCTCCGCTACAGCAGCCAGGCTAGTCCAGTTGTTGTTATCGGCCATTTCAAAGCCTTCTGGCGTTGCGGTAGTATTCCCTCCAATGCCGAAAGCAGTGCCGGATAGTGTTTTGGTGCCGAGCTCAAACTCCAGTGTAGGGGGCGTAACGGTGAGGTTGTGCCCATTGCCGCCGGAGCAGGATGTGGAGATGCTGATCCAGTCGTTGCAACCATAAGAGCGGTCGTCGGGGTACTGTATCTGCACATCGACCGGGTAGGTGATGTCAACTGCCCCACCGGTCAGTTCATTGAGCTTGTAGTAAGCGTTGAACCCCAAGCCGGCCTTAGCTACAAATACGCCAAGGTTGCCGGGGTCTACAGCTGCAAAAAAGCTTGCATCGTTTTCCAGCAGGAACTGTTTGCTGAAATCCACCCCTGCCGGTGTGCCGCCATTGGTTTCGAACAAGCTTTGGCCAGACACCTGAAAAGACGGGCTATAGGCTGCAGTCTGCTGCCCAAACGCAGGTGCAGCTCCCCCAAAGATGGCTAGTGCTAGGATTAAAAGGTAAAAATGTCTCATGGTATTACCATTGTTTAGTGAAGGAAATTTGTAGCGGTGGGCACACCATTGGCTGCCAACGACGGTGCGGTCAGAGGCATGCCCTAAAACAGACAATTTTGTGGGGGTAGGAAGGGGGGGATTGCGCAGGGCTCAGTTGCCTGCGGTCAGAGGTTGTGTTTCATGGTTTTATGGATCAGCTCGGTTTTGGACGATACTTCCAGTGTGCTGTAGATTTTTTTGATGTGAGACCGGACGGTATCCAAGGATATGAACAGCTGATTGGCGATATCCTGATAGCTCAAGCCATCCAATATCCCTTGCACAATCTGATGCTGCCGGGGGGTAAGTTGATGGATAGGGGATTGAGCAGGGGAAAAATGCTCAACCACCTTTCTGGCAATGGAGGGGGACATATATGAGCCACCACGCTGCACCACTTTTAGGGCTTCTGCTATATTTGCCAGGCTCGTCTGTTTGGACAGGTAAGAGGTGGCGCCCATCCTGAGGGCTCTGAAAATAGAGGCGGTATCCTCAAAGGTAGTCAGCATGACGATGTCAACCTTAGGCAAAACACCTTTGATCCAAGGGATGCCGTTCAGGCCAGACATGCCAGGCAGCTGAATATCCAAGAGCAAGGCATCAGGCATTTGCTCCGGCTTCAATATTTTGATCTCGGAGAGGAAGTCTTCTACCGAGGGGGCACTGCAAACTATTTTGAAAGCGCCCTCTGCTTCCAGGTACAAGCGGAGGTTCTCGCGTATAACCGGCTCGTCTTCAATAATAGCTAGTCGATTAGGTGTCATAGTGCGAATATATGGATGTATTTTAGGCTGCTCATCACATGAAAATGTGGTTTTGTCGGTCTGCGGCTTGATGGCTTTACGCCAAAATAGCACAATGATCCGTTTTCGTGCTGCTCAGGCTGCAAGCAATTGTGTAGCGGTATATCTGGCAGAGGAAGCTCGCCCCCTTTACGGCTGTGCGCCAGGAATGCCCAACCGGCCCCCTGGCGCACAAGCTAAGACAACAAACAGGGCGCAAAGCAGGTTACAGTCCTTTTGGGGCCTGCCCCTGCCTTGAGGGCAGGTGCCGCTATGCTACGGGGCTCGCTGTCCGCTCGGCCTTATCAGGCCTGCCGCCCCTTCGCAGCGCTAGGCCAATGCCAGGCTAAAGCCCGAAAAGTATCAAGGCCTGCGATGTTTTGGTTTGTGCCCTACGGGCTTACTCTACGACAGCCCGCAGGGTATGCTGCCCAACGTTTAAAAGATAAAGCCCGGAAGGAAGGGGCGGGCCTTGGTAGTGCCAGACCTCTGCGCCTGCTGCAATCTGCGCCCTATGCAGGCTTTTGCCGTTAGGGCTGAGCAGTTCAACGATAGCAGGGGAAGATAGTGGCTGTTGGAAATACAGGGCGAATGCCCCACGGCTGGGGTTGGGGGCAATGGCAGGTGCACCGGCCTTCTCATCGAGGCCGTTAGGGCTCCCCAATGAAAGGCTTGGCGTGCCTTGTATGCCCTCAGGTGGGCTTTGCCTGCCTTTTTCCGGTTCAGGTGCAGAGAGCTGCTGCCCGTTGGTTTCGATAGAAACACTGTGGAATTCAGCGCTGGCAGTCTTCCCGGGGCGTTGGGCGAACACAGCCAGCCCAACCTCCGCACATTCGTCCAGGGGCAGGGCTATCTGCGTGAGCAGTTGGAATTGGGCCCCATCGAAGCTGCGGTACATGCGTACCAGTTGCCCTTGCCGCTGCAGCCGCATCCAACCGTTCGGGCTGCCTAAGTGGAGGGCAGAAATTTTTGCCCCCCCAGTGGTTAGGCGGGCCTCCCGGCGGTAGGTTGCTCCCCCAGAAGTGAACATCCCCGCAAATTTGCTCCCGGATGCGGTGCTTTCTCTTACCACCAAACCGGCCTGGCCATTTTCTGCCCCCACCACTTGAGCAGTGATGGTGAAGTTGCCGCAAATAGGCTGCAGGGCTGCCCCAAGGTGGTCTTGTGCCCCGCTGCCAGGATTGAGCGCTTTGGTGGACAAAAAGAAATCTTCCCCACTGCTGCAAGGGAAGAAAGCGGCCTGCGTACTGGGCGCATTGCCAATGATGGCCTGCTGCCAAGGCTGTGGGAGCTCCTCTACAGGAGCCGTGTCTATCGCCACAGATACTGTGCCCGAATAAATGGCAGCTCCGCCTGCTGAATAATTAGCTAGCCGGTAAGCGCCTGCTTGGCTTGCCCAAATAGGGTAGGGGCTCGCAGAAAACACCTGCCCGTCCCGTTCCCATAGCCACCCTTCCCCGCTGAAAGTGGCAGACAACAGCACACTGTCGCCAGGGCATAGCTGTATTTCTCCGCTCATAGATAGCTCGGCTGAGGGGGCGGGCTCATCAAAGCTCCAGCCCTGCGGCTGCAGCACAAAGAAGCCATTAGATATATCTGTAGCCAAAATCCTGCCTGAAGGCAGAAATGGGTATACCCCCCAACAGCCCCGGAACCCTTGGTAATTGGCATGCTCTGGGTAGGTGTCGTACCAAGCTACCTGCTGAATATGTTCAGGGTCTGACAAATCAAACACCTGCACCCCGTCGTGATAATAGGAGACCACAGCATATCGGCCTCTGATGAATGGGTTGTGGGCAATGGAGTTGGTATGGGCTGGCGCAAGCAGCTCTGACTTGAATAAGGAAGTGACCTCCATATCCTGCAAGTTGCTGACATCTACTGCTTTCAGGCTGCGCCCAAAAGTCTCATCTGCAAAAATGAGCAGCTGGCTGTCCTCGGTCAGCCAGCTCGAGTGGTTGTAGCCCTGCTCTGGATAGTTGGTCATTGTGCCCAGGGGGATTGGAGAAGCCGGCTGCGAAAGGTCATAGACCGCCAGCCCTAGGAACCCATGGGAGCAGTACGCAATGTGGTTGCGCACAAAAATATCGTGGATGTAACCGCCTTCTGGCAGAACAGGGTCAGCTAATAAGGTAGGGCTGGCGGGGTCGGCGTTCAGGTCAAAAATGATGACCCCGTTTGGGCGGGTATTAGAGCCTGCAACATACAGGCGCCCCTGTGCTTCATCTACAAAGAGGTTGTGGGCACGCGAAAAAACGGCATTAGACTGATAGACTTTGGTGACGCTGCCTGGCAGGCCGCTCAGATCATAAACGACGAGCCCGCCATTGCCTTGGTCAGCAGTGCCATAAGCGTAGTGCCCGTATGTTTTGTAGTCCCGCCAGATACTGGAAAACCCCTCATCGAAGCGGGCGGCCTCGCGAAGCCCTTCCGGGCTGTCGAGCTCAAAAAACAAGGTGTAGCGGGCTGACCCGGCTATGCCGTATTCCCGGCCTCCGGTATCGGTATATCCCCATACATCGTTGTAGCGGATACCGCTGGTAGAGGGCAGGCTGGGGTCGTGCCAGCGGCCTGCCTGACTGATATTGAGGCTGTCTTGGCTGTACAAGGGCACAAGGAGCAATAAGGAGAAAAGGGCGAGTGTTAGTCGGCGCATATCTGAATGATTTAGTGTAGTCGTTGAATAGGCCGGCAGCCATATAGCGGAAAGCCAAGCTGATACTGCAAGTGTTTTGTCTTTCGGTTCAACAAATTAGCAATAAGCAGGCAAAAATGCTAGCAGCCGGAGGTAGGCAGCCCAAACCAAAACGGGGCTTATTGGGCAAGGGGGATGCTCACTTTGATATGGAAGCCGCCATCCCGGCTTATTTCAACGGCCCCGCCTACCTGTTGGGCCCGCATTTTTATATTGTCCAGCCCTAGCCCAGTAGGCGGAGTTGACGGCTTAGCCTGTGGCTGCCCGTCGTCAGACAAGGTAGCGTAAATGGTGTGGTTGGTCTTCCACAGGGCCACATGGAAACTGCTAGCTCCGGCAGCATGCTTGGTAAAGTTGGAAAGTGCCTCCTTGAAGATGAGGTAAATGGCTTGCCTGACCTGAGCCTGTAGGGCAGTATTGGGGGGGAACCCTTCAGTTTTTAGGCTAAACTTGAGTGCGGACCCTGACAGTACGTCCGCAGCTTGTTCGCGCATCCGGTCCACCAAGTCTTCGATACGGTCCCGCCTGGAATCGATAGACCAGACCAGGTCGCGCATCCTGCCATGTGCTTCGAGGCTCATCCTCCTGATGCGTTCAAGCTGTGCATCCCCCTTTAAGAGCTGATTGAGCTGCATGACTTCTGTTTGCATGGCAATGCCGGCGAGCAGCCCCCCTACATCATCGTGCAGATCGCTGGCAATGCGGGTCCGCAGGGCCATGAGCTGCCGCATCTGGTTGAGGCGGTATTGGTACAAAGCCCAGACGCCCCCAACCAACAACAGGCAGAGCAATGCCCAAAACCAAAGTTCCTGATAAAAAAAAGCCCGTACCTCTAGCCCAATCAAGATGGGCTCAGACCACTGCCCCCTAACATTAGCCCCCTTGATGTGCAACTGATAACTGCCCGGGGGGAGATTGTTGAAAATGAGCTCGCTGCGGCTGCCAATGCTGTTCCAGCCCCGGTCATAGCCTTCTAGGAAATAGGCAAACCTGTTTTTCCCCGGATCGGCAAAATCGGAAAGCCCATACTCCAGCTTAAGGTAGCGGTTCTTTGCTGGGAGGGTGATGTTTTTTATCTCGTTCACATTGCTGGCCTGCGTCACGACCTCTCCCTTCTGTTGCTGGTAGCAACTGATTGAGGATAGGAAAAGCTGGGGGAGGGCCCGTCGGCCTAGTAGCGCTTGGCCATCCACAATATTGACGCCATCTATACCACCGGTAAGGATGAGCCCCTCTGGCCCTTTGAGAAAGGCGAACCTGTTGAACTCTGCATTGCTGAACCCGTCATTGGTGTAGAAATTGGTGAAAGCTTTTTCTTCAAAGCTGTAAAAGCTGAGCCCGTTGAAAGTGGGCAGCCACAGCCCGTTCAACAGGCTGTCGGGGATGACCCCGCACACGTTATTGTCGGGCAGCCCATCTTGCATGCTCAGCTTTTGAACCTTCCCCGTAGCCATATCGTATTGGATAAGCCCTTCGCCTGCTGTCCCCGCCCATAAGGTGCCGGCAGGATGCTCTTCAAGCACAAGTATACGGCTGTCCAGGCCTTCCTTTTCTACCCGGGCTGGCATCGGCGAGGGCTGCCGGGGGTCAAAGGAGAATAGCCCAACCGAAGTGCCTAGGTGTATTTTCCCATCAGAGGTCAGACAGAGGTAGTTTACATCAATGTTTTCTAAAACCCCTTTGGCCGCAGCAAGGGTAGTAAAGCTGCCTGTAGCAGGATCGAAGGACATCAGGGTAGAGGTCCCTGCAAGCCAAATCCTATCGTCAGGGCCTCGGCTCATGCATTCGATCCGGTAGGGAGCAGGGTACACTACCGCAGAATCAGCCGCAGGATAGTACCGGATAAGGTACCCCCTGGGCACATCTGGCGGGATGTGCAGTTGGTAGGCTGCGCCCCAAAAGCTGCCATCATCTGCAGGCAGGAAGTTGCGGGAAAACTTTGGTGGGTTGAGGTCTTTCGCCCCATTGGCGAATGCTGCCGGCCGGACTTCCTCCAGGCTAGGCAAAGCGTTGTCGGGGGCAATAGCTTCTTGGCTGATGTACCAGCCTTTACGTTCCGTGCTCAATAATAAGCGCCCGGCAGCGGTAATGGCCATGCCCCTGATAGAAGTAAGCGGAGACATGCCCGAAAGCAGCTGCGTGACAGCTGGCTTATCCGGGCTCATCCGAGCAACCCCTTGCCATGAGCCCAAGAAGATTTCCTGGCGGAAGTTGCGCCCTACTACAAAAAGGACTTCGCCAGGGGCTGGCATCGGAAGGGGCTCCCACTGCTGTCGGTTTTGTAAAACATAGCGGGTTTGCTCGGTTGTGCGGGACTCGGTCTTGAATATGATGTGGCTTTGCTGGTCTTGGTAGGCATAGGTCACCTCTACATCAGCGAACAGCCCGCTCGGCTTGAAGCTGCCCTCGGCCGTGTCATATTTGAACAGCCCTGTCTGCCCATGAAAGGTAGTCCAGACTGTGCCCATAGCGTCTACTGCTACAAACTGGCATAGTATCGGCTGGGGCTGCCCTTTGCCAGGCTTCGCAAAATGTGAAGCACCAAATTGCTTTTCCAACTGGTACTTGCCGGCAGCCTGCTCCCGGAGCAAAAACATCCCTTGCTCGCGGTCGTGAAGCCAAAACTTCCCGCCCAAGCCTTTTGCCAGGCGGAACCTCGGGCTGTTAAGGTCGTTCATTTCAGGGATGGTGTGCCGCTGCCCTTCCCAGCGCCAGCGGAGCTGTAGGCCATCGGCGGTCAGCTCGAGCAGGCAAAAGGATTGCCCATTTTCTGCTACCAAAAATATAGTCTGGTCTGGCATCTGCTGCACGGCGCGCAGTATACCGCCCCCTGGCACAGCACCTGACACTGAAAGCCTCGAAACGGTTTCTGTTTGGGGGCTGAACAATTCTATTTCGGTTGGCCCGTTTATCAGCAGCAGCTGTTGTTGTGCGGTCTGGAATAAAAACCGGATGAAATTGTTTTGGAAAAGGCTGTCCCCTTCAGGTGAGCTGCGGTAGGTGCGCAAGCGGTAACCGTCGAAGCGGCAAAGGCCATTGTCGGTGCTGATCCACATAAATCCGTTCGGGCCTTGTACCAAGCCCGTGATAGACCTGCCCGGGAGCCCGTTCTCATAGGTGATCAGCTGTTCAAAGGAACTGGCTTGTGCATTGCTGCCTGTTGGCGTTTTTGCCAAGAGCAAAAGAGCTAGTATAGGAGTTAAAAAGTGTTTGTTCAAAGTGCCTCGTTTTGGGCTGACCGTTACCGTCTAAAGATAATTATACTCGTCGAATATTGATAAGGAAAAGCCGAAATTAGCCCTACGTTTTCAGCCCAATAGACATTGTCGGGCGGTGGTGAAACATTGCTTAAAACGGAAGGTCTATCTCGGGCTGCTCAGAGGATAAAGGTTGCCTGATGTGTGTCATTAATACAAGCAAACCGACATGGTGTCATTTTTTTGCCAAATGTGATAAAATATATTTTTTTATTTTGATGTGTTTTTAACAAAAAAGTTTACGGTGAAAGTACTAATGTTTGAGTTTTTTCTCTCTTTTTTGCGAGTTGATTGTCTGTTAGGTGAAATATGCCTATCATTGTAGCAAAGTTGATCAAATGCATCAAGGTGCAATTGCAACTTCCTCACAATCGCGACAAGCAAATTAAATAAGCCTGTGCCCATCTTGTCGCTCCGCACTTAAATAAAAAGCTCCTTACATTTTCGGTGCCTACAACATTTTGCAGTCAGCCAAAGGCTGTCCGCAAGTTGTCCCAACTTCAGCTGCTCGGATTGTAGATTGCAGCCACCCTAAAGCGTTACTGAATATCCCCCATTTCCTAAGCCATTGGCAAAAGGAAAAGATGGTTTTGCACCTCAGCAGCCAGCAACTGCTGCATGCTGAGGCGGCTTGCCGTGCAAGAATGACACTAAACGTCATCAACCAATATCCTTAATATGAAAACAATGTTCAAACAAACACTGGCAGTGTTCGTGCTGCTGATGAGTGCCTTCTGGGCACGTGGGCAAGATGCCTACGTAAATCCAACGGGCACTTGCGCAGGCGGTACGCCCTGCTTTTCCACCATTCAAGCCGCAGTGGATGCTGCTTCCGTAGGCAATGTCATACAAGTAGAAGCAGGCACCTACGTTGAATCGGTCATCATTGACAAAAGCCTCGATCTGCGAGGCGCTCAGTTTGGCAACGGGCTAAGTGGGCGCTCATTCGGCGGTGCTATGGAATCCACTATTGTAGCGCCTTCTGGGCAAAATGCGATCACCACACCACCGAGCGGGGCCAATGATCTATCGATCCGCGGCTTTAGCTTCACTTCTGCCGGAGGCGATGGCGGAGGGGTGAACATGGCGGGCCTGGCCGACAACCTTTTCGTCGCTGAAAACCTGTTCAGCGGCTTTACCGACCGTTTGGCTTTCTCGCCAAGCGCAGGCTCATCAGGCGTTACCTTCATGCGCAATTCCGTTGCCAATGCTTATGCCGGGGCATATTTCCCCAATGGCGCAAGCGGCTTGGTCTCCATGAACATCATCACGGGCCTGGCAGGCGGTGCTGGCGCCGGCGACCGCGGCTCGGCAGTAGTCCTGGAAGGCAGCAGCCCCAATGTTTCGGTCGTGAACAATACCCTTACGGGAAATGAAACAGGGGTGTTCGTTTTTAGCTCAGCGCTGGCTGGCGGGGCAGATAACCTTACAGGCACTACCGTCTTCAACAACGATCTTTCGGGCAATGCTACATTTATTGCGAATAACCGCTCTGTCCCGCTTAGCGCTACCTGCAATTGGTATGGCTCTGCAGATGCGGCGGCCATCAATGCAGGGCTTGCCGGTGATGTGGTTTTCACGCCTTTCCTTGCTAATGGAACAGATGATGATCCCGCTACACCTGGCTTTCAGGCGGTGGCAGGCAGCTGTACAGGCGTAGGCCCAGTGGCCAACCTTACACAAGGGCTCAATTATCTGACCATTCAAGCCGCAGTGGATGCTGCCGCCTCTGGCGAGGTGATCGAGGTATCTGCTGGGACGTACAACGAGAATGTGTCCATTGACAAAGCCCTGACGTTACAGGGTGTTGGCAACCCCACTATCCAAGGGGCAGACAACCCTGCAACACTGGGCACCATCTTCATCCGCCCCAATGTGAATAACGTAACTGTCTCCGGCTTCACCATCATCGGTTATGATACTGCTAACCCTGGGCTGGAGGAAGCAGCGGTTTACCTTCAGGGCGATCACGACAACATCCAAATCCTGAATAATACCCTCACTGCTAATGGCGAGGCTGCCTTTTTGGAGGAGTTTGGTGGTTCGAATACCAACCTGGCCATCACCGGCAATACGATTGACGGGCAGACTTTCGTTGGCACGCCAGGGGGCTGTGGCTTTGGCAGTCAGTTCACCACCCCTAATGTCCCTAGGCAGTTGGTCGTCATTCAGGGCGGCACAGATTCGAATATCACTTTTTCTGACAACAGTGTGACAGGTATTACCGGTGCCGCAACCCCCGGCAATGTGCCGCCTTGCGATGCAGTAGGGCAAGGGAATACCGCCGTAACCATCGATGCCGATAACGTCCTTATTTCGGGCAACACCTTCGCAGCTACGCTCGCGCGCTTTGGCACACAATTGCGCACTCGTGGCACCGCCACAAGCATTTCCGGCAATACTATTGACAACACTAACAGCATAGGCGAGGCGAGCACTTTTCAGTTCATCGGCCCCAACACCCTCACAGGGGCTGTTCCCGATAATGCAGCAGATATGCTTGACGGGAACACCTATACGCCCGGAGATGTCGGCTTCATCGTCAGCGGAGGCTCCATCACCGTGTTTACCTGCCCTGTCCTTGCTGCCCCGGCAGCGGCGGCGGTATCCAAGTCGTTTTGTGAGGGGGCTGCAGCAGCAGACCGCCGCATTTCTGTCTCTGACGCCTTGACCGCTGATCAGGCGGTAGTGTGGGTGCTTCAGAGTGCGCCTTTAGATGCTGGCTACACCACAGGGGAGGAGTTCTCGCCTTGTAGCGGAAACTTCAATGATGGGCAGGTTTTCCTTTCGGGCACCACCCGCCGTACTATCCGCCTGGAAAGCGGTGCACCGGCAGGTACTTATGTCTTTAAAGCAAAAATCGTCAATTGCCTTACGGGCTGCGAAAGCCCGCTGAGCGCAGCGGATTTCACCCTGGAAAAGTTCGAGGCGCCAGAACTGGTCTTCACCGCCGACCCCAATGGCGATATTTGCCTTGGCGATGAGGTCATGTACGATGCCACGCTGTCCGAAAAAGGAGGTGGGCCTTACGCTTTCAGCTGGGGCGCATACAACAATGGAACAGGCGCGGGCACCCGCTTTACGGGAGGCTTCTCGCCCGATAATGCCGCAGAGGACGTAACCCGCAGTTGGACTTCTTCCACAGGTGCCAAATCTGTAGATGTCATGGCGAGCAGCGCAACGCCTGGCTGCGAGGTGACCTCCCCGCTATACAGTTTTGCGGTCAACCCCAACCCTTCTGCCCCGGCGATTGGTGTGCAGGACAAGACTTTTTGCCATGGAGACCCCACGGTTTCCCCAAACCTTGCCGGTACAGGTGTCAGCGTTTCGGGTCCCTTGGGCACTGGCGAAAAAGTGGTGTGGGTGCTCACTGCAGTGCCTTCCAACAGTGACCTCTCAGTAGGCGATGAATTTACGACCGACAACTGTGGCGACCCCTTCAAAAACTTTGGCGAACTGGCAGTAGCTAGTACCTCTCGGGTTATCCGAGTGAACAGCAGCGCTCCGCAAAATGGCTTGGGCGAAGACATCTTCGGGGCTTATAGGTTTACCGCAGTAGTAGAAAACTGTGCGACAGGCTGCCGGTCTACGGAGGTAGGTGCATTCAGCATTACCATTAATGAGCGCCCAGAGCTTATGTTGCCCAATTTCTCGCCCACGGTATGCAGCGATGCTGTGCTGGGCTCCAACTTCACAGCCTTCATGAGCGCCAACAGTGTGCCATTTTCTACCGTGGATGTATTGGGGGCAACCCCTGATCCAAGCCTGACGCCTGCCGCTGGCTCGCCAACAACTGGCACTAGCCTGCAGCCCGATGCAGTGGCAGGTGATGCCTACACCAACCTCACAGCAGGTGGCCGCAACGTGGCCTATAGCATTGTCCTTAACGGGGATAACGGCTGTACCTCTGACCCTACTGATTTTACCTTCCGTATCTTGGGCGAGCCTATTTTGAGCCCTGCATTGGATGAAACCGTTTGCAGTAATGATCCTGCCGGCATAATGCTCTCTTTGGCGTCAGCCGGTTTCCAAACCGCTACAGGATATAACATCATCAGCATCACCCCTGAAGCAGGCTTGTTGCCTGGCGCTGGCAATGCTGTAGTAGGAGCTGGACAGGCAGCTGATGCAATTGCTGCTGATACTTGGGAGAATCAGGGCACTACGCCCCTCACGGTGACTTACCGTATTGCGCCCGAGCGCGCAGGCCCCGCAGCTTCTGTCTGTGAAGGGGATGCCGTGGATGTGGTCCTGACCGTCCTGCCAGTACCTGACATCACGATCAATTCGTTTGCTGGAAACCCATTCGGTGCGGTATGTGTAGGTGATGAGGCCCGTTTTTTAGCATCTCCGCCTGCTACCCCTGCGCCTGGCGTACAAACTTATGCTTGGAGTTTTTCCGGCAGCCCCGTTGTTAACGATTACGGGCAGACTGCAGCGGATAATACTACCCGTCGGAATCAGGGCGCAGTATACACCGCTGCCGATGCTGTTCTGCAAACGGTAGACCTCACCGTAACTTACCTCAATGGCTGCACAACGGATGCGCCAACGCATAACATCATGGTCAATCCACTGCCCGACGTTCAGATCGTGCAAGCAGGCGGTAACCCATTCGATGTGGTATGCTCCGGTGAGCAAGGCGTTTACCTCGCTAATATCAACAACCCTGCTCCCGGTGGTAATGTCAACCGGTATGCCTGGAGCGTTATGCCTGCTGCAGGTGTCACCATTTCTGGCGCTGGCCAATCTGCAGATGTCAGCGGCCGGCGGCGGGTGCTCATCGACTTTCCTGCCAACACAGGCAGCTCTCCAATGCTGTACACGGTGATGCTGGAACTCGAGGATGCCAATGGCTGTGTGAATACAGCTTCGCAAACTGTAGAAGTATTGCCGCTTCCAATGATAACTTGCCCCGCGCCTATCGTAGTCGCTACGTCTAATAACGGTAGTGGCGACTGTGAAGCGTTGGCTTCTTGGATTGCACCTGCTGATGTTGCAGGCGCTTGCATGCCGCGTACGCTGTCTTATACCATCGATGGAGGCACGCCCATTACAACTGCCGAAGGTGCTATGAATATGGCAACCCTGGAGGCGGGTGTCCACTTAGTCGAGTACAGCCTTTCTGACGGCAACAGCAATATAGCTGCCTGTGATTTCACCATCACAGTAGAGGACGATGAAAAGCCATCGAGCATTGCACTGCCAGATTTGACCTTTACGACTTCCACAGATATGGCAATCTGCCCTGGCAACGCCATGACCAGTTTGGTCGTGGATCAAAGCACGCCGGTCGCTACCGCAGCCGACAACTTCACCTTCACGGTGCACGGCGTGACGGTCAATGGCCCTTCCGGAATCACTGACAATTGCAGCGATCCTGCCGATATCAATATTTTTGTCTGGAACATTCAGGAGGTTTCAACAGATCCTTCAGAGCGTATTTTCAAAGTTTTCTTCCGTTACTTCGATCAAGCTGGCAACTGGCGTCAGCGCGGTCAGGAGTTTACCATTGTTGATGATACTAGGCCATCGAGCATTGCACTGCCAGATTTGACCTTTACGACTTCCACAGATATGGCAAGCTGCCCTGGCAACGCCATGACCAGCTTGGTCGTGGATCAAAGCACGCCGGTCGCTACCGCAGCCGACAACTTCACCTTCACGGTGCACGGCGTGACGGTCAATGGCCCTTCCGGAATCACTGACAATTGCAGCGATCCTGCGGATATCAATATTTTTGTCTGGAACATTCAGGAGATTTCAACAGATCCTTCAGAGAGTATTTTCAAAGTTTTCTTCCGTTACTTCGATCAAGCTGGCAACTGGCGTCAGCGCGGTCAGGAGTTTACCATTGTTGATGATACTCCTCCTGTCATTGTATGCCAAGACATCACCATTGAGCTTGACGCTAATGGAGAGTATATGATTGCTAATGATGAAGCATTGATCAGTCTTTCTGACAATTGCACAATCCCTAATGGCCCCTTCACAGCTGGCGGCCCACCACAGCGCATGTT
>NZ_VOOR01000075.1 GCF_007993045.1 Phaeodactylibacter luteus
AAAGTCGCGAACCTTCGCCTTGATTAGCCGGAAAATAACTTCAACTTAATTATCAGAGATTTATGACTTAAGGCACTAGTGGTCTGTCAAGTGTTAATTTATGGGTTGAGTGGGAGCGAATTTTGAGGCTAAATCAAGGCGGATGTTCCCGCGCATAGCAGCGCTACGTAAGGGGTTGTCCAACGAAGAGTAGCCTCAAAAGCCGCCGCAGGCAACCCCTAGTTTTAGCCTTGACAGACCACTAGCCGGGCATTGGCCTAGCGCTGCGAAGGGGTGGCCGAAGGCCAGACCCGATGCCTGTAGGGCGAGGGGCCGAGCGGATAGCGAGCCCCGCAGCATAGCGGCACCTGCCCGCTGGGCAGGGGCAGGCCCCTATCCTTGCGGAGGGGGCAAGCCCAAAAGCAATAATCTGGCTGGTGCCTGCCGATATTTTATTAGGGGCAGCCCATGCCTTTCCAAATCAAAGGGAGCTATACTGCTGCTTACAAAATTTTAGGTGCCGGATTTTATCGTCATTTTTTCACTTAGTGTATTTTTTACACTACCTTTATCCAGACAATAGCAAACGGTCCCTTCCCCCGAAGCATGGGCAAGGAATAACAACAAGGAGTATGATCGTAGTAGTTGACAGCGGCTCTACCAAAGCCGATTGGAAAATGGTGAATGGCAAAGGCGTAGCATCCATCAGCACGGTGGGGTTCAACCCTGTTTTCCATTCTGAGGAAAAGATATTTGGCGAGCTCAAAGAGGCATTTGGCGATCATGTGCCCACTTCAGAAGCGCACCAAGTATACTATTATGGGGCTGGCTGCTGGGACCAAAGGCTAAAAGGCGTGGTGGCCAAAGCGCTGAAACGGGTATTTGACCAAGCAGAAATCCAAGTGCACCACGACCTCTTGGGGGCAGCCCGCGCTACTTGCGGCAATACCCCCGGTATCGCCTGCATTATCGGCACCGGTTCCAACTCATGCCTGTACGACGGGATTGATGTCATCGACAACGTAACCAACCTGGGCTTTCTGCTTGGGGATGAGGGCAGCGGGACTCACTTGGGCAAGCGCCTCATCCGCGCATTTTTCTACCGGGAGATGCCTAAGCCTTTGTACGACAAACTGGAGGCCAGCCTGCCGGAAGGCAAACAGTCTATCCTCTCGAATGTGTACAACGGCGAAGCCCCTAACGTCTACCTGGCTTCCTTCACCAAATTTATGGGAGACCACCAAGACCACCCTTTTATACAACGGATTTTGTTCGATTCTTTCGAGCAGTTCATTGACCGCCATGTGAGGAAGTACAAGAACCACATGAGCCTGCCTATCCACTTCATTGGCTCTGTAGCCTATTATTTCCGGGAAGTGCTGGAGGTGATCCTTGCAGCACGGGATATGGAGCCTGGCATTTTCATACAGAAGCCTATCGACAAGCTGGTCGGCTTCCACACCGGCAATTAAATCCTTAAGTTTGCACGGCTGCCCTGCCTAAACGGGCGAGGCAAACGGTTTTGAACAACAGAAAGAAGCCAACCAACGAAATGAGCAAGGAGATTAAGAGAATTGCAGTATTTACGTCCGGGGGGGATGCCCCGGGCATGAACGCCGCGCTGCGGGCTGTAGTCCGCACCGCTTCCTCTCATGACATGCACGTCTACGGTATTTACCGTGGCTACGAGGGCATGATCGACGGAGACCTTGAGCGCCTGGAACGGGGCGATGTGGGCAACATCATCCACCGCGGGGGCACCATCCTGAAAACTGCGCGCAGCAAGCGTTTCATGACACCTGAGGGCCGCAGATCGGCTTATGAGTCTCTGCTGGCTTTCGATATCGATGCGTGCATTGCCATTGGCGGGAATGGGACCTTCACCGGTGCTTCGGTCTTCACAGAGGAGTACAAAATCCCCTTTATCGGGATACCGGGCACCATAGACAATGACCTCTTCGGCACTGACCTGACCATAGGCTTTGACACCGCCGTCAATACAGCCATTGAAGCGGTGGACAAAATACGCGACACCGCCGATTCTCACAACCGCCTCTTCTTCGTGGAAGTCATGGGGCGCAACAGTGGGTACATTGCCCTCAATACGGCCATTGGCAGCGGCGCAGGCAGCGCGCTGATCCCAGAATCGGACATGTCGATCGAAGAGCTGATCGATACGCTGAAAATGGGCGCTCGCCGCAAGAAGCTGTTCAGCGTGGTCATCGTAGCAGAAGGCAACAAAAACGGCAATGCCAGTGAAATCGCTCAAAAAGTGCAGCAGGCTTTTGATTTTTATGATACCAAAGTGACCATTATCGGCCACCTACAGCGGGGGGGCTCCCCTACCGCTATCGACCGTGTGCTGGCCAGCCGCTTGGGCTTTGCCGCTGTGGAAGGCCTGGTCAATGGGCAAGCCAATGTCGCAGTGGGCCTGGTCAATGGCAAAGTGCAGTACACGCCCTTCGAGGACGCTATCTCTAAAGAGAAAACACTGGACAACGATCTGGTGCGCATGGCAGAGATACTGGCGCAATAGCTTCCTGTCATCCCCAAACGGTACGGCACTACCTAGTGGCTCTGAATTGTGGGGGGCTGCCCCTGCCTGACAGCAGGTGCCGCTATGCTGCGGGGCTCGCTGCCCGCTCGGCCCTAACGGGCTTGACACCCCTCCGCAGCGCTAGCCCGTTGCCCTCAATAGCACCTGCAAGCGCCCCCAAAGAGAGAACGCCCACCAAGCCTATGGCCTGATGGGCGTTCTCTCTTTGGGGGCGCGCCGCACAACCGCTATTGCCGCATAGCCTCTACGGGGTCCATGCGAGCGGCCTGAAGGGCAGGGATCACACCGGAAACTACGCCAACCAAGACCGAGACGATGACACCGAGCAGCATGTTTTGAAAACTCAGGTACATCTCAAAATCGATCACCTTGGAAAGCACGGTGATGATACCATAAATCAGGGCGAGCCCTGCGATCCCCCCAATTACACAAAGCACGACAGACTCGATCAGAAATTCCAGCAAGATGGCAAAGCTCTTGGCACCCAGCGCTTTCTTTATGCCTATGATGTTGGTGCGCTCTTTGACCGAAACAAACATGATGTTGGCCACGCTCACAATGCCTACAAGCATAGCAAACAGCCCGATCACAATCCCGATCAGATTGAGGATCCCGAAGAAACTGTCAAATACGCTAGAGATCATTGAAAGCTCGTTGAGGGCGAAGGAGTCGTCTTCCCTTGGCTTGAGTCTGCGGTGAGCCCGCAGTATGCCCCTAACCTCGTCCTTCATCTGCTGCATGCTCACGCCGGCTGCGGCTTTGGCATTCACCGAAGTGTCGAATACCTGCCTGGCTTTCAGGTTGGCCACTCCGCGGGCATTGTTGTAAGAGATCAGTATAGCGTCATCGAAATCAAGGGGGTTGAGCAAATCGTCTCCCGATTCTTCAATAACCCCGATCACCTCGTACTTGCGCCCCATCATCTTCACCGTCCGGCCTATTGGCTCTACCTCGCCGAACAGCTGCTCTGCCACTTTATAGCCGACCACCATTTTACTGCTGCCATAGTGGTATTCCGAAGGAGAAAAGTAGCGCCCCTTGTAAAAATCGATCTGGAACATGTCCACAAATTCAAGGGAAGAACCAATCAGCACCGCGTTCTCAACGGTATTCGCATTGAACTTTACGGTTTTGAAGCCAATGACAACATGGAAGGAAGCCATGCCCACCGACTTCGCCTTCTCTTTGATGATTTCGTAATCGGCGTGGTCGGGGTTGGGGCGTTTGATGTAGTTCCACCAATCGCCGCTGACATCCGCCCAAGGCCATTTTTTCACGTAGATCACATCACTGCCCAGCTTGTCCAGACTGCCGCGGATGTTGTCCTCCAATGAATCCACCGCAGACAAAACGCCGATGATGCAAAAGATCCCAATAGAAATGCCCAAGAGGGAAAGCAGGCTACGAAGGCGGTTGGCCAATAACTGCTGCCAGGCCAGGGCCACAGCTTCTTTAAAGATGCGCAAATAAATCATAGGGTAGGGAGGTCGGTTAATGCTTGATAAGAATGGTTTTCTTGTCGAATGGGTTGAGGGCGACCCCTTTGACCTGAGCCTCGGCCTCCACCCTGAAGTCGGAGGAGACTTGGTTTGCGGCTTTTGCTGCTTTGGCGAGCCCTTTCAGTAAGAAATTCTTCTTGCCAAAGGCATCGATATTGGACTCGATGAATGCGAACGGCAAGGTGAATGGCAGTTCGCGGGACTCGCCAGGAAGGATGCTGAAAGCCTGGCCCAGCTCTGTGCGCCCGAGCTCATACTCATCGATAAGCCGCTCCGTGTTTCGCCCGCGGGCATAGCGCTCGATGAGCACAATCCGGATTGTCGCTACTTCGTGCGGGTTCATGGATTCTAAGCGGACCCGCCCCTGCAAGATACCGGAGGCAGCCTCCACTTCTTCCGGCAGCAACAACTCCAGCTTGACCCCCTCAATCCCAAGCCACTTTTTCATTCGGCCGATCATAGGCAAGTAATTATGTTTCCAGCTGCCAAATAAACGAAGGTGCCGCTATCTAGCTGCCCTTTTTCTATCAAGCCTGAAAATTACTATACCAAACGCTTGTGCCAGCTTTGCCCCAGGGGCTTGCGCCAGCCAGCCTCAAATGCCCCCAGAGACTCCACCAGCGTATCAAAAACAATCGTCTCATCATCGATAGCGCCTGAGGCATAAAGGGCAGCGAACTCCTCCCTTGGCACGGTGAAGACCTCCCCACCTTGTTCGTAGCTGAAGGCCATACGGTTGAACAGGTCGGTACCGTAACGGGCCTGCAGGCTTTTCAGGAAACGCACAGACGAGTCAATAGAACACCCGCTTGCCCCTGCCTGACGCTCATCCACTACCAATACCACAAAGCGGTTGTGCAAGAGGTCGGCACTAGCCTGCAGCTGTTGGTTGTGGGCGGTCCACTGACTGGCGAACTGCCCCAGCTCGGCTTTGATTTCGGCGGCTTTGTCTTCCGGGAAAGCAGGGGTAGCCTGATAGACCCACAATCTGGCCGTTCCCGGCATTTTCGCAATTGTTGACATAGATATCCTTTTGAGTAAAACAACAGCGCTGCCTGACAGCAAGTTGCCAGGCAGCGCCGTTTGTGCGCTAAAAACAAGCTCGGGCTTAGTGGCTCATATTGTTCAGGATGAGCTCTGCCAAGTCGTATACCATGACATCGTCCTGCTTCTCTTTGGCTTTGATGCCATCGCCCATCATGGTAAGGCAGAAGGGGCAGTTGGCCGCTACCACGGAGGCACCGGTGCTGAGCGCCTCTTCAGCCCGCTCGATGTTGATGCGCTTATCGCCCGGTTCGTCTTCCTTCCACATCTGTGCACCGCCAGCACCACAGCACAGCCCATTAGACCGGCAGCGCTTCATCTCCACCAAGTCTGCATCCAATGCCTGCAGCACTTCCCTTGGGGCTTCGTACACTCCGTTGACCCTGCCCATATAGCAAGAATCATGGTAGGTGATTTTCTTGCCGCGGAACTCCCCCCCTTCTTTCATTTTTATGCGGCCTTCATTGATGAGCGATTGCAGGAGCTGAGTGTGGTGCACTACCTCGTAGTCCCCTCCGAGTGCGGGGTACTCATTTTTCAGGGTATTGAAGCAATGCGGGCAAGCCGTGACAATTTTCTTCACCTCGTACATATTCAGCACTTCGATGTTTTGCAGCGCCTGCATTTGGAACAGGAATTCATTGCCTGCACGGCGGGCGGGGTCGCCCGTACAGCTCTCCTCGTTCCCTAGGATGGCAAAGTCTACGCCTACGGCATTCATGATCTTGCAAAACGCAACGGTCACCTTTTGTGCACGGCTGTCGAAGCTGCCGGCACAGCCCACCCAGAACAGGATTTCCGGGCTGCGGCCTTCTGCCGCGAGGTCAGCCATAGTAGGTATCTTAAGGGTAGTCATATCGTTAGTAGTTATTCGGTCGTCAATAATTATTGCTGCCGCAGGGCGTCCTGCGCCCATTTGTCCCGGGCATCAGGTATAGACCATGCGGACCCACTGTTCTCCAGGCTATTGAACATTGGCAGCCAGTCTTGTGGGCCTTGGGAGAGAGTCAGTATCTCGTACCTGCGCATTTTGAGGATGGGCTCAAGGGGGTTGATCAATACGGGGCAGGCCTCAACGCAGGCGTTGCAAGTCGTACAAGCATGCAGCTCCTCCGAGGAGATGTAATCGAACAGGGATTTGCCGTCATCGTAGTTGCCCTTAGAAAGCGGCTGCCCCTCATCTTTGGCGAACTGAGCGTCCCCGGAGTCGAGGTTGCGCCCTACCTCTTCGGCACGGTCCCGGATATCCATCAGCACTTTACGGGGCGATAGCTTCTTGCCGGTGATGTTGGCAGGGCAAACGGAAGTGCACCGCCCGCACTCCGTACAGCTGTAAGCATCCATGATATTCTTCCAGCTCAGGCTAAAGACATCGTTGGCCCCAAACTCCGGCATTTCTTCGCTCACCTCTTCTTCTGCGAAAGCAGCTTCGGGGTCCATCATGCTGCGGACCTCCTTGGTGATCTCGTCCATATTGTCCATTTCCCCTCTTGGCTTCAGGCGAGCGTAAAAGGTATTGGGGAACGCCAATATGATGTGGAGGTGCTTGGAATAAGGCAGGTAGTTCAGAAAAAGAAGCACCATGCCAAAGTGCAGCCACCAGCCGCTGCGCTCCAACACCAGCAAAGTACCTTCGCTAAGCCCGCCAAAAAGGGCCGGGCCAAGCCAAGAGCTGACGGCCAGGGCCCCCGTGTCCTTGAAGTGCTCCGGATCTAGCTGCTGCAAGACCACATCGGTGCCATTCATCGTAAAAATGCCGATCAGCAGGATAATTTCAAAAACCAGTATCAAATTGCCGTCCAGCTTCGGCCAGCCATTCATTTCCGGCTTCGTAAAACGCGGGATACGAAGGAGATTGCGGCGGGCAAGGAAAATGAAAGTAGCAAAGAAAGTCAACAGAGAAAGGACCTCAATGAAACTGATGACAAAGGTGTAAAAGCCGCCCAGCTTGTCCGCAAAAAAACGGTGCTGCCCGGAAAAGCCATCGATCAAAATCTCGATCAGCTCTACCTGCGTGATGACGAAAGCCAGGTAAATCGTCAGGTGGAGAAGCGCAGGGACCATGCGTTTGAACATTTTCTGCTGCCCAAATGCAACTAGAAGGACATTGCGCCACCTTTGGCTATTGTCTCCTGAGATGTCCTCGTCCTGCCCCAGGAAGATATTGCGCCGGACCCTGGAGAAGGACCGCCACGCCAAGGCTCCTGCCCCTATTGTCAGCACGGCAAATGCCAGTTGTTGGATCATGTGGTAAGTTTTTTCGTTCTGGTTAGCACTCACTGCCTAATCAAGCATTGAGCTTGCCTCGGCAAAATAGCGAATTTTCGCTAAAAAGTAGAATATCCTAATATTTGCCTTGCCTGCGGGCTTCCCCATTTGCGCGAAAGCCGCCCCTAAAGACAGGCAGCGATACGACAGGGAGCGAATAAGTCGAACGGTAAGGGACGAGCGCTGCCCACCTGTCAGGATCTCGCCCCAATGATAAGAAATTAGGAAGGGCACAGGTACGAATACGGGTGTTTTTTACTTAATTTGCCCAGAAATCGTGTAGGCATGAAAATTCTGGACCAGGAGCAGATCCGGCAAAAAACGAAGCGTTTAGCCATTGAGATACTGGAAAACAACACAGAAGCCAATGGGCTTGTCATTGCAGGCATCAACAACAACGGCATGGCCTTTGCACAGCTTATCCTGGAGGAGCTTTTGCAGCTCACAGAACAAGACATCACGCTGACCCGCATCCGGCTCAACCCCGCAGCCCCTGATGTAGAGCAGATTATGCTGGAAATGCCCCTTGAGCAGCTGCATGGCAAGGCGGTCATTTTGGTCGATGATGTTGCGAATACCGGGCGCACCCTTTTTTATGCTACCCGCCCACTGATGGAGGGCATGCCTGAGAAAATTGAAGTGGCCGTACTGGTAGACCGTACCCACAAATCCTTCCCGATACGGGTTGACTATGTGGGGCTTTCCCTGGCCACTACCTTGAAAGAGCACATCTCAGTTGTGCTCCATGAAACCGAAGAGCTAGCGGCCCACCTCAACTGACGCTGCTGTGCTCCGCCTTAGCTCGTCTAATGGCTTTGCGGAGCGCCCCCATTTTGGCCTGCATGGCTTTATACCCAATTTCGTAAATCTCCTGGTACCGGTTGAGGTTCATAATGGTATACTGAAGCAGTTCTTCCGGTTCCACTACCACATCACAGGCGTCAAGGCTATGCTGTGTATTGGCCACAATAGACAAGTCGAAGCACCGCTGCGCAATGCCAATAACATTCTGGACTGCTTTTTTCTCAACGTGCGTACGCGGCATCACATTTACCCCGAGCAGTACATCACAAGCCCCCCGGATCGCCTCAGCCGGCAGGTTGTCCAGCAGCCCCCCGTCCACATATAAGCTCCCGTCTATTTCTACTGGCTGAAAAACAAGGGGGATGGCCGATGAGGCCGTCACCACATCGAATAGCGGGCCAGCATGCCGCACCTCCCCCACGCCCTTGTTCAGGTTGGCCATAGCAATGTAAAGGGGGATGTTCAAGTCTTCAAACCGGTCGGAAGCAATCAGCTTTTCCAATTGCGCTCTAAGGTAGGTATGCCGGGTCAGGCCTGCATGAGGCAAACCTACTTTGAAGACCTTGAAGAGGCTGGCTTTTTTGACGAAGCTCAGGATTTCCACTGGAGAAAGCCCGGAAGCATAGAGCGCGCCCGCAATGGCCCCTGCGCTAGTGCCAGAAATGACGGAGGGCTTGAGCCCATTGTCCTCCAAAGCTTGCAATACCCCAACATGGGCGATGCCTCTTGCCCCGCCCCCAGAAAGGGCTAGTCCTAACTTAATTTCTTTACTGTCCATGCGTTTGGCCGGGCTACAATTGATAAAAGTGCCCAACTCTCTACACAAACAGGGAGTTGGGCAATGATATGGGCTGCCGCTTTGGCTGCTGCCAAAGCAAGCAGAAGACTAAGCACAGGTTTGGAGCTCGTTCTTCTTGCAAACCAATGTTGTGTGCCTGCCAGCCATGCCAACAGGTATAAAACATTGATTTTCATGCCGAAACCGGTCCAAACATAGGAGCGTGTTGGGATTTTGGCCTTCTAGTCGAAAATTAGTGCCTCAAGCCATTTTTTGATTAGCCGAGGCCCGAAAACCGGAGCTTAGCCAAAGTTTCGGGGCGAAGTATAAGCGAAAAAGTGTCCCGCTAGCTTAGCTGGACAGACCGATGACTAAAGTCCCAACACGCTCTTAATTTACTTCACGATCAGCTGTTCGCTCCACGTGCGTTCCCCTTTCAGGAAAGTTACCGTGTAGAGGCCAGAAGCCCACTGCGCTGTATTCAGCTGAAGTGTACGGGCCATTGTTTCTGCCGCCCAGACCTGTTGCCCTTGGGCATTGAATACCCGTACCTGGTCCAAGTCTTCCTGCAGCTGAATAGTCAGGGCCCCAGCAACCGGGTTGGGGAAGATCGTTATGGCTGCGCCGAGGGTTTCGTCCTGCGTGCTGCTGATGATGTCCAAGTCTTCGAGGTAACGAGGGAAAATCTGGTAGCCCTCGTCAAATGGCTCGCTGGAATCAAACTGCCCGCCTATGCCGGTGATCCGGAAAGTGTTCAAGCCAGGGCCTGAGGTACCTGCCAGGGTAGTGCTGTTGTCTACCCGGATCAGATAAATGTTGGTGCCATCCGTTGCCTCTACATTGAAGCTGCCCCCTGATTGATCCCAAGCGGCGGGGTCCACCAGGCTCAGTTCCAGGCTTGGGCTGATCAGCTGAGACTCCGTCTCTTCGCCAAGGGCAGTGACGGCTGTTGGGCTGAACAAAGGATTGCCAGTGGAAACCACCTCCAGCTCATCTGGCACAATCTGTGTGAGCCCGTTGAACTGATCGATAGTGCCGCGGATGATGAGCTCGTCCCCTTCTGTCACGGCATACCCAAAATCTTCGCTCGCGCTGAAAACGCCAACGCCATCGTTATTTTCATCAATGAGGGTGAACTGCAGCCCGCTGCTGCGGAGGTTTACCCCATAGACCACCCCCTGAAGGGTGCAAGCTATACCGAGAGAGTCAGCTACGCCATTGGCGTCAACAGAGGTGACCGTGCCCACCGGGTAAGCAGGGTAATCTGTCCCGCCGCCCATATTGTAGGGGTCGATATCCGCTGCGTAGCGGGGCAGCAGCTGATAGCCTTCGAGGAACGGAGCGCTGTTGTCGAACTGCCCGCCGATGCCAGTGACATTGAAAGTCCCCGTTGGCACCGCCATATTGAAGAGCTCAACGTCATTATCGATGCGGACCGTAATGGTGCTTACGCCGTCTGTCACATCTACATTGAAGCCAGAGCCTCCCGGTGCCCACTGAGCAGGGTCCACCAGCGTAACATCCTGAATCGTCACCAGCTGTGATTCGGTGGCCTCGCTGAGCTCAGTGATGACCGTAGGCGCAATAAGGGGGTTGCCAGAAGACACGAGGGCAACGTTGTCCGCAATGATCTGCAGCAGGCCGTTGAACTGATCGATTTCGCCTTCTACCATAACGATGTCCCCTTCATTTACGGTGTAGCCAAAATCCTGTATGCCGCTGAACACGCCTATGCCGTCCCCTGCGTCGTCAATGATGGTAAACTGCAGCCCACCGCCAGGGCGGAGGTTGACGCCGTATACCGTACCTTGCAGCGCGCAGATGGTGCCTACAGAATCCGCAACGCCCTCCATGTCGGTGGCCGTCACTTCCCCAATTGTATACATAGGGTAATCAATAGGGCACATCACATTGATCGTAACGGTGGCTGTTGCACAGCCCGCTTCGTCACAGATTTCATATTCAAAGCTGTCTTCCCCACAAAAACCGGCATCGGGGGTGTAGGTGACAGAGTTGTCTGCTTCGATAACGGCCGTGCCCGCATCAGGGGTGGTCGCCAGGGTGAAGCTTTGCAAGGTGCCGGGGACTTGGTCATTGGCCAGGGGCGTAAAATTCACGGCCGTCTCAAAATCCGTGCTGACCACATCGTTGTTGGCCGTGATCACGGCCGTGCCCCCAGGGGTATAGGTGCCCACAGGCACAGGCACTGCAGCGGAGGCATTATCCGCTTCATTGTCCAGGGCATTCGGCCCCGAGAAGGTCCAATTGGACAAAACAAAGGTAGCGCCGTCCGGGCCGGTGCCGTCTACGCGGTACGCCCATCCATCTTGGTATTCCCAAGGCTGGCCAGTGCCGTCTGTATCAATTTCGCCAAAGACATCCACAACGCTGCCATTGAAGAACAGCTCAATGGCGTCGTCGCCGTTGATGTTGACAGCATCGTTCATATCATCGGCAAAGTCTGGTTCGAAGCCAAAGAAAGCGGCAAACTCGGTACCATCGCCCTGCGTGAGGTAGAGGAAGTCGCCCGCTGATACCGCTACGGCAGGGAAGGTAAACTCCTCCCCATCTGTGCCCCCGCCATTGGTGGCAGAGCCTACTCCGTAAAGGCTGAGGTCGGGGATATCCGCAGTAGCGTAAAGCTCTACCCCCTTGGGCAGGCCACCGGGCAAGGGCCCGTCAAAAACGGCGGTCAGCAGCAAGGAAGGGTTGCCAGCAGGGGCAGCTTCTACGACTACTGTGCCTACCATGCCCAGGCCGGCGTGGGGATCGCACTGATAAGTGTAAGTGCCGGGCAAGTCGAACACATACTGGAAAGTCCAGCTGGAAGCAGAGGAAGGGCCGTTGCCAAAGCTCTCCGGGTTGTCCGGGTAAACGGACTGATCGCCGTTCACGTTGTGGAAGCCTCCGAGATTGGACCAGGTGACGGTATCCCCAACAGAGATGGTGACCGATTCGGGGCTGTAAAAATTGCTTTGGACAGAGACGCTGACGTTCTGCTGTGCCAGGAGGGACATAGAACAGAGCAAGAGCGCCATCGTAATCCGTAAACTTGTAATTTTCATATTGTATTGAGTTGGTATGTAAGCAGGCTTGAGGAGCGTGTAGGCGTTGCGCCAATATGTGTACAAAGTTAGCAGAAAACCATCGTACGGAAAACGAATGTTCCAACCTTAAATTAGCGTAAAGCCAAAATTCAAAATAAAAACTTGTACAAAGGACCATCATCAACAGCCCTTTTGCCTAGAAGCAGCTATTGTATAAAAATATTTCACAACCAAGTAGTTATTGATATTTATCACTTAGTTAGCACGCTAAATTTAATATTCCCTTAACATAGGAAGAGTACCTTTGCGGCATGTTTTGGAATCATTCTGTAAAGATTATCAAAAACGCTAGTTTTATGAACTTTTCAAACCTTCTGCGAGCCTTTGGTGCGCTGGTGTTGGTTGCAGCATTGCAAACCGCCTCCTTTGCACAAGGTGTAACCACCTCGTCCATGCAGGGTACGATTACCGACAATACCGGTGAGAACCTGATCGGCGCGAACATCCTTGCTGTACACACTCCATCCGGTACAGTTTATGGCACTTCCACTGACCTGGAAGGCAACTACCGCCTGCCTAACATGCGTGTTGGCGGCCCTTACAAAGTGACTGTTTCCTATACTGGCTACGGTGAACTTACAGCTGAGGGCGTTTTCCTACGTCTTGGTGAAACTTTCCGCCGCAACTACCAACTGGAGGAATCCAGTGTAGAGCTTGAGGTAGTGCAGGTAACTGCCCGTGCAGGTACTTCTGGCTCTAACGCCGGCGCGAGCACTCAGATCACAGCTGAGGCGATTGAGAACGTGCCTACCCTGAACCGTGACCTGAGCGACTACGTACGCCTGACGCCTCAATCATCAGGCTTTGGCGGCGGTACCACCTTTGCAGGTGTCAACAACCGCTACAACGCTATCTACATTGACGGTGCGGTGAACAACGACGTTTTCGGCCTTTCTTCTTCTGGCACAAACGGCGGGCAGACAGGTATTGCGCCTTTCTCTATCGATATCATCGATCAGCTGCAGGTCGTCCTCTCTCCATACGACGTAACCCTCGGTGGTTTCGCTGGTGGTGGCGTGAACGCAGTGACGAAGTCTGGTACCAACGAATTCAAAGGAACTGCTTACTACTTCTTCCAGAATGAGAACCTGGTAGGCAAGACCAACAAGTCGCTCACTGACATCACTGGCAACGACCGTGAAGGCGTAGCGAAGTTTTCTCAGAAGACTTACGGTGCTTCTATCGGAGGCCCGATCGTGAAAGACAAAATCTTCTTCTTTGCCAACGCGGAGATCCGCGAAGATCAGACGCCTTCCCCATTTGATTTTGGTGTTTACAATGGCGATGCTACTCAGGAAGACCTGAACGGCCTGCGCAGCCACCTCATCAATACTTATGACTATGACCCAGGTACATTCGGTAGCGTACAGGATGAATTGAACGGCCTGACTTTCTTCGGAAAGCTGGACTTCAACCTCAGCGACAACCACCGCCTGACCTTGCGCCACAACTACACCCGCGCAGAGAACCTCAACCGGAACGTATCTGGCACCAACTTCATCAACTTCTCTAACAACGGTGTATTCTTCCCGAGCACAACCAACTCTTCAGCGCTGGAACTGAACTCTACTTTCGGCAGCAAAGCCAGCAACAACCTGATCATTGGTTACACGTCTGTTGTAGACGACCGCGACCCGATCGGAAACGATTTCCCATACGTTTACATCAACGATGGCGCTGGGCAAATTGCTTTAGGCTCTGAAGAATTCTCAACTGGTAACGCACTTGATCAGAAGATCTTCACGATCACTGACAACTTCAAGCTGTACAAGAACAACCACACCATTACTATTGGTACGCACAACGAGTTCTACGACATATACAACCTCTTCATCCGTCAGAACTATGGCACCTACCGCTTTGCCAGCATCAGCGACTTTATCGGCGGTGCTCCTGCTATCGAGTATGACCGTTCTTACTCTCTGGTAGATAACCTTACTGGTGACGGATCTGCTGCTGCATCAGACTTCAATGCCATGCAGCTTGGTTTCTATATCCAAGATGAGTGGAACGTCACCCCTCAGTTCACCCTGACCGGTGGCCTGCGCCTCGATATCCCATTCATTACAACAGACCCCGCAATCGACGCCAACTTCGAGTCTGGCGTACTGCCTAAGCTGCAGGCTCAGTACGATATCGCCAACGATATTGCCCCGGGCTCTGCTCCACAAGGACAGCTGATGTTCTCACCACGCCTTGGTTTTGATTACGACCTTACTGGCGACCGCAGCAACGTCCTGCGCGGTGGTATTGGTATTTTCACCAGCCGTATCCCATTCGTATGGCCAGGTGCGATGTTCAACAACAACGGCCTGACCATTGGCGGTGTAAGCGAGCGTAACATCGATGGCGACATCATCTTCCGCCCTGATATCCAAGACCAATACACCAATCCTGATTTCACAGTGCCTTCTGGCCAGCTTGACCTCTTCGTTGACGACTTCAAGTACCCACAGGTACTGCGCGGAAACCTTGGCTTTGATACCCAACTCCCTGGTGGCATCTCTGCTACCTTCGAAGGTATCTACACCAAGACTCTGAACAACATCGTTTACACTAACGTAAACAATGATCAGACTGTAGACTTCAACTGGACCAACACCGGTGGCGATGACCGCCCTGTATTCACACGTACAGATATTGATCCTACTTACAACGCTATCTACGTTGGGCACAACACCAACGAAGGTTACACTTACACCTTGACTGCTGCTTTTGCCAAGCGCTTTGACTTTGGCCTTTCTGCCAACCTGTCTTACACTTACGGTGATGCTCAGGCGGTCAACGAAGGTACTTCTTCTCAGAACTCTTCTCAGTGGCGCGGCCAGGTCAGCATCGACGGCCGTAACAGCCCAGTTCTTGGCCGTTCTGACTACGCACTCGGCCACCGTGTGCTTGGTAGCTTGACTTACCAGCTCGACTGGAACAAAGGCAAAAACGTCAGCACGGCTATCACACTGCTCTATGACGGCGTTACGGGCAGCCCATACTCTTACGTCATCGGTGGCGGCGGTGGCCGTAACCTCAACAACGAGACGGGCAGCACAAGCCGTAACCGCAGCTTGGTGTGGATCCCAGCCAACCAGGATGAAATCAACTTGGTTGAAACCAACGGCGTATCTCCTGCTGAGCAGTGGAACCGCCTGAACGCTTTCATCGAAGAGGATCCTTACCTGAGCAAAAACCGCGGCGGCTATGCAGAGAAGAACTCTAACTTCCTGCCATACACTAGCTTCCTTGATCTTTCGGTACGTCAGGACTTTGCTGTGAATGCAGGTGGCAAATCGCACAAGCTGCAGCTGAGCTGGGACGTATTCAACCTGGCTAACCTCCTGAACCCTGAATGGGGCGTACGTTACAACGTGCCTGGCGACTTCAACAACTACTTCCTCTACAACTTCGAGGGATATGCTGAAGACGGCACTACTCCACAGTTCTCTTACACAGAAGAGGCTGTAGGCATAGACGCACTGAACATCAGCAACTTCGGTTCACGCTGGCGCATGCGCCTTGGCCTTCGCTACATCTTCAACTAAGCCCTTACCGGTTTAGCTGTTAGATAGCTTGGAGAAAAATGGAGCAGGTACCCTCGGGTATCTGCTCTATTTTTTTGTGCAGTATGCAACCTGGCCAGTCACTATTCCGTTAACCTGCCCACATGGTACACACAAAAACTACATGAGAACAGCCCAAACTTTGCTCCTGTGCCTCGCATGGCTTTGTACCCTGCACAGCATTCAGGCCCAAACTTTCAGAGACATTTACATCAGTACACACAGGGGGGCCAGATTCATCCCTGGCGTGCCCGAAAACAGCTTGCAGGCTTTTCAATATGCGCAGGCCCAGCTCGAAGCGCCATTTCTCATCGAATGCGATGTGAACATGAGCAGCGATAGTGTGCTCTTTCTGATGCATGACAGCTCCCTTGACCGTACTACAACAGGTACCGGGCTGGTGAAAAATCAGCCTTGGGAAGCCATCCGGAAGCTAAAGCTGATCGATGATTTTGGAGATACCACGGCTTACCGTCCGCCTACCTTGAGCGAAGTGTTGGACTTAGCAGAGGAAGGCGCATTCTTCTCTCTCGACATCAAACGTGGCGTGCCCATAGCCCGGGTAGTGGACAGCATCGTTGCCCGTGGGCTAACGGAGCGGGCCGCGGTCATCACCTACAACCCGGAAGCAGCGCTCGCTGCTTTTGAAGCTTCCTCTGAAGTTTGGATCTCGGTTGGCATCCGCAACGAAGCAGAGCTGCAAACCTATCTCGATGGCCCATTCGAGCCCAGCAGGCTGATGGCGTTTACCGGGCTGACTGCCAGAAAAGCTTCTTTTTACCGTTTGCTGGACCAAGCCGGGCTGGCCATCATTGTGGGTACGATCGGCAATTTAGACCAAAAGGCTGCTGCCAAAGGGGGCAAGGTCTACAGGAAGCTCAAAAGGAAAGGAGCCCATATTTTGGCCACCGATTACCCGGCAGCCGTACAGGCGGCCCTACGCTGAGCATAAGAAAAGCCGCCTGCTGCACAGAAGTATGGCAACAAGCGGCTTTTGGATTCGCTCAGCGATGAAGGTCAGTTGAAGTTGACCAGCTCTATCTCAAAAATTAGGGGAGAATAAGCAGGGATCTGAGGCTGCTCACGGTTAGCATACCCAAGGTTGGAAGGGATGAAGAGCTGAATTTTGCCCCCCTTCTTGATTAATGGGATGCCAATGCGCCACCCGTTGATCAGGTTGGCAAGATTGAACTGCACGGCATCACCATCCTCTGTTTCGTCGAATACGGTGCCGTCTAGCAAATAGCCTTTATAACGGACCAGGACGGTAGAAAAGGCCGTTGGGAATTCGCTCCCCTCCCCTTCCTCTTCGATGATATAGTGTACGCCCGACTCGTGGCGCTCCGCCGTCAGGTTATTCTCTTCCAGATAGGCCAAGATTGCCGCTTCGTCCTCCTCAAAACGGTCTTCCACAGGCTCGGGCACAAAAGGGTTGTTGGTCTCGCAGCTCATGTAGAGCAATCCAAGCAATGGCAAAAGTGTTATCAGCTTACGCATAATCTTATTGTTGTGTACAGAAGTAATGCTGCAAAAGAAACAAAAATCGTTCAATGTACCGACATAGAAACGAAACAGGAAGTGCCTATGCTGCTCAGTTGCCAAAAAAACGGGGCGCTCCAGAAAAAACGCTCACATGGAATTAAGCGCCTGTCTGGAGCTTGTTCTTCTTGCAAATCAAGCATTTACGAACGTGGCTTCCTCTCTAAATTTCCGTGGGCGCAAACCAGCTTGCCGTTTTTTTTTCCTTGCCCCCTCCGCAAGGATAGGGGCCTGCCCCTGCCATCGGGCAGGTGCCGCTATGCTACGGGGCTCGCTATCCGCTCGGCCCCTCGCCCTACAGGCGTCGGGTCTGGCCTTCGGCCACCCCTTCGCAGCGCTAGGCCAATGCCAGCCTAAAGCTCAAAAGCTTAAACACCTGCGATATTTTGGCCCACGCCCATTTCTATTTAGCCTGTTAAACTCAAAATTAGCAGATTTGCCAGAGCCCTGCCGGGTATACTGGCACAGCAAGGCGGGCATAAATATTTGGTTTTAGCACGAACCTGCCCCAAACCAACTCAAAGTGTAATATTTCCATAACTTAGGAGCCCTTAAATTAGGCAAAAACAATTGTACCGATATGGCCAATAACTTTTGTGTATTCCTAGACGCCGGCCACGGCGGCATCGGCCCAGACGGCAACTATACCACCGCTCCTGGCAAACAGTACCAACATCAGCGCGGGCGTTTCCATCAGGGCAACTGGTTTTTGGAAGGGGTCTGGAACAGGGCCCTCACCCGGCTGGTCATGAGCAAACTGCAGCACCTGGGCATCCCCTACTACCCTGTTTTCCATGAATATGCCGACTGGCCTCTCCAATACCGTGTTGACTTGGCCAACTGGTACCACCAAAACTACCGGCGCGGCTTTTTCATCTCCAATCATGCCAATGCATCCGGGCTGGGGGCCAGGGGGTATGAGGTTTACACCTCCCCGGGCGTGACCACTTCCGACCGGATCGCCAATTGGCATTGGGAGCATACCCGGGCACTCCTCGGTGATAGCATTACCATGCGCGCCGACCAATCGGATGGGGACTATGACAAGGAAGCCCGTTTTTTCGTATTGACGAAAACCGTAATGCCTGCCATCCTCGTGGAGCACCTCTTTTTTGACCAATACGAAGACGCACTGCTCCTTATGGACCCTGAAATCACAGACCGCTTTGCCGAAGCTCAGGTGAGGACCATCATCAGCTATATCAACAGCTTGTGATAGCATAGCCCGTGCTAGCGATGTGGAGCAGCAGGCGCGTCAGCGGCCTGGATGCGCGGTAGCGCAGCCGAGCGGACAGCGAGCTGCAGAACGTAGCGACCCGAAGGGTAGCACCCAAAAAAGTTTAAGGCATGGAAATCCGTCAGCTGTAAAATAGAAGCCCCGGCATCGAGACGATGTCCGGGGCTTCTAAAATTATGCCATGCAAGGTTTGCATAGCGCTCCTAAAAAGGTTAGTCCACTTTCATAAACCTGAGCAGGCGAGGGGCTTCCCCAGCCTCCCTTACTTCCAGAAGGTATGTCCCAGAGCGCAGGCCTGAAAGGTCCATATCCAGTTGCTGTATTGCTCCGTCGATTGCTTGACGATTTACAACCTGTCCAAGCTGATTGCGCAGCAGCAAGGTGCGCTCCTGTTCTGAAGCTTGGCTAAACTCAACCGTCAGATTACTGCGGGCTGGGTTCGGATAGAGTGTAATGTCTGTTGAACTTGCATCAAACGCAGCGTCAGCTCCTTGTACTTCAACACCTGAGGTGCCCCCAAGGAATACAGGGGAACTGCCAACTTGCCCGATCACATCTACATTGCTAAAGCTTGCAGCGACGGGCGTCCCGGGCTGATCGGCGAAAGCGGCCATGCCTACTTCTATACAGCTGCTCATCGGGATCATCCGCGAGCTCTTCAGATAGAAAGAGACACCGTTGAAGCTGGTGTAGGTGCGGATCAGATTGCCTGTCCGGACAATGCGCAGCCAGTAGTTGAACCCGCCGTGGTTCTGCCCCATCTTGAAGCCTCCCGTGGTTGTACGCCACTCAGACTTGGCTATATTGAAAGGGCTCCGTGTTGTGATGGAGACAAATTTAGCGTCTTGATCAAGGCTCTCGCGCATCATGACGCCGCCCCATCCCCCGGTCACGCTTTCTACCTTAACGGTAATCGAAGCGTCTCCGCAGAGTTCTTGCGAAATAAAAGCCAGATTGTCAATATTGCGCGTAGCAATGTTGTTGACTGCACCGGTCCCTATGGTGAAAGTGCCATCTGCCGGGTCGGGGTAAGTACAAGGGTTGAAGCTGTACTCGCTTCCTGTGCCTTGGCCGCCTACATCATTCCCAACCCATGGGCTTGGCAGTGCGGTAATGTCAGAAACCTCTATTTCCGCTGTGCACATATTCCGGTTGCCGGAAGGGTCTGCGATGATAACACGGACCATAGTTGGGCCGCCAACGTCATCGCAATCTACAACAGCAGGGTCTATGCTCACTAGGCTGTAGCTGCAATTGTCAAAGGTATTGGAAAGGTCGAGGACCTCGCCGATCGTAAAGGTATGCATGCCATCAGGGTCTAGCGGTACAACAGTGCCCGCAGGGACACAGGTGATGGTAGGTGCAATATTGTCCTCTACCGTGACCGTCGCGGTGCACATGCTGACGTTGCTGTTCTCGTCTGTCACCGTCAGGGTCACTGTGTTCATGCCCACCTCAGCGCAGCCGAAAGCCGTCACATCCAACATCAGGCTC
>NZ_VOOR01000076.1 GCF_007993045.1 Phaeodactylibacter luteus
TACTCTATTTCTTTTTCTTAATTGAGGGGAAGGTTTATCTAAATATAGAGCTTTTGCTTCACCCAATCGCTCAGATATTTGCGTTACTAATCTAAAAATTGTGGGTGTAAGATTATATGGATGTTTCACTGATACTATCATTTGATACTATCAAATATACTGACTTTCTTATAGAATTGGAAAATTTAATCGATAATTAGCCCATTGGCCCCAACGGCCCGGCTACGTGACGTGCCGGACTCTAAATTTACCATTTTCGTCTCATTTCACAAATGCTAGCGCAGGCAGCAAAAGGCGATGATGGCGAAGCCTGGCTTTTGCTGCCTGCGCGGGTTTTTCCACCTCCATTTCCCTCTCGAAGATTTTTACCGGCATGGCATGTAGCCATTGTTGCCTGCAGGTGGTTTTTCCGGGTATTCTTAATTTCTGAATGATTCAATATTCTCTTCAAACCATTTCCTCGATTCATCCAAAATTATTTCACCTGATGCCATTTCCATTGTAAAGTTGAACAGGATTTCATTTGTTCCCGATCCTGATTTTGGAACTTGTTTATCTCCTATTTCTATTTTTGAAAGGTCTTCTTTTAGTTTGTACCCATTTAACTTCATGAATAACAGTCCACTTCCTAATCCTGTCCGTTTATTCCCGTCTTGAAATACATGATTGGATATTATCGAAAACATGTAAACTGCTGCCTTTTCAAATATTTTTGAATAGATTTCTTGCCCAAACACCTCTCCTTTTACTGCATCTATCACATATTCTAATCCATTTTCATTTAGCAGGTTGTTAGGTGGCACAAAATTCCCTCCATGTTGATCAATCGTCATGCGGTTTATCAGGATAATATCTTCTCTTTCCAGGTACTCCATCTCTTAAGCAAGAGATTTAAAAACTTCTCCATATTTATCGAAATCCTCCTGAATCATCTCTTCCAATCTATTCGACCTCTTATTCCTGACATTTGAATCAATGATGCTATTCTCTGACAAAATCTCTGTCAGAATCTCCTTAAAATAATTTGGGTTCTCTATCAAAACTTCTGTGATTACTGACTTAAGAACCTCTTTATCTACTTTCCCGATATTCATCCTATTTTTTACTTTTTACGGTCATCAACCTGTTCAACTTTTCTTAACACTCATTCACAAATTTTAGTTTCTTACCTAACTTGCAGGCAACTCGCTAATACACGCACTTTTCCCCCAATTTGTCGTTCTTTTTCCTACTTTGCCCCAAGCTGAGCCTACCTGCTTGCAGCGCCCGGTGCGCCATGCTACAGCCCAAGCAATGCTGTAATATACAAAAAGGCAACAATGCTACCTGCTTTCCAGTAGGAAAAACAGCCTGCCGGTAGGCCAGTGCGGCTGCCCGGTGGGGGAAGTGCCACCTCCTTGGCGCCGGCCTAGCGCTGCGAAGGGGTGGCCAGCCCGACAGGGCCGAGCGGACAGCGAGCCCCGGAGCATAGCGGCACCTGCCCGCTGCCCCATCCTTGCGGCAGGGGCAGGCCCCTATCCTTGCGGAGGGGGGCAGGAAAAAAGGACAATCTGGTATGTGCTCCTTTTAATATGAATGCCAATTTCGTATTAACCGTACACGGCTTGGAAAAATACGTTCAACTTGGCTTCATCGAGCTGCCCGGCGGTGCGCACCCCGCTGCACAAGTCTAGCCCAAAGGGCTGTACTTCCTCAATCGCACGGGCTGCATTGGCCGCGCTGAGCCCGCCTGCCAGAAAAACAGGCACAGTGGCCTGCGCTACAATTTTCCGGCTCAATGCCCAGTTGTGGGCCCGGCCAGTGCCGCCCAACTGCTTGACTTTTAAATTCGGATTGCCGCTATCGAGCAGCAGGGCATCAGCCTGCTCTGCCGCTTGCAGGGCTTCTTCTACAGCGGTTTCATCCAAAATGTGTATGACACGCACCAGCCGGACGGTGGGCAGCGCTTGCCGGACTGCTGTACAGGCTGCTGCCTCAACGGAATCTACCAACTGTAAGGTATTGGCCCCCACTCTTTTTTGGTGAGCAATGATGTCAGGCGCCGCTACTTCGCTTGTCAGCAAAAAAGAGGCGACCGGAGGGGGTATGCCTGGGATGATCCGGGCAATTTCAGCATCTTTCAAAACCCCTGGCCCGCTCGGCATTGGGCCGACTAGGCCGAGCGCGTCAGCGCCATAGGCTACAGCAAGGCGGGCTTCCTCCCTACTGCTGATGCAGCAAACTTTTACACGAGTCCTCATGCTGTTGAAAGTTGCATTAAAACGCTGCCTTACTCAGGCCGGGCCTCGCTGCCAGCGAGGATCCCGCCATCAATGTGGAGCTCTATGCCGGTTACATATTTGGATTCGTCGCTGGCCAGGTAAAGCGCCCCGTAGGCGACTTCTTCCGGCTGCCCAAAACGCCCCAAAGGTATGCCTGCTTCCACCTGCCGTACGATGGAAGCGCGCTGCTCCCCCTGGCCAAGCATGGCATCCCACATGGGGGTCATGATCGCAGCGGGGTGTATGCTGTTGCAACGGATATTGTACCCCTTCTCAGCACAGAACAAAGCTACGCTCTTCGTATGATTGCGCACGGCTGCTTTGCTTGACGCGTAGGCTACCGCGCCCGGGATGCCTACAATCCCACTTCGGGACGATAAGTTGATGATGCTGCCGCCGCCGCGCTGCTTCATCAATTGGATAGCGGCTCTGCAGCCGAGCATCGTCCCTGTGGCATTTACCCGGTGTACCTTCTCCCAGGTTGACAGGTCTGCCCATTCGGCATCAAAAGGGCCTGGGGCCTCCAAAAAGCCGGTGATGCCTGCATTATTGACCAAGATGTCTGCCCCTCCGTATCCCGCCTCTGCCCAGGATACCGCTTTCTTCCAGTCTTCCTCTTCCCCAACATCCAGATGATGGTAAGCCGCGCCTGCCCCCAGCTCCCGGGCCACTGCCATCCCCTCTTCATCCCTTATATCGGTTAATAGGACGGTAGCGCCCTCTGCATGGAAAACCCGGCTTATCGCCTGGCCGATCCCCCGGGCAGCACCGGTTACCAGGGCGATCTTTCCTTCTAATCTTTGTGCCATACTGAATTTTTTTAGGTATTGTTGCTCAATAGCGCTGCCTGGGCAGCAGCACAGTACTTAGAGCGTGTTGGGACTTTAGTAATCGGTCTGTCCTGCTAAGCTAGCGGGAGACTTTTTCGCTTATACTTCGCCCCGAAAACCCTTCCTGCTTTTGTGCATAAAAAGCGGGACTTGGCTAAACTCCGGTTTTCGACTAGAAGGCCAAAATCCCAGCACGCTCTTAAATTTGCAGGAGCCGTAAGGTGGCTATAAATTGAGCCTGGACCAAGATTTTTTCGATGAGCAGCCTCGTTTTTAATGCAAGAAGGCAGCCTCCTTTGGCGAACTACGCTCTGGCCCAACTGTTAGAGCCACTGATATACTTGTTTCACATAAACCAAGAATAATGCGGATCATCCTACAGCGCGTCAGCGAAGCCTCTGTCACGGTAGACGGCCGGGTCACCGGAGAGATCGGGCCGGGGCTCCTGCTCTTGCTAGGCATAGAAGATGCAGATACGGATGAGGATATCGAATGGCTTTGCCAGAAAGTCATAAAAATGCGGATCTTCAGCGATGAAGAAGGCAAAATGAACCTCTCGGTCAAAGATACCGGCGGGGGGCTGCTTGTGGTTAGCCAGTTTACGCTGCACGCCAGCACTAAAAAAGGGAACCGCCCTTCTTTTATGGGGGCAGCCCGGCCGGAGTACGCAGTGCCGATGTACGAAAAATTCGTCCAGGCCTTAGGAGCATTGGCTGGACAGGGCGTGGCAACCGGCGAGTTTGGGGCCAATATGAAAGTCCGCCTGCTCAACGATGGGCCTGTCACCATATTTATAGACAGCAAAAACCGTGAATGAACATGCCTAAGCCAGAAATGACCTTGCACGAAGCCCAACAGGCCGTGGATGAATGGATTAAAACGGTTGGCGTGCGCTACTACAACGAGCTGACCAATACGGCTGTCCTCATGGAAGAAGTCGGTGAGGTAGCCCGCCTGATGGCCCGCCTGTATGGGGAACAGTCTTTCAAAAAACCGGAGGACGAGGCAAGTGCTCCGGCCCAGCTGGCCGACGAAATGGCTGACGTACTGTTTGTACTCATCTGCCTCGCTAACCAGACAGGGGTAGACCTCGCCCAGGCGCTGCAGCATAACCTGGACAAAAAGACCAAGAGGGATGCTGAGCGCCACGCCAATAATGAAAAGCTCCGGTAAAAGGCTCCGGGCTGACACCGCGTTAGCCCAGTAGGATCCGGCATTCCGTCCAGCCGTTATCCAGGGTTTCCAGCTGGCACTGCCCACCGTGCTGCCGGGCTATCTCCCGCACCAGGGTCAGCCCTATGCCCTGCCCATCAGGTTTGGTGCTAAAAAAAGGCGTTGTCCAGCCTGCTTGGAGCTCTTGCGGCAGCCCCGGCCCATTGTCGGCCACTACAAGCTGAAGAGGGTGCGGCTCTGCACGCAGTACTACCCTGCCCCCCTGCCCAAGAGATTCCAGCGCGTTTTTGACCATGTTGACCAGCGCTTGCTCAAGCTGCCGCTCGTCGGCTTCTACCGGGGGGATTTTTATGGGCGGGGCTATTTCGAGCACGGTGTTTTGCTTTTGGGCCGCAGCCTCCATCAGTCTGGCGACCTGCTGAAGCAGCTGGTGCAGATCAACGGCATGGAGGACGGGCACTGGCAAGCGTACGACTTCGGCAAAATTGCGCATGAACTGGTTGAGGCGGGCATTGCGCTGCCGAGCAATGGCCAGGGAAGACCGTACCTCTCTTGCCAGCTCCGCATCCTCCCCATCGGGGAAGACCTCTAAAGCCGTTTCGAGTATAGAATTGATGGCGCCGATAGAGTTGTTGACTTCATGGGCCATCATCCGTATGACCTTGCCATAAGCCCTTTTCTCTGCAGCCAGTATCTCACGGGAAAGCTCTTGCATCATGATGAAACGGCGGGAAAAGCCCCGGTGCACAAAGTGAGAGACTTCACAACGGAATTGTTCTTGGCCCCGGCCGTGCAAGATGCCCGACTGGCCCGGGGCCCAGCTTGCGAGCTGCTGTAAAAGCGGGTGGCTGCTCTCCATCAGGCTTCCGCTGTACCGGCCAGGCTTGAGCCCGAGCATCGCTTGTGCGGCAGGGTTGGCTTCCGTGATGTGCCCATCGTAATCCAGCAGGATGATGCCCGCTGGAGAGGCCTGTATCAGCCGTTCGAGGAAGTAATGCTGCTCTTGCACTTGTGAGCGCTCTTGACGGATGTTGTCCATCATGTGGTTGTATACCTTCACTAAGCGGTCCACATCAGGCGCTCCGGTAGGGCGCAGGCGGATGGCAAAATCTTGGTCTCGGATAGCATCGATCCCGCTGCTGAGCAGGCGGGCGGGGCGGGTAATGCGCCGGTGCAAAAGTGCAGCAAGGACAAAGGAGCACAGCAGGGCGATTTCGACCAGCAGGAACCAAAGGAAGTGCTCACTCAACAGGAAGAAGGCCATAACCCCTAAAGCCAAGTGCACAACCCCCACATATAGGTAATAGGCTAAGTTAAGGTTCATAGTCTATGCCGTACTTTTGCAGCCGTCTGTACAAAGCCGACCGGGTGAGCCCCAAAGCTGCTGCAACGTTGGTAATGTGCCCATCGTAGAATTTCATTGCCCGTTGTATCATTGCAATTTCCATTTCTTCGAGCGACAAAGCCCCCACTTGTGGCCATGCCCCTTTATCGCCTCCGGGCTGATGATGGCGCTCAAAGTCTTGCGCCTGCAGCTCGTCTTCTGGACTGACCAAGACTGTCCGTTCAATGAGGTTGCGCAGCTCCCGGATGTTGCCTGGGAAGGGTTGTGAGCGGAGCCATGCTACAGCCCCGCGCGTAAGCTGTAGGCCTGGGCGGTTGTAGACATTGCGGAATACCTCAAGGAAGTGGTTGGCGAGCAGGGGGATATCGCCTGGCCGTTCGCGCAGGGGCGGCAGGGTCAGCTTAATGAGGTTGATGCGGTAGTAGAGGTCTTCCCGGAAGGAGCCTTCTGCTACCATTTGGCTCAGGTTTTTATTGGTCGCGCTAATGACACGGCAATCGGAGCGAAGGGGCTGACTGCTGCCGAGGGGCTCGAATGTTTTTTCTTGGAGTACCCTCAGGAGCTTCACCTGGCTGGGCAGGCCCAAGTCCCCAATCTCGTCCAAGAAGATTGTCCCGCCGTCTGCTTTGGCAAACCTCCCCTCCCGGTCGGCCACAGCATCGGTGAACGCCCCTTTTTTGTGGCCGAACATCTCGCTCTCAAACAGGCTCTGGGAAATGCCTCCCAAGTTGACCCGGACAAAAGGCGCCCCCTGCCGTTGCGAGCTGTAGTGGATGGCCTCCGCCAGCACTTCCTTCCCCGTACCGCTTTCGCCCAGGATGAGCACGCTGGCATCGGTCTGGCTGACCCGGCGCGCGACCTCAAGGGTGGCGAGGAATGCGCTGTCCTGACCTACAATCTGATCGAACCCCGTTGCCTTGGGGGCGTTAGGGGCCGGTTCATTCAGCCCGATCAGCGTTTGGATGGTGCTCAGCAGGCTCTTGTTGTCCCAGGGCTTGGCGATAAAATCGGATGCCCCCATTTTCATCCCTTCTACGGCAAGCTGTACAGTAGCCCATGCTGTGAGCAGGATAACAGGAGCGCCCGGCAGGGAATCCCGCAACAGCTGCAACAGCTTGAGCCCTTGTCTGCCCGAGGTGTCTATGCTGAAGTTCATATCCAGTAGTACGAGGTCGGGAGGGGTTGTGGCAACAGCCCCGGCAACTTCCGAAGGGCGCTGCACCACAGAAGCACTGTACCCGCCCCGCCTAAGGAGCAGCTTTAGGGAGGCACAGACCGCGGGGTCGTCATCTACAATAAGGATATGGCGGGGCTGGGTTTTCATAATCGGAAAATAGGATATTAATCGTCGATGGACAAGCTTCTTTTTATTGGGCGCAAACCAGATTGTCGTTTTTTGGGCCTGCCCCTGCCGCAAGGAGGGGGCAACGGGCAGGTGCCGCTATGCTCCGGGGCTCGCTGTCCGCTCGGCCCTGTCGGGCTGGCCACCCCTGCGCAGCGCTAGGCCAAAGCCAGGCTTAAGCCCAAAAGGTTGAACGCCTGCGACATTTTGGCTACGCCCCTTTTATTCCTCGTGCAGTGCCAGTGCCGGCTGTATGCGGGCGGCTTGCAGAGCAGGGTACAGGGTGCACAGCAGGACTAGTGTGAGGATGAGCCCTGCAGACAGCCCCATCGCTATGTAGTAGTTGAGCGGGGCAATGCCAAAAACCTCCATAAGAGGGAGCTGTACAGCAAATACTGCGCCCAGGAGCAAGGCGGCGACGCTGACCGCTAAAATTTCCCCCATAAATTGCCCCATGACTGCGCCCCGGCTTGCGCCCAGCGCTTGCCGAAGGCCCACCTCCGCCCTACGCTTGCTGATGCTGTACCAAAGTACGCCAAAGAGGCCCATAGCGACATTGATAACTAGGAAAATGGCGATGCCCAATAAACTGACTACAGGCACCCACACCTCTCGGTTCTGCACCTTGCGGGTAGTCTCCAGGTGCTCGATGGTGAAGTCGCTCATGCGCGAAATTGAGGCCACCGTTTTGTTCACGGTTTCTTCGAATGCCGCTGGCGTGCCAGGGGCAATGCGCAAGTGAAGGTTGGGCAGATCGATGTCTTTGGGGTGGCGCATGAAAAAAGTAGCGTTCTCTTCCTTGGTGAAGTCCCCTTGGTATTTGTAGTTTTTGAAAACCCCAACGATGCGGTTTTCCCCTTGGAGCTCATAGATGCTGTCCCTGAGGTTCCTGCCCTTAAAGCTTTCTTCATAAAACTGCTGGCTGATCACCGCAGGCGTATAGCGCCCTTCCAAGTCGCTAAGGTCGAACCAACGGCCTTGTACCAGCTCCAGCCCCATCAGCTCAAAATAGGCAGGCTCTGCCATGAGGATAGAGGTTTCGGTGTCGAAGCCGTTGGCATCGCTTGCTGTTACCCAATTGCTGCCGGAAAAAGGTGAAATCCAGCCATTGTACGCAGCGCCCTCTATCTGTGGCATGGCTTCCAGCTCAGATTTGAGGCGCAGCTTCATGTCCTCTACCGCTGCCGTATCCGTGATGTTGTCGAAATTCATGTGCACCACCCATATATGCTCCGTATCGAAGCCCAATGGGCTGTTGTACTGCCGCATATAACGGGTGACAATAGTAAACACGGCGAAGAGGATGGCAAAAGCGAAAAAGATCTCTAGGAAGAGAAGGGTGTTGCTCCGCTTTTTGTTCCAGATGAGTTTGAGGATGTGTCGGATCATGATGGGTTCTGTTTGATAGCGTTGGCAATATGAAGTTGGGACATGCGCCAGGCTGGCAGCAGGCCTGAAATGATGCCGAAGAGCAGGCAGATGAGGACGCTCCAGGCAAAAACACGGGCATTGAACTGCAGCTGTGTATCGCCCATCACCTGAGCGTCATTGACTAGGTAGAGCAGCCCGAGCGCGAGCAGCAGCCCAATGAGCCCTCCGATGAAGGTCAGTACGATGTTCTCAAAAACCAGCTGTGCAAGAATGCTGCCTGAGTGTGCCCCAAACGCTTTACGGACCCCAATTTCAGCAGAACGTTCCATGATACGGCTGACATTGAGGTTGATGAGGTTGAGCGTGGGCAAAAGGATGAACAGGAGGAGCAGGCCGCCCCCAATCAGTAAGAAGGTGCGCAGAGCGTCGCTTGGGCTATCCTTGACCGGGAATATGCCGTACGCATAGCGGCCAGCAAAGGTAGCGGTCATGAGCTCCAAGTAGTTGTACTCTTCCGGGTTGGGCAGGGGGATATTGGCCGCTCTGCTGGCAATAGCCTGCTGAATGCTCTCCCGGGCAATGGGGGAAGCGCCCATAAATACCGCTTCAAACGGCCCTTGAAAGCCTGTGTCCGCAAGCACCGCAGGAGGGCAAAGGGTAAGGGGCAGGTAAGCTTCCGCGGAGACAAAATACTTGGAGTTGGCAGGCTGGCCGATCAGCCCAATGACTTCAAGCTGGCGCCCGTCCATTTCCAAATGCTTGCCAATAACGCCCTGATCTGTGCCAAAATAGTCCCGGGCCGCTTTCCGGGTCAGCACCACAACCTGGGCTTGTGCCGTCACGTCGTCTGCTCGGAACGGGCGGCCCGCCAAAAACTGAAAGTCATAAACGGCCCAGAAGCTGGCATCTGCATAAATCGCTTTGAAGGATAGCTTGTTGCCATTCGCAAAGAGGTCGTAGCTGAAGTCGGGCGAATAAAAGCTATAGGCTTCCACCCCCGGGATATCCCGCATGTAGCGGTCGAGGAAAGAGTAAGTAGCTGTGGAAGCAGAGTACCAGCTCTGCCGCTCTTCGCCCAAGGTGAAGGTAGAATCGTACTTCGGGGCGCCTGCTTCCAGGGTGGTATCCACTTGCCAGATGGTGTCCCGCGTCATCTGTTTCATGATTACCCTGTTCATGAAGACGAGGCGGTCTTTTTGCGTAAGCGGCTGATGAGCGCCCAGCTCTGTCTCTAGAAAGGCAGTGAGCACAATCAGGATCATCAGGGTGAAACTGATGCCGAAGAGGCTGATGAAAGTGAAGAATGGCCGCTGTGCGAGTACCTTAAAAGCCAATTTGATATAGTTCTTAAACATAGGTGTTGTGAGTTTTGATGAGGAAGAAACACCGTTTATTGGCGGCTAAAGCACTTGGCTGCCGTCAAAAAGGCGGACGAGGCGGTGGGTTTTCCGGGCCATGGTCTCATCGTGGGTCACCATGACGATGGTCGCTTTCTGCTCCTGATTGAGGTGGAGCAGGATGTTCATGATTTCATTGCCCATGACCGAATCCAGGTTGCCGGTAGGCTCATCAGCTAAGATGACCTTGGGCTGCCCTACGATGGCCCGGGCAATGGCCACCCGTTGTTTCTGGCCGCCCGAGAGTTGGCCCGGAAAATGGCGCATACGGTTTTTGAGGCCAACCTGCTCCAGCGCAGCTTCGGCCATCTTGCGCCGGTCTTTGGAAGAGACCTTGCGGTAAATGAGCGGTAGCTCCACATTGTCCAGCACAGATAGTTCACCGATGAGGTGGAAGCTCTGGAAAATGAAACCGAGCTGTTCATTTCGGAACCGGGCCATGCTCCGGGAGTTGTATGCTGTGATCTGCTGCCCATTGAGGGCAATGTGGCCAGCAGTCGGCTCATCAATCAGCCCCATAATGTTGAGCAGGGTGCTCTTGCCACAGCCTGAAGGGCCCATGATGGAGAGGAACTCGCCGGCTTCTACCTGCAGGTTGATGCGGTTGAGTGCGGTGGTTTCGATGGATTTGGTCTGGTAGACCTTGGTGATGTCTTGTAGGTGTATCATGATGCGGAAGTTTTAGCGGGTTATTGGTTAAGGGTCAGCTCTTGGAAGTCGTACCATGCCTGCCAGGAATCGCCAAGGGCGTAGACATAGGTCCGGGTTGCGAGGTCTTTCTCCTGCTGACTGATGATGAGGTTGGTGATATCAATGCCGCCGAGGCGGTAGGTCTGTTGTGCGATATCGAAGCGCTGCACGGCCAGGCCCATGAGCTCTTGTGCCAGCCCGACTTCCAGCTGAAGGCTGGCCAGGCGCTGATGGGTCTGACGGATATCTGCTTCGAGGTTGACCTCCTGCTGTAGGGCCTGCCGCTGCTGCAGCTCCAAGGCGGCTTGGCTTAGCCTGACCCTTGAGCGCTGTGCGCCCCAGTCGAGGATGGGCACGCTCAGCTGAACCTGCACGAGCTGTTCCTGCAAAGGCTCCTGGTAGATGGGCGCTACTTCCTGTGCTGAGCGGGTAAAGCCTAGGGAGGCGGTCAGGCTAGCCTGAAAGCCGCCCTCGCCTTTGGCTTGGGCAACATCCTGTTCTGCTTCCAGTAGTTGCCGGCGCAGGCGGCTGGGCTCCGGGCGGGCCTCCCATGCCCTGGCAATGGCGTCCTCCACGCTGAGGGTGTTGGCTTTTGGAGGCTGCGGGCTAACCGGATTGCCAAGTGGGAAGCCGGGGCTTTCCCCGAGGTAGGCTCTCAAGCGTGCGGCTTGGTCGCGGAAGTTCTGTAGGTCATTCTGGTAGCTTCGCTGGGCAGAAAGAAGGTTGACCTGAAGCTGCATCAGGTCGCTGTCCGAAATTTTGCCGAGGCGGTGCCGCTCCCGGGCAATTTCGTACAGCTCCTGATTGCTTTGCTGATTGGCGCTGCTGATGTTCAATTCGGTACGGGCGTAGAGGTAGTCGAAGAACAGCCGGGTGGCTTCCGTCCGAATGGCTGCGCGGTCAGCTAAAAATTGTTTTTGGGCTTCTTCCAACTGTACAGGCGCTAGCTGCTGCTGCCACTTACTGGCATTGAAGCCAAAGATGGGCTGGAACAGGCCTACCCGGAAGGGGGTGCCGTTATACAATTGGTCTGCGCTTTCAAAGTTGTCAAAACGCTGCAGGTTGGTCTGCAAGAACAGTGTGCCGCCAGTGAGGGGTATATCCTGGGTTAGCCTAAGCCCTATAGCGCTATTGTTGTTGCGTACAGGCTGGAACCGTATGGTGCCGTCAGGCTGTACAATTTCGCTAACCGTGCGCTGATAGTTGGGCAAGTTGGCCGTAGCGCTCAACTGTGGCAGCAGGTTGGCCTTAGCCAGGGCATAACGGAGCTTAGCCTGTTCTAGCTCAATTTGGGCTTGGTATCCTCGCAGGGCTCGCGCCTCAGCCATAGCAATGAACTGGCTCAGGCGAAGGCTGTCCTGCCCGCTCAGGCGCTGGGCAGGCCAGCACAAGGCTAGGAAAAGGATGGTGGTGAAATAGGTCTTCATAGCTTATTGGATTTGTAGCCGCTCCAGGTGGTTGTAGGCTTTCATGTCAGAAATGATGACCTCCTGCCCCTCTTTGAGGTCGGTTTCGAGCAGCTCTACGTAGTCGATGCTGGTGAGGCCTACCCGGGCTGTCGTTTTTACCGCTTCCCCATCTTTTATGACGAAGAGAGGCTGTTCGGCCTGGCCCGTAAACACTGGGGCGTTCTTAAGGCGTAGTACTTGTTCCCGCCTTCCGGCGATGAGGAAGACTTCCACGCGCAAGTTGGGGCGTAGTTGTGAGTGGTTTGGCTCGTCCAGCTCAATGATGAAAGAAAGGGTGTTGTTTTCTACTGCTGGAAGGATGGCAGTGATGCGGCCGGGCAGGTCTGTACGGTTGACCCTGACCCGGGCGGGCATGCCTACTTTTACCTGCTGTGCATACCGGTCAGAACAGGAAGCTTCAATCCGGTAACGCTCCAGGTCGGCCAATTTGGCGAGCAGCTCCCCTTCTTGTACCTGCTTGCCCAAGTCTTCGTTGATCCAAGTAATGACACCGGCGCGGGGCGCGGTCACACTGGCTTCCCGGAGCTTGCGCTCCAGCTCTTGGCGCTTTTTGACCTCCATCTGTGCTTCGAGCTCAAGGTTACGGCGGTCTCCCGGCAGCACCGCTTTCCGGAATTGCAGTTCGTTGTCCAGCTTCTGTTTTTCCAGCTCGGCGATCTCCAGCTGCAGCTGGGCCTGATCGACTTCTTCTTGTGTAGCTGAGCCAATGGATTTGAGGTGTTTGGCATCTGCCAATTGGGCTTCCAGGCTGGAAATTTGCAGGGCCTTGATGCTGCTCTCATAGGAGAGGTCCCGTATTTGTTTGTCGTATTCAAAACTGAGCCGCTTAAGGTTGTTCTGCTTCAGCTCCAACTGATCGGAAAGGGACTCGAACTGCAGGCGGGTGTACTCTGCGTCTAGCAGGAGCAGGGTGTCCCCACGCTTTACCTGATCTCCGGAATGCCGTAGCACCGCCTGTATAGGAGCCCCTATGGGAGCGGCCAGCTGCTGCTCAAATGCCGGGATGACCAGGCCGGTAGCGGTGACGGTCTGCTCTACCGCACCCCGTTCTATACGGGCCGTTTGAAAAGCATTGGGCTGCAGGCGGGTAGTCAGGGCGCTGCGTACCCCCCATACGCTCAGTAAAAGTACCATGGCCAGTGCGCCCCACTTGCCATAAGTGGAAAAGCGGCGCTTGCGCTGTGTGGATTGGGATATTGGGCGGTCCATTTGCAATGGTTTTATTGGGGACCATTGCAGGTAGCGTGCCAGAAAAAATAAAACTGATTTTCAGTTTATTACGAATTGAAATAAAATTTTTTTGTTCGTTTTCGGACACTATTTGTGCGGAAATGGCACATGGAAAGCGGGTGTTCAGGGCTCATCGGTCAGCCACGGCTCCTTGCTCAGCCTTGCCTGCCAAGGCGGAGCAAGGAGCCTTTTGGCCTGTATGGAAAGGGGGGGGGCGTAAATCCTAATATCGCAGGCGCCTATGTTTTCCGGGCTTCCGGCTGGCATTGGCCTAGCGCTGCGCAGGGGTATAAGCCCGACAGGGCCGAGCGGACAGCGAGCCCCGGAGCATAGCGGCACCTGCCTTACGGCAGGGGCAGGCCCCTAAAAAAATGGCAATCTGTTTTGCACCTATAAAGAAATACTTAGTACATTTTTTTGATCCGGTCTAAGTCGCGCTTGACGTCCTTTTGTTTAATGGACTCACGTTTGTCATAGACCTTTTTGCCCTGCGCGAGCGCAATTTCCAGTTTGGCAAAGCCTCGGTCATTGATGTAAAGGCGGGAAGGGACGATGGTAAGCCCTTTCTCTTTGAGCTGTTTTTCCAGCTTGCGCAGCTGATTGCGCTTCAGGAGTAGTTTCCGGGTGCGCCGGGCTTCATGGTTGAACAGGTTGCCGTGGTCGTATTCTGCAATAAACAAGCTCTTGATGTAAAGCTCGCCTTTGCGGAAAAAACAGTAGGCGTCTCGGAGGTTGGCATTGCCTCTGCGCAAGGATTTGACCTCTGTGCCTGTCAGTACAATGCCAGCTTCAAGGACATCAAGGAAGCGGTATTCGAAATTCGCTTTCCGGTTATTGATTTCTACAGCGTGTTCTTTGGTTTTTTTGGCCATTCGTCTTGTATCTTTTCTAGTGCGCCTCCGCTTTACCTTGGCGGCTATTTGAAAACGGCGGGCTCTGGGAATTAGTTCAGGCACATAGTAAAAACCGGTGTGCAGGCTGCCTGCACACCGGTTTGCTCCTCTCAAGCAGCCAAGGGGCTACCAGTTGTCTCCATCTAGCAGATCTCCAAGGCCTCCCAGTACGCTGCCTTCCCCTTTTTGGTTGCCGCCGTAGTGGCGGGAAGACCGTACAATGCGGTCGGCCAGGCGGCTAAATGGCAGAGACTGTACCCAAACGGTACCGGGGCCTTGCAGGCGGGCGTAAAAGAGCCCTTCTCCCCCGAACATCATATTCTTGACGCCCCGCACCATTTCGATATCGTAGTCAACATCTTTGGTGAAGCCTACGAGGCAGCCAGTATCCACGCGCATCGTCTCTCCGATCATCAGCTCTTTGCGCACTACCGTGCCGCCAGCGTGCATGAAGGCCATGCCATCGCCTTCCAGTTTTTGCATAATGAAGCCTTCCCCTCCGAAAAAGCCCCGCCCTAGCTTTCTCGAAAATTCAATGCCTACGCCTACCCCTTTGGCCGCACAAAGGAAAGCATCCTTTTGGCACACGATTTTTCCGCCAAACTCAGAGAGGTCGATAGGGATGATGCGGCCAGGATAAGGAGACGCAAAAGAGACCCTTTTCTTGCCAGTGCCAGCGTGGGTAAAGGCGGTCATAAAGAGGCTTTCGCCAGTGATCAGCCGCTTGCCAGCAGACAAGACTTTGCCCCATAAGCCCGAATTTTGCTCCTTGTGGCTCCCGTCACCAAAAATAGTAGCCATTTCTATGCTGTCGTCCATCATCATGAAGCTGCCGGCTTCAGCAATGACCGTTTCGTAAGGGTCAAGCTCAATCTCGACGAACTGCATTTCTTCACCGAAAATCTGATAATCTATTTCATGTGCATTCATTGGGTATGTCTGGTTTTTTGATGAGGCTTTAAAATACAGGAACGCCCGGCCTATCACAACGCTTTTGGTCAAAAAGGCTGCTTTTGTCTACGAAGTGATGGCTGCGGGGCGCTTAATCGACAAGCGCCCCGGCAGAGGTGCCGGGGCGCTCGAAGATGATGCTATCGGGGAGCAGCGCTCCTCAAATTTCGATAAAGACTTATTGCTTGACGAAAGGCTTAGCCTGTACGCCTTGCTCTGTACGGATGGTCATGTAGTACTGCCCTGCAGGTAGGGACTTCACGTCAAACTCAGCCTGCTCGCGGTCATCAACCTGATTGTCTCGGGAGCTAAAGATATAGCGGCCGTTGGCATCAGTGATGTGGTACTCTACGTAAGCCGTGCGCTCTTTGAAGCTCAGGGTAGTCATAAGCTTCTCTGTGGCAGGGTTGGGGAATACCTCCATTTCAAACACATCTGCGCCTACGATGTCCTCTGTAGAAACTTCAGGGGCAGTGAGCAGCATAGCTGCAGAGGAAGCTGCGCCAACACCACTAAAGAGAGACAAGCCGCCCTCAAAGTCAGGGATGAAATCGTTGTAGCCAGTCACCAGCAGGTAGCTGTAGTCGAAATCAGTCAGCGTTTCATTGGCTGTGCGGAAATCAATGTACTGCGTATGGTCTACAGACTCATCAAAGCCGAAGAATACGACAAACTCGCCCGTATAACGTACGCCGAGGATGTAGTTTTTGTCGTCTTCAGGGATAACCACGCCAGTTTCCTCGAAAGTGATGAAGTCCAGCACAGGGAGGGTCAATGTAGTGGTAGTCCCTTCGAAGTCATCAGGGAAAGTGAAAGTAGACAAGCCTGCGATACCGACCTCGTCGTTAGACAAGCCGCCGTTTCCGTCCAGGTCGTTCCACTCGTAGATGTAAGCTTCAACAGGGATGCCAGCGAGGCTAGGCTCGTTGGTAGAAACGTAGAAGTAAACACTGTCGATGGTGTAGTCCATTGCGTTCTTAACATTGAAAACGCTGAGGAACTCTACATCGCCACCGCCAGAGATGGTGTAGCCGATAGTGGTGCGTGGCTCGCCGGTGTTAGGGTCAAGGCTCGCCTTAGAGAACATGTTCTGGCTGACATCGAATGTCGTCACCAGTGCATTGTCCCCTGCAGAAGTCTCTGTGCTGTCTGTGCTAACGGTGTATGTAGCCGTATAAGTGCCCATGCCATTGGCAGGCACGAAGCTAGGCAGCGTTGTCAGAGCAGAAACCGAATCAGCCGCAAGCGTAGCCGTTACCATCATAGACTCGTCGTAAACGTTGGAAGTGTTGCCGTCCATGTCGGTGTAGTCGATAGTAGCATTCAGCACAACGTTAGAAGCATCGTTCAGCCCTATGTTGGTGGTGCGCGCACCCGGCAGGAACTCAAAGTCGCCCAATTGGTCCATAGGGACGATGCCCGCAGGAGCGTGGATCACATCCTGTACGCCCACAGCAAGGTCATTGTTGAACTTCAGGTTGCCGATGGTAATGTTTACCGGGCCATTTTCCAGTGCCTGACGGATAGCCTGCCCATCTTCATAGGAGAGCATCACACAAGGGATGGTAACACTGCCGCCGTTCACACCGGCGCCCATAACGATAGTACCGTTGCCTGGCTGATTGTTGAATACGATAGCAGCAATCGCACCTGCGTTTTCTGCATTAAGGCACTTCAGGCCAAACTCGCAGCTGCCACGGTCGATAAGGGCAATTTTGCCATCCAAGTCTGCGCCATTCACAGCCGCGCCACAGCCTTGGGAAGCGGTCTCGCCGCTGCCGTCATCAACGAAAGCAGCATCAGCAGTCCAAGTGGTGTCTGTCAGAACAGCGCCAAAGCCAGCTGCATCGAAAGCGTAAACGCCTTCCAGATCTGCTGGAGAATTGACGACTACTGTCTGTGCAGATAGCACCCCGAGGCTAAGGAAAAAAGCGAGGATTGATGTTGTAAAAATTTTCATAGAAGCAATTTTAGTGATAAGCAGTTAAAGATCAGATGGTATGAGCCCCGAAGCCTGACGCCTCCGCCAGACGAAGGGGATTTAAGTTGCTAAAATAATCATTTTGCAGGATTGTCAAAACGAATGGTTCTTCATTGG
>NZ_VOOR01000077.1 GCF_007993045.1 Phaeodactylibacter luteus
GTTCTCTGCCCAGGAGCTTGAGCATTACCGGATGGTCTTCTACCACCAGTACATGATGGCGGGAAGCTTCCGGCTGTGCTTTCGCCAAAGCAGCAGTAGGGGCTTCAACAGCCGCAGGTACAGCCTGTGGGCAACACCCCATCTGCAGCGCAGCTTCACGAGACAGCCTTTCTACGGGCAGCTCCAAAAAAAATGCAGCCCCTTTTCCCGGTGTGCTTTCTACCCATAGCTTCCCATTGAGCAACCGGGCGTACTCCCTGCACAAAGCCAGCCCAATGCCAAAGCCCGGCTGAGGGCTATGACCCGCTGCCCTCCCCTGCTGATAGCGTTCAAAAATCTGCGATTGCTCTGAAACCGGAATGCCTGGCCCGGTATCCGCCACCACCACCTGCAGCCTCCCGCCCTGCAGTTCGCTTTTGATCCATACCCTTCCTACCTCAGGGGTAAACTTCAGTGCATTGCCAATCAGATTGGCCAGGATACGCTCTACCTTAGGGGCATCTATGCTGACGTAGTGCTCCTCGGCGGGCAGAATTTCCAAGCGGTAATCGATCTGCCTGAGCCGGGCCAAGCCGTCAAACATAGCAGTGGCCCTTTCCAGAAAGGCGTTCCACAAAACGGGGACAGGTTTGTTCTCCAAAGCGCCCATTTGCAGTTTGGACAAGTCCATGACCTCATCGAGCATAGTATTGAGCGCGCTGATTTGTTGTTCCACATCTTCCAGGGTGCGGCCCGAGCCTTTCCCTTCGCTCTTTAGATTTTCGACGCTTGCTTTGACGATAGCAAGAGGGGTACGGAATTCATGGCTGATGTTGTTAAAGAGCTGTGTCTTGGCCTGATCAATTTGTTCCAGCCGTTCTTTTTGGGAGCGGATGGTCTCGGCTTTTTGCTCTAGGGCATTGGTCCGGTTCTGCACTTCATGCTCTAGCTCCTGATTGCGCTTTTGTAAGCGCTTTGCCCGCCAGCGGAGCCACAACAGCCCCCCTGTTATCAGGAGTAGCAAGGCAAAAACCTGTACGCCGGCATGCTGATGCCAATGTTCATGCTTGAAGTAAGGGAAGCGGTACACTTCCGCCGCCTGAGGGTCCGCTACCGGCCTGACCCTTACCTCTAGTGCCCCTCCCCCCTGCGGCAGGCCCGATACCATGATAGGCTGCCGGATATCAAAATCAGCCCAGACAGGAGAAACGCCGGGAATGCGCCATTGAAAGCGCAAGGGCTGCGCATGGAAATAAGGCATGCTCAACCTAAACGCGGCCTGAACACAAGACGCAGTTATCTCAACTGCATCAGAGCTTGCGGGCAGATACCTAGTGCTCAAGGAAGCTACACGCCCTTTGCTATCAAGCTGCTGTACTGCTTCCAAATGAACCTGATGCCTGCTGCCCTGCGGCAAGCTTGTGAACTCTTCTGGCTTAAAGGCGGCAATGCCATTGATGCCCCCAAAATAAAGGCGCCCATCAGCCCCCCGGGCGTGGGCCAGGTAATTGTACTCATTGGCCGGCAGCCCATCGGCAACCGTAAAATTCCTCACAGCGTAAGTAGCAGTATCGAAAGCGATAATCCCATTATTGCTGCTCAGCCATAGCCTGCCCAGGCTGTCGGGGTAGGCCGCATGCAGCTCCTCGCTGAGCAGCCCCTGTGCTTTGCCAAATACCTGGAAGCTATCGCCGAAAGGCTTCCAATGCAAAAGCCCTTTGCTGGTGGACAGCCAGAAGGTGCCGTCAGCTGCCTCATAAATATGCTCTACGCGGCGAGCGGAGGTATCCAGAAAAGACGTAGCAGACTCGACATGGTAAACCCCTTCAGAAAGGCCCGCCCAATGCTGCCCGTTCTTGTCTTTGTGCAGCCAATAGCACTGCCGCCCATCGCTGAGTATGCTTTTGGCCTGCTCGGTGCGCAGGTCCAACTCGAAAATCCCCCATTGAGTGCCATACCATATCAGGCTGTCGCCCACACTGATCAGGCCGCGCTTTTCATGAAAACCTGCTTTCGCCTCGGCGGGGCAATCATCATACCGCTTGCCCAGCTTTAGCCCTTCGCCCAACTGCTGTATGCCCGTACTATTGCCTGATGCCCAAAGCCCGCTCTGCAGGCAGGCCACCTGAAATGGCCAATATGGCATAGGGTAAATAGCAAACGCGGCCTGCTGAGGGTCATACACATGAAGCTGTTCTGTGGTGGTAGCCGTTGTGGCCAGCAGCTGTGCGCTGTTTGTCCAGCAGAGGCTTCTAAAGCTCGTGCCAAGCCCATGCGCCTTGAACCTTTTGGGCGACATCTCAACTTGTAGGAAACCACCCTGCTTTATGGGCAAAAACCGGACCGTATTCCCCAAATCGCCCGCTGACCGATAATTACAAACCATCCGGGCACGCAATGTATGGACCAAATAAACCGACAACTCTTGCTGCAAAGCCTCCCCTGTCACCTCCAATATCCCCTTGCCCCGCTTCCCATCTTCAGGGCTGAAAACCATCGGCTTCGAATGATGCCAACCTTCCGGGCTATAGTATACAGCCGAATGTGGCATAAAATCGGCCCATACCCCGCCAAAACCCTTAGGCAGCCAAGTCAGGCTGCTCTCGTGCCTGCCGGGCAGCGGAGAGCCATCAAGCAGCGACCTCGCACGGTGGGGGGCTGCTACACCCTCTTCCACAGCATAGGCATAGAGCTCCTGATCTGCATAATACAGCTGATGCCCATCCCAATCATAGCCTGAAAAACCCCGGAGCATTTGGCCTCCCCCGTCTACCAAAGCTATGGTAGACAACACATCCACTGCCCAAAACCGCCCTTCAGGGGCCGGCAGTACAAAGAGCTCGGCGTACGACCGCCCAGACCGGTCTTCGTATACCAGCCTCCATTGCCCGTCAAAAAGCCACATTTTCTTTTGCTCGCGCGAAAACAAGTATACCTGCTGTGCAACGGAAAACAGCCAAATATCGTCAGACCTGTTTACCGCCCTGCCTGCTAAGGGGCTGGAAGCCCCGACATACGCCTCAAAGGGGACTGCCCTAAAAGTGCTGGGATCGATGATCTGCAGCGCACCGCTGCCATCGTAATGATAGTGCCAGATGTAGCCGTTGGGGTCCTCTGCAAAAAAGGCATGCGGATAGCGGCCGGCAATATCTAAGGTATCAAACACCTGGGCCTCCTGCCCGTCAAACCGGCTTAGATAAGCTTGGTTCTGCATCCAAATGTAGCCCCTGCTGTCTTGGAACATCCCGCTTACCAGCCAATGCGGCAGCCCGCTTTTCTTGTTCCAATACGCCACACTGATCAGCAAGTCTTCCGTTTCTGTTTGTTGCCGAAACAGCTGAGCCTCAGCGCGGAATGCCCCGAAGAAGATCAGAGCGAAAGCCATATACCTAAGGCACTTCCCGATGAATAGGGCGATAGCATGAACCCTATCGCGTTTTTCCTGCTCTAAGCCGCAAATTTCCCCTGCAACCCTAAGCCCTTGTTCCTGCTTGAACATGAGTTTTTTACATTAATTGTTTGAACTTCCCCCTCGCAACATAAAACATAAGGGCATGGCAATCCCCTACGCCTTAAGGCGGATGATTTTAACTACAAGTACAGCATAACAGGTGTGTTCCAGGCGCAAGCCAGATTGCCGCAAGGATAGGGGGCTCCCCCCGCCTAACGGCAGGGGGCGCTATGCTGCGGGGCTCGCTTTCCGCTCGGCCCTGCCGGGCTTAGAGCTTTTTGGCTTACGCCTGGTGTTCTTAGTGTTTTGTCTACCTCAGACCCCCAATACGTTTGTGGGTTGATAGTGATCCCGAAGCGGTGCAAAGCCTCCACTTCGTTTGCTTTGCTCATCGTGCAGGCTTCATGTTTTGTGCTTTAAGTTCGGATAACGGAATGCCTGCAGCGCATGCAATTTTGATGATTATCTATATGCAAATTATCATAATAAGACAATACATCTCCACTACACATACAATTAACTACTAATACAAATGCACTACAAACCAACTCAATCATTTGAAAATCAATTTTTTAAAAAAAATGCTCGCACCCTGCTTTTCCTGAGGCGCTTTTTTACATTAGACGCCATCCGGCCGGTGGTGCCGCCTGCCCGCACTACCAGGGTGCGCAAGACGATGGGCTCCTCATCCCTGGAAAAGCCAGGCGCCACATAAGCATTTCAAACTCATTTTCAAGCAGTTGCAGAATAAGCTAATTAAGAGGCCGATTACTAAAGCCCCAACACGCTCTAATAGCCCTGCCTTACGTTTGCGCAAAGAATGGCTTTGCATAAGTAAGCGGAGATTGGGTTTGACCTCGTAAACCTAAGACTGAAAGCCATCGGGTGCATTGCTTTACCCAAATTTTATCATTTGGGCAGCACGGGGCCGCTACAGCCAATAACCCGCTGGCTTTCAGGCATTAAAACTTGCCATCTTCTGAATTTAGCATCTGACATGCCATTTTGCCCTTGCATTTGTACCGATTTGCCCCTAATCTAAATATATTACCTACTCTGCCAACCTAATACTTTTGCCCCCTGCAGCTGCCCTATAGCTCCACAGCAGGCTATCAAAACCCATTTTCAGCTGGCGGGCTATATACTTTTGCTAAATGCCTATAATAGAATGATCGTGCTGAACGCCCCTTGGAAGCCTCTACTTGTGTTCTTTGCCCTGACAGCCCTACCGCTTCAGTCTCAAACAGATACCCCCTATCAGGCCATTTTGCAAGCGCTCGCCCCAAAACCGGCCCTCGCTGATTCCCTCGCAGAAGCTTACCTCTTGTTTGCGGAAGAACAGGGGTCAGACTCGCTGATTATTGAGGCCAAATACCTGCTAGGGCTGGCCAAGTACTATAATGACCAGTTTTTCCAATCTAACCGGTTTTACAAGGAGGTCCTGATGGCCAATCCGAAGGAAGGGAAGGAGGCTATCATTCAAGCGTGCTGGCAGAACATAGGGGTCAACTATGATATCCTTGGCAATTATGAAGAAAGCATTCAGGCTTACCGAGCAGCCCTAAAAGCCGCACAGAAAAGCAATGACAGCCTGACTATAGCTCAGCTGAAACTCAATATTGGGCTGCTAGAAATCAAAAACGAGGACGTCAGCACAGGGATATCCTATCTTGATGAAGCACACGCCTACTTCAAAAACCAACGCGACACTTTCCACCTTGGGCTCATCTATCAAAATTATGCCCTCGCCAGTGAAAAACAGAACAATTGGCAGGAAGTACGATCTCACGCCCAAAAAGCGCTAAATTACTTTAGCCCAACAGAACACTACCCGGAAATACTGCGCGCCAAAAGCAATATCGGCTTAGCACACCTCAACTTGGGCAATTACAAACAAGCACTGCTGTTTCTGCGCACAGTGAACGAAGCGTCTGCAAAAGTAAATTTGCCCAGGATTTCTGCTTTGTCTGAAGAGCACCTCGGCCGGTACTACCTCCAAACGGAGCAATGGCCCGAAGCTGCAGAAGCCCTAAAGCACGCTATAGAGGGATACCAAAAGCTTGGAATGGTGGAGAATATGCAAAAAACGTACCCCCTGCTTGCTAAAGCATTGACACAGACTAGCGACAAAAAGCAGGCTGAACATCTGCTCGATACCCTCAATCAGATGATCATCAACACTTACAACCAAAAACGGAATCAAAACTACTTAGAAATCAAAGCCGTGTACGAGCTAGAGGATAAACTGAAAAAAATACAGCTGCAACAAATTGCTATCCGGAACAAAAACAAAACTGTGGCTATTTTGCTGGCTTTGCTCCTCATTTCAATTCTCAGCACCGGCTTGGCCACCTTCCTCTACCTACAAAAACAACGGTTGACCCAATCCCTCTTTTTAAGGAACCGGGAACTCTCCGAAAAAAACAAGACGATAACGGCAGCCCAACAAAAAGGCGTTGCCCCCCTTGAACTGCAATCCAACTCCACGCTCCAGGAAGATCGGGATAAAGGGTTTGAAACACTCTTTGATGAATTGGACCGGATGATCGTTTCCCAAAAGCTTTTCCTCGATCCGGAACTCTCCCTTTCATCCCTCAGCAAAAAGCTAAATACCAATGACCTCTACACTTCTAAGGCTATCAATACATACGCCAACTGCAACTTTAACACTTACATTAATACCTATAGGATAGAAGAAGCTCGACAGCTTTTAGAAGATGAAGGCCAACTATTGGAGAATAAGCTGCTGTCACTGAAGTGTGGCTTCCAAAGCTACTCTACCTTCTTTCGAGTGTTCAAAAGCCTTACCGGCTTGAGCCCTACTGCTTACAAAAAGCAAATCCTGGAAAATAAAAAACAGTAGGCCCTTTCAGCACGCTCTTCCACATCGCCGCCCCGCCAAGATATTTTGCACGGGCTGAACTTTGCCCTCCGGCCGGATAGCGTTCAGCCCGGGGGGCAGCATACCGGAGAAGCAGATGGGCATGTTTTTCTTTCCTGCCATTGACAAAGGCACCATTTAAATCAAAAAGCCCTGTAAATCAAAGATTTACAGGGCTCTGTTGTAGCTCCGCCAGGACTTCCCGCATGTCTGCGGGACAAGCTTCTCGCCCTTTCGCTCTGTTGTAGCTCCGCCAGGACTTCCCGCATGTCTGCGGGACAAGCTTCTCGTCCTTTCGCTCTGTTGTAGCTCCGCCAGGACTTCCCGCATGTCTGCGGGACAAGCTTCTCGTCCTTTCGCTCTGTTGTAGCTCCGCCAGGACTCGAACCTGGATCTTGGGCTCCGGAAACCCACATACTATCCCTTGTACTACGGAGCCAACCTTTTTCAGGTGGCTTTCTCTTAAAAGCGGATGCAAATATAGAAAAAGCTAAGCCCAAAACACAACCCCTCTGCAAAAAATTCCTGAACCCATTTAAGGCCCACCGTTAGCACATACTTTTCCCAGACTCGGGCGTTAAGGGTAGGGTAAGCTTTTCCACCAACACCAATCAAATTGACCGATATGCCCTTGGCCCGCTTCCTCGTCTTCTTGCATTTTGTAGCCCTTCATGCCCTCTCCGCCTCTGCACAAACTGGCCTCAACGCCCGCTATGCGGTACCGGCCGGCTCAAGCGCAGCCTTCACAGATGCCTCCGGGCAAGAGGCCAGCTACTATCAGCAAGCTTACAGCTTTGGGCTCGATTATTGGATCCCGCTGGGGCAGGCCCGCATCGATTTGCTGCCCGAGCTCAATTATGCGTTCAGCAGCCATCAGCCAGCATTCCTCCCCGGGCTTCCCGCCACCTACCGCCAACAGTGGCTGAGCTTCTTTGCCAACCTCAATATCTACCCCTTCGACCTTCAGGGCGATTGCGACTGCCCTACCTTCTCTAAGTCTGGCAATACCCTGCAGAAGGGCTTTTTCCTACAAGCTAGCCCTGGCGTCACCGCCTATCAAAGCCGCATCAGCGGGCAGAGCCCAGCCGGTGGGCAAGAGCAGCAGTGGAGCACTTCCTGGAGCGCAGGACTTGCAGCAGGCATAGACTTTGGGCTCTCCGATTTTGTCACGCTCTCCCCAATGATAGGCTACCGGTATTTCCACCGCCACAGCGTGGCCATTGTCAAGGACAGCCCGGAGGGCCCTGTACCGGATTTTGACCCGCAGGCCATCAGCCACCTTTGGGCTGGGCTGCGCTTAGGGTTCCGGTTTGATCAGCGGTAGCCGCCTCAACCGGGCCTGCTGACGGAAAAAGGGCGTCCGCTCAGAAGCGATGTAAACCTTGCCCGGAGCGATAAAATCAATGGCCTCGTATTGGGTGGGGCGGTAGCACCGCGCGCCCCTCACCCGCTGCAGGCTGCCGTTGAGGAAATCAGTGCCCTCGAAACCCCGCAGGACAAAAATATCGGCCGGCGTAAGGGGGAAAAAGCCCAGCAACAGTTTAAAGCGGTAAGCTAGCAGCACAACGGTCTGCCCGTCTGCACTGATGGCGGCAGCCGTCACCACCCGCTTAGGCAGCTCCCGCCCCCCTCTGAGCCGGGCTTGGTAAGTGCCAGGCGCTGCGGGCAAGGTGTAGTGCTTGGTAAGATAACTGCCCGGTGACTTGTCCTTAGCAAATAGGTGGAGGCTGTCTTGGTAAAAAAAGAACCCCTCCATATCAAACTGCCACTCCCCTGCCGGTGGCGGGAAAGCGGTCTGATCGGGATAGCTGAAGCGGATGCTGTCGAGCCCCCCGCCGGGGCTAAGGATGTATATGCACAAATCTTTGCGCTGATTGCGGTTGTTGCCAAAGTCGCCTACGAAAATACGGCCGTCCGGCGCGGCAGTGAGGTCTTCCCAATCTCTGTTCTGTGCGCCCGCTACAGGCAGCCGGGCCTGCAGCGCCCCTTCCGCGTTGGTCTGCCAAAGCTCTGCAGCAGCACCACTGTCGTTCAGCCAATACATAGCATCTGGTGCAGCAATATACAGCCCGGAAACCTCAGGCAGCTCATCCGGGAGCAGAAACTTACGGGCCTGCCCGGAAATCCCCCTTGGGCGAGCCAACATCATCAAGGCTACCACAATCCAATGATACTTCATAAACAAGTATTATACAGCTACGTGAAAATGAGTCGATTAGCCTTAATCTCGGGGCTTGTAAAGGATAATGCCCTGCACCAAAATAGCCATGAGGACCAGAAAAATGATCTCGCCCTGCGTAAACAGGTCTATCGCTTTCATGGTCTCGTTGCTCACCGACAATTGCCTGCGGCCCTCGTCAAGCTGAACCTTCGAAAGCAGGTACAGGCTGCGGTCTATCGCATTGATCTCCTCCAAAAGCTCAGCACGGTTCTCGCCCCCGGAGCTGAGGTACTGCGCCTCCATGGCCTCCAAAGCCGTCAGCTCTTCTTTCAGGTCGTTGAAAATATCCCGCTCCTTGTTCGTCAGCCGGGTCTGCTCATATCGCCCGACCAAGCCCTGCAACCCCTGATTCGCCTTTCGGTTCCCCTGCTCAAAGTAAGCAGCATCCGCCGTAGCAACGGCCAGCTCTTTTTCCTGTACCAGCACAGACATTTCAAAAATCAGGTCGCTCGCTACAATCCGGTCTTCGTATATGGTCTCTACAGCGTACCGCAGCCGGTTGAAATTGTCTTTGTCAATGAGGTTGGTAGTGAGCACAATAATGAAAACCAAGAGTATCCCGGTTATCCATTTCACTTTATCGATCAGCTTCATTCGCAATGGTTTTAAAAGACTTGATTTGGGCCCTGCCTAAGATAAGCGATACAAACGATATTCAGGCGCCTCGCATCATCAAAAGCCCCAAAAAGTATGGCTCAACAGCCCTGCCCTAGCCTGCTTCGCGTGATGGGCCTGCCCCCTCCGAAAGGATAGGGGCCTGCCCCTGCCTGTCGGCAGGTGCCGCTATGCTGCGGGGCTCGCTTTTCGCTCGGCCCTAACGGGCTTGCCACCCCTCCGCAGCGCTAGGCCGGCAACATCAGGGCGCTACAGCCTGCGGCATTTGGCTTTGCGCCCTTTGTGCTTTCGCCTGCAAAGGCTCATCCCCCCGTAAGTACCCCTCCGATAACTTATTGCATACCAATTATTTACCACCTAAATACCGCACTTGGCAGACCGTAACACCTGCCATTATTTCATTCGCGTATCGCACCCAGAGCGTTTACATTTGATCATTCTGATTTGGTTAGCTAGAGAACTATAAACGACCAACATAAAATGGCAGAACTGAACAAATACAGCCGGGAGCTGACACAAGACGATACCCGCCCCGCTGCACAGGCAATGCTCTATGCACTAGGCCTCACAGAAGAGGATATGAAAAAGGCCCAAGTGGGCATTGCGAGCACGGGCTGGGAGGGCAACCCCTGCAATATGCACCTCAATGACCTGGCCTCAGAAATCAAAAGCGGCATGAAAGCGGAAGGGCTCTTAGGGCTTATTTTCCATACCATAGGCGTAAGCGATGGCATGTCGATGGGGACAGATGGCATGAGGTTCTCCCTGCCCTCCCGGGATATCATAGCCGACTCCATCGAAACGGTTGCCTCTGCCCAATGGTACGATGCAGTGGTGCCTGTCGTGGGCTGTGATAAGAACATGCCGGGCGCAATGATGGCGCTCGCCCGCCTCAACCGCCCGGGGCTCATTGTATACGGGGGCACCATCGCGCCGGGCTGCCACAACGATCAAAAACTAGACATTGTATCTGCCTTTGAAGCCTACGGGCAGCGCATAGCTGGCACTATAACAGATACGGACTTCAGGGCCGTCATCAAAAAGGCTTGCCCTGGCCCGGGCGCTTGTGGCGGCATGTACACAGCGAACACCATGGCCTCTGCCATCGAAGCCATGGGCATGAGCCTGCCGTTCAACTCCAGCATACCAGCTGCCAGCTTAGAAAAACAGGCCGAGTGCCTTAGGGTGGGCGCCGCAGTGCACCACCTGCTCCAAAAAGACATTAAGCCCCGGGACATCATGACCCGCAAAGCTTTTGAAAACGCGGTTACAGTCATCACGGCCTTGGGCGGCTCGACCAATGCCGTACTGCACATGATCGCCATTGCAAGGGCTGCACAGGTGGAGTTCCATATCGATGATTTCCAGAAAATTGGCGACCGCACCCCTTTCATTGCTGACCTCAAGCCGAGCGGCCGCTTCGTCATGCAAGACTTGTATGAAGTGGGCGGTGTGCCCGCAGTCATGAAGCTGCTGCTCGAGGAAGGGCTGCTGCACGGCGATTGCCTCACGGTGACGGGCAAGACGATTGCGGAAAACCTGGAGGGAGTGGCTGGGCTGAAGGAAGGGCAGGAGGTCATCTGCTCCGTCAAAGCCCCCATCAAGCCCACGGGCCATATCCGCATCCTATATGGCAACCTGGCTGAACAGGGCGCCGTGGCAAAAATCACGGGCAAAGAAGGCGAGTACTTCAAAGGCACCGCCAAAGTTTTTGACAGCGAAGCAGAAGCCAATACCGCCATCAGCCAAAAACAGATCGAGGCGGGCGATGTGGTGGTCATCCGCTACTGCGGGCCCAAAGGCGCACCGGGCATGCCAGAAATGCTCAAGCCCACTTCGGCCATCATGGGCGAAGGCCTGGGCAAAGAGGTAGCCCTGATCACCGATGGAAGATTTTCAGGCGGCACCCACGGTTTTGTGGTGGGCCACATCACTCCTGAAGCACAGTCCGGTGGCCTGATCGGCCTGCTACAAGACGGGGACACCATCGTCATTGATGCCGTTAACAACCTTTTGTCGGCCGAACTCTCAGCAGAAGAGATTGCCGCCCGCAGGTCTGCCTGGCAACAGCCTGCCCTGAGGGCCAGCCACGGCATCCTGAGAAAATATGCCCGCACGGTGTCTTCGGCCAGCGATGGCTGTATCACCGATGAGGCCTGAGCTTAGCCCAATAACAAGCATTTCAAGTTTTTGAATGTGCTGCCTGCGCCCCTAACCGGCCCGGGCAGGCGCGATACAGGAAGCAGGCGCAGCGGACAATTGCCCTGCGCCCTACAATACTCCACCGGTTCAGTAGCCGGGCAATATGAAAAAAGGCGATGTATGAAACCACAAGCAGCTGTTGAAACAGCAACTCCTCAAGAAGAAAAAACGCGCATTTCTGGTGCGGAGGCCGTTCTGCGCTGCCTCCTGGAAGAAAATGTGGACACCATCTTTGGCTATCCGGGCGGAGCCATTATGCCGGTTTATGATGTCCTCTACCATTATCAAGACCGCCTGAACCACATCCTCCCCCGGCACGAGCAAGGTGCCATACATGCTGCCGAAGGGTACGCAAGGGTGACCCGTCAGACCGGGGTCTGCATGGCCACTTCCGGGCCAGGGGCCATGAACCTGGTCACCGGCCTGGCTGATGCCCTGCTCGACTCCGTCCCTTTGGTCTGCATCACCGGGCAAGTCTTTTACAAACTGCTGGGGTCTGATGCTTTTCAAGAGACAGACGTCATCAACTGCACGATGCCGGTCACCAAATGGAACTATCAGATCACAACGGCTGCAGAAATCCCCCAGGTCTTTGCCAAAGCCTTCCACATCGCTAATTCTGGCCGCCCCGGGCCAGTCGTCATTGACATCACCAAGAACGCACAGCTGGAAGAGCTCGACTTTTCCTACAGCCCCAATCCCGTGATCCGGTCTTACAAGCCCAAGCCCAAGCCTTCGCCTATGGCGCTGAGGGAAGCTGCCGCGCTGATCAATGCTGCCCATCAGCCCATGATCCTAGCCGGGCACGGCATCCAAATTGCACATGGGCAGGATGCCTTCAAAGCTTTCGTAGAAAAATCGGGCATCCCGCTGGCCTGCACCATCCACGGGCTTTCCAGCATCCCCAATAGCCACCCCCTGCACATGGGCATGCTGGGCATGCACGGCAACTACGCGCCCAATATTATGCAAAACCGCTGCGACCTGCTGATTGCCATCGGTATGCGCTTTGACGACCGGGTGACGGGCAACCTCGAAAAATATGCCAAACAGGCTAAGGTCATCCACATCGAAATCGACCCTTCTGAGATCAATAAAAATGTGCCTGCCGATGTGCCCATCTTGGGAGACGCCAAAGAAACACTGGAAGCGCTCCTGCCATTGATCAAACAGAAATCTTACCCGGAATGGGTGGCCGAGTTCCAGCGCCTCCACCAAATGGAAGAGGAAAAAGTCATCCAACGGGACCTCCTGCCCACGGCCGATGGGAAAATCCGTATGGGGCAGGTGGTGCGCGAAGCCTCCCGCCAAACCCGGGGGCAGGCCGTAGTCGCCACCGATGTCGGGCAGCACCAAATGATGGCCGCGCGCTATTACGAGTACGAAAGCACCAACCAATGGGTCTCTTCTGGCGGCGCCGGCACTATGGGGTTTGGCCTGCCCGCAGCTTTCGGCGCCAAGCTCGCTCAACCGGAAAGGGAAGTGCTGGCCTTCATCGGAGATGGAGGGTTCCAAATGACCATTCAGGAGCTCGGGCTATGCGCACAAATGAAGACTGCCGTCAAAATCATCCTCCTGGACAACAACCACTTGGGCATGGTACGCCAATGGCAGGAGCTGTTCTTCGACCGGCGGTACTCCTCCGTCGAACTGGAAAACCCTGATTTCGTAAAAATCGCAGAAGGTTTTGGTGTAGCGGGCCGCTCCATCAGCCAACCGGAGGACGTCAGCGGCGCTATTGCGGAAATGCTCGCTTTTGATGGCCCTTACCTGCTGCACGTGCAGGTGGAAAAAGAAGAAAACACCTTCCCGATGGTGCCTTCCGGGGCTGGTGTGGATGAAATCGTGCTCGAGCTCTAACCTTTTACAACCCGCAATCATCATGGAAACCAAGCAATATACCATCACCGTTTTCACGGAAAACCTCTCTGGGCTCATGGCCCGGGTGGTCTCCGTTTTCAGCCGGCGGCACATCAACATCGAGAGCCTTACCACCAGCCAGTCTTCCCTCCCTGACATCCACCGCTTTACCATAGTCGTTGAGGTAACAGAGGAAATGGTGCGCAAGCTCGTGGCCCAGCTGGAAAAACAGATTGAAGTGCTCAAAGCATTTTACTACACTGCCGATGAAATTGTCTACCAAGAGATAGCCCTCTACAAGGTGCCTACGCATGTCTTTAGCAATAGCGAAAATGTAGAAGGCATGATCAGGAAGCACAATGCCCGGGTGCTTGTCATCGAACCGGAGTATATCGTACTGGAGAAAACCGGCCATGAAGACGAGACCCAAGCTTTCTTCGAAGAGCTACAGAAAATTGGCATTTACGAGTTCGTCCGCTCGGGGCGCATCGCCATTGTGAAGCCCATGGAGCGCCTCAACAACTACCTGCGCAGCTTGGAGGAGGCCCCTGCTGAAGCTTGAGCCTACGGCAATGGCCTGATGCTATAGCCCAAATGTTTAAGGTGCCGGAGCATGCCTTTGCCGCCCCATAAGTGGCCGGCGCCCACCGCTGCAAATACCCGTTGGCCAGAAGCATGCGCTGCCAGCCTTTGCGCCATGCGCGCATTACGGTCGTACAACATCAACGGTCTCATGCCGCCAATGCTCCGCTTCGCCTGACGGTGCAGGCGCGGGAGGTCTTCCCTCGCATAGCTTTCTGCCATTTTGCGCATAGCCCGGCGGTGCGCCTTGAGGTTGCGCCCCAGCCCAAGGATAGACTGAAGGCTCCCTGCGGGCGGTATCCGCTGCATGACCTCCAGCTGTTCGCCCAGAGACTCCAGCCCTATGACCGGTTTGCCCATCTCCCGCGCTGCCTCATAGAGGGCTTCATCAAGCGCCAACGGCTGCTCCTCCTCCAATAGCTGCAGCTGCAGCCAATTGGCGACAAGCGAAGGCGGCCAATGCGCTACACTGTTCAGATCAACCCCCAGCTGTTTGCTGAAAGCCTGTGCCAGCCGGGACAACTTCCCTGGGCTGACCAAGGCCCGCAAAGCTGGGCCGCCCGGCACTTCAGGCCTGCCAGCCTGAGGCCCGCCCAAGTCCAGCTCAAGGGCCAGCACTTCACATTCCTGCAAAAGGGCAGTGGCCCGCTCGAACGCCCCAAATGCACGCTGATCCCGGACGTGCATCGTGCCAAGCAGATAAGACGGCCCCAGCCGCCCTTCGCCCGGCGAAAGCTCCCACAGTAGCCCTACTTTGCGTGTATTTTCCAATATCCGTAATTTCCCTTTTGAAACGGGCAAAGCGCTGAAGGCCTGCCCTTGCCCAAAATGCGAAGCCGTTGCTGCGTTCATCGCATCAGCAACGGCTGTTCGTGACACCGGTAAAAGCCTACCCTGAGGGGTAGCCGGCGGCTTTATTCGTAACGGTAAGGCAGGACTTTTGAATCCTTGACCGTAGAAAGGGTCATCAGCGTTTTCAGGCGCTCGATCTCGTCAATTTGAGACAGGGTCTTGAAGAGCAGCTTCTCGTACGTAGGGATGTCTTTGCAGACAATTTTGATGAGGAAATCTGCTTCGCCTGTGATGATGTAGCACTCTGTGATTTCTTCGATCTCCTTAATTTTCTCAAGGAAGTGGTTGAGCGCGTTCTCTTTTTGCCAAGCCAGGGAGACCAGGACGAATGTCTTCACATTCAGCCCGATAGATTGTGGGTTTACTTTGGCGTGGTAGCTTTCAATGACGGTAGAGTTTTCCAGCTTTTTGACCCGCTCTAGGGTGGGCGCCGGAGAGAGCCCGATCCGTTTGGATAATTCGAGGTTGGTAATTTTACTGCTCTCCTGAAGGATTTTCAGGATTCTCAGGTCAATCTTGTCGAGTTTTTCTGACATTTTCCTGTGTTCGTTATGCTTTTATAAAATGACTGTCGTAACAA
>NZ_VOOR01000078.1 GCF_007993045.1 Phaeodactylibacter luteus
TTGGACGCAGCTGAGATCGCCAAGTTCTCTCCAGAGGAGCGCGATGCCTACGAGGACAGCCTCAAATACTACCGCGATATGAAAAATGTCGTGGACACCTCCAGGGAGGAAGGCATCGCAAAAGGCATGGAAAAAGGGGCTTTGTCCAAAGCCATTGCCATCGCCAGGAAAATGAAACAGAAAGGCATGCCCGAAGACGATATCGCGGCGATCACCGGCCTGAACATCGGCCAGGTCAGGGAATTGTAATTGCCTTCCAAGAGGTTCGCATTTATAAATTAGCCCTTATCCCTGAATAATCCGAACGCTGCACCAGCCTGCTGCCCCTTTCTTTGCACCATAAAAAAAACGGTAATGAGAAAGATGAGAGCAATCACGGCAATAGGCTACGGGACAGCGGAAGTCCTTAAGCTACAGCGAGTACCCAAGCCTTCGATAAAGCCCAACGAGGTCTTGGTCAAAATAGAAGCTGCATCCTTTACCCGGGCAGATGTTATGATGCTTACCGGCAAACCCTATCTGTCTCGCCTGTTCGTCGGGGTTACTCAACCTAAGCACCCCATCCCAGGCACTGGATTTGCCGGAGTAGTGGCAGAAACCGGCAGCGAAGTAGCTCAGTTCAAAATAGGTGATGCCGTTTTCGGTGAGACTACCCTGGGCTTCAGCACCCATGCCGAATTTGTAGCTGTACCCCAAGAGGGCGTTATCTTACCGCTTCCCAGTGGGCTTTCTCCATCAGAAGCCGCTACTTGGTGCGACGGCCCGCTCACCTCTATCAACTTCCTTCAAGAGCTGGCAGACATCCGCCCTGGGCAACGTGTACTCATCAATGGAGCTTCTGGCAGCCTTGGCACCGCCGCAGTACAAATTGCACGTTACCTTGGGGCTGAAGTTACAGGGGTCTGTAGTGCAAGGAATGCCGGGCTGGTGCTTTCCCTTGGCGCCCACCATGTCATTGACTATGCCCAAACTGACTTTACCCAATCCGATGAAGCCTATGATATCATTTATGATACAGTAGGCAAAAGCTCCTTTACTGCATGCCGGAAGGCGCTCACCCCAAGCGGGCAATACCTCTCTCCCGTAATGAAAGGGCGGTTACTATGGGACATGCTATGGACCGGCATAAACGGGAAACAGAAGGCAAAATTCGCGGCCTCGGGCCTTAAAAAAGCCCCCGAACTGCGTACACTGTTGCAAACACTCATCGCTATCTGGCAGGAGGGGAAGCTCCGGGCCATTATCGACCGGCAGTATCCTCTAGAGCGGGCTGCGGAAGCACATAAGCACATCGCAGCCGGGCACAAGAAAGGGAACGTAGTGCTCATCATCCAAGAATAAAAACGAAGCCAACCTAAAATCAAACCATTGTTCATGAAAAACTTATCACACACCGCCCGCCTGGCCGGGCTAGGCTACCTCATCATTTTCTTCACCGGCTTTTTTGCCAATTTCCATATCCTCGAAGGCGCTTGGGCAAAAGGCGACAGCACAGCCACCATAGCCAACATCCTCTCTAGCCCTACAGCATTCCGCCTTGGGGTAGCAGCCTTCACAATCATGGTAGCGATTGATATCCTGCTCTCTCTACCGCTTTACCTGCTCAGCCGGGAAGTATCTAAGCCGTGGGCCAAAGCTACTGCTTTGCTGCGCCTGATCAATGGCGGCATCTTTGCCATAGCGATGGCACAGCTATTCCGGATATCGGCCCTCATACCCGGAGGAGCGCCCGCCCTGCACAACGAGGCCATGGCCTGCCTGCAACAATTTGACCGCACTTGGGATATCGGCTTATTGTTCTTTGGCGCACATCTGCTGGCCTTAGGCGGGCTCTTTTCACGCTCAGCACGCATACCCCAATGGATCGGCTGGGCGCTGCAATTCGCCGGAGCTGGCTATCTGCTCGACAGCGGGGCACAGCTCTTTCACCCTGAGTATGAGACCTATCAGTTCCTATTCGAGTCCGTTGTCATTTTTGCAGGGGTAGCAGGCGAGCTGTCTCTGACACTGTACCTACTCGCCAAGGGCGCTAAACTCCGATCAGGCAGTACTGAAACTTCCCCCTTTACCTACGCCGATCCTGCAAGCTAACCTCTCCTTTTTAACCTAGAAATCTATTGTCACCATGATATCAATGACTCCAGAAAATAACGCCCGCGCCGCCGGTTGGTCCCTTTTGATCATGGCTGTGCTAGCTGGCTTTGCCTTTGGCTATGTGTACAGCCCCCTTTCGCTAGCGGAAAATCAACCACTGTCCGCCCAGCACCTGCCCGTCATCCGGTTGAGCATAGCTGCATGGTGGGGCATCGCCCTACTTGACGTTTTGGTGGCACTTGCCCTGCTCCAGTTGTTTGCACCTGCACACTACAAAGGAGCTACAATCATGGCAGGGCTCAGGCTGCTCTATACGGTAGGGCTAGGCGTGGCTATTTTCCGCTTACACCAAGCTGCCCGCCTACTTGCCGCAGCACAACAAGCCCAACAGGCGCTCGAAGCTTGGCTGTCTTTTCAAAATATCTGGTCTGCCGCTCTAATCATTTTTGGGCTCCACCTCTGTGCTTTAGGGTGGCTTTGCTTCAAAGCAGCCCAAGTGCCTACCCTATGGGGCTGGCTGCTCATGGCCGCAGGCATCAGCTATCTTACCGTACACCTTGGCCTTCAGTTTCCATCTACTACTGCGCTTTCAAAAACACTAGAAACGGTGCTCAGCTTGCCCATGGCTTTAGGCGAGCTAGGCTTTGCCTTCTGGCTCCTTCTGTCTGTTCGCAAGCAGAAAAAGCCCTATCCCCTGAGCGCTCAGCCATAACGGCTTCTCAAAAGGCCGCTTCTTTAGCTGGCATGCTTGAACCACCAAAGCTGCCAACGGGCTTAACCCTACTAATCCAAAATTCCTTATCTTTTCCAAAGACTTTGGCAATTTCAATATCATGCTTAGAATAATCCGGAAAGCCCGGCAAAAAATGATCCAAAATAAACGGCTCGGCAATTATCTACTGTATGCTGCGGGAGAGGTCATTTTGGTTGTCATCGGGATACTCCTTGCCTTGGGGATCAACAACATGCAAGAAGACCGGGTATTGCAAAGGAAGCAACAGGCTTACCTTAGCGGGCTCCAAGAAGAATTTGAGCTCAGCCGAAGAAAACTGGAAACCCTGATGGCTGTCAATCAGCAAAATTATCAAAATGGGCGGCGGCTCCTAGCCCTTGCCGGCAGCCCAACTTCTTCCTTCCCAGAAGATACCCTTTCCAACCTGTTGTACCAGACCCTCGCCTTGGACATCGCCTACAACCCCAACAACGCCTTGCTCGAAGAAATGGTCAGTTCGGGAAGCCTGCGCCATATCAAAGACACCAACCTAAGGATCAGGCTCACAACCTGGCTATCTGCCATGCAAGACATTGAGCGGCAAGAAGAAGACCTGCGAATGCAACGGGAACGAGTCCTCGACTTATTCCGAGGCGATGAATACAGCCTATGGACCGTACTGGCCTCTACAGAACACGATCCGCCCCCGGACAGAGAAAGCGCCATGCCCTTCCATAGCAACCTCCCCTTGCTCCAGTCCAGGGCTTTCGAAAACCGGCTGCTGCTGTTCACTTACGCCTGTGCATCTACAGATCAAGCCCACTATCAGCCCTTGATGAGCCAACTAGATGACATCCTCGAGCTACTGAAACGAGCATTGGCTTCCTCCTAAACTTCCTCTGCCCAGGATCAGAGGAAGCCGCTCCTGGCTATAGATCTTTGCTCGGTCCACCAACCCGCTCACCGCAATAGGGCTCAGGCGTTGCGATCAAAGCTAAAAAAAGCAGGAGGAACATGGCCTGTAAGCCAAACGCCATTATCAGACTTGAAAAAAGCGAAACCTTGCCGGTGCATCTCACCTGCTGCTACCCTAAGCACTATAGGTTGGCCATGACGGCTGCCAACCTGCAAGGCAGTCGCCTCGTCTGCGCTCAGGTGGACATGCTGCCGTTGCTGCCGGCAGAGCCCCTTTTCCTGTATAGGCCCCAAATTCCGAAGGGCAGTGCCATGAAAAAGTACCGATGGGGGCTCTAGCTGTTCCAACTGAAGGTCTACTGGGATGGAATGCCCCTGATTCGCCCGGATACGCTGCCCGTCTCCGCTAAACCGGAAACGCTGCTTATTATTTTCCCGTACCAAGCTTTCCAGCTCCTCCCTGCTCAAAGGCAACCCAACAGCGGCAAGCCGCTGCAGCAAGAGGCCGACATCCGCCCATCCCGCTCTGTCCAGCTCCAAACCCAACTGCTCTGGCTTGTGGCGCAGTGCCAGGCTGAGCAGCTTACTGATGCGGGTGCATTTGTGTTTCTCCATAGTCATATTTATTTTCGACAAATTGAACCCCCCCCCCCAAAACATAAAGTGCCCGGGCAAAGATCAGATTGTTTTTTTTGGGGGCTTCCCCCTGCCCCTCTGGCAGGGGGCCGCTATGCTCCGGGGCTCGCTATCCGCTCGGCCCTACGGGCTTTTCACCCCTGCGCAGCGCTAGCCCAGTGCCACCGTATAGCCAGCGCAAGCTCAAGCTTTTGGCTTGCGCCCAAATCCCGCCCTACCTAAAACTGGCGCCAATTGTTCATTTCCCCGCCTCAAAACAATCTACTCTCGCCCCTACCCCCGTATATAGAAATGTCCCTCACTAAATCCTAACTAAGGACATGAAACAGTTCATCACCTACCTTATCATCGGTACGCTCTGCGCCAACATCTTCGGCGCAGCAGTGGGTGAGCTGCTTCATGCCCTTTCCCATGGCCTCGACAGCCATGCCGCACACAGCCATCGTCACGGGCACTTGCACGAGGAAGAAAGCCACCACCACCACAATGTGATCACTTTTATGCTGCAAGCATTCGAGCTGCAGGAAGCTTCCTCTACCGCCCCTCCCCTTCAACAACTCAGCCTCCTCATGGCCACCCTTGAGGCTCTGATACCTGATTCACATACTGCACTGCATTCTTCTTCGATTAAGGGTGAAAATAACTATGCCAAACCATTACCCCTTTCATCAGTAGCAGTAGAAACCCCCTCCCCTCCGCCCAAACATTGAACCTTACTTTTTTCCTCCTTATCAGAATTTCCTGCTTTCAGTCTTCCAGTACAGTAAGCTACTCCATTTGCTATGCCTTCACCTAACATTGGGGAAGAGCACTAAACGGTAAATGCCGACAGTAGCCCGATCAGGCTTGCAACAACATACATCACGCCTGGCCTCCCCCTGGAAATACTGTGCATACAGGAATGATTTTCATCAAAAACAAGGCCAGCCAGCTATCAGCAAGTGCCATCAGGGCATAGGCTGCCGCCTGTTCACACTCATCAACTTTATGTATAAGCCATACTCACTACTCAACCAACTTATTGCCCTGCTCTGCCTGCTTGCAAGCGCCACGCTCACCGCGCAGTCTGGCGCAAGCCTCTCAGGGCGTGTTTTATCTGAAAGCAACACCCCGCTCGAAGCGGTGAACATTCAGCTTGAAGGCACAGCCAAAGGCGCTACCACTACTGCAGATGGCGCTTTTCTGATTGAAGGGCTCGAAGCCGGCAATTATACCCTGTTGTTCAGCTCCGTTGGCTATGAGCAAACCTCGCGCAAGATCAACCTAAAAGCAGGGGAGCAAAAACAAATCAAAGTAGCCCTCCGCACCACCGTGACCTCCCTTTCTGAAATTTATGTGCGCGGAGAAGCCTTAAAAGCAGAAAACAGCACCATCACCGTTGATGTCATCACCCTAAACGACATCCGCAGCCTCAATATCGAGCAGCCGCTCCGCCTCATTGAGCAAGTACCAGGAGTAGACCTTGTAGCTTACCGGCAGGGCGGCGTAGCAGATCAGTTCTCCATCCGTGGGTTTGGGGGCGGCGGCCATGCCGGCGAAGCCGAAGTCACCATCGATGGTGTCTCCCTTAATGAAGCCGAGGGCCATTCAGACGGGTATGCCGACCTCAATGTGCTCATCCCGCTCAACCTCAAGTCCATGAAAGTATACAAAGGCCCTTCCTCTGTGCTCTTCGGCCGGTTTGCACAGGGCGGAACACTTGCACTAGATACCCGAAAAGGAGGGGACTACCAAGACTTCAGCTTTACAGCCAGCTCTTTCAACACCCTTGATGCACAGTTTGCCCTTGGGCGCGAAATGGACCTGGGCGAGCGGCAGGACGCCATCAAAGCCAACCTTGCTTTCCAGCTGTTCCGTACCGACGGCTACGCAGAAAACGCCAATGTGCTCCGCGGAAACATTGCAGGCCGTATTGGCTACCAGATTACTGACAAAACAGACATTGCCCTGTCACTGCGCGGCCACGGCAGCGAGTGGAATGCTCCTGGCTATATTGGAGAAGAACAGTTTCTGGACGAAGACCGGCGCCGGCTGCAAGACCCCAATGGGGAAAATGACGGCGGGGCCAAGTCTTTCTACTCTCAGCGCCTAGACCTCAACCACTCTTTCAACGACGGGCTGCGCCTCCTCGTTTTTGGCTACGCCGTGCAACAGGAGTTCACCCGGTTTGCCAAGTTCGGATCCGCACCTGGCGGACAGACCGAGCGCTTCAATACCCGCGACGTCTACGCAGCCGGGGCCAGCCTCAACGGCAATGCACGCCTTTTGGGCAGCAGCCTCAACTGGATTGCAGGCCTGGAGTACTATAGCGAAGAGACTGACCGGATGCGGTGGGCTACCTCTGACCGTATCCGGCAGCGGCAGACCGAAGACCGGCTGTTCACCATACAATCCGTTTCTGCATATGCGCAGGGCGAATGGGAACTGAGCCGATACTTCCGCCCTTCTGTAGGCCTGCGCTACGACACCTACAATGGCAGCTTTATGGCTAATGATCCTGGCCAGGCCGCTGTCTCTGACGATATCGACGGCTTGTACAACGTTAGCCCCAAAGTAGGCATCCGCTCTACCGTTTACAGTGGCGTCGACCTGCGGGCCAGCGTGTCCAACGGTTTTTCACTCCCCAACAGTGCGCTAAAGTACACAGCAGGCATTGACCTGGGCCCCGTTCAGCTTTGGCAGTACGAGGTAGGGGCTACTTACCGCCCGCTTGAATGGCTCGAAGTCGACGCCGCCGGTTTCGTCCTCAATACCACCAACGAAATTGTCGAAAACCCTCCGGGCTCACTCGAGTTCATCAATGCCGGCAAGACTCAGCGCACTGGTATCGAAACCAAAGCCAGCATCAGCCCAGTCAATGGGCTCAGCATTACCGGTACATTCTCTTATATAGAAACAGAAATACTCGACAACCCGGAAAATACCCTCGAGGGCAAAGGCTTAGTAGGCATCCCTCAGACCATAACCACGCTCAATCTGACCTACACCCTCCCAATGGGGATTGGCGCCAATTACCGCTTCCGGGACGTAGGCGAGTACTTTATTTCCAATGACAACGCCGCCTCCTACGAAGGCTATACGGTGTCTCACCTTGCTGTTTTCTACAACTTCAACAAACAGTCTGCCAATGATGGGCGGCTCTTTTTTGAAATCCAAAACCTGTTCGACGCCCGCTATGCAGAGTCTGTATTTGGCAGTGTAGACGCCCGTTCTTTCGCGCCGGCGCCGCCACGCAACTACAGCTTCGGCATCAGCTACAACTTTTAATCTGCTTGTACTATTCACCCTGCCCAGCAGCCCCCTCTTCAGTTGTGGGCTGCTGGGCTTTTAAAATCAATCTCAACATGAAAACTTGGATCTCCACTATTGTCGCCGCGCTTATTGTCGGGGCTTTTGTGTTTTTCGCCATACGCGGCAATTCTTCTGCTAACGGGCATAGCCACGAGCACGGCCCCGATACCCATACCCACGAGCAAGGCGGCCATTCCCACAGCCATGGCGGGGACGGGCACTCCCACCCCACACCCGACGGCCGCCCTGCCTACACCTACCTCGCCATGAACGGGGATTTTCAAATGAACCCCAACGACTCCCTAACCCAAAATGATCCCCGCAACCCCAGCCGCCTCGTGCTGGAGACCTCCGAAGAGGCAGGCTCGCTCACGCGCATGGCTTTCTATAGCCACAATGATATGGAACAAAAACTAGCAGAGTGCGGGTACGAGTTCATTGGCAGCCGGCCCGACCCTTACTACTACCCGCAAAAGTCCAAAACCTCTATCTGGGATGTTTTCCGTAAGGTTGAAGACTTTGAAGGCGACTGCGCCTCTTATCAGTATGTCATTTCGCGCTCCCCTCACGGAGACCCCGTCCATATGCACCTCCGCTACGGAGATGACGTAGAAGCCCTGCTCGCTTTGAGCCAAGCCGAAGGCGATCAACAGTTCAATCCTTGGTGGGCTACCTACTGCGATATTGACCGCACAACTTCCTGCGACTAGACCGAATGATTTGATCGTATTCCCACGCTTAAGCCCTTTCTGGTGCGTGGCCTTTAATGGTCAATAATTACAGCTCAATCCACTAGCCCATCGCCATCAACTCAAAGCGGCAGCCCGGGACCAATGTCTCCGGGCTGCCGCTTTTTTTTATGGTATTAATCTTAAAGCCAACCGCGAGGATAAAGCCCTTAGAGCTCCAAAAAGGCGCTTATTCTCCGTGCGGATGCGGGTGCCCATGAGCATCCTCATGGCTATGCCCTGCACCTTCTTCATGATGATGCTCGTGCGTATGAGGCCCGCTGAAATATCCATTGAGCTGAAAGGCCAATAGGCCAAGCCCCGCTACAACCAGAAAAGTGTTCACCACCTTATGGAAACGGTTGAAGGAAGGAGCGCCCCGCCATTTAGAAATAACAAAAACTATAGGGATGAGCGCCAACACCTGGCCCAATTCTACCCCAACGTTGAAGCTCAGGATTTTGGCCAGGAACTGCCCCTGCCCCAAATCGAAAGATTGCAACCTGGTGCTCAGCCCAAACCCATGTATCAGGCCAAAAAGGAATACCATAGTCAACAAATTAGGAGCTTCTACCTTCAACAGCTTAGGGAAACCGCCAAGGTTTTCGAACCCCTTATACACCACGCTCAGCGCAATGACCGCATCAATCAGGTGCTCGTCAGCCAATATGCCCAGATAAGTGGCCCCGGTAAGGGTGATACTGTGCCCAATGGTGAAGACCGTGATGAAGCGGAGGATGTCTTTAATATTGTTCAGAAAAAAAATAACCCCTACCAAAAAAAGCAGGTGGTCATAGCCCGTCACCATGTGCTTAGCACCTACATAAATATAGGACCAAAGCCCGCCGTTAGTCAGCGTTTCTTGGTCTGCAGGGGCTACTCCGTGTGCCCAGGCTAAGCCGGGCAAGGCCAATAACAAGGCGAGCGGGGCAATAGGCCTCAGGTTCAATTTTCCCATCATGGTTTTATTAGTCAAATACGGTGAAACGCCCGGGCTGGGTTCGTCAAAGCTGCGGCTTTTGCCCCAAATGGGCAGGGCAGAAAGCGCATTGCCCTCCGCCCTGCCCAACGGCTGCGCTTAGATTTTGAACACCCCGGAAGGGAGGCTGGGGTTGAGCTCTGCTTCGGATACTTTGAACTGTATCACGCCAGAATCATCTTTCTGCTCTATTGCAAAGGGGACCTGCACCCCGTCCACTTCCCGGTAATCACTGAAGTTCAAGGTGATACGAGTACGCTTCACACCGCCCTGCACCTCTACCGTACGCACCATTTCTTCTGTCAGTTTTTTGTAGCCGTCCTTCTGATAGTGCAAGGTGTACACCGTTGCGCCATCCGGGCTCGTCGCCGTCAGCCGGTAGTAGTCCGGCTTGCCAAAATCACCGCCAGCGTACAGCCCGTCGAAAGACAGCCCGTACCCTTTTTCCAGCAGCATCAGCTCCGTAAAGCCATAAGTTTGGCTGCGCATCAGCGCCTTATCGCTCTCTTCCAAGGCAATCACCTGCCCGCCGTAAGACAAACGCTGCCCATCAAAAATCTGCTCTAGGCGCTGCCCGCCCTGCTCCAGCTTCAGATGGAACTTCTGCCCGAACAAGCGGAACTCCTCCTTTTTCAAACGGATGCCGCTTACCTCCTGCACCCCTTCCATCAGCATACGGGACGACCCTACAGCTTCTAGCGCTTCTTTGCCGCCCATAGCAATGAAGTAGTTGTTCAGCAACTTTTCTGCCTTATCCTCTTGTGCAAAAAGGCGGCCGCCTGTTGCCAGCAGCAGCGCCAGCACAGACAAGGAAATCAATTGTTTCATGTGTTCATTTGGTTTGTTGAAAAAAATGTGCCCAAACATAGGTACATATTATCCTTTTTCCAAACCCAAATATCTACACACCTTAGCCCAGCTCATGCGGTTGTGAATTAGGGCACTGCGGGCACTGCCCGCCGCTACGTTGCGCAGCCTGGCCCTGCGGGCTGCGCTAACGCGCACTGCTCCACATCGCTAGTGCGCCAGCCTATTGCCCAAAAAACCAAGAAGGGCCTGCTCGAACGCGGGGCCCCGGTGGGCGGTACTCGCCCCGGCTCGCCACCACGCCATCGGGGCTGTGTGCTGCCCGGCTGCCCATAATAAAGCCCTGTCCGGAGCCCTTGCCCCAACTGGGTAGAGCGCCATGCGGGCAGCCCGGTCGAGCAGCTCCAAATCTACGCACGAAGAAGAATGAACAGTCGCCCGGCCGCCACAGCCTGCCAGAAGGGGAACAACAAAGCAACAGCCCGTATTTGGGCGTGAACCAAAAGGCTGCAGGGGTTTAAGCTTTTTGGGCTTTTGCCTGGCATTGGCCTAGCGCTGCGAAGGGGTGGCCGAAGGCCAGACCCGACGCCCGTAGGGCGAGGGGCCGAGCGAAGAGCGAGCCCCGTAGCATAGCGGCACCTGCCGGCTGGCAGGGGCAGGCCCCAATATTTCATCATGCTCCCCCTGTTCTGATCCAGTTCTTATTCGCAAATCTCTCCTATCCACTGCTGATCGACCAACCCGTGCTCATTGATGTGGAACACCGCGCCCACCACACAGCCCCCGGGCCCAACAGAATCCAATAAGTAGCGGTAATCAAAGCCCATATCGGCGTCGGGCGCACCAAGTACCTGCCGGAGCAAGGAGGTATCTGCCGCCTCCGGCCAGGCTTCCACTACCCGGGCAAGGCTATAAGCATCTCTTTCCGACTGAAACCGGCTGCCTAGCGCTAAAAGCGGGCTGCCTGCTTGGCGGGAGCAGCCCAGCAGCATCGCAAAGGCCGCCCAAAGCCATGCCCTATTCATAGTACCGGGCTAAAAATTCGCCTTCTGTGATGGGCAGATTGGCACCGGTGTTCAAATCAGAACAGGAGGCTGTAAAAGTACCTTTGATGAATTCACGCTTAGCATTGACCTCCGTTACCACTAGCGTGCCCGTACCGTAGTGGTTGCCCCGGCCATCGTTGTATTTTACGTAGGTGATATCATACGTTCCGGCCCTCCCGTCAAATCCTGCCGTATTCAGCTGCAGGCTGACTTCATCGTTGCTGAAATAGAAATTGAGCTGCCCTGCTACTAGATTATCCGCAGGCTGATTGAGCCGCTGCCCGGTGAATGTATCAATTTTGACCGTGAAAGCGAAGAAGGTGTCGTCATCAGAGATGGGCTCCTTTTGGCAGGCCAGGGCCAACAGGAGGAGAGCGAACAAAAGCCCTTTTTTCATAGTTCTTACTGGGTTTTGGTGAATAATCTGGCAATACCGCAGTTTTCCTGCCTAAGCATTGCTGACTGCAAGTTAGCCAATACCGCATACACCAGATAATCTTCCATAAAAAAATTATACCCCTTGCCCCCGTTACGATATCAGACACGGGGGCACCAAGCGCACAGAGGGGACACTGATTTATAAGCCCTCCGTGCACTCCCTGTCTCCGTGGCAAAACTTGACACTAAGGCACGGAGGTCACTGAGCAGCACAGAGATAACGTGCTCCGTGTACCCCGCTATTGCTCGGGCTGCTTTACAACAGGACGACTTCGTGGAAGCCATTGGGGCCATTTCGCGCGCTATGCCCGCGCCATTTTCCAAGCATGCCGTAGGAGAAGGCAATTCTTAGCTAAGAGGCATAGCTTGATCCGCTCTTTTGGTTATATTGTCATAGTTATAAGCCCATTTTTTCTACAAATCCAACTGATATGCCTGTACCGCCCAAGCTACAAGCCAACCACCGTGGGGCAGGGCAAACTGGCCCCTACTGTGCTCAGTGCGGGCAGCCTGTCGAAGTGCCCCGCATCGACCGGAAGTATCTCGTTCGAGAAATCAGTACCGTTTTCAACCTAGAGCGCGGTTTTCTGCTCACCGCCCGTGAAATCCTGCTGCGGCCTGGCCGGAGCATCCGAGCTTATCTGCGCTATGACCGCAAACGGCTGATGAAGCCCGTGGTGTTCGTCATCGTCTGCTCATTGATCTACACCCTGGCCCAACAGTGGCTGAGATTTGAAGACGGCTATGTCAACTATTCCCTGGGCGAGCGTTCTACCTCAACGGCTATTTTTGAATGGGTCTCCAAAAACTATGGCTACGCCAACCTTTTCATGGCCATTTTTATAGCCCTCTGGCTGCGGTTGTTTTTCAGGAAGTATGCCTACAATATATTTGAGCTGCTTGTGGCCCTGTGTTTCATTATGGGCACGGGCATGTTGGTTTTCACCTTATTCGGGGCGATACAGAGCATGATCCCTTTCAAAATACTAGACAAGGGCTTTTTCTTAGGCATCCTTTTCATCTGCTGGGCTATCGGCACCATCTTTGACCGGTCTGGTTTTTTCAAATATTTCAAGGTGTTCATCAGTTATATGCTGGGCATGATCTCCTTCTCTCTGAGCATTATGCTGATTGGGATGTTCATCGACTGGGCTTCAAAATAGGGCCGGGCTCAGGCCCTGCCAAGGATTTGCCCGATCAATCGTTCTACCTGTAGGTCGCCAAAACCATAAACCGGCTCCCGCTCACAAAAGGCAAGGAATACCGGGCCTAGCTCGGTAGTGCCCAGCTCTTCCATAATCGCCCGCAGGGCCCTTGTTGGCCGGCCGGGATCGCCGGGGCTTGGCAAGCTGTCCAAGTAAGCCTCCACCGCAGTTTCGATAAATGGGAAATCAGCTTTTATTTCCCGGGCCATGGCCAGCAACTGCTGAAGCGCTCCTGCACTGTACTGTTCCCAAAGCCGGGCAATCTGCCCCGGGGCCTTGATGTGCTTCTTTTGCCGGAAGGCAGCTAGCAGCTGTGCAGGGCTGAGCCCTCCAAAGCCATAACGGGTATGACTTTCCGGGCGGGCCAGGTATAGACTGCAATTTGCGGTGTGCTGGGATAGCAGAAACACACAGAACCAGAAATTGACTTGGCAGAACAAATCGTCCTCAAACCATAAAGTGACCATGCTCCCTTCTGGGATGCGCATCATCCGTTCAAACTCGCCCACCGTGCCTTTCTTGTAATCTATTGTTGTGCCTTCTCCGTAAGCATTGGTTAGAAAGTGGGCTCTAAGCTGGAATAGCCCCTGTAGCCCATCGCTTTTCACAGGCCCGTCTGAGAGGCACTCCCGGGCTACGATTAGCTCACCCCCAATTGCTGAGGGGAAGCGTTCGCGCAGGGCGTCCCCATTTAGGATATGGAATGCTTTGTGCATGCTGCTTTGCTTTATCTGGCTTTCAAAACTAACCATTTGAAATAAGCGCCTCCTGATCTCACAAGGATAATAAACTTGATGCGCTGGAGCCCAAATCTAAATAAATTAAAAACGCCGCCTTGCCTTTTAATCAGCAAGACGGCGCCATTTGCAATCCAAAAAGTGATCTTTACTGCCCACAATGGGAGGCAGCAGTCAACGCTGCTGCCCCCCAGTGCACAGGGGTTTTCCGCTTACTGCGGCAGCTGCTCGCGCAGGCTGAAGGTGACAATTGAAGATACGTTCGCAGCGGTAGGCACTGCGATGTTGAAGATGAAGTCTACATCGTTGAACGCACCCGTGTACTTCGTCTGCCCGTTCATGTTCACGTCCGTCG
>NZ_VOOR01000079.1 GCF_007993045.1 Phaeodactylibacter luteus
GGCGTTGGCCTAGCGCTGCGCAGGGGTGGCAAGCCCGACAGGGCCGAGCGGACAGCGAGCCCCGGAGCATAGCGGCACCTGCCCTTTCGGCAGGGGCAGGCCCCATCTTGCAAAGCAGGCTGGGCAAGCCCTATCCTTGCGGAGGGGGCAGGCAAAAAACGACAATCAGGTTTTCAACTTTTGGGCCTTAAAATCCGTGTACCCCGTTCACAGTAGTATATTTAAAGCTGAGGCGGCCATCGGGCCGTGCAATTTTGAAGGCCGATTGGACCATGAGCGTGGCTTCATGAAAACCGCAGAGGATGAGCTTCAGCTTGCCGGGATAGGTGTTGATGTCGCCGATGGCAAAAATGCCCGGGATGTTGGTCTGATAGTCGAAGGTATCTACAAATATCCCTTCTTTAGGGTCTAGTTCAAGCCCCCAGTCTTGGAGGGGGCCCATTTTGGGCGTAAGCCCGAACAAAGGGATGAAGAAATCCGTGGCTTTGGAGAATTCCCCCTCTGTTTTGTGGTTGATGACGACCTCCTTCAGTTGCCCATCGCCCTTTAGCCCGATGACCTGTGCCTCGGTGATGAGGTTGATGCGGCCTTCCGCTGCCAAGCGTTCTACTTTGTCTACGCTGTCCAGTGCGCCACGGAACCCTTTCCTGCGGTGCACGAGGGTAAGCTCTGCCGTGATTTCGGAGAGGTGTATCGCCCAGTCTAGCGCACTGTCGCCCCCACCAGATATGACGACCCGCTTGCCGCGGAAGTCTTCGGGCTCTTTGATCATATAAGCCACCCCATGCTGCTCAAAAGTTTCAATATTGTCAATTGGCGGTTTCCGGGGCTCAAAGCTGCCAAGGCCTGCGGCGATAGCAATGACGGGGGCGTTGATCTGTGTGCCTTCGTTGGTGGTGACCAGGAAGGAGCCGTCTGCGAGCTTCTCCAGGGTTTCTGCCCGCTCCCCCAGCGTGAAGCCCGGTTTGAAAGGGGCGATCTGCTCCATGAGGTTGTCGACGAGCTCGCCTGCGCCCACACTAGGGAAGCCCGGTATATCATAGATGGGCTTTTTGGGGTAGATCTCAGCCAGTTGGCCACCGGGCTGGGGAAGGGCGTCCACCAAGTGGCAGCGCAATTGCAGCAGCCCGGCTTCGAACACCGTAAATAGCCCGACCGGGCCTGCTCCGATGATGAGTATATCTGTCTTTGTCATAGTATTCCAGAATTTTGCAGGGCGGCCGATCATAAGCGCTGCCCCTTTCAGTTAGTGGCACATAGGTGCATCCTGCATATTGTCCCAGAAGCGCAGGTCTATGGGCACATCGAAATTAAGCCCCCGCATAATGAACAGCAGCGCGAAGCCGGCCAGGAAGACCGGCAGCAGTTTGCGTACAGAGCGCCTCCAGCTCAGCGGCACAAATTGGCCCGCCAGGGCTGTCGCCATCATGAGGGGCAAAGTGCCCAGGCCGAATGCCGCCATATACAGTGCGCCATACAGGGCTGTGCCGGTGCCTATAGCCCCTACGATGGCCACATAGACCAAGCCGCAGGGCAGCAGCCCGTTCAATGCCCCAATGCCCAATAGCCGCAGTGGCCCGCCTTGCCCGATAATCCGCCCAAGCTGACGGGTAACCCATTGGTTGAGCCGGCTGATAATGGGCACGCGCAACAATTGGCTTTCCATATCAATGGAGAACAAAGCCACAACAAGCAGGAAAAGCCCAAGCCCTATGGAAAGGTAGGACTGTGCCCCGGCCAGGAAAAAACCTTTGCCCACTAGCCCAATGACTGCCCCTAACAGCCCATAGGTGATGACCCTGCCTAAATTGTATAAGAGCACGTTGGCTGCGGAGGCTAAGGGCTTTCTGCCTTGGTAGGGCAGAGACAAGGCTATCGGGCCGCACATGCCTATGCAGTGGAAGCTGCCCAAAAAGCCTATCGCAAGTGCGCTCCAGATTGCTGCCATCACAAACGGATATCTTGTTCTTTATAATAGCTTTTCCCGCCAGCTTCCCAGTCTACCTTGACCTTCCACAAGCCTGGGCGGAGGCCTTCGACCGGCACTCGCTGCACACCGTCGCCCATCGGCTTGACAGGAAGGCGGAAATCAGCGCTCTTGTCGGCAGGGCAGAAGAAGTAGATCTCCCCTTTGGCTTCCCCCGCCTGTGCAGGGAAGGCTATTTCAATGGTTTCGCCGGGCTTGGGCTGCCTGATCTGCAAGTCCTTTTCCAATGACTGAGCATTGGCCAGCTTGTCGTAATGTTCTTGGTAGCGCAGGTCGTCCGCATAATATTGGTCTGAAACCAAGCTGTGGTCGTATTGTGTAGACCGGTAGACTTGATAAACGAGCGAGAGTACAAACACACTAAAGAAAATAGCGATCCCGGTTCCCCAATTGATTTTCATGGCTAAGGCTTTTGCGTAGTTAAGAGCCGGTTAAAAGGAAGGGCCGGGCGTGTCCGGCCCTTCCGTCTGCATTAACCAAAACTCAAATAGCTTTTTAGTACTTCCGGGGCTTATTTGACTGGCCCGAGGAAGTTGGTTTTTACTTTATCAATGACCTCCCCTTCGGTATTGTAGACCTCAATGAACACTTTGGTCTTCCTAGATTGGAGGGCTTCTTTGTCGAGGTCGATAAACAAGGCGCCTTCAGCGACCTGCCCGGCTTCAGCTGTGGGCGCTTGGCCTACAAGGCGTATCTGTCCAGGGATGTCGCCAATTAGCTTGAAGGTTACGGTCAGCGGGGCCTGTGTTTTATTGATGACCTGATAGTTGTAGAGGTTGCTGATATAGGTCTCATCGACTTCTTGGTAAAGCGTGCCCGGTGTCCTGAGCAGGAGGGTCTCCACACTAGTACGGGAAGCGAGCAAGACAATATTCACCACTACAAGCAGGGCCAGCACGGCGGTGTAGGCAATTACGCGCGGGGTGAACAGCTTTTTCGTTCCGGATTCTATGCCGTTGTAGCTGTCGTAGCGGATCAGCCCAGTTGGGCGGTCGACCTTCACCATTACCTCATCACAAGCATCGATACAAGCCGTACAGTTGATGCACTCCAGCTGTGTGCCGTCCCTGATGTCGATGCCAGTCGGGCAAACTTGTACGCAAAGGCCACAGTCGATACAGTCCCCGAGCGCTTTTTTCATGCCTTCCACCGGGTTTTCTCCCGGCTGGCCGGTATCACAGTCTGCCACGGCGGTTTCAGCGGCAGCGGCAGCTACGTCCTGCTGCATTTGTGCAAGCGGGCTTGGGCTGGCCGGCTTGGCGGCTGCAGCCCGGTTCTTTTTGATTTTCCCCCTAGGCTCCCCGCGCACGAAGTCATAGGCCACCACAATGGAGTTTTTGTCGAGCATGACCCCTTGGAGGCGGCCATAGGGGCAGATGGTCACGCAGACCTGTTCGCGCAGGTAGGAAAAAACAAAATAGAAAGCGCCAGAGAAGAGGATCATCGCTACAAAGCCTTGCCAGTGCAAGCTCAGGGGCTCTGTCGCAATCTTGATGACTTCGTCAACGCCAATAATATATGCCAAGAAGGTATTGGCTACAAGTACAGCAATGAGGAAGAAAATGGCTTGTTTGCCTGCTTTCTTGATGATTTTCTGCGTGGTCCAAGGCGCTTTGGCTAACCGGCGCTGTGCGTTGGCGTCCCCTTCTATCCAGTACTCTATCTTGCGGAACACCATTTCCATGAAGATGGTCTGTGGGCAGACCCACCCGCAAAACAGCCGCCCCCACACTACGGTGAACAAGACGATGAACACAATAAAGGTAAGCATGGCGAGGACGAAAAGGTGGAAATCCTGTGGCATGAAGGTAATGCCAAATAGGATGAACTTCCGCTCCAATACATTGAAAAGGAGTAAGGGGTCGCCATTCACTTTAATGAAAGGCATCCCGAAAAGGAAAGCCAGGAGGATCCAGCTTACGTAGGTACGGGCATCGGTAAACCAGCCCTTAGGTTTTTTGGGGTAAATCCAGACGCGCTTCCCGGATTCATCTACCGTGGCGATTTTATCCCGGTAGTCTTCTTGGTCGTTGATTGGCTCTGTTGCATTCATGGCTTAGGATCATCAGGTTTGAAAAGTTGCGCTGGGTGGGGTTGGGCCAAATGGGATGGGCAAGCCCCGGAATCAGCTCCGGGGCCTGCTATCCTTAAAGGAGCTTAAACATTCAGCTGAAACAGCTTCTACTCGTTCATGCCAAGGGCGTTCTCATCCGCCCCCTCGGCTTCTGTGCTTTCAGGCTGAGTCGTCTCTGCCTGAGGTTCGTAAAGATCGCCCTGTGGCTCTTTGGCATTCGGTGGGTTGGTGCCTACAAGCGTCAGGATATAGCTGGAAACTTTGTGCATATCGGCAGCGCTGAGCTGCGATTTCCATGCGATCATGCCCTTTTCGGGCACCCCGTATTTTACGGTTTTAAAAACATCTTTGACATCACCGCCGTGGATCCAATACGCATCGGTCAAGTTGGGGCCTACGCCGCCTTCCCCGAGCATGCCGTGGCAGGCCGCACAGTTGGCATTGAAAATAGATTGCCCACTGGCCAGGGCGTCTGCATCGGTAAGCGCAGTGACGTTGGTCTCATCTACAAGGTTGGCCTGAGTAGCGAGGAAGGCTTGGATAGCTTTCTCGGCCCGTTCCATTTCCATCTCGTACTCCTCAGCAGAGCCAGGGCCCTTGTCTGTAAAGTGGTAGTAAGTCATATAGACTACTGCAAAGCCGATGGTGATGTAGAACATGGCTACCCACCAAGGCGGGAGGCTGTTGTCCAGTTCTTTGATGCCGTCATAGTTGTGGTCGAGCATGACATCCTGCTCTTTTTCAACCGGCACAGCATCCGTCCACTTTTTGTACATGCGGTCCCAGAAAGGCTCCCGTTGTTTGCTCACTTCTTCCTGGTAAGCCTCAATGCCCATCTCCTGGAAAATCCGGATTTGGTTGACCTTGACCATCACATTGAGCAGGTGGAATAGGGCCGCAATGGCCGCTATGATCACGACACCGCCAAGGGCAGCAAGAGACCAAAAGAGGAAGTTGTCATAAAAGTAGGGGTCATTGGCCCCGCCGGCAGCATCCTGGGCTTGTGTGCTGCCTGCCAGGAGCAGGAGGCCAGCCATCAGCGCCCCGGCTTTAATGCTTTGATTATTCATGTCGGTCATTTTCAGCGTTAAGGGGATTGGGTTCTTCCAATGGCAGGTTGGCCATTCTGTCGATAAATGCCGGTTGTGAGCGGAAAGCCATCACCGCACTGATGATGAACACCGCCATGAAAGTCAGCAGGGAGGCAATAGCCATCCAGTTGATATTGCCGGCGCTTTCAAGGATGTATTTGAACATGGTGATTTTGTTTTTTAGTTGCCGGCCTGTGGCGCAGGCTTAATGTCTGTGCCCAACCGTTGCAGGTAGGCGATCAGCGCAATGATTTCCTTCTGCTCGAGCCCTTCTCCGTCTATGCCGTCTTTGCGCAGGCGGGCAGCGATCTCATCCGCCTGCCGCTGTGCATCAGCAATGGCTTCTTCTTCGTAGCCTTCAGCATAAGGGGTGCCCAGGGTGCGCAGCGCCATGATTTTGGCGGGCAGCAGGCTGTTGTCCAGGTCGTCTTCGATCAGCCAAGGGTACACAGGCATGATAGAGCCCGGTGACATGCTGGTCGGGTCGAGCATGTGGTTGTAGTGCCAGCTGTCTGGGTATTTGTTGCCCAAGCGGTGCAAATCCGGGCCGGTACGCTTGGAGCCCCAAAGGAATGGCCGGTCGTAAATGAACTCGCCAGACTTGGAGTACTCCCCGTAGCGCTCTGTTTCAGAACGGAAGGGGCGGACCATCTGCGTGTGGCAGCTGATACAGCCTTCCCGGATGTAAAGGTCGCGGCCTTGCAGTTCCAGAGCCGTATAAGGCTTCACGGATTCGATCGTGGGCACCTGATCCCCGATCATGACCATGGGGAAGATTTCTACCATGCCACCGATCAAAATCGCAATGGTAGAGCCGATCAGCAGCTGTACAGGGCGGCGCTCGATCCAGCGGTGCCAGTGCTCGCCTTTGTGTGCTCCCGCAGTAGCTACCCTCGCAGGGGCTTCAGCTTCTTCATAAGCTTGGAAAGAGCCTGCTTTGATGGTTTTATACAGGTTGTAAAGCATGACAAAGTAACCTGCTACGTACAGGGTGCCGCCTAAGGCGCGCAGGGCGTACATGGGGATGATCTGAGTGACCGTCTCCAGGAAGTTGCCGTACTGCAGGAAACCGTCAGCCGTAAACTGCTTCCACATCAGGGATTGTGTCCAGCCTGCCCAGTACAATGGGATGGCGTAGAACAGAATGCCCAAGGTGCCGATCCAGAAGTGTGCGTTGGCCAGCTTCTGAGAGTAGAGCTTGGTGCGGAACAGCTGTGGGATGAGCCAGTATAGCACACCAAACGTAAGGAACCCGTTCCAGCCCAGTGTGCCGATGTGCACGTGGCCAATTGTCCAGTCGGTAAAGTGGCTGATCGCATTCACAGACTTGATGGAAAGCATTGGGCCTTCAAAAGTCGCCATACCGTATGCGGTCACGGCAACTACCATGAACTTCAGGATAGGGTCTTGACGCACTCGGTCCCAGGCACCCCGCAAGGTCAGCAGGCCGTTGAGCATGCCACCCCAAGATGGCGCGATCAGCATAATTGAGAATACCGTGCCCAGCGACTGTGCCCAGTCGGGCAAAGACGTGTACAGCAAGTGGTGAGGGCCAGCCCAGATGTAGATGAAGATCAGTGCCCAAAAGTGGATGATCGACAGGCGGTAAGAGTAGACCGGCCGGTTGGCTGCTTTGGGCAGGAAGTAGTACATCAGCCCTAGGTAAGGCGTGGTCAGGAAGAAGGCAACCGCATTGTGCCCGTACCACCATTGGATGAGGGCGTCCTGTACGCCGGCAAATACCGGGTAGCTCTTCCACATGCTCACCGGCAGCTCCAGGTTGTTGCCAATGTGCAGCACGGTGACCGTCACCCACGTCGCGATGTAAAACCAAATGGCCACATACAGGTGGTTCTCCCTCCGCTTCAGGATCGTCCCGAACATATTGACCCCGAAAGCTACCCATACGGCTGCGATGGCAAGGTCAATCGGCCATTCCAGCTCTGCATATTCGTGCGAGCTCGTGATGCCAAGCGGAAGGGTGATGGCTGCTGCCAGAATGATGGCCTGCCAGCCCCAAAAATGGAATTCGTTCAAAAACTTGCTGTACATATTCGTCTTCAGCAGCCGCTGAAGGGAATAGTACACGCCCATGAAAATACCATTGCCGACAAAAGCAAAAATTGCCGCGTTGGTGTGAAGGGGCCGGATACGGCCAAAGGTCGTCTCTGCCGTCGAAAAGTTCAGGGCAGGGAACACCAGCTGCAGGGCCGCTAAAAGCCCCACAAGGATGCCCACCGCACCGAACACCATAGTCGCGTACGCAAACTTGCGCACAATGGCATTATCGTACCGGAATTGTTCTACTTGCGCCATTAGGTTACGATTTTTTTGATGTTGTTTGATTGTTTTCTGAAGGTTGGTCATCCAGCAAAATCCGCATGGCCGGGCTGACATCATCGTCGTATTGCCCGTCTTTGACGGCCCAGAAAAACGCTCCCAGGAAGCCCAGGGCGACGATCAGGCTAAGGATGATTAGCAGGAGGATGATTTTCATATCTTGTGCCTTTCCAATTTTGGTGCAAGATAGAAGTGGCGGCAGGGGCTGCCGGTGACCTTCATCAAAGCTTAGGGGTGATTTTTGTCAGCTTTTTGTCAGCATCGAATCCTAAGTAGCTGAAAAACAGTGTTATGGAAAAGTTAAATTGGGCTGCCCTTTTGTTCTTATGCCTGATAGGGTGCAAAGATGAACCTTTAGGGCACAGGCAATTCCTCTTCTTGGGCCACCCTTACCAATGGGGCACGGACAACCGGGTGGACCCCCGCCTGGAGCAGATGGATTTCTCCTCTTACGAGGGGATATGGCTGGGCGGGGATGTTTGCGCCCGTACGGCCAAAGACCCCGCAACGATGGACTACCTCGACTCTGTTTTCAACCTGGAGCGTACCCACTGGGCTCTGGGCAATCACGACTGGGACTATGGCGAACGGGAAAACGTATTGAGCCGCTTGCCTTCCCCACCTTATTATACGGTATGGGAGGACGGCTTCTGCCTCACAGTGCTCAACACCAATCTGTTCTGGCCTTACCCTTCCACTCCGCCACAGGAAAACTGTACCGATAAAATGGCGCAGTGGCAAATGGTGCAGAACGTGGCGGATACCATCAGCGAGGCCACGCACTGGGTGATCCTGCACCACCACGCATTGTTCAGTGATCTGATGGTGGAGCCACAGGGTGGCGATACGCTACGGGCCTTCAATGTGAACCCTACGCCGTTTTTTGCCACTTGCGACAGCCTTTCGGAGCTCACCGCCACCTGGTACCCTGAGCTGGTCCGGGCGAGGCAGCGCGGAGTGGAAGTGGTATGCATCGGCGGGGATTTTGGCATGCGTGCCAAACAGTTCGAGTTTCAAACTCCGGAAGGCATCTGGCTGCTGGGCTCGGGCATCAATAACACCGTTTCCCGGGAGTATGCGCCGGACTATGTGACGGACTTTGGCCCGGACCACATCTTGGAGTTGTGGTACCAGGAAGGGCGGTTGGAGTGGGCCTTCATGCCGTTGGGCGGGGATTGAGGTTGTGTTCGGAGGGCATCGGCGGCCATGATATTGGGCGCATTTCGGCTGAACCTCGCCGGTGATAGCCAATAGCTTGCTGTTTCTTTGCTTGCCCCTGCACCATGTGATGGGGCCTGCCCCTGCCTAATGGGCAGGTGCCGCTATGCTACGGGGCTCGCTGTCCGCTCGGCCCTGTCGGGCGTCCCCCCCTGCGCAGCGCTAGGCCAATGCCAGGCTAGAGCCAGAGAAGCCTGAACGCCTGCGGTATTTGGGGTTTGCGCCCGGTTAGCATATCCTCCTTTATGTTTGACATGGGCTATTCGGTTAGATTTTTAGCAGTCGCAAACCAAATGATGCAACTCCAGCCCAGCTTTTTTACAAGGCTATTTATAGTCCGCCCGCCCAAGATTTGTGATTTTTGACTTGCTCTTTTTCCATCTCGCTGCGCCTGCTTGCGCACCGCAGGCAAGTTGAAAAGTCTCGCCGACTTCATCGTGAGGCCCTTACCCCCACGCTTCGTGTAGGCATCGCCTACGTTTTTCGCCTTGCGAGCCGGGAAAATAGCTGAGCCATAATTTCACACCACGCAGTAGACGCGTAGCGAAATCTTAAGTTGTTGGACTAGAAGAAATAATGGCTGTCCTAATTTTTTGGGGGCATCAAACATTAACGCTTCCCCCAAGCACATAGCTAAACGCCCTCCACCGCCCAATCCACAATCCCCTTCTGCTCCGTGGAAAAGCTTACGCCCACGCCAATCTTCTCCTTCGGGCTGTCCGCGTAGGCCGACAGGTAGCCTTTCTCCCGGATTTGCCGCAGGGCTTCCGCCACCGGCCGGTCGAGCTTGAACTCGAAGGCGTAGAGGTAGTCGGCAGTTTCCACAAGGGCATCGCAGCGGCCGCGGGCCGTGTGGACTTCGGAGCGGGTGTAAGCCCCCAAGAGGCTGAAGGTAAGGTGGATGAGCGCGTGGTAAAAGTGCTCATTCTCTTTTTGCCAGTGCTCGTAAGGGATTTCGGCGAAAGCTGCATTGAGGATGTCCACCACAGCCTCTAAATCCCGGTGGCGCAACGCTTGCAGGATATTAACGACCCTGGGCAGCGCACCCTGCGGCGGATAGTCCATGTATTCGCTCATCAGGAGCTGCTCCAAAGAGGAGCGCACTTCACGGTTTGGATAATCAAGGGTATAGATGAGCAGCTCAGGGTCGTAGTGGCGGATGGTCAGATAGCCAGTCTGAAACAGTACGCTGATAGGGTTCAAGCGTGCATAATCAAAATTGACCAGGTCATTAATGGCGGTCTGAAAACCAGACATATTAAAGAAGCGGTGCTTGCGCATTTCCTGCACCAGAAACGTCGGCGTGCCCGTCTCAAACCAGTAGTTCTGGTACTGCCCGCTCTGTAAAAAACGCAGGATGGAAAACGGGTTGTACAGGCGCTCCTCCCCGCCCCAGCTGTAGCCGTTGTACCACTCGCGCACTTTGCTGCGGTCGTGGGCCTGCATCGGGGCTTCAAAAACCGTGTCCAGCTCATCCTGTGTGATGCCCAGTAAAGTGTAGCCCTGAGGGGAAAGGGTAATGTTGGACAGGTTGTTCAGGTCCGAAAAAATACTCACTTTGCTGAAGGCGGACACCCCGGTCAGGAACAGAAACTCGATGTAAGGGTCAGCGTCTTTGAGCACCGAGTAAAAATTCTTCAGGACATCCCGGTTCGCTTCTGCTTGCGGCGTGTCGTCCAGAAAATCAATGATGGGTTTGTCGTACTCGTCTATGAGCAGTACCACTTTCTGCGAGCGCCCCACCTCGTACAGCAACTCCGAAAAACTGCTTTTCAGGGTATCTTCAGAGAGGCTGACCCCCAGCTCCTTCGCGATACGATGCACCTCGGCCAACAGCGCTGCTTCCAACCCTTTCGTTTTGTAATCTATTTGGGCAAACTTCAGCCAGATGACCGGCCGGGGCGCTGCCTGCCAATCCCAGTGCGCATGTATCCATAAATCCCGGAACAGTGTTTCCTGACCGGTATACAACTCGTACAATGTAGACAGCAGGAGCGACTTGCCGAAGCGGCGCGGCCGGGACAGGAAAAAATAATTCCCATGCCCCATCAGGTCGTAAATCTGCCGGGTCTTGTCCACGTACACATATCCCTCTTCGCGGATTTTGCGGAAGCTTTGTATGCCAATGGGGTACTTCATAGGGGCAAGATACAGCCTTTTGGATTGGGTGCGCAAGGGGCGGCGGTCAGAAGTGCGCCAAAGTCACCTCTTTTCACAGAGCGCCCGTTTGCTTTTTCTGGCACTTTATAATCCCAAAATGAGTGCGCCGGCCCAATACTTTGTCTAGTGGTCTGTCAACATAAAAGATGGGGGTTGGCTATGGAAGGCTCCGGTCTTGACTTTAGGATAGACCGCCTTGAGTTTGATGCGGGCATCACCAACTTTCATTTGCCAGTCAACTTCTCGTTGAGTTAGATTGACATCCGTCGCCCATGATGCTATTTCTTCTTGTAGCGTTTCCAATGTCCCTATTCGCCGGTTTTTGAGGCACTGCCTTGTCATTGCGCTAAGCTCATTCTCTGCAATATTAAGCCAGCTGCCATGTTTTGGTGTGTACACAAAATGGATGCGCTTGACATAGGCTCTTGCTTTTTCAGGCGTGAACACCTCATAGAATGCCCCTTTAGTGTGGGTGTTCAGATTGTCACAAACTAGTGTGACCTGTTTGCAGTCAACGTATCGGGTATCAAGCAGCTGTGCAACTTCTAAGGCCCAGTCGGCTTTGGTCCGCTGATCGCATGCTGTGGCTTGGCGCCAGCCTGCCAAGGGTTCGCAAAACATAAAGATACTGGCTGTCCCAGCCCGCTCGTATTTATAGTCGACCCGTTTAGGGCGTGCTTTAGTAGCCTCAATGGGCTTGCGTGTCTCCTTTACGAGCTGGACTGGCTGTTCATCCATGCACACCATCGGGCGCAGAGGGTCGTAGGGCAATTCGTAGGTATCTAGCACCTCTTCCATACACGCCACGAACTCTGCGTCTGTTTCTGGTGGGATAACCCAATACTCAAGGCTCTGCTGCGAATTCATACCGTTTTTTTTAGCGTATTGCGTAATGTCTCGTGGCTGATCTTCTCAACCACTCCTAATTCCACCACCTTGCGGGCAAGCAGCCGCAAAGACCAGTTGGCATAGCCTTTAGGAGCAGCCCCAAGCCGCGTGGCAATGATGGACGCCTCCTGTTTTCCATCAAGCAGCTTGGGATTTGGCGGTGTGTCCCGCTTTTTACGGTTCAAACATTCAGAAAAACCATGCTCAACGAAGCGCCTGCGTGTATTTTCTACAGTGCTGACGCGGCAGCGGTAAGCCTCCGAGATTTGCTTATCTGGCCAGTTCGCGCCGTTAACGTCGGCCTGTAGAAGAATTTGAGCCCGGCGTACTTTTTGATTGCTCTCTTTTAGCTGTGTAATGACCCGCAGAGCTTCTTCGCGCTCTGATTCGCTTAGTCTGATAATGTATTTTTTATTCATCGCAACTGAGGTTCGTTGCAGGTAAGTTCAACCTTTTAGCCGTCTTTTCCAACCCCTATTTTTAACTTTGACAGACCACTAGAAGCGTGTTGGGACTTTAGTAATCGGTCTGTCCCGCTAAGCTAGCGGGACACTTTTTCGCTTATACTTCGCCCCGAAGATCCTTCCCGCTTTTGTGCATAAAAAGCGGGACTTGGCTAAACTCCGGTTTTCGGGTCTCGTCTAATCAAAAAATTGCTAGTGCCTTAAGTCATAAATCTCTGATACTTAAGTTGAAGTTGTTTTCTGACTAATCAAGGCGGATGTTCCCGCGCATAGCAGCGCTACGTAAGGGGTTGTCCAACGAAGAGTAGCCTCAAAAGTCGCCGCAGGCAACCCCTAGTTTTAGCCTTGACAGACCACTAGTTAGGCTTTTTAAGCATTACAGTCTCGTATATGGCATTTAACCTTTCTTCCTCCTGCCTAGGGCCGTCATGCGAAGCGATAAAGCCAGGGTACTTCTCATAAAATATAGGATAGTTGCTATGTACAGGCTCCCAGCTTTCTTTTTTAACGCCGTGCAGAGGGACTAATTTCATATGTGCGTGGTCAATTCCCATTCCTTCAAAGATAAGCCCAGTCCTGTACACATCTAGTGCTTGGTCCAAAATTAAGCCTACGTCTCTAGCAAACAGCAGAAAAGGCAAATAAACGTCTTGAGGCAATTGGAATATATAACTTGTCAGGTGCTCCTTAGTAGCTACGACTGTAAAGCCATCTGTATTTGGGAAAGGCGTTAAGAAAGCAATGAATTTTTCATCCTCATGTATGATCTTTGCCGGCTCCTCCCCTTTTATGATTCTACAAAAAATGCATTGACTTTTCATAAGCTTAGTATTTGTCTAGGAAATTCACTAGAGTTAAATTCCATGAAAGTACCTGAATCAACTTTTCCGCAAAGTATCATCAATATTCAATAGTTCGGTAATTTTTTGAAGCATTTGGA
>NZ_VOOR01000008.1 GCF_007993045.1 Phaeodactylibacter luteus
ATTGACTTTCTGAGGAGGAAAAAAAAACAACAGGACCTCTTTGCCGATGAAGTGGACAATGCCCCTGATTTAGCAGAAGAGGAAATTTCTGATAAAATAATCCTGGAAATAGAACTGACCCAACTGCAGCAGGTATTGGAAAACATCCCAACAAGTGATCGGATGGTCCTTCTAATGAAGTACCAGGACCGGATGTCCATAAAAGAAATAGCAGAAATACTAGACAAAACGGAAAGCGCTGTGAAAATGAAAATTAAAAGGGCCAAAGCAAAAGCCCAAAAAACCCGGGAAGAAATCTTTCCGGAGCAATTAGTCTAACAATGGCACAAGAACTTAATAACTTTGAGCAGCTTTTGGAACAGCAGGCGAGAAACATCGACCCTGTTCTGCGGAAGCAGACGGAGGAAGGCTTGTTCAAAACCTTCAACTCCCTCAGACTGCTTGGGCAGCTCATTGATATGTATGTCCCCAAAATGGTGGACGTGCTGATTGCAGCTACTGGAGGGGAAGAGGGGCGGCAGGAGGTAGCAGCTCAGCGTACAGTGCCTCCTAACCTGGGGCCTGATGGCCCAGCACATGGCCCTGCCACCGCAGGAGAAGACGATAACCTCCGATAGCTCCCAAATACTAACCTAGGCAAAAGTTATCATTCAACCAATCCTGTTTGAACCCTTGTTATCATGGAACTTAACCTTTGGAACGTACTCGAGGAACTGTTGTCTGGTTTTGCAGCGGTCATCCCCAATCTGCTCGGTGCTTTTGCTATTCTGATCATTGGGCTCATCATCTCCAAAATCGCCTCCAAGTTTGTCCGCCGCATCCTTGTCGCGGTGGGCGCAGATAAGCTTGCAGAGCGGCTCAACGAAATCGAAATGGTGCACAAAAGCAAAATCAAGCTAGTGCCCAGTGCTTTCCTCTCTAAAATTGTCTACTACTTCCTGCTGTTCATCTTCATTGTAGCAGCTACGGATGTCCTCAACATGCAAGTCATTTCTACCTTGATGGGCGACATCCTGAACTATGTGCCCGTTATCATCTCGGCTATGGTGGTCCTCGTCATCGGGCTCCTGATTAGCGATTTTCTTAAAAACATAGTCAAGACCACATGTGAGTCTTTGGCCATACCCGCCGCCGGGCTCATCGCCAATATTGTATTCTACTTTCTCTTCCTGAATGTCGCCATGATTGCGCTCTCACAGGCAAAAATAGACACGGAATTTATCCAGGACAACCTCTCTATCATTCTTGCTGGTATTGTGTTTGCATTTGCCATAGGTTATGGCTTTGCGTCTAGGAATATCGTGGCCAACTTTCTGGCTTCCTTTTACAACAAGGGGAAAGTCAAAGTGGGGGATAGGGTAGAAATAGATGGCGTAAGCGGTAAGGTTGTGGGCATGGACAGCTCTTCGATGACCCTACAAGCGGAGGGGAAGAAAATTTTGGTCCCGCTGAGCAAGCTCACCTCGGAGCATATTACCATAATTGGGTAGGTGCATGGGGCATTGCCCTTTGGCGAAAATCAGCATATTGCTGGCGTTTAAGCCTTTTCGCCTTTGTGGTGGCGTCGGACTAGCGCTGCGAAGGGGTGTGAAGCCCGATAGGGCCGAGCGGATAGCGAGCCCCGTAGCATAGCGGCCCCTGCCGACAGGCAGGGGAAGGCCCCCAAGAAAACGGCAATCGATCGGGGCTTCGCCCTGGCCAGCTGTCAGCCTCCAATCTGAGATAGACGATTTCGCCGGCAGTGGCTGTAAGGCTCCATCTGTGGGGGAGATAGCTCTTCTCCTGTATGGGGCCATTTCGGTTTGCCGCCAGCCGATCGGGAAGTGTGCCCGCTAAGGAAGCTTGGAGGGGTGTGCTTGAGATAAGACCGGGCGGTATTGTATGCAAAGGCTGTCTAAGTCTTCGAGGCTGCCTCTGAAAACATTGAAATCAACTGGGCCGTCGATGCCTGACAGCTCTCCACGGTTGCCGTACTGCCAAAAATGCCAAGGCTGTTTGTCGCTCAAGCTCGGTTGGAAAGGGGCGTAGCGGGCGATCCACAAAGGGTACTCTTCAAAGTGGCCGGCCAGGTATTTGTTATAAAACTTGAGGTTGGTGTAAATGATGGGCTTCACACCGTAATGGATTTCAGCCAGATAGAGCCAAGTCAATACGCTGCTGACCAATTGCACCCGGGTGGCCCCATCTAGCACTTCCACGTCGAGGACCGGCGGCAGGTCGCCCGGCTCAAGCTTGACGCCAGCCTGAAAGTTCATGGCTTGTTCGTGCACAGGCGTTGCCGGGCGAAAGAAATGATAAGCTCCCCGCTTGATACCAGCCTGTTTGGCCTCTTCCCAGTTGGAGCAGAAAAGGCTGTCGGTCAGTGTCATGCCTTCGGAAGCTTTGATAAAAGAAAAGTGGATGCCAGCGGCTGCAACGGCTTCCCAGTCTATATGCCGCTGATAGTGGGATACATCAATGCCATGCACTTCAAACCCGTGCATCCGCTGTGTAGGGAGTTCACAGCCAGAGATCAGGCCGATGGCCAGCATCAATAAGCCGTATGTTATTCTTCGCAGGTGCAATGCTAGTCGCTTTTTGTGCTTATTCCCGATAAAATTACAAAAGGGAGCCGCTATCCAGGGCAGTAGGGAGTATTGGCGCCCAAAATTGTCAGTTATTTTCCAGCTTTCTGTTATTTAGTGCTCCTTTAGGCTTAAACTACAGGCAACCTGCCCGGGCTAATGGCGCAGCCTTAGGCTTTAACTAAAATTATTCTGCCGATGAACCTCAGACAGCTTTTTCTCCAACATGTAGCTCAGACTAGTGCTTTCCCGTTGATGCTAGAGATAGAACGTGCATCTGGCATGTATTTATACAGCCCGGATGGGAAATCTTACCTGGACCTTATCGCAGGCATTGGGGTAAGCAGCCTTGGCCATTGCCCGCCCCCGGTTGTGGAAGCGGCCAAAGCTCAAATGGACCGCTATCTGCACACTCTGGTCTACGGAGAGTTTGTCCTTGCCCCCCAGGTAAAGCTGGCCTCCCTGCTGAGCGAGCAGCTGCCTGCTCCCCTTGACAGCGTCTACTTTGTCAATTCTGGCACAGAAGCCACAGAAGGGGCGATGAAATTGGCCAAGCGCTATACCGGGCGGGCGGAGATAGTGGCCTGCAAGAAAGCTTACCATGGCAGCACACAGGGCGCAGCCAGCCTGATGTGGCCAAAGGATTTTACCCAAGCGTTCCACCCGCTATTGCCCGGCATCCGTCACATCGAGTACAATTGTGAATGGTGCCTGCAGCACATTACAGCGCAAACCGCAGCTGTCGTTGTGGAAACCGTGCAGGGAGAATGGGGCGTAAGGAAACCCCTGCCGGGGTATCTAAAACAGCTCCGGAGGAGGTGCACGGAGGTAGGCGCCTTGTTGATCTTTGACGAGATACAAGCGGGCTATGGCCGTACCGGCACCCTTTTTGCTTTCGAACAGTACGATGTGGTACCGGATATCCTGCTCTTGGCCAAAGGGATGGGCGGGGGCATGCCTATAGGGGCCTTTGTGGCAAGCAGGGACGTCATGCTGGCCCTGTCCGAAAAGCCCATTCTCGGGCATATTACCACATTTGGCGGCCACCCGGTAAGCTGCGCAGCAGCCTTGGCGACGCTGGAAACGTTGCTGAAAGAGCATTACATAGGGGAGGTCAAAGCAAAAGAGGCTTTATTCTTGGAGCTGCTGCAACACCCGGCGATTGTGGAGGTCCGAAGTGCAGGCCTTTGGCTGGCCGTCGAGCTGCCCAGCTTCGGTTTTGTGCAGCGCGTCATCGGCCACTGCTTAGCGCAAGGCCTGATCACGGATTGGTTTTTGTTTAATGACCGCTCCTTGCGCATTGCCCCTCCCCTGATCATCACTGCAGAGCAGATACAATGGGCTTGCGAGGTCATTTTGGATGGCATTGCAATAGCAGAGCAGGAGAGCCGGCAGGGGTGAGGTCACAGCTCCTTCCGTAGCCGGGCCACCGGGATGTTCAGCTGCTCGCGGTATTTGGCAACGGTGCGCCTTGCAATATTGTAGCCTTTTTCCTCAAGCGCTTTTTGCAGCTTTTGGTCCGAAAGCGGCTTCTTCTTGTTTTCCTGCCCAATCAAATCTTCAAGGATCTGTTTGACTTCGAGGGTAGAGACCTCTTCTCCGTCTTCTTTAGACAAGGATTCAGAGAAAAACTCTTTCAGCCGCTTAGTGCCAAACTCGGTTTGGACAAACTTGGAATTGGCTACCCGGGAAATGGTAGAAATATCCAGCCCCGTAATGTCAGCGATATCTTTTAAAATCATTGGCTTCAACTTGGTATTGTCGCCAGTCAGGAAAAAATCATACTGGTACTGCAGGATGGCGTACATGGTGCGGTACATCGTATCTTGCCGCTGCCGGATAGCATCGATAAACCACCGGGCGGAATCAATTTTTTGTTTGATGAACATTACAGCCTCCCTTTCCTGTTTGTTGCTCCGCCGGCCGCTAGCTTTTTGTTTGTATGCCTTGAGCATATCTTGGTACTGATCGCTTACGCAAAGGTCGGGCGCATTGCGGGAGTTGAGGCTGAGCTCCAGCTCTCCATCCCGGTTTTGGATGATAAAGTCCGGCACTACATATTGGTTGTTGCGGCTTTGCCCACTAGAATAGCCGCTTGCAGGCTTGGGGTTGAGCTTGATGACTTCTTGGATGGCCCCTTTCAGGTCTTCGGTGCTGATATCGAGCTTCCGTTCGAGCTTGTCGTAGTGTTTTTTGGTAAACTCATCAAAATGGTTGCGGATGATCTGAATGGCCAGGTCGAGGCTTTCCCGTTCTTCAAAGTCCAGGAAATCTTCCTCATCATCGAGCTCTGCCCGGATTTCCAGCTGCAGCAGGAGGCACTCTTGCAAGTCCTTGGCGCCTGTGCCCGGCGGGTCAAAGCGCTGAATCAGTTTTAGCAGTTCCCTGACTTCCTCCTCAGTGGCGAAGATGTTCTGCGCGAACATCAAGTCGTCGATAATAGCATCGGGCTCCCGGCGAAGGTAGCCGTCGTCATCTATACTGCCGATGATCTGATGAGCGATGGCCTCTTTGCGTTCATCGTCTAATTCTAATAGGCCAACTTGTTGTTCTAAGTGCTCATGGAAAGAGCTTTCTACAGCAACTGGGACCGTTTTATCCTCTTCCTCGTTATTGTAAGTGCCAGATTGTGTTTTGTAGGTCGTGGGGTCGTCCTCAATATAATCGTTCAGATAGTCGTCGAGCTCAAATGGTTCATCTTCGTACTCTGCCCCATCATCTGCTTCGGACAGCTCGGCAAACTCGTCCCGCTCTTCACCTTCCTCCAAGGCCGGGTTGGCTTCCAGCTCTTCCTTTATGCGCTGTTCCAGGGTAGCTGTAGGGATCTGCAGCAGTTTCATGAGCTGAATCTGCTGAGGGGACAGCTTCTGTAGCATTTTTTGGCTTAGGCTCTGCTTAAGCATATGCACGGGTTTTCGCCTTGACCTTGCGGTTGCATTCAAACTGCAAATCGGCTGCGGCTTGTTGTTTGGCCCGGCGCTGATAGTGCCCGGGGCTAATCATTTACTGGCGTGTTCAGTTGTGTTTGTTTACAGGTGCCGGCTCAGTTGCCTTTTGGAGCAGGATCAGCAGGCTCTAAAGGTTAAAGCGAGCAGGCGGCGGCCTGGCATCGATAATGGCCAGCCTGCTGTTGCGGGCAGATGCAGGGCAAACCCTAGCGGTTTAGCCTACTACGTTAAGCAAAATGTGTATATTTTGCAAACGCTCAGCACCGTTAAGGAGCCGGGGGGATTCAAGTCCAAATATCAACGAAATTGTAATATTTATCAAAAAATATGCCAGAAAATATTTCCGCATCTAAATTGTCCCGTTTCAGGGAAGCAATGGCTGGCTTAGGCCTGCAGGCTTATATTGTGCCCAGCCAAGACCCTCACCAAAGCGAGTACGTGGCCCCGCACTGGCAAACGCGCAGCTGGCTGACAGGCTTTACCGGTTCAGCTGGCACAGCGGTTGTGACAGACAGCCACGCTGGCTTGTGGACAGACTCCCGTTATTTTTTACAGGCCGAGCAGGAGCTGACAGGCTCTGGGTTCAGCTTAGAGAAACTAAAAGTGCCGCATACGCCCGAGTACTTGAGCTGGCTGGCAGGCCATCTTCCGGCAGGTAGCCGGATTGGGGCAGACAGCCGCTTGCTTTCCCTGGGGCAAGCGAGGGCGATGCGCCGCTTCTTTGAGCCACATGGGCTGGAGCTGGCCTTTGAAGACGGGCTTGTCGATAAAATCTGGGCTGGGCGCCCTCCGCTCCCCAAGGAACCGGCCCGGCTGCTGGCAGAAGACCTGGCCGGGCAGCCTGCAAGGGAGAAACTTGATGCCATACGGCAGCAAATGGGCGGGGTAGATTACTATCTGGTTACTGCCTTGGATGAAATCGCTTGGGCGCTGAACATCCGGGGGCAGGATGTCGATTACAACCCTGTAGTGATCAGTTATCTGGTGATCGGGCAGCGTAGCGCACACTGGTTCGTTGACCCTGGGAAAGTGGATGCCACAGTTGAGGCTGGGCTGTCCAAATCGGATGTTTCCGTACACCCTTACGAGGAGCTGGCAGGCTGGCTGTTGGAGCTTGAGGGAAAGGCAAGGGTTGGCTACGACGCTGGTGGGCTGACTGCATTTTTGTACGGGCTCCTGCCCGCTGAGCAGTGGGCTTCACTGGGCAGCCTGGTAGCCCCGCTAAAGGCTATACGCAACCCTGCCGAGCGGGCTAATCTCAAAAAGGCAATGCGAAAAGACGGCGTAGCCCTGCTCCGCCTGGCCCGCTGGCTTGAGCATACCCTGGCCGAAGGGGAAGAGGTGACAGAATTTGAGGTTGGGCAGAAGCTGACGGCATTCCGGGCAGCTCAGCCCGGGTATCAGGGCGATAGTTTTGGGGCTATCGTAGGCTATCAAGGCAATGGAGCTATTGTACATTATAGCGCGAAAGCGGAAACCGCTGCTGCCATCCGCCCTGAAGGGGTGCTGCTCTTGGATTCTGGCGGGCAGTACCTGGAAGGTACGACGGACATCACCCGCACCTTTGCACTGGGCCCTGTCAGCGGTGAGGTCAAAGACCGGTATACAAGAGTGCTTAAAGGGTATATAGGGCTGGCGCGTGCCGTATTCCCGGAAGGGACAACCGGTGTGCAGTTGGACATCCTGGCCCGGCAACACTTATGGGCAGCTGGGCTGAACTATGGGCATGGCACCGGGCATGGGGTCGGGCACTTTCTCAACGTACACGAAGGCCCGCAGAGCATTACGCCAAACCCGCGCAGCCCCAAGGGGCAGCAGCCTATTCAAGAAGGGATGCTGCAGTCTAACGAGCCGGGGTATTACGAGCCCGGCGCATTTGGTATCCGGATCGAAAATCTAGAGCTTTGTGTCCTCCGGCAAGAGGGCAGCCACGGCCGTTTTTTGGGCTTTGAGCCCCAAACCCTTTTCCCCATAGCTACTGATCTGGTGGACAGAGAAATGTTGGCACCGGAAGAAGTAGCCTGGCTCAACGAATATCACGCCCGGGTGTTTCAGGAGTTAGCCCCTTTGCTCAATGAAGAAGAACAACATTGGCTGAAACTGGCCTGTAGGCCTCTGGCCTAAACCCGGGCACAACCAACCAGGATATGAGTGCAACAACAGATAAGGCGGATATACGCAAAATGAGCCTCAGCGATGTAGAGGCTGCTGTCCTTGCTATGGGCGAAAAGAAATTCCGCGCTAAGCAGGTGTACGAGTGGCTCTGGAAAAAAGGGGCTCGCTCTTTTTCAGAAATGACCAACCTCTCCAAGCCATTCCGGGAAGAGCTGGAAAAGCACTACGCGATCCATGCTATTGCAACAGATCAGGTACAACGGAGCCTGGACGGCACCATCAAGTCGCGTTTCCGCCTTCACGATGGGCACTTGATCGAATCGGTCCTTATCCCTGTGCCGGCTGATAACCGTTATACGGTATGTGTGTCTTCTCAAGTAGGCTGCAGCCTGAGCTGTACCTTTTGTGCTACCGGCCGGATGAAGCGCCTGCGCAACCTCGATGCCGCTGAAATTTACGATCAGGTTGTCATGGTCAATGCACAGTGCGAGGAGGCCTTCGGGCATCCCCTCACCAATATTGTCTATATGGGCATGGGCGAGCCCCTTCTGGCTTACAAAAACGTCTTAGAGAGCATTGATCGGATCACCTCGGCGGATGGGCTCAATATGTCGCCCCGGCGGATAACGGTGAGCACTGCGGGCATTGCGAGAATGATCAAAAAACTGGCCGATGACGCGGTAAAGGTCAACCTGGCCCTCTCCCTGCATGCTGCTGACGATGTGAAGCGGAATGAGATTATGCCGATCAATGAGCAGAACAACTTGGATACCCTGATGGAGGCGCTAAAGTATTACTACGAACAGACGCGCAACCGCATCAGCTATGAGTACATCGCTTTTCAGGACTTCAACGATTCTATTGACGATGCCCGGCTCCTGGCCCGGCTGTGCAAGCCCTTTCCTGTAAGGGTCAATATCATTGAGTACAACCCCATTGATGGGGCGCCTTTCCGTAAGGCTACAGAGCACCGCATCGACGACTTTGCCCGCTACCTGAGAGAACAGGGGGTGATGGTGACCGTAAGGCGTAGCCGGGGGAAAGATATTGATGCAGCCTGCGGGCAACTGGCCAATAAGTAGAAAACGGGAGTTATGAGCAATCAGCCGCTTAATGTTCTTGGTGAGCCGCTACAGCTGTGCTGCAGCAACCCTATGACTGGCTTTTTCAGAGATGGCAGCTGCCGGACGGGCCCTGAGGATTTGGGCACGCATGTGGTGTGCGCACGCATGACAGCAGCTTTCCTAGAGTTTACACGGTCGAGGGGCAACGATTTGAGCACGCCTCGGCCAGAATATCAGTTTCCTGGCCTTAAGCCCGGCGATCGGTGGTGCCTGTGCGCCCTGCGGTGGCGGGAAGCCTGTGAGGCAGGGTTTGCTCCACCTGTAGAGCTCGGTGCCACTCATGCCAAGGCGCTTGAATGGGTCAGCCTTGAGCTGTTGCGCGCCCACGCTGTCGATAAGCTCAATTAGTCACTGTCCACCCTATCCCTTTTACTGCAGGGTTTCCGGGCAGGCAAAATATTTGATACTTTTGAATGCCCGTTGCCAGGGAAAGCGGGCAAGGGGCTTATAAAAACATACACTGCTCATGCGCCAATTACTCGAGACCGAACAAAAAGCACTGGAAATCAACCTCGATCCTTCTATTTATGGAACCTTCGCTGAGATTGGGGCGGGGCAGGAGGTCGCCCGTTATTTTTTTCAGGTGGGAGCAGCAGCAGGGACGATCGCCAAGACCATGTCCGCTTATGACAAAACTTACTCCGACCAAATTTATGGAGAGGAGGTCTCCGGGCGCTATGTATGCGAAGCCAGGCTCTACAAGATGCTGGACCACGAGCACAACCTTATGCGCTCCCGCTTGCGCAATGAGCGCCCCGACACCAACTTCTTCGTTTTCGCAGATACGGTAGCAGCCATCAACTACCAACGGACCATCAAGGGCAATGGCTGGCTGGGTATCCGCTTTCAGCTCCATCCGGATGGCGGTACGAACAACCTTGTGCTCCACGTGCGCATGCTCGACAACGACAATCAGCTGCAGCAACAAGCGATTGGCATCTTGGGCGTCAACCTGATTTATGCCTGCTTCCGTTACAATCAAGACCCCGAGGTGATGCTGCAGTCCCTAATGGACAGCCTGCACGGGAGGGTGAAGGTAGATATGGTCCGCTTGACAGGTCCCGATTTTGCAGATTTGGACAATCGCCTGCTCAGCCTGTGGATGGTCAAAAACAAGCTGACGGATGTCGCTATGTTTGGCCCTGACCGGCAGAATGTCCACGCTTCGGAGTTTCTGTACAAGAAGCATGTTATGTTGGTAAGGGGCAGCTTTAGGCCTGCTACCTTGGTCAACCTAGATATGATACAGGCCAGCTATCAGCAGTTCCGCAACGAAGCAGATACCGACCCCCGGAAAACCTACCTCATGACAGAGATCACCCTGGACAACCTCTGTAGCCAAGGGGAGCTGGACGAACAGGATTTCCTCGACCGGGCAGAGCTGCTCAACGCCCTTGGGCAGGCTGTTGCCGTTTCCGATTGCCAAAAGCATCAGAAGATGGTCGCTTACCTGTCAGATTATAAAGTACAGCGCTTAGGCTTTGTGCTCGGCGTGCGGGAGCTGCTCGAATTGATCAACCAAAAGTATTATCAAAACCTCGATGGCCGGCTGCTGGCAGCCTTCGGGCAGCTTTTTACCCGCAATGTGAAGTTCTATGTTTATCCTGCTTTGCAGGAGGGCAGCGGTGAATTGCTCAATGCCCACAATCTGCCTATTCCGGAAGGTGTGAAATTCCTTTACAAGCATTTGCTGGACAACCGGCAGATTGTAGACGTTACAGGGTTCAACCCCAACGTCCTGCACATTTTTTCGAAAGAGGTCCTGCATATGCTACAGACTGGGCAGCAGGAGTGGGAAAGCATGGTGCCGGCGCAGGTGGCTAGCCTGATAAAAGAGAAATACCTCTTCCGCTATCCGGTAGAGCAGATTCAATTTGATTATTAAGCAGTACGATATGTGCCATACAAGAATAGCGCTCCTGCCCCTGATGTTGCTCACCGGCTTGTTCTTGGGCAGTTGCCGGCAGAGCAATCCGCAAAAAGACCAAGCACCTTCTACAGCAGAGGCCGTTGATTCCGTGCCGGCGCTTTCCGCCCCTAAAAGGGACAGCTTTGGCTTGGATTACGTTATGGGGAAATTCGAGCCGGCATCCCACCCCGACTTTACGCCTATTGACGCTGCGTATGCAGACCGGAATGGGCTGTACATGAGAAAGGATGCCTATCAGGCTTTTCTCCGGATGCACGAGGCGGCCAAGGCTGCAGGCCATAGCCTGGTAATCCGTTCCGCAGCTCGCAATTTTGACTATCAAAAGGGGATCTGGGAGCGCAAATGGACCGGCGACAGGAGGCTATCTTCTGGCGAAAATGCTGCTGAAGCCTTCCCCGATGCAAAAAGCCGCGCCCTTGCTATATTGAAGTACAGCTCAATGCCCGGCACATCAAGGCATCATTGGGGGACCGATATTGACCTGAACGCCTTCAATAATGATTATTTTGAAAAGGGGGAAGGGGCAGAGCTGTATCAATGGCTGGCTGCTCACGCTGCTGAATTTGGCTTTTGCCAGCCTTATACGCCAAAAGGAGATGAGCGGCCGTATGGCTATAATGAGGAGAAGTGGCATTGGTCCTACCTGCCTGTTGCACGGCCTCTCACACAGCTCGCAAAAGAAGCCCTTAGGGATTCCATGATCTCTGGTTTTAAGGGGGCAGAAGCTGCGCCCGGCATTCAGGTCGTCAGCCGTTATGTACTTGGCATTAACCAAGATTGCCTCTATGAGCGGTGATTGCTATGTCACGAAATTGGCTTTTCGGTGTGTTTTCAAGGTAGATATGGGATAATTTCAAGGAACAATTTAGAGATTTGCCCACGGAGCGAAGTATCTGATCGCACCTTAAACTCCATCAAAAGTCAAAGTTTACCCTGATTAGGGGCTTAGGGCTTATGACAGTTCCCTCCGCATCAAATGAATATGCACACACCCTAGGTAGGCAATGTCTGCCTAGGACAACACAAAGATCGCGTTAGGAAAACTAAACCAATAAGGCAAGCTTTCAGATACTTGCTCTAGGGTATGTCTAAATAGCAAAGCACTAATGTGCTATGAGCCTACCCTTTAAGGTCAGTTCTTGCTTGGAGCTGACCTTATTTTTATGGCCTTATTTTTATGTGTGCGTACACGACCATGTGATAAAGATGTTACCCGCTGTGGCTATTGCTGTCACAGTATTTAAAAGATAGCAAAAGTATTCCCTATGGCACTGACTTCTTCCAATATGATTGCATTAGGCACACCTGCTCCTTCTTTCAGCTTGCTGGATGTGGTTTCTGGAGGGGCGAAAACCGATGTAGAGGTATTTGGCGAGCAGGGCACTGTGGTCATGTTTATTTGCAACCACTGCCCCTACGTGTTGTATGTCAACCCTGAGCTGTGCCGCGTTGCCCATGACTACCAAAAACAGGGGATAGGTTTTGTTGCTATCAGTGCGAATGATGCGGAGCAGTACCCACAGGACGGCCCCGTGGCGATGAAGGCGCATGCTGCAGAACAGGGTTACCCATTTCCTTACCTGTACGACGAGCAGCAAGATGTGGCGCGGGCGTATCAGGCGGCCTGCACACCAGATATTTATGTATTCGATAGCGATCGGGCGCTGTATTACCGAGGGCAGCTCGATGCGTCGAGGCCAGGCCAAAGCGAGCCGTTAAGCGGAAAAGACCTGCGTTCCGCATTAGATGCGCTTTTGGCGGGGATCCCTCCCCCTGAGCGGCAGTACCCAAGTGCCGGCTGCAATATCAAGTGGAAGTAGGCGCTCCGAAATAGCGGCGGTAGATCTTTTTCCTGGGGTAAAAGCCGGCGAGCAGCCCGGGATAGAGCAGTAAGCTGGCCAATCGGTTAGGGCCTTTAAAAGTGATGTCATCAATGATGAGGGATTCCGTGTCAGATATACGGCGTACAATGTGCCGGTGCCGCCAATAGCGCAGAGGGAAAGGGAGCACTATGCCCTCATCGACAAAGCAAGCTTCCTTTTCATTGACATAATCTTCTGTAATATCGCTTATCCATTCTGCCTTAATCGGGCTTAGGAAACGAAGATGGACCCGGTCTCCCTTCCGCGAGCCTGTAAACGTCACAATCTCTACTTTAGCCAAGCCAGGCGACAGGGCTTCAAACAGCTGACGGTCAAACTGCGCCATCACAGCTTTATAATTACCCGTAACCCGGGTTTTTAAGATTAATTTCATGTATCGGTTCGTATATCCGCAAGAGAAACGGTAAGGGCCCTGCTTTGTTTAAGGTCAATGCAGCAGCAGTTCTGCAAAAACGGGGAGGTGGTCAGAAGGGATGTAGCCGCCCCAGTTTTCGGCCAGGTTGGCATGGCGGAGCACCCTCCATTTGCTGCTGACGAAGATGAAGTCGATGCGTTGGCCTGTGCCCGATACTTTGAAGCTGTCTGTCCAGGTAGGCAAGGGGCCATGATGGGGCGTTTCGGATTGTTCTTTGGCATCCCGCAGTGGGCCGCCCTGAGCAGTAAGCATTGCGTAGGGCAAGTCTTCCGGGCTGCAGTTGAAATCCCCAGTTAATACAGCGGGCTCCCCCTTCGTGATCGCGCCGATTTTTTGTAGGATGAGCTTTGCGCTTTCTGCCCGGGCCGTTTCCCCCTTATGGTCGAAGTGGGTGTTGAATACAAAAAAAGCCATGCCGCTGTCCCGGTCTTTCAGCTTTGCCCAAGTGGCGATACGGGGCAGGGCGGCATCCCAGCCTTGCGAGCCTGCCTTTTCTGGGGTTGGCGAAAGCCAGAAGGTGCCGCCATCTAGCATTTCAAACCGCGCCTTGCGGTAAAAAATAGCAGAGAACTCGTTGTCCGGGCTGGGGTGGGCGGATCCGTCTGTGCGGCAGCGGCCGGTCCATGCATGCTCAGGGAGGTCTTGCGCGAGCTCATCAAGCTGCGAACGGAAAGCTTCCTGCACACCGATGATATCGGCTTGGTGGAACCGGATAACGCTGCTGACCATAGGCCGCCGGTGGGGCCAGTAATGCTCGCCGTCATCAGGGTTGGGATAGCGCAGGTTGTAGGACATCAAGTGTATGCTCTGGGCAGAAATAGAGGAGGCCAGCATCATCAGGAGCAGGATTCGCATGGGAGAGGTTTTTTACGAAGGTAGGGATTGTTAGTTTTGCACTACATCTCCGAATTGTGAATAAATGATGAAGTTACAAAGTCGCTTTTGTTTTTTTGCCTTGTTACTGCTCACTGCCGGCAGCCCCCTCTATGCTCAGGATACAGCACCGGAAGTGACCCTGCAGACCCCGTACAATACTATTTACAGCCATCTGTACTACCTTCAGCCTGATTCCTTTGACCCCGCCAAGGCAGGCCAAACGCTATGGGGGGCTGATAGTACGGCGGCAGAAGAGCTGGCCATCAAACTGAAACAGGTTTACGACGGCATGGGGCTGTTCGTCCGCCTCAACCGGGTGCCGCGTGCGGCAGCTTACTTGGACTCTGCCGTGATGCAGGCGGTTTATACCCCTTTCCCGGCCGAGCTCCCTGGTGTTTACGTGGAGCGGGTAGATGGCCGATGGTACTATTCGGAGGAGACCGTAGCGCAGATAGCGGCACTGCACGATGAGGTCTACCCGTTCGGTGCCGACCTGCTACTACAATTGGCGCCCATAGTAGGGGAGGAAGAGGTGCTGGGGCTGAAGGCTTGGCAATTTGTAGGCCTGTTGTCTATGCTATTGATCAGTATTGGCGTATACTGGGTGCTCAGCCGGTTGCTGAGCCCGGTGGTACGCCGGCTGAGCCGCTCTCGTATTTATCCTTCTTTGGTGCCCACCCGCATCATCAGGCGTATTGCGCAACTGTGCAGTGTACTGGTCGTCCTTTACCTGATCCGCCTATTTCTGCCGCCCTTGCAGTTGCCTATCGAGGCGGCCAATTTCACGGTCACGGTCATCCGCCTGATTTCTATCGGCCTGGTCGTGGGAGTGCTGTTGCGAGTGCTTGATATTGTCATCCTTTATGCAGACAAGGCTGCGCAGAAGACGGAAAGCAAGATGGACGAGCAGCTTCTGCCCGTAATAGAAAGGGGCGTACAGTTTTTCTTGTTCGCTGGTGCAGTGATTCAAGCCTTGCGGGTATTTCAAGTGGATATCACTACGCTCATTGCCGGTATTTCAATTGGCGGGCTGGCTATTGCGCTCGCTGCCCAAGATACCCTTAAAAACCTATTTGGCTCATTGACGATTTTCATGGACAAGCCTTTTCAGATTGGGGAATGGATCAACTTCGCAGGTGTGGACGGCACCGTGGAAGAGGTTGGCTTCCGGTCTACCCGCGTCCGTACCTTTGCCAATTCTCTGGTCTATGTGCCTAACGGCAAATTGGCAGATATGGTGGTCAATAACTATGGGCTTAGGCAGTACCGAAGGTTCAATACGACCATTTCCCTGACCTACGATACGCCTCCCGAGCTGATTGAGAAATATGTGGAAGGGCTGAAGCAGATCGTGTCCCGGCATCCTAAAACCCGGAAAGATTACTACGAGATCCATTTTAATAACATGGGCCCTCATTCCCTGGACATTCTGTTCTACATCTTCTTTGAGGTCCCCTCATGGAGCGAAGAGCTGAAAGCGCGGCACGAGGTCTTGCTACAGGCTTTACAACTTGGGCGTGCGCTGGGCGTACATTTTGCATTCCCGACGCAGACGCTTCACGTAGAGGCATTGCCGGGCCAGCCTGCGAGCCCGGGTTATGAAACTAGCCCTTCGGAGCTAGACCGCCGGTTGGCTGCATTTTTCCATTCGAGCTGACGCAGCGCCTGAGCCCTGGGCAGCATACAAAACCCCTGCCTGTCAGATAGACGGGCAGGGGTTTTGTGCAAACGTACTCAAGCTAACACGCAGGCTTGGAGCTCCAAACAAGCTTTAGCCATTCATGGAAGTCAGGAACTCTTCGTTAGAAGAAGTGCTGACCATGTGCTTGCGCAGGAATTCGAATGCTTCGTCCGGTTTCATATCTGCAAGATGGTTGCGCAGTATGAACATACGGTGCATCGTCTCCTTATCCATGAGGAGGTCTTCGCGCCTAGTGCTTGATTTGGTAAGGTCAATGGCAGGGTAGAGGCGCTTGTTCGCGAGAGAGCGGTCAAGCTGCAGCTCCATATTGCCAGTGCCTTTGAATTCTTCGAAGATGACCCCGTCCATTTTTGAACCAGTGTCGATCAGGGCAGTCGCGAGGATGGTCAGCGAGCCGCCGTCCTCGATATTTCGGGCTGCGCCGAAGAACTTCTTGGGTTTGTGCAGCGCATTGGCTTCCACACCGCCAGAAAGGACTTTGCCACTTGCAGGGGCGACTGTATTGTAAGCCCGTGCGAGGCGGGTAATAGAATCGAGCAGGATGACCACATCGTGCCCGCTTTCTACCAGGCGTTTGGCTTTTTCCAGCACAATGCCAGCTACACGGACGTGGTTTTCTGCGGGCTCGTCAAAGGTAGAAGCAACGACTTCAGCATTGACGCTACGTTTCATATCGGTAACTTCCTCCGGGCGTTCATCGATCAGCAGGACGATCATGTAGCACTCAGGGTTATTTTTTGCAATGGCATTTGCCATATCCTTGAGCAGGAAAGTTTTACCTGTTTTGGGCTGGGCAACAATCAAGCCACGCTGCCCCTTGCCAATAGGCGTAAAGAGGTCGATCATACGATTGCCGATATCCCGGCCTGTAGGAGAGCTAGTGAGGCTGAATTTTTCCGTAGGGAAAAGAGGCGTCAGGTAGTCAAAAGGCACGCGGTCCCGTATATCCTGAGGGTCGAGGCCATTAATTTTGGAAACCCTCAGCAGAGCGAAGTATTTTTCTCCTTCTTTAGGCGGGCGGATAGCCCCCTTGACGGTATCGCCGGTGCGCAGCCCAAACAGCTTGATTTGGGAAGGCGATACATAGATGTCGTCAGGTGAAGTCAGGTAGTTGTAATCAGAAGAACGGAGGAAGCCATAGCCATCGGGCATCATTTCGAGGATGCCTTCTCCTTCGATGATCCCATCGAGCTCGATATCGAATTTTTCTTCTTTGGGCTTATCCTCGCGATTGGTATTGGAAGAGCGGCTTTTGTTCCCGCGGTCGTCGCGGTTTTGCTCGCGGCGCTTAGGCGCTTCTTCCCGGCTGCGCTCTTGGCTTTCCTGTTGTGGCTCGGCGCTTCTAGGCTCTTTGCTTGGGGCCTCTTCCTGTTTAGGCGCTTCTTTAGGTGCTTCAGTTCTAGGGGGTTGAGGCTTAGGGGTTTGTGACCTAGGCATCTCCTCGTTTTTGTTTTTGTCGACGATACGGCGAGAGCGGCGGCGGTCATTGCGGTCGTCCTCACTGTCGCTGTTGTCGTTGCGGCGGCTATTGGCCCGCCGTCCATTGGTGCGGCGGTTGTTGCCAGCATCATTGTCTTTGCGGTTGTTGTCTTTTTCCGCTTCGGGGGCTTTTTCCTCTTCTTTTTCAGTTGCGACAGCGGCTTTGGTCTCGCCGGAAGCAGCCTGATGGTCGAGGATTTTGTAGATGAGTTCTTGTTTGTTCAGCCGTTTGTACCCGGAGAGCCCGAGTTTTTCAGCGAGTTCGCGCAGCTCAGGGACGAGCATGAAATTTAGTTGTGAGATATCCAACATAATATAAGGTGTGTTACTTGAGTTTGAATTGTCGGAAAATGATTGAGATATGTAAAAAAATGAATGTCAATGAAAAGCAGTTCAGTAGGAAAATGGGGCAAAGGGGGTGTTTAACAGATGTAACAGTGCTTGTGCGGAGTGACTCGAAGAGTTGTATCCGTTTCAGAACAGTTTGGTTTAGCTCTGTCTCGCCCGTCAAGGTTGCAGCAGCAAAAGCTCAGTAGTTTAGAGTGGGTGGAGTATGAAGGTCGAACTCCGGTTGAGCCGGTTTAGTACTGCAGAAAGCCACTTTAACAACTTCTGCACTGCCTGTACAGCGGACAGTCAGTACATGGTGTCAGGGATTTTCTTGATGGATGCCCGCAGAGCCGAATTAAGGCTATGTTGAGGCTTCAAGCTTTTGGGCTGTATTGGCAAATTCCGTTCTTCATTACGTTGCGCTCTCCCCTGCCAAAGCCTTGTAAAGCGGGAAGGTCAGTCGCTAAGCGTTCGCTATATGATTCAAGGATAGATCCATTTTGTCCCATTCTTGAAAACACCGCGCCCTTGCCCACCTCGCAAGTGACAGCTTGGCAGGCAGGTTGTTCAGAATGAAAATTAACTGCATTGGCTCCAAAAGCGAGTTCCCAACATGCTCTAAGCTTTTGTTTATGTTTCTGCCTGGCTATAGCGCTCGGATAGCTTTGGTAAAAGCTACTTCCTGGCAAAGGAAGCGGAGTGCAAGGGACCTCATTAGGTGGAAGCTAGGGAAACATCCAAAACACACTGAGCGTTTCGCTTGATCTTAAACCTTAAATAAAGTACTAAGAAATAGCTGTGTGAATTTGGCACGTGGCGTGCGGGAATTGGAAGCTACGTGATGTGCTATGTGTTTTGGTGAAACAAAAATACGTTTAATTTCTGATTTCAAATAGTATCTTTGCAAAAAAAGAAACTAATTATCTGCTAGATAGTTCAAACCGCGGGTGCTGGCCTGCACAAAATCCAACCATTACCGCTTTATGCTGGAACTTAACTTTCTGAGAACCAATACGGAACGCGTAAAAGAAGGGCTGAAAGTCAGAAATTATGACGAGGAAGGGCTGAAGGCTGTAGACCGGGCTGTTTCGCTAGATGACTCCCGCAAGGATGTTCAGACCCGCCTCGATAATCTTCTGGCAGAACGCAATGCTTTGTCTAAAGAGATTGGCGCGCTGTTCAAGTCGGGCAAGCGGGAGGAAGCAGAGCAAAAGCGCAGCCGTGTCAACGAAGTGAAGGAAGAAGCGGCTAAGCTTGAGGAAGCGCTCCGGGAAGTGAAAATACAGCTGGCGGAAGCCTTATATAGCATACCCAATGTGCCACACCCCTCTGTGCCCGCTGGCAATACTGACGAGGACAACGAGGTATACCGGGACTGGGCAGGGGAGCTGCCGGTTTTGCCGGAAGGCACTCAGCCGCACTGGGAGCTGGCCAAAACCTACAACATCTTCGACTTGGAGCTGGGCACTAAGATCACAGGTTCTGGCTTCCCCCTTTACCGCGGGCAGGGCGCACGCTTGCAGCGCGCACTCATCAGTTTTTTCTTGGACGAAGCAGTGAAAGCCGGCTATGAGGAGATCATACCGCCCTTGTTGGTAAATGAAGACTCGGCCCGGGCTACCGGGCAGCTGCCGGATAAAGAGGGGCAGATGTACTTCGTGGAAAAAGATAACCTCTACCTCATCCCTACCGCAGAGGTGCCCGTGACCAATATCTACCGCGATGAGATCATCGATCCTGCACAGCTGCCGGTCAAGCTGACTGGGTACACGCCTTGTTTCCGCCGGGAAGCGGGGTCTTATGGCGCACATGTCAGGGGGCTGAACCGGGTGCATCAGTTCGATAAAGTAGAAATTGTCCGCTATGAGCACCCCGATAAATCTTACGAAGCTTTAGAAGAGATGCTGGCACATGTTGCTGGCCTGCTCGATAAGCTGGAGCTGCCGTACCGTATCCTCCGGCTTTGTGGCGGCGACCTTGGGTTCACTGCTGCCCTCACTTTTGATTTTGAGGTCTATTCGGCTGCACAGCAGCGCTGGCTGGAAGTGAGCTCGGTCTCCAACTTTGAAACCTATCAGAGCAACCGCCTGAAGCTGCGCTTCAAAGACGGGAAAGAGACTCGCCTGCTGCATACCCTCAATGGCTCTGCTCTAGCATTGGCCCGCATCCTGGCTGCTCTGCTGGAGAACAACCAAACGCCGGAGGGGATTGTTATCCCGAAGGTGCTGCAATCCTATACTGGCTTTGACCGGATTACGGCACAGTAATTTAGGCTTGTTAACAGAAATATAGTGGTCTTATGGTTTTTGACATGGGGTATATGATTGTGGCGGGCATCTTCTCGGTCATCGGGATGGTCATCAGTCAGCGCCTGAAGAGCAAGTTCAACCATTACAGCCAAATCCGCCTGCGCTCCGGTATGACCGGGCGGGAGGTGGCGCAGCAGATGCTCGGCCATTTTGGGATTTCCGACGTACAGATTGTGGAAGGGCAGGGGTTCCTGACCGACCACTACAACCCGGCTTCTAAAACGGTGAGCCTGAGCCCTGCTGTTTTCCGGGGCAATAGCATAGCTGCGGCGGCTGTAGCTGCTCACGAATGTGGGCATGCCGTGCAGCATGCACAGGCTTACAGTATGTTGCAAGTGCGCTCAGCTCTTGTGCCGGTGGTGCAGTTTTCTGCCATGGCACAGCAATGGCTGCTTATCCTTGCATTTGTGACCCTGAGCAGTATGCCTTCTATCATGCTGGCGACAATAGTTGTTTTTGCGGTGACCACCCTCTTTAGCTTGGTAACCCTTCCGGTGGAGTTCGACGCAAGCAAGCGCGCGCTCGCCTGGCTCAACAGTAGCGGGGTAGCACAAGGCAGCGATCACGAGGGGGCGAAGGATGCCCTGTGGTGGGCGGCGATGACTTATGTGTCCGCAGCGCTTTCTGCTCTGGTCATGCTGCTTTATCTGGTCATGCGCTATAGTGCAGCAACTAGGGATTAAAGGATTAAACTATTTTTCAACTCAGCTAAATATTAGACCGAACCATGCAGGAAGATGTTGATATGTACATCGAGGAAGCGAAGGAAGCAATGGAGCACGCCCTCGATCACCTGAAAAAAGAATTGGTCAAAATTCGCGCGGGCAAAGCTTCCCCTGATATGCTCTCTGGCCTCGTGGTGCCCTACTATGGCTCGCCTACCCCTCTGGCGCAGGTGGCCAACGTAAGCGTATCGGACTCCCGCACCCTTGTCATTCAGCCTTGGGAGAAAAGCATGATTCAGCCTATAGAGAAGGCTATCATGGAAGCTAACATGGGCTTTACACCTCAAAACGACGGCGACCTCATCCGCATCAACATCCCTCCGCTCACGGAAGATCGCCGGAAGCAAATGGTCAAACAGGTGAAGGCCGTCGGCGAAGATACTAAAGTTGGCCTGCGCAGTGCCCGCCGCGATGCGATGGACGGCATCAAAAAGGCGGTCAAAGATGGCTTTGCTGAGGATGCTGGCAAGCGGATGGAGGATGAAGTGGAAGCGATGACCAAGCGCTACAGCGGCAAAATCGATGATATTGTAGCGGTAAAAGAAAAGGATATCCTGACAGTATAGCGCCCCGCAGGCAGGCAGCGGCATGGCCCTGCCTGCCTGTTCAAGCGCTTCTTTCTTGTCCTTTGTGGATTTATTTACAGTAACCTTTGGTCATTCCCCAAACAACCTGTACCTTTGTCGGGCTTTTGAGGGAGGGTGTACTTCCCTTTAAAGCTAAAGGTCGCTTTCCCTTGGAGTAAAGCAGCCCGTGCACTCGATCATGTGCACTGAATGTCACAAATTATTGTAAGATAAAGATATAGCGAAATGAAGCGTACATATCAACCTTCACGGAGAAAGCGTAAGAATAAGCACGGGTTCCGTGCCCGCATGGCTTCTAAGAATGGTCGCAAAGTATTGGCGAGCCGCCGTGCAAAAGGCCGTCATAAGCTGACTGTTTCTGACGATAAGCGCCTGAAGTAATCGAATTGAAGCCTAGATAGGCTTTGTGCATAGCACATCAACAGGCTGTTTACAGGTAATTTGCTACTGTACCTTTCTTGGCGGAGAGTTACATAGTTTGTACTCTGTTAGCCTAGACAAGCAGCTGCTCTAAAACAGCCGCTGTACAAAAAGCCGGATTTACGAGGTTGCTCTTGTAAATCCGGCTTTGTTATTGATTGGGGTTAATGCGGCATGGGCGTTTCAGGGGGGGCGTCGTGCGCCTTCTCACCTAGGGGGCTCCGTTATTTAAAAGCACAGAGAGGCAGCTCATTTATCGTACTGCAGAACCTGACTCCTCAAAGCCTATTGCATGGGCGCAAAACAGATTGTCGTTTTTTGGCCTGCCCCTGACGTAAGGATGAGGGGCCTGCACCTGCCACCGGGCAGGTGCCGCTATGCTACGGGGCTCGCTCTTCGCTCGGCCTTATCAGGCCTGCCGCCCCTTCGCAGCGCTAGGCCAATGCCAGGCTAAAGCCTGGAAAGCAAAGCTTAAACGCCTGCGGCATTTTGGTTTACTCCCTATTGCATCTGATCTCCCCTCAAAGCACGATAGCGTTTTCTGGCCTCCACCGCGAGCACGCTGTTGGAGTAATCGAGGAAGAGCGTTTCATAAAGCTCTTGGGCTTTATCAGCCTGCCCCAATTGTAGCTCATACAGCTCCGCTAGCATAAACAAGGCGTTGTCCGCCCGGATTTCTTCTGAGTGGTTGGCAATGATCTGCTGTAGGAGCTCTGCTGCTCTTTCGTACTCCCGTTTTTTGATGAAGACCTTAGCTTTAAGGTAAAGGACATCATCGGCAAGGCTGTGCCCGGGGTAAGCCTCCACAAGGGTGTCCAATTTGGCGAAAGCACCATCAAACTGGTTCTGGAAAACGAGCATATCTGCATCAGCGTAGAGCTTGAGGGGCGCATCCGTGGTGTCGAGCGCCATATTATCCATGATGAAGACAGACAGGTCAAGGGCATCATTGGCAATCAGCTTTGAGGTGGAAGACTTCAGGATGTCAAACTGTGTCTGCGCCCACTGAAAGTCTCCAGCGTAGTAAGACAACCGGGCATTTCTGAACCGGGCTTCGTGCCCGAGCAGGTCTTCTTTAAAGGCTTTATCGACTTGTGAGTAGAGCAGGGTCGCCTCCCAAATCTCTCCTTGCATGAGATAGTAATCTGCCAAGTCGAGCTTAGCCTGTGCCTGTAGCCGGTTGTTGACGCCAGGATATGCTATCATTTCAGCGAGGAGCGTTGTCGCTTTTTCTAGGTTGTTGATATAAAGGGCTTCGAGCTCTGCCAGTTCCAATATGATCTGTGCGGTTACCTTGGAGCGCCCAAATTCATTCAGGAAGGCTTCGTAGTCGTTTTCCAGCTCCTGGAGCTCATCCTGTGAGTAGGCATAGCCATCGACAAGCTGGCTGCGTTTGGCGCGGAGTGCCTCGCGTTTGGCATCGAGATAGAAGGGCGAAGCCGGGCCTTTCTCTGTTACAATATATTCAAAACCAGCAATTGCGGCATCGAAGGCTTTATCATTGGCCGCAATGCCGGCCAGCTGGAATACGCGCCCTCCGTTCTCGCCCAGCCGCCGGTCGAGGGCCCGTACTTGGCGCAGCGCGCTGCGGTAGTCCTTTTGCTGTATGAAAACCCAAGATAGCATTTCGGGGTAGAGCGGGTTGTCGGGGTCATCCTGTACTTTCTGATAAAGCTGTGCCTGTACTTCTTCATAATCTCCAGTATTGAGGAACCGCTGGAAAATAGACTTGACGTTGTTCACCCGGTTGGGGTTGGCACGGATGCTGTTGAGGTAGTTTTCTACCATTTTGGGGATGTCGCCCTTGCGGCGGTACAGCTCTCCGAGATTGTAGGCAAAGGCTTCCTGATCGCGCAGTAGCTCTGCCCCTTTTTCGTACGTCGCGATGGCGTAGTCGTATTTGGTCAATGCCATAAAAGCGTTGGCCAACTTGGTGACGGCAAACTGGTCCCGCGTGAGTTTTTCAATAGCAAGCTCGAATTGCTCCCGGGCTTCCCCATCTTTCACCTGCCGTTCCAAAAGCTTGCCATAGGTGACATGAAGCTGCACATTGTCTGGAGCCCGCTTCATGTGCTTCTTGATGACTTTTTCGCACTCCCCGTATTCGTCCATCGCCATCAGAGATTCTACGTAGCGGTCGAAGTAATAGTCGTTGTAATTGCTCTGCTTATAAAGGTTTTCGTACAAAACCGCTGCTTTCTCGTATTCTCCGTCCCGGTAGTACTGTTGTGCGAGGCGGGCATCTTGTCCGTTGAGCTGTAAGGCAAGCCCAATAAAGAAGAGGAGCGTAAGTACAATCGGCTTTTTCATATACGGTATTAATTGTGTCTGTTCTTTGGATGGCAGGCGCCCTAGGCATAGGAAGCACAGCGAATTTATAGAACGTTTGGAGGGGCGTTATGTTATGAGCTGAGCTGGCCTTTGCGCTTGCCCGCCTTATAAACAGACAAAGCAAGGGTTGGGTTGGAGCATGAAAAAACGGCTATCCAGCAACTGCTGAATAGCCGTTTTTCAGGCAGGCAAAAATGCCTTACTCGAGGCGGAACTTCACCGGCAGGTTGAACTGAACCCGCACGGGGCGGCCGCGCTGTTTGCCAGGTATCCAAGTGATAGCTTGGTCCTTCATGAGCTCCACTACACGGAGGGCTTCAGCTCCAGTCTGAGCACCAGGGTCGCGAACAACCTTGGCATCTGTGATAGAGCCGTCCTTCTCAACAACGAACTGTACTACTGCTACACCTTCTACGCCATTTTCACGGGCGATGGCAGGGTACTTGATGTTCTTGTAGATGAACTCGAGCATTTTTTTATCCGCGCACTGCTTACGCTCTTCCTTAGTTGGAAGGTCTTCGCAGCCGGGGAACCGAGGCATGTCTTCCACTACCTTAAAGATCTCCTCCACTTTGGGTTTGGGCGGTGGCGGTGGCGGCGGTGGTGGTGGCGGCGGTGCATCATCCACAACGGGAGCCTCGATAAAAGTCTCTTCGTCGATTGACTGATCCTCGAAAGTGACTTCTTCGTCTTCGAGAATTTCTTCATCCGGTACCTCTTCGATAACCGGTGGCGGCGGCGGCGGTGGCGGCGGCGGTGGCTCAGCTGTACGTGGTGGCTCAACCTCAATCTCATCCGGAAGCTCAAGGGCATCGTCTGGGATAAAGATTTGCTCCTCGTACTGAGTCCAGCCAAAAGCCAGGATCGTCAGGCCCAATGAAAGCGCCAGGCCCAGGTTGAAGTACGTACCGCTGTATTTGAAGACATCGGCACCGGGGTACTTAGCCCGGGAGGCGAGAGAGGAAGACCCTTCTGATTGGCTCAAGCCGGATTGAGAGCGCTTGGCATAGATAGAACGCATGATCACAACGAATGCGATGAGGCCTATCACCAAAAATGCCGTGGCTCCGGCTAAAGCCCCGCCAGTGATTGAAACATCCATACTGACAAGGTTTGTATTATTATCAAAATGAGCAAATAACTTACAATTCTATTGTTGCTTTCTGCTGAAAAACCAGCTCGCCAGCAAACATCCTAATAAGGAACCGCTAATATTAGCAATTATATCAGGAACTTCAAAAAACCGGTCCGGGAAATACCAATACTGTACCCATTCCAGCACTGCTCCATAGGCGCTGCTCAGTACAAATGCGCCGGCAAAGGCAAGTGCCCCGGAAAAAGAAGCTGCCCGCAAAAGCGGAAAAAGCAGAGCAGACAAGACAAGGTAGGCTGCTGCGTGTGCCAGCTTGTCGGGCTCCAGCCAGGCTGTCAAAACTGGCGCTTGTACGTGCCCTCTTGTTGAGAGGTAGCCAATTGTGGCTGCCCACATCAGGGCGGCGGCTAGGTTGGCTGTTAGAAAGCTTCTGTCAGGAAGATGCAGTGGGCTTTGATTTTGGTGTGCAGCGGGAGAAAATTATTTCACGAGCTGTTGATAAGCCGCTGCATCCATCAAATCTTCGAGCTCTGCAGGGTCGGTCATTTCGATTTTGATGATCCAGCCTTCTCCGTAAGGGTCTTGATTGACGAGGGTGGGGTCGTCGCCATCGCTCTCGTCGAGCTTGGCATTGAACTCCAGGATTTTCCCGGAAACGGGCATATAGAGCTCGGAAGTCGTCTTGACCGCTTCAACGGTGCCAAATGCCTCATCCTTGTCGAGCGTCTCTTCTACCGTATCCACCTCGATGTAGACCAGCTCGTCCAGCTCGCTTTGCGCAAAATCAGTGATTCCGACATAGGCGATATTGCCATCTTCTACGCGCACCCATTCGTGCTCTTCGGTGTATTTCAGATGATCAGGGAAGTTCATGTGATAGCTTGATTTTGAAAGTGTACGATGATTGGCCAAAAATAACGCATTTTCCTGCCCCGGCAATAGCCTGCCTGCTGCAATTTGCCCGGCTAGCCTTAGAAAAAGAAAAGCCCCTCTGTCAGGCAGAGCGGCTTTTCTTTTTCTAGCGGGAGCTGACGCAGCTTAGAGCTGTGCTTTGACCCACTCCGTTGTTACGGATTTTGGGCGTTCCAGTGGGAAGCCGAGCGCACGCGACCAGCAAAGTGCGGCGAGCACGCCCAGCGCACGGGAAACGCCGAAGAGCACGGTGTAGTAGCTGTACTCTTTCAGGCCATAGTGTACGAGCAGTGCGCCAGAGTGCGCGTCTACGTTCGGCCAAGGGTTTTTTACTTTGCCCAAGCTCTGAAGGATTGGCGGTACTACGTCAAAGATTTTCCAGACGACCTCTACCACATCATCGCCTTTGATATACTCTTCAGCAAAGCGCTTTTGCGCCATAAAGCGGGGGTCGGGCTTGCGGAGTACCGCATGGCCGTAGCCAGGGATAACCTGCCCCGATGCCAGTGTATCCTCCACGTATTTGGCGATCTGCTCCTTCGTTGGGCGCTGTGTGCCCAAGGATTCCAGCATGTTGAAAATCCATTTGATCACCTCTTGATTGGCGAGGCCGTGCAGAGGCCCGGCCAGCGCGTTCATGCCAGCTGAGAGCGAGAGGTAGGCGTCGCTGAGGGTAGAGCCTACCAGGTGTGTAGTATGGGCCGATGCATTGCCGCCCTCATGGTCTGCATGAATGGTAAGGTACAAGCGCATCAAGTTCTGGAAGTCTGCGCTGTCTTTGCCCAGCATGTGCGCGAAATTGCCAGACCAGTCCAAGCTTTTATCCGGAGCGATGTGGTCGCCATTGTGGAAGGTGCGCCGGTAGATGTAAGCTGCGACACGGGGCAGGCGGGCCACAAGGTTCATGGTGTCCTCATAGGTCGGGTCCCAATAATCGTTTTTGCTGATCCCCTCGTCATAGCGGCGTGCAAACTCGCTTTCGCTCTGCATAGAAGCAATGGCAACGGTAAACTGCGTCATCGGGTGGGTATCCACGGGCAGGGCATCGAGCGCTTTGAAGGTATGCTCCGGCACCTCGCTCCGCGAAGCCCACTGTTCCGTAACCCATTGTACCTCTTCATCCGTAGGCACTTCGCCTACCAGCATCAGCCAAAACAGGCCTTCTGGGCGTGGCTCTTTCCCGTCGGGGCCTTTCGGCAGCTGCTCCCGCAGTTGAGGGATAGAGTACCCACGGAACCGGATGCCCTCCAAGGCATCGAGCTGTGAGGTCTCCCACACCATGCTTTTGATACCGCGGGCGCCACCGTATATCTGCTTGAGGGTGACTTCGTCAAACCGCTTATCGCCATGCTCTTTGAGCATAGCCTTGATTTCGCTGCGCAGCGCAGTTGCTTTTTCGCTAAATTTCTGTTTTAGGGGATCCATTAATAATTTATAGTTAAGTGATGTTGGTATGAATGACTACCGGCCAGGTGCAAACCTTAGACCGTATTTAGGTTGATACTTTGAAACCCGCTCTGGAAACAAACAGTCAGCAAGTAGTGTTCGGGCAGGATGTTTGGAACAATACTTGGCGGGTTGCTTTTTCCAAGGCTGAGGTGGCTGTCAGCCTAGTAATATTACATCGAAAATTGTAAAATGGTTGCCGGAAAATAAAAAAGCGGCCCCTTGACGAAGCCGCTCTTTTTGCCACCGGGTGGGCTAAGAGCATGCTTGGAGCTCGTCCCTATTACAAATCAACGTTTTATGAACCTGGCTTCCTCACTAAATTTTCTCTCAGCCCGCCAAGCTCAAATTTAGTGGCTCCGCAATGAGCCTGCTGGCCATGCTGGCACAGCTGGCGGGTATAAATACTTGATTGTTAAGACGAAACTACTCCGGGCAAGCGCTTAGTCTAGCGCCCAAACAGCAAGCTGTATCTCTTTTTGGCTGGCACCTTCTTTTTTGAGCTGTTGTATGAGCGCAGATTCTCTCTTGCGGCGCTCCACGAGCTGTGCTTTGTAAGCCGGCATCTGGCTATCTGTAAGCATCTGCCTGATGCTTGCCCAAGTGCCTTGCCGGATGGCATTTTTCTTTTGCAGGAAAAGCGCTTGGTCGGCAGCCTCGAGCGGCTGTATCTCTTGTAGGTTTTTCAATTGCCGCTCAGCAATTTCAAAGGCTTTCTCTTCCTGGCCAGGGGTGAGCTGGAAGTCAGCAATCAGCTGGCTGGCTGTGGCTTCGATCGCATCTTTGCTGATTTCCTGGGCTTGACCCGTGGCAAAAAAACCGATGCAGAGGAGGGCTAGAATCGTATGTTTCATAAAAATACTTGTGTTTCTGGTTGTCCGGCTAAAATACAATTTTTGGGCATACCCCGCCAAGGGCTTGCTAAAATACTGAAGAATATGGCGGGCTGCCGTCTAAGCTTAGGTTGGGCGCAAACCTGATTGTCGTTTTTTGAGCCTGCCCAGCCTGCTTCGCGGGATGGGGCCTGCCCCTGCCGCAAGGATGGGGCAGGCTGGCAGGTGCCGCTATGCTCCGGGGCTCGCTGTCCGCTCGGCCTTATTAGGCCTGCCGCCCCTTCGCAGCGCTAGGCCAATGCCAGGCTATAGCATAAATGCCTGCGATATTTTGGTTTACGCCAGCTTGGGGTGGGCCAGGGCATTTTAGTGGCCGAAAAAAGCAGGGTAGAGGTAGCGGGTGTGAACCCTTGGAGCTACCTTTGTATTTCTAATATTTTCCGGGCTATCCATGGCCTGTCGATCAAAAGCCATCGAAAATGTTGATGATTGGTGATATCCTGGTGAGCGACGATGTAGTCAGTCAGCAGTTCCTTTGCAATCTCGATGCCTGTAAAGGCGCCTGCTGTTGGGAAGGGGATTTTGGCGCCCCCCTCGATGAGGCTGAGCTGCCGGTCCTCGAGCAGATATATGAAGCGGTAAAAAGCTACCTTTTGCCGGAAGGGCGGGCTGCAATTGAGGCCAACGGCCCCTATACCTATTTTAAAGAACCGGAGGAGTACGGTACTACCCTCCTCGAAAACGGTGCTTGCGCCTTCATGGTTTATGATTCGGACGGGGTGGCAAAGTGCGGCATCGAACAGGCATACAAAAATGGGGCAACGGATTTCAAAAAGCCCATATCCTGTCACTTATATCCTATCCGGGTCCTGAAAAATGAGCCTGCTGGCTTTGAAGCCCTGAATTACGACCGATGGGACATTTGCTCAGCGGCCTGCGAAAAGGGGCAGGCGCACCAACTGCCTGTTTATCAATTTGTCAGAGAGGCCATCGTCAGGAAGTATGGGGAGGCGTTTTATGAGCAGCTGCATGCTGCTGCCATTGACTTGCCAACATTACGCTAAGTTGCGGTAACGGATAGTTTATAAATTTTCGTATTTTTGATTACCTTTATCCCCGTTCTAAAAACCTGAGAGCTGGCGGGCTATCTACTACTCTTCTTTGTCCCGCAAACCGAAATCATACCCCCCCTATTTTATTGGAGGTGCAGGCCTGCCCTGTACGCTGCCATTACAGCAGTAGCTTGATTGCTCTGAGCGCCCACATCATCTGTGGCATTACAGGGCGTCCTCTGCATACCTAAAGCCATAGCCTTCTTAGCAAGAGGGCTCACAGGCACCAACTTCAAAATCAAATTTTTAAAATTCCGAGGCACCAACGGGCTGCGCTGTCCGTCCGGGCTTTCGCTTGATCTTTATACAAGAACCACACGCTTAACCCCCCTTTTGAAGTTGGTTTTGGTGTAGCCCTGTTCGTCAGGGCTGCACTTTTTCTATTTTAGGGCCCAAAACAAGCCAGCAACCATGTCAAAAACAGTGGCGTTTCTGCTATTCTTCCTATTATCTCTGGCCTTGCAAGGGCAGCAGGCTGCCCTGCCTGCCCTGCCCCGCGAAGGCCTGTTGAAATACGTGCAGGCGAATTTTACGCCCAGGGAAGTCTTGGGCTATGGCCCTGCCCGGGATATTATGTATAGCCAGATAGACCTAAAAAACGATACGGTCTATGGCATCTATACAGGGCATGCTCTGCCTTTGCCTCCTGGCGAAGACCCTTCCCAGGCGCTGTACCGGGACGGCAGCCCGGACGGGATCAACTGCGAGCACGTTTACCCCCGTAGCAAAGGGGCAAAGTCTGGCCCAGCTAAGTCCGATATGCACCACTTGTTCCCCAGCCGGGTAGCTGTAAATGCCATCCGGGGCAACAACCCATTCGGAGAGGTGCCCGACGAAGGGGCAGAGCAGTGGCTGGCCCTTGGCTTTGAACAGGGATCTGTGCCCACCGCTCACCGTGATGCTTACAGTGAAGCGGCAGGGTCTGTCTTCGAGCCTAGGGAAGCGGTGAAAGGGGATATTGCCCGAGCGGTATTCTATTTCTACACCATTTACCGGAAGGAGGCCCTGCAGGCCGACCCCTTGTTTTTCCAGGGCATGCGCCCAGTGCTGCTGCAGTGGCACCTTCAAGACCCGCCCGACGCGGCCGAGGTGAGCCGCACTTATGCCATAGCCCGTTACCAAGATGGGAAGCCGAACCCGTTTGTCGTATTCCCTGAGCTGGCTTTCCGGTTGTATGGGGAGTAGGGGCGCCTCGCACCAAGGAGCGGGATGGGCAGCCAAGCTATCGTAAGCTTGGGCTTTCTGATGGCATCGGCCTAGCGCTGCGAAGGGGTGGGAAGCCCGATAGGGCCGAGCGAGGAGCGAGCCCCGGAGCATAGCGGCGCCTGCCGTGAGGCAGGCGAAGGCCCCTCATGCCGTGCTGTAGCATGCTCAACAACGTTTACCTGTTTGGTGCCCGATGTCTAGCTGCGGTCGTCCATGAAGTCCCGTACCTGTGCAGCCAACTCAGGAGAGTGAATGGTGACCGAGTCGCCTTCTACTACGATTTGCCCCTGCCTCAGGTGGCCATCGTTGAAATAGAGGTAGAGCTTTTCAGCGCTGGCCTTATGGTTGTAGAACTGATTGAGCGCTTTTTTATCGAAGCGGAACTCATTGTCCATTTCGATCTGATGGTCTTGGAAGTACTGTTGAGCGGGGTTTTCATTTTTGTAAAACTCCTGTTCAAACTCTTGGATGTTGATGACCTTTTGTGGGTTGCTGTTGGCGAAATTGAGGACCTGCTCTTTGAACCGGCCCGCTTCCATAGCCTCCCCGGTCTCTTCGTCTACCGGTGCGGGCAGCTCATTGACCATATCGAGGAAGGTCTGCGTAAGCTCCCGGCTGCTTTCGGGCCTTTCCAGCCCCACCCATTGGATAAAGTACTCGGAAATTTCCTTTTGAGTGCGGGCGTGTTTGATCAGCTCAACGCACCGGCCCTGGCCCTGCTGGAATTTCTGGACAAAAATCCGGCAGGCCATCGCCAGTTTGTCAGTATTGAGGTAAGTGACCGAATTGAGCTCGAAGGCGGCCCCTTCCTGCCCCCGCCGGAAGGACAGCCCATCCGTGTCCCGGACCAAGAAAATGCCGATAGCCCGTTCTTGTGTAGCCTCATCGGTATAGTCGGCATAGACCAGATAGCCCCCTTTTGCGCCAAGCACCCCTTGGAGGGAAAGCTGTAAGGCGTTCATGGTGTCCCGGGTGAAATTTAGGAAAGCATCCGCCTGTTCCAGGCCGTTTTCCAGCAACAGCTGAAAGTAGCCGGGGAAGAGGGCATCTTCTGGAGGGCTGAGGTAGCCCTGTAGCGTATCGGATTTGCGGACGAAGGTATCATGGAGCTTGTCGACAAGGGCTTGTGCTTCCTCATCTATGGGGGTGCATTGGCTGCTCAAGAAGACACGTGCGCCGCTTTCGTCAGCAGCTTTTTCCAGCTCATGTATGGCTAATCGGTGGATGAGGGTAGGCATATTCCAGCGTATTTTGGGTGCCAAAGGTAGCCAAGAAAGGCCAAAGTCTACTACATTTAAGCAAAGAGCAAACCGCCTGGGCTGAGCGCCGGCTTACCGCCCTTGGTCATAAGCCTTGAGGAATCGTATGCAGGCTGCGTCCGCTTCTTCGTTGGAAGGGCTATGGCCGAACCACGCATCGAGGATTTCGAGCAGGACGGCCTCGGTTGTATAGCGCAAGCTGATGGCCAGGGCATTGGCATCATTCCATTGCCTAGCGCCAGCCGCTGTTGGGGCGTCCCAGCATAGGGCTGCACGTACGCCAGTTACTTTATTGGCCGCCATGCTGATGCCGGTGCCTGTCCAGCAGAACAAAATAGCTTGGTCGGCCCGGTTTTCCGCGACAGCAGTAGCTGCCTGTATGGCCACTTGTGGCCAGGGCGCATCAGGTGCGGCCACAGGGCCGAAAGGCAAGACTTCGTGGCCGCGTTCGCCAAGGGCTTTTGCTGCGGCTTGTACCAAAGGTGCGTCCATATCAGAACCCAGTGCAATAATCATATTGGCATGGTTTTGGGTATGAATATAAAGAGAAAAGACGGCAGAGGAGGTAAAGGGCCCTACAAACTCTTCTGCTTTGGCTGGCCCTGCGAAAGCCGGGGTGGTAAATGGGGTAGTTGTTTGATAAAGAGCGGATAAGGTATGTGAGGTTTGTTCTAGATGGAAAAAAATGCAATTTGTAGCCAAGAGATGAAACCCTGATAGCAGTGCCCCCGTAAAAAAGAAAAACCGGCTGTTGCAACAACCGGTTTCCAAAAGAGCTTTGAGAGGCTATCTACATACCAAAATTGAAGCGTCCTTTGACGCTTCTGAGATCTTCAAGAGATTATGATTACATTCGTGAAATTCAATTCATTTCCCGGAGGGTTTTTCTTTCCTCCTGCCAGTTTTCTCCGGTGGTGTTATTAATTCCCTTTCCGATTACTGACAATACAAAAGTGCTGCATTCCAAATAGGAAAATAAGTACATTTGGGTTAATTACTGTGTTTTTAATTAGTCTTGTTTTTTTATTAAAAACTTGATTTTTAGTAATTTATAGTGTGTTTTTCTTTGGTTTTTCTGTATAACTAAGAGCAGGTTGTGTATATATAAGGGCGTAAAAAAACTGGAAAGAAGTAAAAAAGGCGCCTGAGCAGCATAGGGCCTATCGGGATATTTCGGGTTTGGAGGAGAGGCGGTTGGGCAGGGTGGCAGCAGATGTTATCTTTGCGGCAAAGCACACCAACTATGGCACTGACAATAGCATCTTACAACGTGAACGGTATCCGTGCAGCTTTGAAAAAAGGGCTGGACGAATGGCTGGAGCAGGCCCGGCTCGACATCCTTTGCGTACAGGAAACCAAAGCGCAGCCGGAGCAAGTCCCCAATGAGCAGGCCCGGTTTACGGATTTGGGCTACCATCAATATTGGCACTCGGCAGAAAAGAAAGGCTATAGCGGGGTCGCTACCTTTTGCAAGCAAGAGCCTGACTTGGTGGAAGCGGGCTGCGGGATTGAGCGCTACGATGCAGAAGGCCGGGTTTTAAGGACTGATTTCGGAGGGCTGACCCTACTGAACTGTTACTTCCCATCTGGCACTACAGGAGGGGTACGTCAGGATTTTAAAATGGACTTCCTCAAAGACTTTATGGAATGGGTGAAGGAGCTCAAGGCTTCCAGGCCCAAGATGATTGTGGTGGGCGATTACAATATTGCCCATACCCCTATGGATATACACGACCCGGTGCGCAACAAGAACACATCTGGCTTCCTGCCGGAAGAACGGGAGTGGATGGACGAATGGCTGTCTTTAGGTTTTACGGATGCATTCCGGCACCTCAACCCCAGCCTAGAGCAGTACAGCTGGTGGACCTACCGTGCTAATGCCAGGGCAAACAACAAGGGGTGGCGTATTGACTACCAATCCGTGACGGAGCCCCTCGTGGCATCGCTTGCCGAATCTTATCAAATGACCGAGGTCGTACACTCTGACCACTGCCCGGTATTCCTCAAATTGGAGCTGTGAAGCCTTGTATACGGGAAGGCACAATAGAAGAAGCGGTGTGGATCTCGGCTCAGCTGCCTGAATTTGTGGCACCTTACCCCGCTTCGGCCTATCGTGAAAGGCTGGCCGGAGTGCCTCATCTGATCCTTCTTGCCTGTGTGGGCGGGAAGGCTGCCGGCTTTAAAGTAGGTTACGAACTGGAGGGCAGCTTTTATTCCTGGATGGGCGGAGTGCTCCCTGATTACCGCCGTAGGGGGGTAGCACGGGCCTTGGCATCAGAGCAGGAGTCCTGGGCTAAGCAGCGGGGGTACAGCCGGCTCCTGATGAAAAGCAGGAACGAGCACCGGGCCATGCTAATTTTTGCCTTGAGCAACGGATTTAGCATTTCAAGCGTTGAAAAAAGGCCTGTGCTTTCAGCCAACCGGATATGGCTGGAGAAGGTCTTGTGATATTGAATAAAGCCCGCTGCGGCGGGCGCTCTGTGAACAGGGCTACCGGCCCGCAAAAAACTAACCAAATATGAATCGTTTACTTTGTTTGCTGGCTTTGTCCGTCCTATGTATATGGAGCCCGCTCGCCGGGCAGGAGTTCTCTGGCGGCTTTCGCGCAGGCCTGAACTTTACGACCATATCGGGGCCCTCTGAAATGGGAGCAGGAGGGGGAGAGCTCGAGGAGTACCGGATCTCTAATGGCTTCCACATTGGGGCCATCGCCAATGTCCGGTTTACGGATGTGTTCCGCTTGCGAGGTGAGCTGCTGTTTTCCCAAAAAGGTGGCGTTTACGGTTACACAGGGGATTCTTACTGGGTCTTCCGCCCGCTTGACGGCAGCGAGCCCTTTGTGGCAACGGGCAACCGGGAAACTACCCTTGAGGTGACCAACTCGTACATCGATATCCCGGTGACGGGGGTGGCCAGGTTGGGCAAGTTCGAGCTGAGCGCTGGCATGAGCGTTGGTTTCCTGGTAGGCTCAAAGGCAGCAGGGGAAGTGCGGTTTGCAGGGCAGACACCGCTAGGCAACGCTGTAGACCCTTTTGTCATCGTCCTCGATTACGATTACTTGGCGAACCCCTTCAATGAAGCCGATGCGGTACAGGCCGGGGTCCGGCGTTTAGACAGCAAGGATGTTGCTATCCCTGAAACGCTGGGGGCGTACTATGAAGGAGTAGATACAGATGAGAACCTGTTCAATACCATCGATATAGGCTTGGTAGGTGGTGTTGCCTATTACTTGAATCAGGGGCTGTTCATGGGGCTGCGCCTCAACTATGGGCTTTCTGATGTGACCAATGAGGCCAGGGATATTTCCCGTCAGGAGATTAACGGCGCACAGGGCTATACTTTTCGGGACGACAAAGACCAAAACCTGAACTTGCAGCTTTCAGTGGGCTTCAGCTTTTAAGGTGCATAAGTTATGACGATCTTGACCACAATAGACATCAACCGGCCGGCAGCTGAGGTTTTCCGTTTTGTGGCAAAGGAGCCTCAGCAGATGAAATCCTGGATGAAGGGCTTTAAGGGCTACCGGCTGGAAAGGGGGCGCAAGCGTCAGCCTGGCAGTAGGGCGGTGTTGTCGTTTGAGGATGGGGGCGGCCAGCTGGAGGTCGTGGAAGAAGTGGCTGGAGTGGTGCCCGGGCGGCGCTTGGAGCTGGTATTGAAGAACAAAAACATGATCAGCGAGCAGGTATACGAATTTCTTGATCAAGGTGAAGGGCGTTGCCGGGTAAGGCTGATTTCCCGGGTACAGCTCAGGCCTTGGCTGTTCAATTTGTTCAGCCCATTTGTGAAGGGGCCAATGCAACGGCAGCAAGATGAAGACCTGGAGCGCCTGCGCAGGCAGCTTTCTGCCAAAGGATAGGCGGAAAGCCATTCTGGTGTAAACCCCAATACCGCAGCCGTGTATGTTTTTCGGGATCTAGCCTGGCATTGGCCTAGCGCTGCGAAGGGGTGTAAGCCCGATAGGGCCGAGCGGACAGCGAGCCCCGGAGCATAGCGGCACCTGCCTGCCTGCCCCATCCTTGCGGCAGGGGCAGGCCCCACATCCCGCGAAGCAGGCAAGACAGGGGACATCACATTGTGTAGGGGCAGGCCCATTTCGCGAGGCAGGCTGGGCAGGCGCAAAAAAACAAACGACAATTTGGTTTGCGCTTAGCCGCCATTCTTGCCTCACGGCGACAGTACATCAGAGCATAACCAACAAAAAGGCCGCGCAGCTTCCTAGCTGCGCGGCCTTTTACATCGAGAGGAGCCCAAAAAGGCTACGCCTTATTTGGCGTTTCCGTTTCTTCTTCCTTGCCATCGGGACCATCGGTGCCGCTATTGAGCCCATTTGGGGAAGGCGTTACGCTGCTGCCTTCGGGCATGTGCTCTTCAACAGCTGCAGCTATTTCTTTGCGCTTTTCATCTCCAGGCCGAGGGCCGATGAGGCGCTCTACATCGGATTTAAGCAATACCTCTTTCTCCAAGAGCTGACTGGCAAGGATCTCGAGCTCTTCGCGGCGCTCCCTTAGGAGCACTTTAGCCCTTTCGTACTGCGATTCCACCAGTTTGCGGACTTCCGTGTCAATTAGTGTGGCTGTGCTATCAGAGTAAGGCCGTTGGAATTGATCTTGAGACAGGCCGTAGAAAGAGACCTGCCCTACCTGTTCGTTCATGCCAAAGACCGTAATCATGCTGTAAGCCATCTTGGTGACCTGGTCCAAGTCGTTTTGTGCGCCGGTTGAGATTTTATCGAAAATGATAGATTCCGCAGCCCGCCCGCCGAAAGTCATGCACATACGGTCGAGGAGCTGCTCGGTCCGTGTGATGTACTCTTCTTTCGGGAGGTACTGTGCATAGCCGAGGGTGCCAAGCCCACGGGGCACGATGGTCACTTTGACAAGGGGAGAAGCGTGAGGGAGGAACCATCCGCAGACGGCATGCCCGGCTTCGTGGTAAGCGATGATTTTCTTTTCGTCCGGAGAGATGAGCTTATTTTTCTTTTCCAGCCCGCCGATGATGCGGTCGAGTGCATAGTTGAAGTCGTCGATATCCACAGCCTGTTTATTGCGGCGAGCGGCGACCAGAGCGGCTTCGTTACAGATGTTGGCGATATCTGCACCAGCAAACCCAGGCGTCATTTCGGCCAGTTCTTCCGGTTCTACGCCAGGTGCTGTTTTTATGGTCTTCAAGTGCACACTGAAGATGGCTTTCCTTCCCTTGAGGTCAGGGCGGTCAATGCCGATTTGGCGGTCAAAGCGGCCAGGGCGGAGCAATGCGCTGTCAAGCACATCCGGCCGGTTGGTAGCAGCCATCAGGATGACCCCTTTGTCGGTACTGAAGCCGTCCATTTCCACGAGCAGCTGATTGAGGGTGTTCTCCCGTTCGTCATTCCCGCCTTGCATATTCCCGCGGCCACGGGCGCGGCCAATGGCATCGATTTCATCTATAAATATGATACAAGGAGCCTTTTCGCGGGCCTGCTTGAAGAGGTCGCGCACGCGCGAGGCGCCCACGCCTACGAACATTTCCACAAAGTCAGACCCAGAAATAGAGAAGAAAGGAGCGCCGGCTTCTCCGGCAACGGCTTTGGCCAAAAGGGTTTTACCGGTGCCCGGAGGGCCGACCAGTAAGACACCCTTAGGGATTTTGCCGCCCAAGGCAGTATATTTTTTAGGGTTTTTCAGGAAGTCAACGACTTCCATGACTTCCTCCTTCGCTTCGTCCAGCCCGGCAACATCCTGAAAAGTGACGTTGACCTTGCTGTTCTGGTCGAACAGTGTTGCTTTAGATTTGCCGATGTTGAAAATTTGAGCACCGGGCCCGCCAGCGCCTCCGCTTACGCGCCGCATGATGAATACCCATATAGCAACGACGATGATAATGGGGAGCACCCATCCCAAGAGAGGGGTCAGCCAGTTTTGGCGGGTATCGTAAATAGGGCTCACCTGATCGGCACTTTCGATGCCTGCTTTGTCCTGCACTTCGTAGAGCCAGTCTTCAAAAGATTCAACAGAGCCAATTTCGCGCCAGTACTGATAGCTGTCGCCGCTGAGGGCGGAGCGCTGCTCTGCATCCTTGTAAAACTCAGGCTTTTCTTCCAGGGCAGACTTCTTGACGTAAATATAAGCCCGTTTGCTGTTGATGACCATGAGCTTTTCCACGTCTTGGCTAGCCAGCATTTCGCCAAGCTTAGTGCGGCTCACCTGTTCGCGTGTCCCTTCGGACATGCTGTAGAAGTTGAGCGCAAGCAGGAAAAGCGCGATGATGCCATAAATCCAATACGTATTGAATTTAGGGCCGCCCGGCTTGTTGGCATCCGGCTTGTTATTATTGTTTGTGTTTTCCATTCAGAAAATCTTTACAAATTTCGAAAGGCTTCAGCCTTAGGTTTTGCTATAAAAAATAAAGCGCGCAGAGCGCTGGGCAAGGTGTTTTGCCCTGAGCAATCTACTAAGTAACGTAGCAGTACGGGTTTCGTTGCCAGATTTCGGCCAAGAGTTGCGGCAAGGCTACAAACTTTCGTATTCCGTGATGCGGGCGTCGCTCCACAAGTTCTCCAATTCGTAGAAGTTCCGCTTTTCTTTGTGGAAGATGTGGGCTACGGTCGTGAAATAGTCTATGCAGACCCAAGTAGCGCCTCTGTCGCCTTCCACATGGCTGGCGTAGGTGCCGGTCTCCTGCCGTATACGCTTCTGTATATTGTCTGCGATGGCTTTCACCTGAGTGTTAGAGTCGCCTTCACAGATGATGAAGTAATCCGTCGGGGCATCGTGCAATTTGCGCATATCGAGTTTTACGATGCTTTTACCTTTGATGTCTTGAATACTTTCTATGATAAGGTCATTCAGTTCCTCGGTCGTGAATGGCTGTGGCTGTACTTTAGCGTGTGAATTCAAACTCAGATTTTATTAATTTTGCTTAAGGAATTGATTCAGCTTCGGTCAATAAAGATGGAGCTTTTGGCTCCTGCTCTGCTGAACCTGTCAACTGTTGCGGGGAAGGGTTGGAGCTCAAGCTCGCCCCACAGTGGGGGCAGCTAGTTCGGCCAGCCCCTGCTGCTCAGCGGCCTTTACAACAACTAAAAGTATCAAATAATTTACGGTTGCAGTATAAAAACACGCTTTTTATTGGAAAGGTTGTTCATGCGTTTTCAGCTTTGCCATCAACCAATTCCCATGCACAGGAGCTACTCTCAAAAAGCACGCCAATTGAAGGGACTGTCATAACGGCGGCGGAACAAACTGCGGGCAGAGGACAAATTGGCAGCCGTTGGTATAGCCCTGCCAGTTTGTGCATCAGCATGAGCGTCATCCTTTACCCTCGTTTTCTGGAAGCCCGGCGTCAGTTTGGGCTGAACATCATAGCCGCTCTTGCTGTCCGGGATACCGTGCAGCACTTTCTGGCAGATGGCCCGCCCTGCCGTGTCAAATGGCCCAATGATGTTTATTTGGCCGGTAAAAAGGTGGCCGGTATTTTGATACAAAACCAGATTGCGGGCCGTCAGCTACAGCACACTATCATTGGTATTGGGCTGAATGTCAATGTTGAGCAATTCCCTCCGGCTTTGCCCTTGGCCATCTCCCTCCGGCAGGCCGGTGGGGCATTGTATGACCTATGGGCAGTGGAAGAGGCCCTTGGGCGCGCTTTGGAGCAGCGCTATCTTGCCCTCCGGGGCAAGCAAATTGCAAGCTTGCAGGAGGAGTATTACGAAAACCTTTTAGGCTACGGGGAGAGCTGCCGGTACCTGTTGCCGGGCGGGCGGGAGGTCGTTGCTGTGGGGAAGGGGGTAGATGAGGATGGGCGGCTGCGGCTTTGGTTCGACGGGCAGGAGCAGGCATTCGGGCTGAAGGAAATACAGTGGCTGCCAGATTGATTGCAGGGGGCTGCAACCACTGCGGCACCTGGTTGTTTGCACATTCATTACTTCACGCTTTGCAGCAACCCAGCCTGATGATATGAAAGCATACCTGATTACGATAGGAGACGAAATCCTGATAGGCCAGATCATAGATACCAACTCCGCTTGGATGGGGCAGCAGCTCAACCTCAACGGCATGCAGGTGGCCGGCATCACTACCGCGCCTGATGAAGAGCAGGGGATAAGAGCCGCACTGCAGGAGGGGCTTTCGAAAGCCGATGCTGTGCTGATTACAGGAGGGCTGGGGCCTACAAAAGACGATGTGACCAAAAAAGTCTTGGCGGGCTTTACCGGTGGGCGCCTGCTCTTCCATGAGGAGACCTACCGGTCCATCACCCGCTTTTTTGAACAGCTAGGCCGTAAGCCAACAGAAGCCCACCGCCTACAGGCTTATATGCCAGATAATGCCCAGCTGTTGCGCAACCGCATGGGGACGGCCCCAGGCATGTGGTTTGAACACGGGGGGAAGGTCCTTGTTTCTATGCCAGGGGTGCCTTATGAAATGAAATCCCTTATGAAGGAGGAAGTCCTGCCCCGTCTGAAGGCGCAGTTTCCGCTAAGGGCTATTGCTCACCGGACCCTGTTGACTTCAGGCACTGGCGAATCCCGGATTGCAGAGCGTATAGCTGACCTTGAGGATACCCTGCCGCCCCATATCAAGCTGGCCTACCTCCCCAACCTTGGGCAGGTCCGGCTCCGGCTTTCGGGCGAAGGTGCAGACCTGGCTTCACTTGAGCAGGAGGTCGATAGCTGGGCTAAGCGGTTCCGCGAGCGGCTTGTTGATATCGTTTTTGGCGAGGGCGCCGACCGGCTGCAGGCAGCGGTGGGGCGCTTGCTGCAAGAGCGGGGGTTGTTTTTGGCAACAGCCGAAAGCTGTACCGGCGGGTATGTTGGGCACTTGATCACCTCTGTGCCGGGCTCCTCTGCTTATTACACAGGAGGGGCTGTAGTGTACTCCAATGAGCTAAAGCAGAAGCTTTTGGGCGTAAGCCCGCAAACGCTCAGCCAGCACGGGGCAGTGAGCGAGGAGGTTGTCCGCGAAATGGTAGCAGGAACAATAGAGCACATTGGCGGGCAGGTCGCTATAGCCATTTCAGGGATAGCAGGGCCTGGAGGAGGGACGCCGGATAAGCCGGTGGGCACGATCTGGCTGGCTGTGGGCAACCGTCAAGTTACAGAGGCCCTGCTCCTACGGGCAGGAAAGGACCGGGAGAAGAACATACAGTATACTGGGGCACATGCGCTGCACCTGCTTCGGCAGTTCTTGCTTCGGCACTATCCACAGTGAAACGTGGCTTTGGTCAATACGGTATTTGTAATAGCCACCGAAAACGGCTAATTTTGCAGCCGAAAAAGTGTGCCTTGCCACCAGGCGCTAACCAAATTAGAACCAAACTATACAAGAAAAAATCACTATGGCTCAAGTTGAATTGATCATGCCCAAAATGGGCGAAAGTATCATGGAAGCGACCATCCTGAAGTGGGTGAAGCAAGTGGGGGATACTGTAGAAGAGGATGAAACCATACTTGAGATCGCTACGGACAAGGTCGACTCAGAGGTGCCTTCCCCTGTATCAGGTACCATAAAGGAAATTCGTTTCCCAGAAGATGAGACCGTTGAAATCGGCAAGGTGATCGCCATTATCGAGACAGAAGGGGAGGGCGTGGCGCCTCAGCCCAGCCCCAGCGTGAAAGAAGAAGCGCCCGCAGAAGAAATGGCTGAAGAGGTTGCATCCCCTCAGCCTGAGCCAACCCCTGCTGCAGCAGAGGCCGCGCCCGCTGCCCGTACTGGCAGCGGCAACCGCTTTTACTCTCCTTTGGTCCGCACCATAGCAGACAAAGAGCAGATCAGCCTACAGGAGCTGGATCAGATCGAAGGCTCTGGACAGCAAGGGCGGGTGACCAAAAAAGACATTCTGGCTTATGTGGAGCAGCGCAAATCACAGGGCTCCTCACCTGCGACTGCGCCGGCTGCGCCCCGGAAGGAAGCCCCCTCAGCCCCTCAGCCGCCCCGGCAGCCTGCTGCTGCTCCTGCCGTGCATTCGAGTGATGACAACGTGGAGATCATTGAGATGGACCGTATGCGCCGCCTGATAGCGGACCATATGGTCAATTCCAAGCAGACTTCGCCACACGTCACGTCTTTCGTAGAGGTGGATGTGACAGATATCGTTAACTGGCGCAACCGGGTGAAAAAAGCGTTCCAAGAGAAGCATGGAGAAAAAATCACTTTCACGCCTATTTTCATGGAGGCTGTTGCCAAGGCTATCTGCGACTTCCCAATGATCAATGCATCAGTTGACGGTTCGCAGATTATCCGTAAGAAGCAGGTGAACCTGGGCATGGCCGCTGCGTTGCCATCTGGCAACCTGATCGTCCCTGTGATCAAAAATGCGGATCAGCTCAACCTGCTCGGGCTTACCAAGCAAGTGAACAGCCTGGCTGCCCGTGCCCGCGCCAATCAACTTAAGCCGGAAGAGATACAGGGCGGCACTTTTACACTGACCAATGTAGGCACCTTTGGCAATGTGATGGGCACCCCTATTATCAATCAGCCACAAGTGGCTATCCTGGCGGTGGGGGCAATCCGTAAAAAGCCCGCAGTAGTGGAAACCGAATACGGCGACTTGATTGCAGTGCGGCATATGATGTTCTTGTCGCTGTCTTATGACCACCGTGTGGTTGATGGCTTCTTGGGCGGCTCCTTCCTCCGTAGGGTAGGGGATTACCTAGAGGCGTTTGATGCGGATCAGCGCATTTAGAGCATAATTGGAGCTCGTACTTGTTGCCAATCAACGTTTTATGAGCCTGGCTTTCTCACTGAATTTTTATTTAGCCCGCTAAACTCAAATGAAGTGGCTTCGCCAGAACTCTGCCGGCTGTGCTGGGCGAGCCCCAAAGTGTGGCAGGCGTTTATACTTTTGGGGCTCTAGCCTGGCATTGGCCTAGCGCTGCGAAGGGGCGGCAGGCCTGATAAGGCCGAGCGAAGAGCGAGCCCCGTAGCATAGCGGCACCTGCCCTCACGGCAGGAGCAGGCCCCTCAAAAAAACGACAATCTGGTTTGCGCCCGCTGTGCTGGCACAGTAGGTAGGTCATAAATTGTTGATTTTCATGATAGAACTGCTCCAAGCGAGCTCTTTGAGCCTGCTAAATCTATCGATTGCCATGTAGCAATCGGAAAAGTGGCTGCATTTTGGTAAATTAAAGTCCGTTTTGCCTGCCAAGGCAGCGGAGCCGGGCATCCGGCAGTTTACCATAATGCAGCCCTCTTGCTTTACAGCCCTGCTGGGGCAGGTGCTGCAAAGAGGATGTACCCAAACCGAACAGTGCCCTTCGGCATCTTAACGCAACATCGAAATGGGCCTTATGAGAATACCATTACTACTTATCCTGATCTGCTGCCTGGCCCTGCCTGCGTACAGCCAAGACTATAAGAAAGAGGAAGCCAAAGCTTTCTTTCTGAACGAGCATTTTGAAGACGCTCTTGCGGTCCTGAAATCTGCGGATGCACAGCTGCGCAACGACCTTGAAGCACAATTCATACAAGCGGTATGCCTGTATCAGGTCAATCAGCTGCAGGAAGCTGAAGCGGTGCTGCAGCGGCTGTCGCGCCAAGAAGGGGCTTACCCGGAATGCTGGCTCTACCTTGGGAAGGTCAGCCATGCCATGAACCGTTTTGAGCGGGCAGCATCCTACTACAAAGACTACCTTAGGCGCTTGCGCCCCAACCATCCCAACCGCAGTATGGTTTGGGACGAAATACGCCGCTGTGCTACAGGTATGCGCGTACAGTATCAGCGCTCAGATGCTTACGCAGAAAACCTTGGCCCGGGCGTGAATTCTGCTGCCGATGAGTATGCCCCGATCGTGAGCCCCAATCATGCCGACCGCCTTTACTTCTCGGCCCGCCGTAAAGGCAATATGGGGGGATTGCGCAATGAATACGGCATGCCGGATACTCGCTTTGGGCAGTACTACGCCGATATCTACACTTGCACAGCTGCTGCTGCAGGGGCCAACTGGCAAAATGCACGGAGCATGGGCTACCTGCTGAACAGTACACAGCACGATATGCTGTTGGGCTTCAACCCGGAAGGGCAGGTCATGTACTTTTATCAGGGCTGGCGCCCTGGCAATGGGCAGATCCTAGTAGATACCTTCCGCAATGCAGCTGAGCGGACCGTTAGCGCGGATGTTTTTGAGGGGCCGGTCTCCCCTGCTATGGGAGATGAAGCGCCTTTCTTCGTGAATGACACCCTCATCTACTTTTCCAGCCGGCGCAAAGGCGGCTTTGGAGGGCTTGATATTTACCGGACAGTCTGGCGGGATGGGAGCTGGAGCGAACCGGAGAATTTGGGCGAGCAGATCAACACCCCGTACGATGAGACTACCCCTTTTCTGGCTAGGGATCAGCGCACGCTGTATTATAGTACCAACCACCCCAATTTCAGTGTAGGCGGGCTGGATGTGGTAAAGTCTGTATACAATCAGTATGCAATGCTTTGGACTGTGCCCGAGAACCTGGGCAGCCAGATAAACAGCGCAGGGGACGATGCCTACTTCCGGGTCTCCAATGATGGTTTTACGGCCTATTTTTCCTCTTCCCGTAAGGATGGCATGGGCAAACGGGACATCTATGCAGCCCATTTCAAAACCTTCCTTCCGGAAATGGAACTGCCTGTGCCTCAGCTGACCGCTGGCAAGCCCATGGCAAGCCGGGTACAGCCTTCGGTCCTGGAACAGGAGGGGGAGCTGGCTGCACAGCCTGCGGCTGAAGAAATGCCGGTGGCTCTGCCGGATATAGCAGTGCCTCAGTCAGGCGAGGAGCCCGAAGAGCCCATACTGCCTGTGGCTATGGGCCAACCGGAGGCCGGCGATAGCGCTGCTGTGGGCTTGCCTGCCGGAGCGGCCGTTGAGGAAGTTTGGCTGACCCCGTTCTTGGGCGGTAATGCTGCTGTGGGCTTCACAGCAGAGGAGAAGCTGCAGCTTGATTGGATGGCGGAGGTGATGACTGCATCAACGGACCCCTACTTAGTCATTACAGCTTACGTTGAAGCGCCTTCTGCTATTGCCGGCGTGCAAGTATACGAGGCTGTCCGGCGTGCAGAATCTGCTGCCCAACACCTCATAGACAAAGGTGTTGGCAGTGGTCAGGTCTTCGTCCGTGGCACGCTAGCCGAGAAGGGCGCGCTGCCGGATGGAGCGCGCACTGCAATAGATTTCCACTTTTACGAACCACTGTCGAGCGGGGGCAGTGCAGGCGATATGGCGGTTGTGGCTAAGCTGGCAGTGGAGGGGCATGCCATCAATGCGCCCTTGCTGTTCAAGGTGCAAGTGGCTTCCTTAAGCGGGGCATATAAGAGCAGCCGCCTGAACGGGCTGCCCGTGGTTATGGTGGAGCGGCAGATGGACAGCCCCTACTACCGCTATACAGTTGGCGGTTTTGAGAGTCATAGCAAAGCGGATGCCTACCGGGCAAAGCTGCTTAGCGGAGATTTTTCCTCTGCTTACGTTACGGCCTATGTGAATGGCCGCCGGGCAGATCAGCGGTTGGCGGAAAAGCACTTGAGCGAGTTTGCAGATCTGAAGCATTATATCCGCTAGGCTTCGGGGCAAGAGCAGCCCAAAGTGTAAAATCTAAACAAGCTTTTAGTTCAGCCGTAGTGGGGCGATCAAGACAAACGCGGGGATTTTCGCGTAGAACTGTTCGTTCTTCTCCACATCCACCATCAGGTAAGTGCCGTTCATTTTGCCTATCCCTGTGGTCAGGTCGCACCAAGACGCGTACTCGTGGCGCCCATTGGGGGGCAATATTGGCTGTTGCCCGATGACCCCTTCCCCTTCTACTTCCTGCATACTCCCATCTGCATCCCAGATGAACCAATGCCGCCTCAGCAGCTGCACTGTGGCCGTGCCCAAGTTTTCAATGATCACCTGATAGGCGAAAATGAACCGGCTTTGTAGTGGGTTGGAATATGCGGGCTGATAGGTGGGCTCCACCGTAACCCGTATGCCTTGAGTAGTTTGAGTGGCCATAACAGTTCAGGTCGGTTGGTTTAGGTAGCGCTCAATGAGCTGCTCGGCCTCGGAGAGGGCAATTGGGAGCCGATCATTTATGAGGGTCAGGTCGAATTGGTTTTCGTAGGCGAGTTCATCCGTAGCCCTGCTGATGCGTTTGCGGAAGCTGGCTTCATCTTCGGTGCCTCTTGCTTTCAGCCTTTCGGCTAAAGCATCTATAGAAGGCGGGCGGACGAAAATGGCCACAGCTTCTTCGGGGAAAGCGGCTTTGATGTTGAGCGCGCCTTTCACATCAATATCAAAAAGAATGTGCTTGCCGTCGGCCCACAGGCGGCCGACTTCCGACCGCAGTGTACCGTAGTACAACCCCTCGTATACTTCTTCCCACTCTACGAAAGCCTCTTGCTGTATGAGCTCCCGGAAGCGGTCTGAAGAGATGAAGTAATAATCTTTGCCATCTACCTCGTGCGGCCTACGGGGCCTCGTCGTTGCAGAAATAGAAAAAGACAGCTGATTATATTTAGACAGTAAGTGCCGGACTATGGTCGTTTTGCCAGCCCCGGAAGGGGCGGCGAATAGAAAAAGTTTGCTCATACCGTATTGGCCACCTGTTCTTTAATTTTTTCGAGCTCGTCCTTCATTTCAACAACAAGCTTCTGAATGTTGGAGGAATAAGCTTTGGCCCCCATGGTGTTGATTTCCCGCCCCATTTCCTGGCTGATGAAGCTGAGCTTGCGCCCTTTCAGGGGCTGTTGCTTCTCGAGCTCTTCAATGAAGTACTTGCAGTGTTGTTCCAGCCTTACCTTCTCCTCTGTGATGTCAATTTTTTCAAGGTAGAACAAGATCTCCTGCTCGAAGCGGTTGTCGTCTACTTTGTCTTTGCCGAGGTGTTCTTCAAGGCTTTGGCGCATGCGCTGCCGCAGTTTGGTGATGCGCTCCTCCTCTTCAGGGTCGAGGCGCGCAAGGAGGCTAGCGATGTTGTTGACACGCAGGAGGAGATCCTCTTTTAGCGCATTGCCTTCAACGGTGCGGAATTCAGTAAATTTTGCCAGCGCGCCGTCTACTGTTTTGTGCACAGCCGCCCACTCTTTGTCATCTATGGTATCTGCGGCAGCCCCCACTACATTAGGCAGGCGGAGTATGGCCTGAAGCATATCCGCAGTTGGGATTTGCAGCTCATTCGTCAGGCGGCTGAGCTCCTGATGGTACCTGCGGAAGAGCGCTTCGTTCAAGCCGTATTCATCCCCGCCGTTGCCGGTCTCCACCTCTATCGTGATCTCTATTTTGCCGCGCAGGGCTTTATCAGAGACGATTTTCCGAAGCTCATGCTCCTTCTCCTTGTAGTTTTGCGGGATTTTCACCCGTATATCTGTGTATTTGCTATTGAGCGACCGGACTTCCACATTGATGACCTTGTCATCGAAGCTATTGGAGACCCGGCCGTAGCCTGTCATGGATAAAAGCATATGGTCAGTTATAGGCTCCCGAGGCAAGGTGGGCCTGGCCGGGTTGGAGCGGGTTTGGAGAATAGCCCTAGCACTTGTAGGCGGTTGCAGCGGCCTTGGAAGCACAGCAGTGGGCAAGGTTTTGAGGTGTGTAGTCAAGTACGGATTGCAAAGATAATAAAGGGATTGAGAATGCAAGGAGGTGCTGTAATCAGTTGAGAACGAACAAAAAAAGTAAAATAATCTAAACTTTTATTTTCGTTTAAAAAATAAAATACCGAAATTTGCCCTTCATTTTTAAAGCGATAGATTGCTATAACTGACTATAAACCAATAAATAACGATGAGAAAAGCTGATTTGGTTGCAGCAATTTCAGAGAAAACAGGCGTGCCTAAAGTGGATGTGCTGGTAACATTAGAGACCTTTTTTAAGGAAGTGAAAGGCAGCCTCTCTGATGGGGAGAACGTGTATATTCGTGGTTTTGGCTCTTTCGTCATCAAAAAGCGCGCGAAGAAGATCGGGCGCCACATCAAGAAGAATATCGCCATTGAAATCCCTGAACATTATATCCCTTCGTTCAAGCCTGCGAAAGTTTTCGTGGAGCAGGTCAAGGATAATGTGACCTCTTTGCCAGAAGAAGAAAGTAACGACTAGTGCCGATGACGAAGCTTCAATGGGGCGTTATTGCTGCAGCTCTTGCCCTTTTCTTAACCCTTTATCTGGGGTGCGACCGTAAGCCCAAGGAGATCTCCTCCCTCGATCAGTCGAGGGCGCTGGCAACGGAAAGTACCGATGTCCAGGCGCTGATCAGCGAAGCACGTGGGGCTCTCGCCCCTGCGCAGTCTGCTGAAGTACTGGCATTGGAAGAAGAATTAGCAGCTGCACTGGACGATTCGACGAAGCTCCGTTTGAACAAGGCGCTGTCGAGTGCTTGGTATAGCCTTGAAGAGCCTTCGGTGGCCGGTTATTATGCTCAGGCCGTTGCAGAGCTTGCCGGCACCGCTGAAAGCTGGTCGATTGCAGGGACTACCTACACCATCTGCATTCAGCGGAGCGAGGAAGCGCGCAAGCGGGAGTTTTGTACCGGCCGTGCCGTGCAGGCTTTCGAAAGCGCGATTTCCCTTGCACCGGATGATATGGCCAACCGGGTCAACCTAGCGTTGGTCTACACGGCCAATCCTCCTGCTGACAACCCTATGAAGGGGATCCTCATGCTGCGCGAACTCAACCAGGAAGCGCCCGACAACGTTCTTGTTTTGAATGCGCTAGGCCGTTTGGCTATCCGGACAGGCCAATTCGGCCGGGCCGTAGAGCGCCTGAGCCAGGCACTGAATGCCGAACCGCAGAACCCTACCACGGTCTGCCTGCTTGCGCAGGCTTACGAAGGGCAGGGGGATGAAGCGCAGGCTGCGGTTTTTGCTGAGCGCTGCCGCTCGTTGACAGATTAAGACACCGTTTTTGCCGCAAAGGCCTCAAGATTGAGCCTCGCGGTATATCACAGCTTGAGCAAACAAGCTGAAAACAAATTTATTCATTTTAAAAGGACTGAATTATGCCTTGTGGAAAAAAGAGAAAAAGACATAAGATCGCTACGCACAAGCGTAAAAAGCGTCTGCGCAAGAATCGCCATAAGAAAAAGAACAAATAAGTGATTTTTCGGCTCTTCTGCGGGCTGTCAGCTCTATAGCTCAGCCCACAGAAGATCATGCGCAACACGATCGGATTTGCCTTGGCCAACCTGCCTGTTGAAGGGCGGGTTTTGCTGTTGTGGGCATTGGCCCCGCATTAGCAGAGCAATTCCTCCAAATAAAGCCAGCAGGCTGTCGTGCTGTCCTCAGCACCGCGGTTTGCCGATCTGTTCTTTGAACTCGGAAAGTAAGCGTTAGCCCTTTGCAGGGCGGAAGCATTCCGTTAGCGCCATAGCCCTAGACCTAGGGTGCAGCCGTTAATGTGGATATCTTTGCACTCAGCTCCGTGCAAAAGGCTCAGCAATGCCTGCACGCAGTATAAAAGCAATGCGTTCGCCCCGCACTATACGTTGTTTGCTGTAAGCCGTACCCCTTTTTAGGCAGGCCGCTTTTTTGATCATGCCCTCAGGGCTGTACATTGCCTGTAGTTTGAATAAAAGAAAAAACAAGACCTTTTACGGCTTTCAACCTTGCCTTTCCTCCAAAGACGGAGACATTGACCAATTATATATCCTTCAACGGTTATTATCGGCTCAGCCTTCTGATCGTATTCGTGTGTAGAGCAATATACAGGGCACAAAGCACAGCTGCGTGGCGCTCCGCTTGTGGAACGCTGCCGTATGCAGTGCTAAGCAAGGGGCAATTTCAGCTCCGTGCTGCCTGCCTTAAGATACCTGCTCGCCGCTTTGCCCCAACTCCGTGTGCTAGTGGCCACCTCGTCTGCCTTTGCTCATGCAGCAAACAGCAGTGGCGTGGCAGCGGAGTATCATAACCGCTGGCTTGCGCTGTAGCCGGGGCTCCCGGTTTAGCTACGAGAGCCAGGGAAAAAAAATAACCGTGGAAAAAGAACTCATCATCAATTCCACCCCCACGGAGGTCCAGATTGCGCTGCTTGAAAACTCTAAGCTAGTAGAGCTGCACTACCAAAAGACCAATGATAACTTCACCGTAGGGGATATTTTCGTCGGGCGTATAAAAAGGCTCATGCCCGGGCTCAATGCTGCTTTCGTAGACATTGGCCATCCCAAAGACGCCTTTTTGCACTACACTGACTTGGGCCCCAAGCTAAAGTCGCTGCTCAAGTTCACCAATGGCGCTATGTCGGGCGGTATCAATACCCATACGCTCGATAATTTCAAAATGGAGCCGGAAATTGTCAAGACCGGAAAGGTCGATCAGGTGCTGAGCAAAAAGCAGCCGATCCTGATTCAGGTGCTCAAAGAGCCTATCTCTACAAAAGGCCCGCGGCTGACTTGCGAAATCACGCTCCCCGGGCGTTATATCGTACTCACCCCCTTCTCCAATACGGTAGCCGTATCCAAAAAAATTGCCAACGCTGAAGAGCGAAAGCGCTTGCACCTGCTGGTGGAAAGCATTCGCCCCAAAAACTTTGGCGTGATTGTGCGTACTGCTGCGGAAGGCAAAAAAGTGGCAGACCTGCACGAGGAGATCATGCAGATCATGCAAAGCTGGGAGGATATCCACTCGCAGCTGCACAAAGCCAAACCGCCTCTCAAACTGCTGAGCGAGCTGGATAAAACCTCTAGCATCTTGAGGGATGTACTGACAGACTCCTTCAACCGCATTGTGGTGGATGATAAACAGATGTACCAAAATATCCGGACCTACCTCGAGTCCATTTCGCCTGAACAGGTGAAAATCGTCAATCTCCACAAGTCCAACAAACCGATATTCGATACGCATGGCATAACGAAGCAGATTAAGTCCTCGTTTGGCAAAACGGCTACTATGCCTAGCGGCGCTTACCTCGTTATCGAGCATACAGAGGCCATGCACGTCATTGATGTCAACAGTGGGCACAAGATGGGCAAGCAGGAGGATGCGGTCATGAAGGTCAACTTAGAAGCAGCAGAGGAGATTGCCCGTCAGCTCAGGCTCAGAGACATCGGCGGTATCATTATCGTCGACTTCATCGACATGAAGAAGGCCGAACAAAGGCGCGACCTTATCAAGGCCATGCGGCAATTCATGAAGAAAGACCGTGCACAGCATACCATTTTGCCCCTTAGCAAATTTGGCCTCATGCAGATCACCCGGCAGCGGGTCCGCCCGGAGGTCAACATCAGTACCTCAGAGGTCTGCCCGACTTGCAACGGTACCGGCAAGATCAATGCCTCCCTGCTTATCTACGATGAGATTGAGCGTGACCTGAACTTCATTGTACAGTCTAGGCCAAAATCAAAAATCAAGCTGTTGGTCCACCCTTTCATTGAGGCGTACCTCAAAAAGGGGCTCCCAAGTATGCAGATGAAGTGGTACATGAGCTTCTACAAATGGGTGAAAATTCAGCCTAACAATGATTTCCACCTTACCAAGTACAAGTTTTACGACGAAAACGAGGACGAAATCCGCTTGAACTAGCGGGGGGCTTGGCTTTGGGGCCTGCCCCTGCCTGCCGGCAGGTGCCGCTATGCTCCGGGGCTCGCTATCCGCTCGGCCCTATCGGGCTCAAACCCCTACGCAGCGCTAGGCCAATGCCCACCTATAAAGCCCGAAAAGCATAAACACCTGCGGTATTTTGATTTTCGCCAGGGCTTTGTTTTACTTAAGTTGTCAGCGCTGCCCATTGTGTGATCTCCAAAAAGATGAAAAGGCAGCTGCCCCTTCTTGGGGTAGCTGCCTTTGTCTATCCTCTCAACTGGCAGAGCATAGGCTCAGAGGTTTTCAAATTTGGAGATAGCGCCGACCTTTTCCAGGAGCTCCGTCAAAGAGAGGCTGGCTTGCCGTATATCCTGCCAGTCTTTGAGGACAATGCCTAGGGTCGATTCCACAATTTCCTTATCGAGGTGGTCAATATGCAGGGCTGAAAGCGCCATTGCCCAGTCTAAGGTCTCAGCGACCCCCGGAATTTTCTCCAACCGCATTTGGCGCACTTCCTGCATAAACCGGCAAATCTGCTCCCCTAGCTTTTGGTCTATGCCTGGTACTTTGCCCCTGACAATCTGCAGCTCTTTTTCAAACTCCGGGTAGGAGACATAAAGGTAAAGGCAGCGTCGGCGCAGTGCTTCGGAAAGCTCCCGCACGCGGTTGCTTGTGACAATGACCTGAGGGATGTGCGTCGCTTTGATGGTGCCTATTTCGGGTATGCTCACCTGCCAGTCAGAGAGGATTTCTAGCAAAAAACTTTCAAACTCTTCGTCGGCCCGGTCTATCTCATCAATCAGCAAGACGGGCGCTCTGTGATGGGTAATGGCTTGCAACAGCGGGCGTTTAAGGAGGAAGCGCTCACTGAAGATATTTTGCTCCCGCTCTTCCAGGCTTTTATCGCTCTGCTCCTCTAGCTTAAGATGCAGCAGCTGTTGCTGATAGTTCCACTCATAAATAGCATGTGTAGCGTCTAGCCCTTCATAGCACTGCAGGCGGATGAGGTCTGTGTCGAGCGCACGGCTCATCACCTTGGCGATCTCTGTCTTGCCTACCCCGGCGGGCCCTTCAATGAGCAACGGTTTTTTTAGGGCTTTAGCTAAAAAAACAGACATGACAATTGAAGGCTCTGTGATGTAGCCTTGCTCCCTGAGCATGTGCCGGATCTCTTCCAATTCCTTGTTCTCCATCATAGTTGTTGTTGGGTGTGTCGTCCTCTTGGCCATAAGCGCTGAGGCGGGCCAAGCAAAAAGGCGGGAGAACAAGCTCCCGCCTTCAAATTAGCATAAAAGTTTCATACACTATGAGCGGCCGGCAGCCGCAAAAAAGACAAGTTGTTTTTACTGCGTAATGGCGAGCAGCGCCCGCTTGGCATAAACTTGGGCCAAGTGCAGCCGGTATTCCTCAGAGGCGAAGTGGTCTGCCATGACCATCACATCGGAGCCGGTACCTTTGACCGCCTCTTCTATATTGGCTGCAGTAGGAGCCTGCCCCAAGAGAGCCTCTTCGATATTGGTTGCCCGGAAAGCGGCATCCGCAAGCCCGTTCACCGCTACACTGATGTGCTCGATCTTCCCGTCTTTGACAGAAGCTGCTGCGGCTACGCCCACAATTGCAAAGCGCGAAGCCGGCTGCATGAATTTTTGGTAAGTACTCCGTGTGCCTGCCGCTGGTATCGGGATGCTGACTGCCGTCAGGATTTCGTTATCCTGCAGGGCGGTGGAGTAGAAGCCAGTGAAGAAGTCATCTGCCGCTACTGTACGTTCCCCATCAGGCCCTTTCAAGTGGATATGGGCGTGGGCAGCGATCATTACCCCGGGCCAGTCGGCTGCAGGGTCGGCATGAGCAAGGCTTCCGCCTAATGTGCCCATATTGCGCACCTGAGGGTCGCCAATGAGATCTGCTGCTTCGGGCAGCATATGATAAGCTTGTCCTGCAAGCTCAGAGGTGACGATATCGTGGTGAGTACTCCCTGCTCCAATGATGAGGCGGCCCCCGTCATTTTTGATGTAGCGCAGCTCAGAAAGCTTACGGATATCAATCAAGATGCCCGGCGCGTTCAGCCGGAGCTTCATAGCTGGGATAAGGCTGTGCCCGCCAGCGAGGAGCTTAGCATCCATGCCGTGCTGTGCCATTAGGCTAAGGGCGTCATCCACGGAGTCTGCGCGGACGTAATCAACTTTATTTGGAATCATGGTTTTGCTTTTTGTTGGACAAAAAATCAGACAACCGCCGGGCCTAGTGCCCGGCAGCTTTTGTTGGGCCAGCTTCAGCGGTTAGCTGTGCATTGCACGCCACACCCGCTCGGGCGTCAGTGGCATTTCAAGATCCTTCTTGATGCCAAATGGCCGTAGCGCATCCATTACTGCGTTTACCACAGCTGGCGTAGAACCGATGCAGCCCGCTTCGCCTGCACCCTTTACCCCGAGAGGGTTGTGAGGGCAAGGCGTCACTGTCCGGTCAATTTCGAAACTTGGCAGGTCATCTGCTCTCGGCATGGTATAATCCATATAAGAGCCGTTGATCAGCTGCCCGTTCTCATCGTACATAGCCCCTTCAAACAAGGCTTGCCCAATGCCCTGCGCCAAACCGCCGTGTATCTGCCCGTCTACGATCATAGGGTTGATGACATTCCCCACATCATCTACAGCGATAAAACGCTTAAGCTTGGTCTGCCCGGTATCTTGATCTACTTCCACCACAGCAATGTGAGCACCATATGGGTAAGTAAAATTGGCCGGGTCATAAAAGCTGGAAAAGTCCATGCCGGGCTCCAGCCCTTCGGGGTAGTCGTGTGGCACATAAGCTGTAAGCGCAATGTCGCCAAAAGCTATGCTTTTGTCAGTGCCTTTTACGGTCCATTTGCCATCTGCAAACTCCAGGTCCTCTTCGGCTGCTTCAAGCTTGTGGGCTGCAATTTTGGCGCCCTTGTCTATGATTTTGTCTAAGCTTTTTACGATAGCGCTCCCACCTACGGCAAGGCTTCGTGAGCCGTAAGTGCCCATTCCGAAAGCCACGGACTCAGAATCGCCGTGCACAATTTCAACATCATCCAAAGGGATGCCCAGCCTGTCGGCCACTACCTGAGCAAAGGTGGTCTCGTGCCCCTGCCCGTGCGAGTGGGCCCCAGTGTACACACTGACTTTGCCAGTAGGCTGTACCCTGACCTGCCCTACTTCGTAAAGGCCTGCCCTTGCGCCCAACGCGCCTACTACCGCAGAAGGGGCGATGCCGCAGGCTTCGATATACGTTGAAAAGCCAATGCCCAGCAGCTTGCCCTGCTTGCGGGCTTCGGCTTGCTCCTTGCGGAAATCATCATAGCCGACCATTTCGAGGGCGCGCTTAAGCACGGCATGGTAGTCGCCGCTATCGTACTGCAACGCCACCTGTGTCTGATAGCCCGGCTCATTGACGCCGTCGAAGGGCGGGATGAAATTCTTGACCCTCAGTTCTGCCGGGTCCATTTCCATCTCCAGTGCGGCCACATCCATCATCCGTTCGAGGAGGTATGTCGCCTCGGGCCGGCCAGCGCCCCGGTAAGCATCTACAGGGGTAGTATGGGTGAACACGCCGCACAGGTCGATATGTATTTTGGGCGTGGTGTAAAGCCCTTGGAGGAGGGTACCATGCAGCCAAGTAGGCACAGCAGGGGCAAAAGTGGAAAGGTAAGCCCCAAGGTTGGCATGCGTATTGATCCGCAAGCCGACAATATGGCCTTCCTTGTCGAAGCCCATTTCAGCCTTGGTGACGTGGTCTCTGCCGTGCGCATCCGTCATAAAAGCTTCGCTCCGGTCAGAAGTCCATTTGATAGGCACTTTCAGCCGCTGAGAGCACCAAATCATAAGGGCCTCTTCGGCATAGTGGAATATTTTGCTGCCAAAGCCGCCCCCAACGTCAGGAGCAACCACCCTGACCCGGTGTTCCGGAATGCCCAACACGAATGCACAGAGCAGCAGGCGGGTAAGGTGAGGGTTTTGGGAAGTCGTATAGAGGGTATATTTATCCGTAGATTCGTCAAAGTGCCCGATAGCGGAGCGGGGCTCCATCGCATTGGGTATGACCCTCTGATTGGTGAACTCCAGCGTGGTTACATGATGGGCATGGCTAAGGGCTTTGTCCACTTCTTCTTTAGGGTTGCCCAGCTCCCAATCGAAGCAAAGGTTGTTGGGGGCATCGTCATGTACTAGGGGCTGCCCGGCTTCGGTAGCTTTTTTAGCATGTGCGACAGCAGGCAGCTCTTCCCACTCAATTTCGATGGCATCGCCAGCGTCGCGAGCAATTTCTCGGGTATCGGCAATAACTACCGCTACGCCATCGCCCATGTATCGGGCTTTGTCCGCCACGAGCAGAGGGTGGGGTGGCTCTTTCATAGGGTCCCCGTTCTTGAAATTGATCTGCCACCCGCAGGGCACACCGCCCACGCCCGAATCGGCTATATCCTTACCGGTATACACTTTAACAACGCCTTCCATAGCCTCAGCAGCGGAAGTGTCAATGCTTATAATTTTAGCATGTGCATAAGGGCTGCGCACAATGTACGCGTGCAGCATGCCCGGGAGTACGATATCGTCAGTATAGCGGCCTTTTCCGGTCAGGAAGCGCTTGTCTTCCACACGCTTGACCGCTTTGCCTATATAGTTAGTCATTATGCTACTTCTTTTTCAGGTTCGTTAATTTTTTTGGCTGCATACTGAATCGACTTCACAATATTGTGGTAGCCGGTGCAGCGGCAGAAGTTCCCTTCCAGCGCTTCGCGGATCTCCTGCTCGGAGGGGTTGCTGTTGTTTTTCAGCAGGTCAACGGCGGCCATCATCATGCCAGGTGTGCAAAAGCCGCACTGCAGCCCGTGCTCCTCCCGGAAGCCCTCTTGTATAGGGTGCATTTCGCCGTTTTGCGAAAGCCCTTCCACCGTAGTGATTTCTGCTCCGTCGGCTTGTGCAGCGAGCATGCTGCAGGATTTGACAGCCTGCCCGTCCATAAGGATCGTACAGGCACCGCAGTTGCTCGTATCGCAACCTACGTGAGTACCGGTCAGGGAAAGTGTATCCCGGAGGAAGTGGACGAGCAGGGTGCGCCCTTCCACATCCCGGGTCACCGCCTGGCCATTTACAGTAACAGTGATTCTGGTAGACATTGGATGTTCTGATTTTATTTGTCCAGGAAATATGATGCTTAGTGCTGCCCAATCAGGCAGGGTGTTGTCTCGTTTGGCTCAGCTCGTCTTCCAGGGCTTGGAAGAACTGCTTGGTCAGCGTATTGGCTACACCGCTCAGCACCCGTTGCCCAGTCCGTGCCAGCAGGCCCGATAGGTTGGCTTTGCCATCAAAGGAGAGTTCGGTCTCTTCTGGCCCAACTTCTTGTAGCCCGATTTGTACATTAGCAGAGACATTGCCAATTTTGCTGTTCTGCTTGATCTTTAGGAGGAAGCTTTGGGGCGCTACTTTATCTGCTACTTCCAAGTCTCCGCTAAAAGAGCCGCTGACAGGGCCTAGTTTGACATTGGCAATAGCTTTGTAAGTATCTTCTCCCGTGGCTTCAAGGGTAGAGACCCCCGGCGTGATTTTGGCCAGAGTATCTGCGTCCATCAGCATATTGAATATGGTGTGTGCAGATGCCGGAAACCTGTGCGAGCCTTTCAGTTGCATAGCTAAATTTTGAAGATGATTAAGCGCTGGGGTATTTTGGAATAGGGTTTCTAAAGTTATAAATTATCGACTTAATTAGAAACGGTTGTTCAAATAAAAATTGGGTATAATTGTATTTTTTGAAATAAAACCTGTTTTTCGTTGTGTTTAACGAGTGGGCGTTGTGCCCTGGATTCCTTATCTTCATAGCGTGCTAAGCAGAGATAGACATGAAAGAAATACGCAGTATTTTAAAGGCCTACAAAGATTTGCCGGAGGGCAGGAGGGTTGCCCTGGCTACCGTCGTACGGGTGGAGGGCTCTTCTTATCGCCGCACTGGCGCTCGTATGCTGATCATGGACGATGGCAATTGGATCGGGGGCATTAGTGGGGGGTGCCTAGAGGGGGATGCCCTGCGCAAAGCACAGCTGGCCATCTTGCGCGAACAGCCTTCGCTCGTAACCTATGACACTACCGATGATGACGCCCAACAAATTGGCGTTGGCCTAGGCTGCAATGGCATTATCGATGTCCTGATCGCACCTTTGGAGCAAGACAGCCCGCTCAACCCATTGCATATTCTTGAAGGCTGCTTGGGGGAGCGGCAGCCAAGTATCCTGCTCACGATCTCACACTACGAAGGGGCGGGCCCGCTGTACCCCGGCCAAATGATTAAATACGAAAACGGGGGGCTCGCTGGAAAACTGCCGGAGGGCTTCCCTATCAAACAGCTGCTGGCCGATATTGAACAGGTGCAGGCGCGACAGAAATCGAGCAGCAATACTTACCCTTGGAAAAGGGAGGAAGTAGGCGTGTTCATCGAGTTTTTGCCGCCAGAGCTTCGTTTGCTCTTGTTCGGCGGCAACTATGATGTCTTCCCAATGGCTCAGCTGGCCCGAGCAATTGGGCATGAGGTGACGGTCTATGCCAATCCTCACAAACTGAGCCGGGCTATATTCAAGGAAGCCCATGTGGTCAAAGAGAAAGAAGCGGAGGTAGAAGTAGATGATTATACCGCCTGTATCCTTATGGCACATGACTATAAGACTGATCTGGCCAACCTACAGCGCTTGCTGCCAACGGATGTGCCTTATATTGGTTTGCTAGGCCCTCGCAAGCGCACCGATAAAATGTTGGATGAGCTGGCTGCAGCAGGCTTTGCCCTTAACGGGGAAAGCCAGGCTCGCTTGCATAGCCCGGTAGGCCTTGATATTGGCGCATTGTCCCCAGAAGAGATTGCGCTGTCTGTCCTGGCAGAAATCAGGGCTTTCTTCAGTCAGCGCAGCGGGGGCTTCCTTAAGCACCGGCGGGGCACAATTCACGAGCGGGCTTAGGGCAGGTGTTCATTTTTTGACCACTACAGTCTCCCAGCCATCATAAGAGCCGCCTAGAGATTCTGCAAAGCGGGTGAGGTTCCACGTGAGCTGATGTATGTAGGGGACGTGGATACTGTCCTGCCGGGCCATATGTATGCCATACCGGGCGGCTTTGCCGACATCTATGGTGTCAAAACCAAGGATTTTAAAGCTTGCTGCGACCACGGTGTCCTGAAATTGCTGCCGGGCTGCCGGGCTAGGGAAATAGGCCCAGTGTTCTATCAGCCTGGGCTGATTGAGGGCATCTCCGGCCTGCTGTAGCTGCAAGAGCACTTGGTCGTTGCGGATTTCCGCTTGCTCCTTTAGGCTTGGGGAAAGCGTATTGATATAAGTCTCCCACCTTTTGTCTGGCGAGATGGCCGCTTCCACCTGCCGCTTTTGGTAATCTTTGACCAATTGCTGCGCCAGTTGCTCAGCTGCTGCCTCAGCCTTGAGGTAAAAGTATAGGGTCTTTGCGCCTGGGGCTACCTGCGAACCTATGAAAAGCCCATACTGCCCACCTTCCAGCTCTCGGATCAGCTGTTGCTGCAATTCATCCGCAATGCGGGTTTCGGAATCCGTTGGGAAACCGGTCGGCAGCAGGTCTTCTGCGAAAATGGTCGCGGTGAACAGGCGGGAGTAGTTTTCTACGGGTGCGGTTTTCTTCCAGCCCAAGTCTAGTGTGATCACAGAAGGGGCTGTAGCGCTTTGGCGCAAAAATACGGCCCATTGGTCTTGGTGGGCAGGGGGCGTTGCTTGTCGCTGCGCTAAGTCAGCTGGGGCGTCTGCTTCCCCGCAAGCATTGAAAATGAGCCATAAGGCAGCGAACCATATCAAACGCGTATACATAACTATCGATGATTTTAAAGCGGTATGGAAAAAGAAAGCCCGTCGTAGCCGAGGTTCATCCCCGGCGGCAAGCTTGCGTCCACCTCGGCGTGCAGCCCCATGTGGTGGCTCATATGGATAAACCAAGTTTGCCGAGCGCCGATCTCCCCGGCTAGGGCAACGGCCTGTTCGAGGGTAAGGTGCGAATGGTGGGGCTTATGGTGAAGGGCGCTCAGCACAAGGGTATCTAGCCCATGCAGTTTGGGCCGCTCGGGCGCGGCAATCTCTTTGACATCCGTCAGGTAGGCAAACGCACCTGCCCGGAAACCGAGCACCGGCATTCGGCCGTGCATGGCTTCCACCGGGGTTATTTCGAGGGGGCCTACCCTGAAGGGGCCGCTTTTGTCGATATAGTTCAGCTTGACCTGCGGTGCCCCGGGGTAGCGGTTTTGGGTCTCAAAAATGTAAGCGAAGCGCTGCTGAAGCTCCTGCCCCACCGCTTCTGTGCAATACACCGGCATATCCGCCCCACTTTTGAAGTTGAAGGGCCGCACATCATCCAAGCCGATAATGTGGTCATTGTGCTGATGGGTGAGCAGTATGGCATCTAGGCTGGCCACGCCGGCCCGCAGCATCTGCGCCCGGAAGTCGGGCCCGCAATCAATGGCGATATGCTGCTTGCCAGCCCTGATGAGGGCAGCCGTACGCAGCCTTCGGTCTCGGGGGGCGTTAGAGGTGCAGACCTTGCAGGTGCAGCCTATGACCGGAACGCCCTGTGAGGTGCCGGTCCCCAATAAAGTAACTTGAGCTTCGATAGTCAGGGTCTTTTCGTGAAGGTTATTCTTCCTCTTCCTGCCCGGGGAGCACTTCCCGGGAAAGCTGCCGGTAAAATTTGGCCGACTTTTCAGAGAGGGCCTCCGATGGTACGGTTATGGAAGAGAGGATGTCGGCCAGGCAGTTGATGCGCCCCTCCACATCAAAAAACTTATTGATGACAATAATTTTCCTGTCCTCCACAAGCGCGTAGCCGGAGTTGAAGTTGCCTTTTTCATATCGGATGGCGTATTCCAGCTCTTCCAACAAGGCTTCGAGCTTTTTCAGGCTGTGCCGGGTATACTTGAACATAAGGCTTCTGATCTTTTGGCCAGGTGTTTTCACCAGGCCCGAAATATAGGCATTTTCCGCCAAGGGCGTTGGGGTCATAGTACCTTACAGACTACCCTGCGGTTGGCCTGCCGTCCTGCAGCAGTCTGATTGTCCGCTATAGGCTGTTCTTCTCCATGCCCACGGTACTGTAGCCGGGCTGGCGCAATGCCTTGCGCTTCCAGGTAGCGGCAGACGCTTTTGGCCCTGGCCTTGGAGAGTAAGAGGTTGTCTTCATTATTGCCGATCTCATCGGTATGCCCTTCAATCAGGATATGGATGCTTGGGCGGGTTGCCAAAAAACGGGCGAGCCCTTGTAGCTCCTGCAGCGCTTCTTGCCGGAGCAGCGCGCTGCCGCTGTCAAAATGCAGGTTGCGGAAAGTGTAGGTGCCCGTTCGGGTGAGGGCGGTGGCGATATCCGCTCTGGGCGGGCCAATGTAAATTTCATCTATGCAGTAGTAGGCTACCCGGACTGGGAAGACCTCAAGGGGGTCAGGCTCATAGTTGACCAACGTGCGGGCATCGCTAAAAAAATTGCCCAAGACAAAGTAGCGGGCGGCGGTCTGCAGCCGGAAAGTATCTTTCACCCAAACCCATTCTCCTGCTTGCGGTGCAGTGATGCTGTCTGTATTCACTTGCGGGCGTATGCCAAACTGCCGGATGCTAGCCCGGAAGTTTTCAAATTGGCTGGCTTTGTTGGGCATAAAGGCCACCCCGATGTTGTTGCTGCTCACTGCCACCGGTGGCACGGTGTATTGGTCAAGCGATTTGATGTGGTGCAGCGCGGCAGTGTCTTGCCGGTTGGCCCAAAAGCTGATCTCGTAAAGTATCCCAGGCTGTAAAGGCTCCCGCAGCTCGCCTTGCAAGAACTCGTGATAATCGTATAGCCAGCGGGTCTGTTCAGAGGGGTAGTAGTTGATAAAGCCGGCCATACGCTGCCCGGCAAATGGGCGTGGGAATATGCAGGAGCCGGAGTCTGGGTAGGAAATGATGTCCGGTGTCAGGTCCATGAAGGTGTTCCAATGGGCTACGGTCTCATTGAAGTTGAAGTTGTGCTGTGAAAAGGTGCAAGGAGAATGGTACTGTGTAGATTTGAGGTCTTCAAAACCAGGGTTGAGGGCCAGGTTTTGGCCAGATAAGATTGGGCAAAAGGCAAATGCCCAGAGCAGGTTGGCGAGCTTTCTCATCGTTTTTATACCTTAATGCCAGGGCTTTGCACAAGTTACAGCTTGCAGGGCGCACGGAAACGAAAGATGTAGCGTTCTATCCTTAACTTTGGCGCACAAATCTGAATTTCCGCTATGAAGCAGTTCTTACTGACTACAACCATCCTTCTTGCTTTTGCTGTTTTTCTCCGGGCGCAAGCCCCAGAGCTCCCCGACCGCCGGTTTGAAGCTGGCCTCGTAGCCGGGCTCAACCTTTCCCAGATTGATGGGGACAAACTGCGGGGGTTTTATAAATTCGGCTTTCAAGGTGGGCTCAAAGCGGATGCCATACTCACAGAGCGCTGGAAAGTCGGCATAGAAATCCTTTTCAGCCAGCAAGGAGCTAAGCGGAGCAAATTTGATGGCTTAGACTCCGAGTTCGATATAGAGGAAATCCATTTCAATATGGTGGAAGCGCCCCTGCTTGTGCATTTCCGGGATTGGAAGCTGCAGGTCACGGCAGGCGGCTCTTATGGCCGCATTATGGACTACAGCGTCACGGAAGTGACAGGGGAAGACGGTACGGCAACCCATGAATTGTCGGAGGATATCTTTTCCGTTATCCTTGGCGGCTCTTTTTACTTTACCGATAATATAGTCTTGGATGTGCGGTGGTCCCGTTGGCTCGGCTCGCCTTACTCCGATGCTCAGGCCGAGGCCAATCCTCAGACCCTCGTCCCGTGGATAGGCCGCACCGTCACGGTCAGGGGGTGCTACTTATTTTAGCGCCTGTTCGTAGATGCGCAAAACAGGGCAAAATAGCCACGGTAAGCTATTGGGGCGTAAGCCAAAAAGCCGCAGGGGTTTATGCTTTTCGGGCTATAGGCTGGCATTGGCCTAGCGCTGCGTAGGGGTGGCCGCAGGCCAGACCCGAGGCCTGTAGGGCGAGGGGCCGAGCGGACAGCGAGCCCCGTAGCATAGCGGCACCTGCCGGCAGGCAGGGGCAGGCCCCCCTCCTTGCGGCAGGGGCAGGCTCAAAAAATGGCAATCTGGTCTGCGCTCAGCTCTATTGGGGTGGCTCGGCAGGCGTTAATGAACCACTAAATGCAGGTTAAAGAGGGTTAAAAAGTGGCGGCAATACCATTTTGCCTGCTTCTTAAGCCCTGTAACCAAACACCTGACTTATGCGGAAAATCACCTTACTATTCGGCACCCTGCTTATGCTGGCTGTTTCTGCTCAGGCGCAGCAGCGCGAACAAACCCTTTTAGGCAGCCCTGAAGTGCGGTTGTCTGGCATTTGGGGCAGTTTCGACCACTCCTATGCCTATTTTTCTGATGATTTCGCCTATGCCCGCGGCGGCAGCATAGGCATTGAAATCAGCCGTTCCCTCATCGTGGCCTACGCAGGCAACGAGTTCCGCCAATACCCTGTCGTCGGCAATTCTGGCGACCGTTTCGATCTTCAGTACGACGGGCTATTACTGGGCTATACCCCCAACAGCTACCGGGCGATCCACCCCCGTTTCAACCTCTTTGGCGGCAGCGGGCGGGCGCGGCTTGGAGAGTCCGAACACGACAACGTCTTTGTGCTGAAACCATCAGTTGGCATTGAGCTCAATACCACGCAGTGGTTCCGCGTAGGCCTTGAGGCTGGCTACCGTTTCATCGCTTACGATGATTTTGACCGTGCTGCAGGGGCAGACCTATCCTCCCCATTTGTGAACATCGCTCTCCGCCTAGGCCTGTCTTGGGGCAAATGATACCAACCTTTTCCCGCCTGTGGGGTTAGGTGACAGTAACGGCAGTTGCTTAGCCAACACCGTTGCTTAACGGATAGCTCCATCTCTATGACACAGGTCTTGCTTTTACACGGAAACGGCGGCGGCCGGACGCGCTTCTTGCCTTTGCTGGAATTGTACCAGCAAAGGCAAGCGCCATTTACGCTTCATTTGCCAGCGTTGCCCGGCTTTGATGGCAGGCCTTGGCCATCTGGAGCGGCCGATGCCTGGGAGCCTATGCTAAAAGCCCTTCAGGCTGTAGTAGCTCAGCAGCCTGGTGCAGATTGGGTGCTTTACGGGCATGGCGTAGGCGGCAGCCTCCTGCTCGAATGGGCTAGCCGGGGCTGGGCGCTCCCCGGGCAATTGCAATGGGAGCCCAAGAAGGTTGTGCTCCATGGCATCATCGGTGCATCCCTTGAGCACCGTCTTTTCCCGAAGATGATGAAGCCGCGGCTGGCCCGCACCATCATGCAGCACCTGATCGCCTGGCCCCTGCTCAGGCCAGTTTGGGAACGTCGGCTGTTCCAGTCCCCCAGCCAAATCCCAGAGGAGGTGCGCAGGCAGTTCTTTAGGGATTATGCACAATGTGCAGCCTTCCCAATCTTTTTCGACCTCATTACCCCATCTTGGTACCGGCAGGTGCAGCAGTCTTTGTCCAAGGCTCATTTTCATTTCATCTGGGGCAGCCATGAGCGGGTGGTAGCGGCGCGCTACCTAAAGTACTGGCAGGAGGACTTCCCCAATGCGCGCTTTGAGGTGGTAGCGGGCTGGGACCACTTCCCTATGCTGGATGAGCCCCAAGCGTTTTACGATTACCTTTCAGAATGGATAACCGGCCCGAGCTATGACTAAACTGGAACAGCTAGAATGGATGAGGCAGCACGGTTGTAAGGTGCCCGCTTTCGAAGGGTTAGTTTATGAGGACTGGAAGGCCAGAGGATTAGCAGTGCACAGCCTTAGCTATCCGCTGGCCGTGCGGTCTTCCTTTGGGGAGGAGGATGGGGAGGACAGTAGTTGGGCAGGGCAGTTTGCCACCATGCTCGGAGTGGGCCAGGAAGGGTTGAAGGAGGCTGTGGGCACGGTCTTCAGCAGTTACCCTGATCCGGAGGGGCAAGTGCTCATCCTTCAGGAAATGGTCAGTGCAGATTACAGTGGGGTGCTTTTTGCCTTCCGGGAGGGCGCTTGGAAAGCAGAGCTTACGGATGGGCTTGCAGAGGAGCTGGTGAGCGGCAAAAAAGAAGGCACGTCTTTTTTGTTGCCCCGGTTTAGCCAGACAGATGCGGCAATTGCGAAAGTCTATGATTTTTGGGGAGGGCCAGGTGTTGGGGGCAGACGGCTCCGCCGCGCTTTGGCTGAGCTGTCTGCCAAGGCAGGGCAGCTGTTGGCTGCATCCGCCGCCGCACATGGGCTGGACATAGAGTTTGCAGTGGCTGGGCATCAGGTGTGGCTGTTGCAGGCCCGGCCGATTACCACTCCACAGGAAGCAGAAGTGGTATTGACTTCCGCAAACCACAAAGAGATTTTGCCGCCTCGCCCTTCACGGCTTATGACAAGCCTGATAACGGGCGCTGGGTACGAGCTGTTTCAGTACTACCGTAGGCTAGACCCCACGTTGCCCGACCGGCCATTTTTGGCCGAGGCAGCAGGTATGCCCTGGATCAACCTTTCCGCCCTTTTGGATACGATGGTACATTGGGGGCTCCCTACACAGTTGGTCTGCCGTTCGGTTGGAGCTGAAGATTTCTACAAAGTCGGGCTGAGGCCATGGCAAGGGCTTCGGAAAATCGGCGTTTTTTTCAGGGTGTTGGCGCATCAGATGAGGGCGGCCCGAGCCACCCGGCTGTGGCAGGAGAAAGCCCGTGAGCGCCTGTTATCAGCTCAGGCCGACCGTAAACAGCTTTGGCAGGCTGATCCTGCTGCAGCGTTTGCTCAGTGGGCAGAATCGTTTAGGCAATTGTATGTGGCCTTGGTCACGCATATGCAAAATTTGACTGGCGCGATGTCTGGCCCAGTAGCTTTACTGGAAAAACTCGGTTTGCTCGGCATAGCAGCGCAGTCGCTGTCGAGGCAGAGCATCAGCACCGATTATATGAGCGCATTCAGGAGCTGGCAGGCAGGCGAGCTGAGCCAGGAAGCATTCTTGGAGCGTTTTGGGCATCGTGGGTTTTACGAGTCAGACATAGGGCAGCCTCGTTTTTATGAGTATGAGGAAGCCGACTGGGCGCGGCTCCGCCCAGAAAAAGCCCTCCCCCCGCTTCAGCGCCTGCCTATGCGGCGCAGGTGGTTTGCATGCCTGGCACAGCCCCTTATGCGGTTGGTGCATGCCCGTGAAGAGGTGAGGCACGAAACCATGAAGCTGTTCTGGGCCATGCGGGAGGAATTACAGCAGCACCTGGATTTTTCTCCATGGGGCTATCGGGTAGAGGCCTTGCACAGCCGGATAAGAGATGGCGAAGGTGCGCTCATTGAAGAGGAGATAGCAGGATGGGATATGGATACGTTTTTGTACAACCAGTTTGGGAGGCGCCTGCCGTTGGCAGTGCTGGGCAATGTGAGCCAGGGCGGTGGCCGAGCTGAGCACGGGATTGGGATTTGCCCAGGAAAAGTGGAGGGGGTGGTATGGCGGGTCAGGACGGCGGGAGACCCAGGGGCAGCCCGGCCGCAAGGGGAAAAGGTCATATTGGTAGCCGATGCGCTCGACCCCGGTTGGGTGCCCTACTTCGGGCAAGTAGACGGTGTGGTGTCGTACGTGGGCGGGCTGCTTTCACATGCTTCCATTATGCTGCGCGAAGCTGGTGTGCCAGCAATCACCCAATTGCCAGCGCACATCAAGCTGGAGCAGGGCGATCACATTGTGATGGATGGCCGGACTGGCACGGTATCCTACCTTGCAGTAAGCTGACGGGCGCAAACCAGATTGTCGTTTTTTTGGGCCTGCCCCTGCCTGCCTGCAGGTGCCGCTATGCTCCGGGGCTCGCTGTCCGCTCGGCCCCTCGCCCTACAGGCGTCGGGTCTGGCCTGCGGCCACCCCTGCGCAGCGCTAGGCCAATGCCAGCCTAGTGGTCTGTCAAGTGTTAATTTATGGGTTGAGTGGGAGCGGATTTTGAGGCTAAATCAAGGCGGATGTTCCTGCGCATAGCAGCGCTATGTAAGGGGTTGTCCAACGAAGAGTAGCCTCAAAATTCGCCGCAGGCAACCCCTAGTTTTGGCCTTGACAGACCACTAGTGCCTCAAGCCATAAATCCTTGCCACCCCAAGTTTCGTTATTTTCCGTCTACTCTTCGTTAAAGAACCGCTCCTTTAGCTCGGGCTAAAGTCGCGAACCTTCGCCTTGATTAGCCGGAAAATAACTTCAACTTAAGTATCAGAGATTTATGGCTTAAGGCACTAGAGCCCCAAAAGCATAAACACCTGCGATATTTTGGTTCACACCCAAGTTGACTGCGCTTATTGGAAAGCCCGGAACGTCATGTCCAATTGGGTCTCGTAATTGAAGGGGGGGCTGTAAGCAAAGAACACGACAACTTCTAGGCGGTAGCTTTCCCGCGTCAATACCCGCTTCACATTGCGCAGGCCTGGCAATAATTCTATCCGGTCGTCTTCCGGGTACCGCTGTAGCTGGTCGATATAAAAGACCTCATCGGCAGGGATGCAAGGATCTGTGCCATCGGGGCAAATCCTTACAGAAACGCCTTCCAGAAACGCGTAGTCGAAGCCGTCCAACGAGCGGAGGGTAGCGGCAGATGCGCTGATTTCAGAAATAACGGCCGTATCCAGGTTGTTCTGATTGACAAAAAAGTTGATGTTGGTCGCGACGCCCCGGGTCGCATAGGAGCCGGGGAGGAAGGGGTTTTCCCCAGCATTGATGGTAAACCGGAAGTTGGGATAGGGGAGCTCAAACAAGGGCGTGCGGCGGTCTTTGCGGCAAGCAGCTAACAAGAGGATGGACAAAAGAGCGTACCATAAAAATTTCATATCAAAAGAGCTACGAAGGTGAATGTAGGGTTGAGCAAAAGAAAAAATGGAATTATAACGGGCCTGTCAAATTATCAGCTATATTTAGGAATGAGGATGGGCTGCCGCCCGTTGCCACTGTAAATCTACAGTAAATTGACAGCTAAATTCCATTTGGGGCAAATCAGGTGCTATCTATGCCCTTTGTTGCCCCGTTCAATGTAAATAACGCTATGGGTGAACAAAAGGTATCTCTCGTTCAGGATGAAAAAATGATGCAGCAGTTTGTGAAGAAACTGCTGAAGGATGTACAGGCATTGGAGTATATGCTCGAGCACGAATGGTTTGAGGACGACATCGTCCGTATTGGTGCGGAGCAGGAAATGTGCTTAGTGCACCGCAAAACCTATAAGCCGGCTACAATTGCTATGGAAGCCTTGGAGCACATGAAGGACTATGAGTGGGTAGAGACCGAGCTGGCCCGTTTCAACCTTGAGACGAATTTGGACCCCCGGACATTCACAGGGAAGTGCCTCAGTGAGCTGGAGGCCGAAAATGCTGGCAAGCTGGAAAAAATAAGAGAACGCTTAGAGGTACTCAAAGCTAAGCCTATCCTGACGGGCATATTGCCTACGCTGCGCAAGTACGATCTCGAAATGCACAACCTGACGCCGAAGAAGCGTTACTATGCCCTCATGGAGGCCATCAATCAGCAGCTGATCGGGGCTGCCTACGAGCTGCGTTTGTCCGGTATAGATGAGCTGCTGATCCGGCACCGTTCTCCCCTGCTCGAGGCTTGCAACACCAGTTTTCAGGTCCACTTGCAGGTGAGCCCCGCCAATTTTGTCCCGTTTTACAACATCGCTCAGGTCTTGTCTGCCCCGGTCATTGCTATGTCTGCCAATTCCCCCATCGTTTTTGGGAAGCGCCTTTGGCACGAAAGCCGTATTGCGCTCTTTCAGCAGGCGCTCGATGTGCGCACTACACATGAGCATATGCGGGAGCGCAGCCCGCGCGTCAACTTTGGCACAGGGTGGCTCGACAAGTCCATCATGGAGATTTACAAAGAGGACATAGCCCGGTTCCGGGTGTTGCTCAGCGCTGATGTGGACGAGGATTCCCTGAAGTTGTTGTCAAAAGGGGAGGTGCCAAAACTCCGTGCACTGCAAGTGCACAATTCTACCGTTTACCGATGGAACCGCCCCTGCTACGGCGTGAGCCCTAATGGCAAACCGCACCTACGCATCGAGAACCGCGTTATCCCCGCCGGCCCTACGGTGGCCGATGAGGTAGCGAATGCAGCTTTCTGGCTGGGGGCGATGGAAGGGATGCACTCGGCTTACCCCGATATCCGTGAGCACATTTCTTGGGAAGATGTGCGCGACAACTTCTTGAAGTCGGCCAAGTTTGGCATCGATACCAAGTTTACTTGGTTTAACGATAAGAAAGTGACTGCCACAGATTTGGTTCAGCAGGAGCTGCTGCCCATTGCTCGGGAGGGCCTAAAAAGCAGAGGGGTAGACACTGGCGATATCGACCACTACCTGGGCATTATCGAAGAGCGGGCCAAAAGCCATATGAGCGGCTCCCGTTGGCAGCTGAGAGCCTACACCAAGTTATCTAAAGAGGTGTCAAGGGACGAGGCTTTGACCGTCATGACGGCAGCGATCATCAAAAACCAGGCTGAGAACAAGCCTGTACATACCTGGGAAATGCCGGAGGCGGTCAGCTTGCCCGATTATAAGCCCGCCCGTCTGCTGGTCGATGAATTTATGGAGACGGATTTGTTCACAGTACAGAAAGATGACCTCATTGAGCTGGTCGCAGAGCTGATGGACTGGCGCAAGATACGCTACATGCCTGTCGAAAATTCCAAAGGTGATTTGGTGGGCTTGATTACCTCCCGCCTGCTGTTGCGCTATTATACGCATCAGCACAAGCTCAATGGCAAGGCTGCAGCCTGTGTTAAGGACATCATGATCGCCAACCCGAAAACGATTGGGCCCAATGCCACCATCATACAGGCCATGCGGACCATGCGCGAAAATAAGATTGGCTGCCTGCCCGTTGTGCAGGGGCAGGAGCTCATAGGGATCATCACCGAAATGGACTTCCTGCGCATTACAGGCCGCCTTATGGAGCGCCTAGAGCAGGAAGAGGATTAGAGGAAAATAGGGCTGACGATAGCCCTCGTCAGCCCTGGAACACATATATTGGGTAATACAAACGAAGTGAGCATAGCCTAATAATGCCGCAGGTATTTAGGCTTCATCAGCCATAGGGTGGCAGCGGCCTAGCGCTGCGAAGGGGTGGGAAGCCCGGCAGGGCCGAGCGGAGAGCGAGCCCCGTAGCATAGCGGCACCTGCCCAACGGCAGGGGCAGGCCCCATCCCGCAAAGTGGGCTGGGCAGAAAAAAATGGCAATCTGTTTGGAGAAGGCCTGCAATTACGGCATTTATGTTATTGCCCGTAGCCATTTCCCTGGCCCACAGGGCCAACTGGCAGTACAGCTGTTGGGGGGTGAGGTGGCCGGGAAGGGTTCCTGGTTTTTTATGTGGCCGATGGGGCGGACAAGCCCTAAGTTTGGCACTATGTTTTTCAAAAAGGGCAGATGGCAGCCTGAGCAGTAGCACGGGCGAGATAATTGCCTTTACCCTGAAATCCATACCTATGAAAAAAAGAAGCTACCACTGGATCAACCATGTCTTCAATTTCCTGGCGGTCATATTGGGCGTTTACCTGGCTTTTTATGTCAATGAAAAAGCACAAGCCAGACAGGAGGGGCGGGAGCGGCAGCTGCTCATAGCCTCATTGGCAAACGACCTGAAAGACGATATGGAGGTCTACGAAAAGTATCAGATCCCAATGAACGAGGAGCAACAGCAGCGCATAGCGTCATTGGCAGAGCTGCTGTCCTCAGGTGATACCACAGGGCTGGAAGCGCTATCGTCTGCCATGCTGCAATTGGAAAATTACGTACCGACCACCTCTACTTACAGCTCGATGAAGGCATCTGGGAAGCTCCGCTTGATGGAAGACTTGGCGCTGGCGAAAGAGCTGTCCGGCTATTACGAAGCTACTGTAGTGGAATGCCGGGCAAAAACGGAGTTTCAGACGGCATTCTTCACCGGGGAGCTGCTCAGCTGGCTGATGGCCCATACGGACCTTTTGGCCTTTGGCATGCCGGAGGGGCAGAAGAAGGTCGTGCTGCGCAACAAGCTCATCGTTTACGAGTCCATTATCGCCCAAAAAGTAGAAGCTTACCGCATGGTCGTAGACCGCTCGAAGCAGCTCCTCGACGACCTGGAAGCCCGTTTGTCTTCCCCTTAGGAAGGGCCCTCATCGCTACAGCTTGATCCATTTACCGGTCTTGGGCGGCGCTTGATAGGTTTCCAGCAAATGGAGCAGCTCGGTCATATCGCCCGCAGATAAAGTGAGCTTTCGGTGCTCCGGCTTTAGGAAGCCCTCGGCCTCCATATGGTCGAGCTGTTGCAAAAGGAGGTCGTAGAAGCCATTTTGGTTGAGGATGCCCACGGGGTGCTGCCCCTGGCCCAGCTGCGCGAGGGTCAGTATTTCAAAAACTTCATCGAAGGTGCCGTACCCGCCCGGCAGGACGATCACAGCGTCAGACAGCTGCGCCATCTTGATTTTCCGCTCGTGCATACTGTCTACCACATACAACCGGCTGAGGCCTTCGTGGCAGACTTCCGCTTTGCGCAAAAAGAAAGGGATGATGCCGATGACCTCCCCGCCGGCTTCCAAGGCGCCTTCGGCCACTTCCCCCATTAGGCCTACTTTGCCAGCCCCATATACGATGCGCTTGCCCTGCATAGCCAGGGTACGGCCCAGTTCACGGGCAGTGGCAGCATAGGCGGGGTTATGGCCAGGGTTGGCCCCGCAGAAGATGAGTACAGATTGCATGCCTGTTGCTGTTTGGTTTAGGCTGCAAAATATTGATAAATCCAGTAAATACCGAGCGCCAGCAGGACGATCAGATTGGTAAAAGCCTGGGCAATGAGGGCAAGCGTGGCTGACTTCCACAATAGTGGCCACCACGCAGGCCTGGAGATTTGCCGTAAGGCAAAGAGCCAGTACCCATACATCAGCACAAGAAGGAGCAGGCCAGGCTATTGGCTATCTATAGTAATGAATGGTAGGACAAGGATGTAAATCAGGGTCTGAACAGCAAAAAGATAGGTGTTGATGACCAAGTGCTCAGCCAGGTTGTAGCCTGTTTTCCGGAAGAGGAGGAACGTGCCCACGGACTGCCCAGGAAGGGAAAGCATAAAGGCGATATTGAAATACTTTTGCATGCCTATCGTTACCAAGTGCAGGGCTTCCTGTACAGCAAGGGGCAGGCGGCTGCCTATCCCCTCAGCTTTTAGGCTTTGCCACAGGGGGGCTCCCAATGGGAGCAAGCGCAGGGAAAGAAAGGTGGCAATAGTGGCCACCAAGGCCAGCAGGAGAAAGGGCTTCATCATCCGGCTGCGGTCTTGGTAGAGGTACTCCCGGGCGGCAAATTGGCGGACGGTATAACCGAAGCCTTTCTCGAGATTGGCGAGCTTGAGCAGCTCACCCGATAGATGGCGGAGCGTAATGCGCTTTAGCGGCATGGGCATAGCGTTTGTAAAGGGCATAAACCAAATGATCGCTTCTTTGGGCCTGCCCCTGCCTGATGGCAGGTGCCGCTATGCTCCGGGGCTCGCTGTCCGCTCGGCCCTATCGGGCTGGCCACCCCTCCGCAGCGCTAGTCCGGTGCCATCATGGAGCTAAGCGCATGTTTGGAGCGGGTTGGTTGTCAAAATCAAGGGTTTATAAAGCATTGGCTTTTAAAAATAACGAGCTCCAGACCAGCTCGAATGCCTGCGGCACTTTGGTCCAGGTCAAGCAATTTAATGAAAACCCCCGGCTCCTGCCCAGAAAGTGCGCTTTGGGCAGAGCGTGGGGCCAATGCCGTATTTTCTCACAAGCATATTGGAGCTTATGAAGTACCTATGGGTTGTTTTTGCGTTAGGCTGTGCTTGGCCGCTCGTGGCCAGCGCGCAGGAGGGCATTGCTGGCCGCACCCCTTGCGATAGCCTTGGCATGCTGAGCATCGCCCTATCTGGCGAGCGCTGCACAGACAGCGTGCTGACTTTTTCGGCTGCCGGGCTGCCCGGGCTGCAGCAGTACGAATGGAACTTGGGCGATGGTGAAAATTTTTCAACGGCTGAGCTACAGCGGGTGTACCCACAGCCAGGGCTGTACTCCGCAGTGCTGATCGCTATAGATGAGGCCGGCTGTGTCTTCAGTGCCAACATCAGCTTTGAGGTGGCGTTCTGTGGGCCAGCGGGCGGGTGCCAGTACAATTTCCCTAACGCTTTCACCCCCAATGGCGACGGGCTGAACGATACGTTTGGCTTGCTCAGCAGCTGCCCCCCCGAGGGCTACCGCCTACAGGTTTTTGACCGCTGGGGCGAAAAAGTCTTTGAATCTGGCAACGTTGAGCAGGCTTGGGACGGGAGGTGCCGAAACCGGCCTGCCCCTGCCGCAGTCTACTTTTACCGCGCAGCAGTGCAGAGCCCGGAAGGGCAGGGCCTACAGTTGAAAGGCAGCGTAACCCTAGTCCGGTAACCCGGTCAAAGGGTCTGTACAAACCGCATTGCTGCAGCTTGGTTGGTGGCCAAGGGGATGTTGTGTACATCGCACAGCCTCATGAGCATATTGACGTCCACTTCGTGGGGGTGCTTGCCGAGGGGGTCCCGGAAAAAAATCACCATATCTACTTTCCCCTCTACCAGCCGGCTTGCAATCTGGGCATCGCCCCCCATGGGGCCGCTCTCAAAACGGGTGACCTCCAGCCCGGCCCGCTCCAAGTGGGAGCCTGTAGTGCCGGTGGCCACCAGCTCTATGCTCCTCGACTTGAGCAGCTCAGCGTGGTCCTTGATGAAAGCAACCATCTCGGCTTTTTTTCCGTCGTGTGCAATGATGGCAATGGTCATGGTTTCCGGTTTGGAATGTAAAAGGTTGGTGTACAATTTGCCAAAGGGCGGCAACCAACTATCCCGAAGGTTGTTCCCTTGGTTGAGGGTAAATGTATGGACTTTGCCCTTAATTTTAACAATTCTAAATCAAAACCAAGTTTAACATGAAAAAACTGTTGAGCCCGATTTTCACCCTGTTAGCCCTGGCTTTAGTGACAGCACCTGCACTGGCCCAAATCCAAACCCCTGCACCTAGCCCTGCGGCCATGGTACAGCAGACTGTAGGCCTGACCGATGTCTCTGTCTCTTATTCCAGCCCTGGCGTGAAGGGGCGGGAAGTCTTCGGTGACCTCGTGCCTTACGGCAAAGTTTGGCGTTTTGGCGCCAACTCTGCTACCAAGTTCTCGTTCAGCAAAGATGTGGTAGTGGGCGGCGTAGAAATGCCTGCTGGGGATTATGCAGTACTGTGTACGCCAGCTAAGGATAGCTGGTCGCTGATGTTCTACCCTTACGAGAGCGGCAACTGGGGCAGCTATATGGACAAAACCCCTGCTGGCAAGGTGGCTGTTGAGCCGATGATGAGCAAGGAAATGGTTGAGCGCCTGCGCTTCACTATCGAGAATGCCGAAATGAACAGCGCGGACATCGTATTTGCATGGGCCGATACCAAGGTCAGCATCCCGGTCGAAGTGCACACGGAAAAGCAGGTCGCGGCCTCTATCGACAAGGTGATGAGCGGCCCTTCTAAGAACGATTACTACGCTGCTGCTTCTTACTACCATGATTCTGGCAAGGACCTGGAGCAGGCCCTGGAGTGGATCAACAAAGCTACAGAAGGCGACAACCCTATGTTCTGGCAAGTGCGCCGCAAAGCGCTCATCTTGGCAGACTTGGGCAAGAAGAAAGATGCCATCGATGCCGCCAAAATGTCTATGGAACTGGCTAAAAAAGCTGGCAACGACGACTATGTGCGCATGAACAAGGCGTCTATCGAGGAGTGGAGCAAATAAGGCTGCTCTTTGAAAGTACCTCATAAACAGCCGGCTGCCAGATGTATTTCTGGCAGCCGGCTTTGTTATGCGGCCGGGCCTATTGTACTACAATTTGCTGTACGCTTTGGCCTTCATCTTGGGAAATGTGCAAGAACAGTATGCCCCTTGGCAGCCCCCTGAGGTCTAACACTTGGTCAAAAATGCCATCGAAGCCAGGGTAGCCAGCCTCGTAAAGCACCTTTCCTACCGCATCCATCAGGCGGATAGCGAGCGGGCCTTCCTTGGCCTGAAACTTGACTCGGACCTCTTCTTGTGCAGGATTGGGGGAAGCGGAAAAGCCCTGTATTTTGATAGGCTGAGGGGCTTCCAGCCCGGCCTCTTCTGCAGCCTGGCCTTCCTCCGGCAGTTTGAATTTCACAGGCAGCATCAGGTTGGCAGCAACCGCTTTCCCGCCTTGCTGGCCCGGTATCCATGTCGTTTCTTCTTGCAATATTTTGCCGACCTGCAGGACGGCTTCATCTATTGCCGGGTGGATGCCCCTGGCCAGCTCGTAAGCCGAGATCTTGCCGTCAAGGCCAATACTTAGCTTCAGCACGGTAGTGCCTTGGGCACCGTCCTCAATAGCCGGCTTGGGGTATTTTACCTGCTGGTAAACGAGCTCCAACAGCTTGCGGTCGGCACAGGCCTGCCGTGCTTGGGCATCGGCCAGAGACTCGCACCCGGCGAGCCTTGGCTTTTGCACCCCACCTAAAGCCGGAACAGGCATGTCAGTGGCTGCACCTTCTGCCGTGCCCTTAAAACGGATGGGCAGTATCAGGTCTACCTTTACTGTCCGGCCCCTTTGGCGGCCTGGTATCCACGAGGTTTCTGCCTGGATCAGCTTCCCTACGCGCAGCGCTTCCTGATCGAGCGCAGGGTGTACGCCCCGCTTGATACCTATAGACTCGATTTCCCCAGTTGTGCTGACCACCATGCCGATCACAACAGTGCCCTCTGCATCGATTTCAGGGTACTGCAGGTTGGAGGAGACAAAGGCTGCGAGGCTTTCGTAAGAGCAATTCAACTGTGCTTGCTGGCTTTCCTGCTCACGGCAGCTGCTCAGCACCGGCATTTCTTCTACGACCTTAAACACTTCTTCCGAGCTTGCTGCCGGGGCGAGCCGGAAGCTGAAGGGTATTGTCATTTGTGCGGCTATGGGGCTGCCATCGGCAGCAGTTGCCGGCTGCCAGCTGGGCATTTGCCCGACCACGGCCACGGCGGCTTCGTCCATGCCATAGCCAGCGCTTTTCACCACCTTAATACCTTCTGCCTGGCCAGCTTTGTTTACAGTAAACTGGACGATCACCTTCCCTTCGTGGCCGCCTTTTTTAGCGGCTTCGGGGTATTGGAGGTGCTGTTGTATGAATTCCATCATTTTTTTCTGGCTGCACGCCTGTTGCGCTTCTGGCGCTGCAGCTCCGCAGCCGGAAAAGACAGGCAAAGGGCCTTCCTCCCTATCCACACCTGAGGGGGGAGTGAACGCCAGCAACAGGGCCGCGCCAATAGGCAGCAGTAATAAGTAATTCAATAGTTGTAGCCGGGGTGACTTCTTTCGGGTCATCATAAGAATCCTTTTTTTGAGTTGAGTATGTGAAAAATGGTTTGCGAGGGCAAGCACTTGTCCGGATTGTGCTTGCCGCAAAAGCAAATGGCCATAGGCTTTTTTGGGATGATGGGCTAAGACGGCTTCATCAGCCAGGTACTCGTGCACGGTGCGCAGGGCACGGTCGTAGCAGTAGAAGAGGGGGTGCCACCAAAAAACGGCCCCCGTGATCCCCAGCAGCAGTATATCCGCGCTGTGCCAGCCCCGGATATGTGCCAGCTCGTGCTGTAAAACCCGCTCCCGGTCTTCGGGGGCAAAGGGCAAGGCGGGGTTCCAGAACAATAGCCGGAAGAAAGAGAAAGGGGCGGCTGTTTTAGGGTCCTCTACCAGGGTGTAGCCCGGGAATGCCTTTTTGACGCCCCTCCGGTAGCAGGACCATATCTGCCCCAGCCCTACAGCCAGCTTGCCCAGAACAAGGAGGGCCCCTGTAGCATAGGCCCAGAAAAGGGCTTGGCCCATCCAAGGGCGGGCTGCGGTATTGCCTTCGGGGGTGACGAGCACTTCTAGCTCATGTACAGGCACTGCTATGGCCTGCAGTTTGTACTGCGCCAGGCCGATCGGGTGGCCGGGTTCCATCACCGGGCCGAGCCATGCCGCAAGGGGCAGGAGGGCCCCAAGCACAAGAGTGCTGAGGAGGTAGCCCCGGTTCCATTGGAAAAAGGTGGTACGGCTGAGCAGGCCGGCGTACAGCAGGTAGAATACAGCCCAGCAAAGGCTCACTTGGAAAAGGTAGGTCAGCATGAGGTAGGGGTTTTATTCTTCTTCCAGTTTGTCGAGCAGCTCGTTCAGCTCCCCCAGGTTGAGGTCTTCTTCCTTGACTAAGAAGGAGACGAGCCGGTTCATCGAGCCCCCAAAGTAGTCGCGCACCAGTGCTTGTACCGACTGCCGGCTGTATTCGGCTTTCGAAACGGCGGGCTCGTAGACGAAAGTGCGCCCATAAGCTGTATGCTTGAGGAAACCTTTTTTATCATCGAGTATCCTCACTATAGTAGATATGGTGCTGTGCGGCGGCTTAGGCTGCCCCAACTGTTCTACGATGTAGCTCCGGATATCGCTTACCGTACAGGGGGCGATTTCCCAAATGATGTGCATGATCTCTTCTTCTGCTTTGGTCAGTTTATTCATGGCTGTAGCTGTGTTTTATTGTTGAAAATGCAGGGCCTCCTTTAATTCCCGTGACCGTTGGCTGCAGTACTCCCGGAAGGCGGTATCATCTGAGGCGAGGTACCGCTGATAATGCTGTAGCGCGATGGTTTTGTCCTTGAAGTAGCGGTCGGCAGCACGGGCGAGGAAGTATCGGGCTTCTGCTCCTGCCCCGAAATCGAGGGCTTTGGTGTAGGCATCGATGGCAGGCCTGAGCTGCCCCTGCAGGTCCAGCACTTGCCCGAGCTCGTAGTAGTAGTCTCCTGCCTTGGGGGAAATGGCTTTGTCCAGCGCCAAGTTGAGGTGGGCGGCGCTCTCGTCCAAGTGCCCTAGTTTGCGGTAAGCCAGCCCCAGGTAGTGGTGGGTGTGCTCATTGTCTTCTTTGCGGGCTACAATGGATTGAAGGTGCCGTATAGCAGCCTGTGTGCTGTCGAGGTGCAGCAGGGCCACGCCCAAGAGCATACTGTAATAACTGCTGCTGTCGCCTAGTGCAAGGGTGCGCTGTACAGTGGCGGCTACAGCGCTGTGCTGCTTGGTTTTGTGCAGCAGGCGGGCCTGTGCCTGTAGCAGGCGGATATTGTTGGGGGCCAGGCGCAGCCCTTCATCGATAAAACGGCCGGCATAGCTTGTATCTTCCATGGCAAGGTAGAGGCTAGACAGTTGGGTGATCACTTCAATGTCTGTGCCATTGAGGGTATGGGCGCTGAGGTAAGCAAGCAGCGCCCGGGTAGCATCTCCTTGCTTGAGGTACAAGCGGGCCGACCGTTTATAGTAATAGCTATTGGTGCTGTCGATATGTATGAGGCGGGCAAAATAAGCCTGCGCTTGGTGGTAGTTGTCTTGTTGTTCGTACAATTGGCCCAGAGCGCTCAGGGCAGTGGCATTGGCCGTATCTTCCTTAAGTGCTGCCTCATAAAAAAGGCGGGCGTCCGGGTAGCGCCCGAGCTGACTGTGGCAATAGCCGATTTTTAGGAGGTAGGCTACTTCCTTTGGCTTACGGATGTAGCACTCGCTGAGCAGCCGGAGCGCAGCATCGAACTGAAAAGCGCTTATGGCTTCGTTGGCGGCCTGGTATTTGCCTTCCAAACGTAGGCTGTCTGCTGAGCCCGGCTGTGTTTGTGCGCGGCTTAGGGCAGGCAGTAGCAAGAAGAGAAGTAGTAGGCGGTTCGGCATAGGGCAATGATATAACGTATTTTTTAGTTAAATGGCTGTATTTTACGTTGAGAGATGAGAAGGGCTTGCTTTTTGGTGCATAGCGGGCCAGAGAAAAATAGATTTTTTTGCCTGTTCCAGCTCCTATGCCAGGGGGCTTGTATTTGTATCTATAAAATTTGTATCTTTGAAGTGTCCTACGATAAAGGAGCAAACTCTTCTGAGCAACCTACAAAAATCTGTGTTTTCCAAGTGCTGCCTTCAACGGTAGCCCTGTCAACTTGCAAGCGTTCCACCCCGGTACGCTGAACACAGCTCCTTACTACAACACACAATAGTCTAAGCGAGAAACAAGCGTTACTGTACACATTGAAAATCCTGTAGGGCTCTGCTATGCCTTTGGCGCAATGCCTTTTTTGGGCATTCCCGAGCCATCAGCCGTCCCTGTCCCCTAGTGAATTGTCCCATTAACCCGTGAACACATGTTTATTTTAGTCCTTTGTTTCTTAACCGCTTTTGCCCTGTCTTATCTGGCCATCCCCCACATCATCAAGGTGGCCCGCGACCGCAACCTGTGCGAAGAGCCGGGAGAGCGGAGCTCACATACCGTCAGTACGCCTGCACTGGGCGGCATTGGTATTTTTTGCGGCACGGTTTTCGCGGTTGTGATGTGGACGCCCTTCCAGTTCTTTTCCAATCTGCAGTACATCCTCTGTGCACTGATCATTGTTTTCTTGGTGGGGCTAAAGGATGATCTCATGCCGCTGCAACCGGTCAACAAAATACTGGGGCAGGTCATGGCTGCTGCGATCATCGTATTCCCGGGAGGGATTTCCCTTCAGAGCTTTTATGGCATATTCGGGCTGGCGGAAGCGCTGCCGGTCCCTGTTTTCGCTGGCATCAGCCTTTTTGTGATCTTGGTTTTTATCAACGCTTTCAACCTTATTGATGGGATCAATGGGCTGGCGGGCAGCACAGGCGCGCTCGTTGCCGGTGTTCTGGGCTGTTGGTTCCTTTGGGCAGGCCGGGTGGAGCTGGCCGTACTGTCTTTCGGGCTGGTTGGCGCTGTCCTAGCTTTTTTGCGCTACAATTATACACCGGCCAAGACATTTATGGGCGATTCTGGCTCTATGCTCATCGGTACGGTCTGTGCAGTCTTAGCGATCGAGTTCATCACAGTCAATGACAGCCTCTCAGCGTCAAGCCCATATTATATGCACAGCGGGCCCGTGGTGGCCATTGGGGTTATGATATTGCCGCTATTTGATACCCTGCGTGTTTTCCTGACACGCTTGTTCCGCCGGCAGTCCCCCTTCCTGGCGGACCGCCGCCACATCCATCATTTAATGATAGACTTGGGGCTCAGCCACATGCAAGCTACCGCGGTCCTGACCGCTGTGAATGTTTTATTTGTGACCCTCGTCATTGCGCTAGACGCCGTACTGGAGCTGCACGTGCTCCTAGCCCTCATTTTAGGCCTGGCTTCTGCCCTTACCTTCTGGCTGCACCGCTCAGTTGTACGGCGCAGGCAGTTGAGGGGGTGGGCTGCTTAATACGTTGGTGCATGAATAGAGGCCGGCGCAAAACTTGAGGGGTACTGCCGGTCAAGATTTCCCCTTATCTTAGGCGCCTTTCAAGGGAATAGCCTGGTGGGCTACTGTTTGCGTGCAGGCGGAGCGCCCGGGCTTGAAAATATCAGTTGGATGGCTTATGTACTGGTCTTTTTAGGCGGAGGGCTGGGCAGCCTTGCCCGTTATGGTGTCGCCCGCCTCATTGCCCCTATACAGGGGCACTTCCCCTATGCTACACTCACGGCCAACCTCATCAGCTGCCTGGTGTTGGGCTTTATGCTGCAGCAAAGCCTTCGAGGGCAGGTCAGCGACGCGTGGAAGTGGCTGCTCATGACAGGGTTCTGTGGTGGGTTTAGTACGTTCTCTACTTTCTCTGGAGAAACATTGTCGCTGTTGCAGCATGGGCATTACGGTACGGCCCTCATGAATATGGGCGGGAGCCTTCTGCTTGGATTGATTTGTATATATTTGGGGATGCGCTTGGGCGCAGGCTAAACCCATCTGCCTGTAGCTTGGAAGACAGGCCCGAAACCAAATTGATGCCAAAATTATGGAGCTCTCCCCTGAAATTCTAGAACGGCTCAAAAAGCTGGAGGAAAAATATGCAGTCATGGGGCAGGACATGGTGTCCTACCTCGATGGGCTGCTGTATGCCGATTACCTCACCTATTGGGAATACATCCACTTAGATACCCTGCTCAGCCTGCAAAATCCGGAAACACCTTTTCCCGATGAGCAGATATTCATCATCTACCATCAGATTACAGAGCTGTACTTCAAGCTCTGCTTGCTGGCCATGGATCAGATCAATGGGGAGGAGCCCTGCTCTCCCGAACGGTACAAACGGCAGTTCGAACGCCTCAACAGCTACTTTGATAACTTGGTCCATTCTTTTGACATCATGGTAGACGGCATGGACCGGGAAGAGTTCCTGAAGTTCAGGATGAGCCTGCTGCCGGCCAGCGGTTTCCAGTCTGCACAGTACCGGATGATAGAAATCCGGTCTACGGATTTGTACAACCTCGTACATGCGGGGAAGCGCGGAGCGGTTGCTCCCGATAGCACAGTGGAGGAAAAGTACCAATACTTGTATTGGAAATCAGGCGCAACGGAGCTGGCAACGGGGAAAAAGACGCTGACACTGCGGCAGTTCGAAGAAAAATACGCCACTCCTTTCAAGCGGCTTGCCCGGGAAATGCGCACAGCCAACCTATGGCAACAGTACCTGCGCCTTCCGCAAGATGCTCAGCGGGATGAGGAGCTGATTCATCTAATGAAGCGGTTCGACTTCAGCGTTGGCGTCCGATGGCCCCTTTCCCACTTGCGCTCCGCCGTGCGTTACCTCGATGCCAAGCCGGCTGTCATCAAGGCTACCGGGGGCACCAATTGGCAGGATTATTTGCCCCCCCGCAAGCAGCAGGTCATCCTTTTCCCGGAATTATGGACGGTAGAAGAGCTCGACAATTGGGGCCGGAGCATGAAGTTCGGGCGGTAAACGTTAGTTAAGGCTTTTCCCGCGGAAGCGGGCCAGCAGCTGAACCCTGCCGTAGGCTGTGCTTACGGTCTAATACGACTAGCATGGCCAGCGACATAAAGAAAAAAGGGCCGACCTTGTCCGTCTCCAACAGATCATTGATGAGCTGCATCACCAAAATGATAATGATACATAGGGCTGCCATCATGGCGATATGCCTATCGTGCCGGTCTGCTGCATCGTGATAAATCGCCTCGCCCCGCAGCAGGGCGTAAAAGCAGAGCGCCAGGAAAATCAGCAGCCCGGGTATCCCCTGCTCTACCAAGAGCATCAGGTAGTAGTTGTGAATCCCTGATTTTTCAGGGTTGTCGCTCACATAAGTGGTAAAACTGGTGACTGTATAGGACTTGTAAAAGAAGTAGAAATTGCCAGGCCCAAAGCCCAAGATCGGCTCTGCCGCAGTCATGTTGAAGCCGGCTACCCATCGGTAGAGCCGTTCCATGGTAGAGATGTCTTCCAGCTCATAGGTCGCCTGTATCAGGTTGTTGAAATCCTTGTGAGAAACCGTGGTCTCGTAGTTGGGGGCCAGGTCGAGGTAGCGGTTGTTTTGTACTACATAGCCCAGCCCAACGGCGGCCCCGATCACCGCTGTGATAAGGACATGCCGGGTCAGTTTGAGCCGGATGATATAATAAGCGCCAACTGCAGCCATAGCGGCTACATAGGCTGCTCGGGTGTAAGAGAGCTGTATGGCAACGAGCAGGACCGGTAGGGCCAGGGTGGCCGCCCACCGCCCGGCACTCCCTTTAGGGTACCATTGCCTGACAAACCAAACAAAAGGCAGGAACAGCACGGCGATGGCCGCGTAGGCTACGTGGTTCCGGTAAAAGGGCGAAAGCACCCAGTGTATTTCTGAAAAGGCAAACCCCCTCAGCCCGTGCCTGACGGTCACTATGGCAATAGTCAACACCAGCGGCAGCAGCACCGCCCAATGGAAGCGCCTGATATCGGCTGGGCTGCGGAGCATACGGCTCGCCAGGAAGAAAAAGGTAGCCAGGTACCAAATTTTGCTCAGCAGGAACTTGAAAGAGACGACAACCTGATGGGAAAGGATAGCCGTGATGGCAATCCACCCTAAGTGCAGCAGGATGAGCAGCGTGATGGGGTGGCGGAGGAAGCCGCCGTCGAGCGTTTTCCCCTGCTGCAGTGCAAATAAGAAACCGACGAACATAAGCCCTACCATGAGGGGCTCCGTTGGCAAGTCGAGCCCAAGGCCGCTCGGCAGCTGCAGCTCGGTAGAAATAGGGATACAGAACAACAGTAAGGTGAAAACAGCCTTCAAGTCAACTATGGCCAGGTAGCCGATCAGCAGTACCGCAGGTACGCCCGCCAGGAAATACCATTCGCCCGCAATGCCCGCAAAGAGGGCGGTGAGCATAAGCCCGGCATAGGCTGCAAAGAATTGTTGCTCTTGTGATAATGCAGCCCACCTCCCTGTCCGCTTGGCTATGGATTTCCCTTTCCCCATCAATCAGGCGCCTTTGTAAACCGCCTTCCAATCTACATCGCGGTAGTTATCGAGCACAAGCACGCCTATTATGCTGAAAAGGAATGCGATGGCTACCGCACCAATCACAATCAGGCTCCGTTTGGGGCGGGACTTGATCAGGGGCACTTCTGCGGGCTCTACGACGACAATAGCGGGGATATCGGATTCGTAAACAGACAAGGTCTGTTTGAGGCGCTCCTTGTCTTCGCTGAGGGAAGCGTTGGCCTCCAGGTACTGCCGGTCGTAGGTGCCTACCATAGCCATGCCATCGTTGAAGCGTTCCATCCGGGTGTTGAGGGTGTTGAACTCTTCTTCCAGCCCTCGCACCTGCGCTTGCATTAGAAGGATGGTATCTCGGGGAATGCCATTGGCCTCCTGCAAGGCTTGGAGGCTGGCCCGCTTGCGCACCAGCTTGGCTTCTGTTTCGGACAGTTGTGTGGTCAGCGCTTCAGATTGCCCTTCAATATTGAAAATGCTGTACCGCCGCCGCATAGCGATCAGGCTGTCGCCCAAAACCTCGAGCTGGCTCTCTTTGTTCCGGATATTGCTTTCGTAAGAAGTGATGGTCCGCTGCTGCCCATCACGGATCAACTGCCTCGCCATCGTGGCGATTTTGTTCCGGGCAGCATTGGCCATAGCAGAGGCCAGCTCCCGGTCTTTGTCCTCAATGCTCAGCTCTATGGCATCCCGCTTGGTCTTTTCCACCTCGTAAAGGCTCAGGAATTTATCCCGCACTTTGAATGCGGCCTTGGGCTTGTCGGGGTTGATATCATAATGCTCATAAAGGCGGAAGCTGTCTATCATGAACTTGAGCAGCTCCCCCGACTGGGCCAGGGTAAGGATGCGGTCGATATCGTTTTCGTTGCCATAATATTCCGTAAGGGTTTGCCCATCACCGTAAAGGGCTTCGGGCTTCGCCTGATCTGGGCTGATGGCCAGGAACACCGTGATGCCCTTGTAGTAATTGGGCAGGAGCAGGCTGATGCCTACTGCGCCAATGGCTGCAATGCCACAGACGGTCAGTATTTGCCGCTTCCAGCGGAAGAGGGTCTGAAGTACGCCCAGCAGGTTATCGTTCTCTTTCATGAATGGTCTTTCTGTTATGTCAATTGGGGCTGGGTTTGGCTTTTGGCCCCAAAGGCGGGGCAAAAGTAGTGCTTTCCGCCCAAACCTGATAAGCAGGGCCGCGGAAAGGCTGCCCCGGCTGACGGCTTCTGTTTGCCATTGGCATAGAGGGGGCTGCTGTAGGAAAAGGTTGGGTAGGGCGGTGCTAAAGGTAAACGCCATAGAAATAGCCGGAGTGCTGCCGTGCGCCGGCCAGAATGCCGCACGCGTTTTGGCCTCGTTGGCTACAGGGGGGGCGGACTAGCGCTGCGGAGGGGTGCAAGCCCGATAGGGCCGAGCGGGCAGCGAGCCCCGCAGCATAGCGGCACCCTGCCGTCAGGCAGGGGCAGGCCCCAAAAACGGCAACTTGGTTAGCGCTTATGGAACCGCTGTAGCTTGGCTAGTGCTTATTTCTGTGTTGATATTGCCCTTTTGCCATCTTTTTGTTGGCTGATGTGCAGTTGGCTGGAATAAAAAATAGGTGCTTCTTGTTGAGTCCGCCGGAAAAAGCCTACTTTGGAGGCTCAATTATGATTATGCGAGAGCCCATGTCCTACCTTCTGCTGCTGCTCATTGCTGTGCAATGGGTGGGTGGTCATTGGGTGGTACAGCAGCTGCATATCATTGAAATAGAGTGGGCTATGAATGCACAGGAAGCCCGGCTCTCACACTTCATCGAGGAATGCAAGGGCGAACCCCTGAAGTTGAGCATCATCGATGAAGCTTCTTTCCAGGCTGCGGCCCTGGGGTACAGCAGTCAGCTGCTGCTCTCGGAAGTGGTGGAGGGGGATACCCTCTATTATATCGTCGGGCAGCAGGCGCTCCAGAAAGTGGAAGTCGCAGGCCATACCCCCTCTGACGCTAAGGGCGAACCGGCGCCCAAGCTCCTGCTGAACGACCTGTGCGCCAAGTGCACCGTGGCGCAGATGGAGCTACCCCAAATCGCAGAGGCCACCGCGCTGCTGAAGCAAATACCGGCTTATGTGCCCCTGATAGGCTGTAGCCTAACCTCCTCCATCGGGCAGCCCCCAGATTTCCTTACCCCTTCTTTTCTTCTTCCTGCATAACTGCGAGGTGAAGCCCTGTCTTCAATGCTGTCTGCACTCCATACTGCTCTGCCGAATGGCAGCCATTAGGTGGCCCCTTCGGCAAAACCGCCTGTATGGCCGTCCTCAGCAGCAAGATGCCGTTTTCAAAGCTTGTTCAATCTCCCTTGGCTGTTCATGGCCACTTGAGCCTAGGATGGCTATACCGGACCTCGTGTGCCGGAGCTCCCAACTGACAGGCATTTTTGGCTGAGCCCGTTAGCTTTTTGCAGTTGGTTTTAGAGCACGGCTGGAGTTGTTTGTTTTGAAGATCAATACTTTATGAGCATGTCTTTCTTGCTGCATTTTCATTTAGCACGTTAAGCTTGAATGTAGTGGCTTTGCCAGAGGCCTGCCGGCACAGTAGGTGGGGGTAAGCTCTTGATTTTCATGACAAAACCGCTCTAGATAAGCGCTTAGGAAACGGGCTTTTGCCCCTTTGCAAAGGGCCTTTGCTGTGCGGCAGCTTGCGCTGCTATTTTTTCAACCTACAACACCCAACACCATGTATACCCAATACCTGTTTACTTTATTCTTTTTAGCCGTCATCACATTTACGTCTAGTACCCTCAATGGGCAGGGCTGTGTCGCCATCCGTCAATATGCCGCCTGTGGCGGCAGCAATCCCGCCACTGCCCTCCTCAGCCCCGGGCAGTGGCAAGGGAATATGAACTACCGCTACTTCAAGTCTTTCCGGCATTTCAGGGGCACGCACGAGGAGCCCGATCGTGTTGCGAATGGGACCGAGGTCATCAACCACGCCCATGCCTGGGACTTCAGCCTCAATTATGGGCTGACCAACCGGTTGTACGTCACGGCCACCTTGCCTTTTGTGCAAAACGTGCGCTCCTCCTTGTACGAGCACGGGCGCGAAGAGCGTAATACGACCTTCTCCCGAGGGCTTGCCGATGTCCGGGTTGGAGTGGGTTTTTGGCTGATGTCGCCGGAGCGCAGCCCTAAAGGCAACCTGGCGCTTGGGCTGGGCATCAAATTGCCGACCGGCAATTACCAGGCGACAGATATCTTCTATAATGTGGGGCCAAATGGCGGGCCGCAAGTCCGCCCGGTAGATCAGTCGATTCAACCCGGCGATGGCGGTTTTGGCGCTACCCTAGAGCTACAGTTTTTCCAAGAGGTATCGCCCGCGCTTTCTGTGTACGGCAGTGCATTTTATCTGGCCAACCCTAGAGCGTCCAATGGGGTGCGGACTTTCCGCGAGACCCTTAGCCCGGTGCTTGCGAATGAAGCCGTGATGTCTGTCCCTGACCAATACGCCCTGCGGGCAGGTTTATCTTGGGCGCCATCTTTGCCTGCGCTCAGTTTCTCGCTCGGCGGACGTTACGAGGCTATCCCGGTCCGCGACTTGATCGGCGGCAGTGGAGGTTTCCGGCGCCCAGGTGCTGTAGCTTCTGTAGAGCCTGGGGTAGGCGTTTCCCTTGGGAAGCTCACGTTCAGCTTGTCGGCCCCGATTGCGCTCTGGCGCAACCGCCCACAGAGCTTGACCGACCGGGCCACAGAACTGGCCACTGGGCAGCCCCGAAATGGCGATGCGGCTTTTGCAGACTACCTGGTCAACTTTGGCTGCACCTTCCTCATTGGCTCAGCAGCGGTACCTGCTATGGATGGGCATTGATGGCTTAGAAAAGCATTTCCTACAATTGGCAGCAGCCTTCTGCGGGCTGCTTGGCCGACTATATCGCAATATCGTTCAGCCAGTACGTTACACAGTACTGGCTTTTTTTATCGGCAGCGGAACTTGCCTGCTGCCGATAGGGGTTTAGGCTTGCAGAGTATCACATTGTTCAACTCCGCAGCTAGCCTGCGCTAAAACTATGCCCTGATGATTACTACCTTCAAAGGCCAGTACGCTTGGCTGTCAAATTTTAAGCGCTGCGAAGTCTTCTTCCGGGGAGCAGCCTATACGAGCTCGGAGCACGCGTACATGAGCGCCAAATCCGAATGCCCCGATTGGAAAGCATTCTGCCAAGATGGCGGCAATTCGCCGGGCCGTGTCAAGGCGATGAGCCGGCGCATAGCGGTGCGGCCAGATTGGAACGAAGTCAAGGTCGGAGTCATGCGCGAGGTGCTGCGCGATAAATTTTCCCGCGAGCCTTTCCGCAGCTACCTGCTCGATACCGGAAATTGCCATTTGGAGGAGGGCAACAGATGGGGCGATCAGTTCTGGGGCGTTGACCTGAAGACCGGCGAGGGGCAGAACCATTTGGGGCGGCTGCTCATGGAAGTGCGCGATGAGCTATATCTGGCTGGGCAGCCCCGCCTGCTTGTCCCTATCCTGAGGTGGCTGCGGGCAGCACAGCGGCGGTACTTTCCTTACTAGGCTTGCCGCAATGGGATGGGGCATTGCGATGTTGAGGCAGCCCCTGCCTTTTGCACCTCTCTTTTTTTGCGGCCTAGCTTTGAGCAAGTTCCTAAAAAGGAGCCTGCGTGTAGCTGAGAACAGCTCATTTTATCCACTGTGCTGGCTGGCCCGGCGCATATAGGTCTATTGATGTTGCTGTGGGTGCAGGAACAGCAGGTTGTCAGAGTCTTCCCCCTGCTGCACGAGCCAGGCATCTGGGTCGGGGCAGGGGAGGGGGCGCCCCGATGCGGATAGGGTGTGCAAAGTGTAGCCGAGCCCCGATAAGATAGAGAGCGCTTGGCGGTGGGCAGTATTGCCCCGTTCTTGGCTCAGGTATTCCATGACGATTGCTGGGCGGTGGGCAGACAGCCATGCTCTGCCGCCGGCAATGACTTTGTCTTCGGCCCCTTCTACGTCGATCTTGATCATCCGTGGCGAGCGCTGCATGCCCTTCAGCGCCTCGGGCAAGGGCAAGGCTGCAATGGTATGCGCGGTAGGTGGGTGCTTGTCTAGCCAAGGCTCCCCTTCAAACTGGGAAATATCCATGGTGCTGTATTCAGAGTACAGCGCACCGAACTCGTAGAAGGTAAGCGGGGCCGACTGATCTGAGACAGCTGCATGCACGGCCTTGGCCTGAGCATAAGGGGCGAGGTTGTGTGCAAGGATATGGAAATTGGGGCGGGAAGCTTCAAAAGCCAGTACTTCCCCTTGTTCACCGGTTAAGGTGCAGCCCAGCAGTGCAAAGTACCCGTAATGCGCCCCGATGTCAACGAAGGCATCCCCAGGCTGCAGGGTATGTATCATATAGCGGGCCAGCCGGATTTCAGATTGGTGGGATTTGCCGCCGAGCAGGTAGAGGTCTGTGCCAGCAGGCAGCGCCACCTGCATTTGCGCACCGAAAAAGGTAGGGGCGCTACAAAGCAGCGGTTTGGGGCGGAACCGGTACAGTGCTTCCCGGTAGCCAATGGCAAAGGCATAGCGTGCGGGCAGGGCCAATGCCCGCTCCCATTTGCTGCCTGCGGCCAATCGTTCCACTTTGTCCAGCGCATTGAGTAAGGCTTCCCGCATTTTCTTGGTCTTGGTCATCAATTGAGGCGCACAAAATACAAATTCTTGCAGCGGCACGGGGCGTGCATCAGGCTTTATTGGGCCTTAGCCACCTTTTCCAGCCAGGGTTGCTGCCTACGGCCAGCGCCAGCCCGCCCAGCCCGCCCAGGCTTACCAGCCCGGCAAATCGGTAGCCCCAAAAAACATCAGCCCAGCCCACAGATTGCCGCCCAGTGATCAGCAGCAGGGCGAACCAGGCAAGGGGTAGGGCAAATGAAGCCCGCCCCAAGCGCAGCCCCAGCAGTTTTGCCGCAAGGTAGACCTCCGCGGAAAGCACAAAGAACTGCGTGGCTAAAGTCGCCAGGGCAGCCCCTTCCCCCTTCAGCGAAGGGATGAGGGCAAAATTGAGGCCCAAGTTCAGGGCAAGGCTTACCGCAAAAACCCCGTTCAGGGCCTTCATGCTGTTGTTGGCCACTAGAAGCGTGCCGAAAATGTAGGTGCCCGCCACCGCCACAAAGCTGCCGATCAGATAGCGGAGGATGCGCCCGGAATAAGCCGACCCGCTCTCGTACAGGGCTTCCATGATCTCGGTAGGGTAGAACAAGACACCCGCAAACAGGCTGAGCGCCCCAGTGAAGATGAGCTGAAAACCCAGCTGTGCCAGCCCGCTCACCGGCTCGCCCGCCTTCAGCATCCTCGAAAAAATGGGCAGCAGCAGGGAGGCAAACAAATAGCCGATCATATTGCTGGCTTCGTACAAGCGGTAGGCAGAAGCGTAGATGCCCGCTTCCACTGCCCCGTTCGGCAGCAGCCGCTCCAGCATGACCCCGTCCAGCCGGTAGTAAGCAGACATCAGGAATATGCTCAATGCAAAGGGCGCGCTGTCGCGCAGCAGCATCCATAAAAAAGGCCAGTGCAGCCTCAACCTGACAACCGGCAGATGCCGCCTGAGTATGGCCATCGCAAGCAGTACGGTGCTCCCTAGCGCAGCCGTCTGTGCCCAGATAAACCACTCGATGCGGAATGGGCCGGGCAGCAGCCCCCCCCAGAGCAGCGCCCCGCAGATGATGATGAGCAGCAAGCGGTCGGTAATAGACAGCAGGCTGTCCAGCCGGTAGCGCCCAAGGCCCGAAATATTGGACCTTAAGAACAACAACAGCCCGGTGAGCACTTGATTGGCGCCAATGAGCAGCACCATCCCAAAGTAGGCTTGTGTATAGCCAGCCCATAAACCAAAGATCAGCAACAGCGCCAGATAGGCTACAGACAACAGCCCCTTCAATACCAAGATGTTGGGGAAATACTTGCCCAGCAGGTGCCGGTGCTGCGCTATGTTCCGGTTGTTGTAGTACTGTATGCCAAAATCGTTGATGATCTGGAAGAGGAAGGTGAAGTTGAAAAGGGTGAAGTAGAGCCCGTAGTCCCCTTCCGGCACGGTGTTCTGCACTGTCCGGTCAATGCCGAATAGGTAAAACGGCTTGATCAGGAGGTTGGCCGTCAGCAGGAACAGGATATTGAGCAGGAATTCTCGCTTCATCCGGCTAATTGACGGAAAAAATACTAGATGGGCAACTTTCCGTATTTGTAAAAATACAGCCCTGCTATCCTCCTGCCTGCTTTTGCCCGCTCTTGGCTATCCCGGCCATTGCCCTTTGAGCCCCTGAGCGGCAGGCCGTCTACTCATAGCGCAACGACTCGATGGGGTCTAGCTGAGAAGCCTTCACTGCAGGGTACAACCCAGAGACCAAGCCCACCAGTGTACACGTCACAATGGCAATAGTCACCCATACCCACGGAAAGAGGAAACTGCCCCCAGAGATGACCGCCACAATATTGCCCGCCATGACCCCAAGCGCAATGCCGACTATCCCGCCGATCAGGCTTATGGCTACGGCCTCCGTCAGGAATTGTGTGCGTATCGTGCTGCTCTTCGCCCCCAAAGCCTTGGTAATGCCGATCTCTCGGGTGCGCTCCGTTACCGAAACCAGCATGATGTTCATCAGCCCAATCGCTGCCCCTACCAGGGTGATGAGCCCAATGCCCACCGCGGCCCATCGGAAGTAGGTCGTGTTCTCCCGGATCAGCCCAATCAGGCTGTTGCTCTTCGTTATTTCAAAATCATTGGCCTGTTTGGCCTGCAGCCCGCGCACATTCCGGAAGAGCCCCGTCGCAAAATCAGCCCCGATGTCAATCTGGGTGGCATCGTCCACCGCTACGATCAGGTTGTAATTCGTGCGGGCGCTGCCATAGTAGCGCTTGGCCAGCTGCAAGGGGATGATCACTTGCCGGTCTGCATTATCGCCCATGCCAGAGCCCTTAGACTTCAAGACGCCAACAACCTTCAGCTTGATATTGCCCGCGCCTATAAACTGCCCGAGCGCCTTATCTTCCCGTCCATTGAAGAGCTCATCCACAATCTCTTTCCCTACTACCGCTATAGCACCGCCCCGTACAGCTTCGAGGCTGGTGAAATTGCGCCCGGCCAAAAGCTCGTACCCCCGGCTCTCCAGGTAGTTCTCATCCGCCCCGTACAGCGGGATATTCGGGTTCGTCTTCTCGCTGCCCCGCTTGATGGTCGCAATCCCACTGCAGCGCAGGGATATCGAGGTGCGCGCAGGGAAATCGTACCGCGCCTTAAATTCCATCGCCTGATCATAAGTGATCGGCTCGCCCCGCTTCTCGCGCCTCCCGCCCTGATTGCCGCGCACCCCTTCCCCCTTGGGCTCAATATTGAAGGTGTTGGCCCCCAGGGAGGACAGATTGCTGCTCAGGGAGTTGATGCCTACATCGATAGCCGTCAGTATGCCCACCAGGGCCATAATCCCGAAGGCAATAATCATCAGCGTTAAGATAGCCCGCAGCCAGTTGGAGCGCACCGTGCGCAGGGCCAAAATGATCGTCTCTCGTAAACTCATTGCAAAAGGGCTTTTCCCGGATGCCCGCTGTGGGCGCCCGGCTCAGCCAAAAGTAAGGAATACTGGCCGCCCCCCGGCATACAATCGATAAACGCCTGTTTTGTCTATACTGAAGGTAGATAGGGCGCCCCCCCGGCAATGCAATGCCTTGTGGCCGGGGGCGTTACGTTCCGCCCTTCGGAACCTTCCTCAGCCCTGCGGGCCAAGGGGCTCCACATCACTTGCGCAGCCCCGCAGTGCCCCCTGCCCGGAAAGCCCGTTGTATTACGGAAAGGAAATCTGCCGCAATGGCGGTGTTAGAAGCTACCATTTCCCGGCCAAACAGATACCCGCTGCCACCGCTGAAATCCGTTACCACCCCGCCGGCTTCCTGCACCAGCACCACCCCGCCGGCCACATCATACGGCTGCAGGCTGTACTCGAAAAAGCCATCGAAGCGGCCGCAGGCCGTGTACGCCAAGTCTACTGCCGCTGAGCCTAGCCGGCGTATGCCACGGGTATGCTCCATAAAGTGCCGCAGCACCTCTAGGTAAGCTTCCGTATGCGCATAGTCGTAGTAGGGGAAGCCCGTTGCGATGAGGCTCTGCGCCAGGCCCGGGCGTTGGCTGCAGTGTATCTGTTTGCCGTTGCAATAGGCGCCCCCACCTGCCCAAGCGTAGAAGCTTTCCTCCCGGTTCACTTCGTGCACTACGCCCAGCACCAGCTCGCCCCCAGCCTTCAGGGCCAGGCTGACGGAAAATACCGGCAGCTCGTACAGGAAGTTCGTCGTCCCGTCCAGAGGATCGATGATCCACTGCAGGTCACTGTCCTCGTTTTCTACACTATCCTCCTCTGTAAAAAAAGTACAGCCGGGGGCCAGCTTCGCCAGTTGGCCTACCAGGCGGGCCTCGGCTTCCTTATCTACATAGCTGACCAAGCTGTTCAGCGACTTCTCCTCGATTTGTGCCTGCTGCACTTGCCCCAGCTCCTGCCTCAGGAAGCGGCCAGTATCGGCTGCTATCCGTGCAGCCTGTAAGGCGGTCTTCTCCCAATTCATATCAATTTATTGATTTAGAAATGTGGTGCAAACATTCAAAAAGTTCTTTGAAAAAATCACAAATTAACACTACAGTCGCTCTTTCTGAGGCGTGAACTCAAATGCCGCAGGCGTTTATGCTTTTGGGGCTCTAGTGGTCTGTCAAGGCTAAAACTAGGGGTTGCCTGCGGCGACTTTTGAGGCTACTCTTCGTTGGATAACCCCTTACGTAGCGCTGCTATGCGCGGGAACATCCGCCTTGATTAGCCTCAAAATTCGCTCCCACTCAACCCATAAATTAACACTTGACAGACCACTAGTGCCTCAAGCCATAAATCCTTGCCACCCCAAGTTTCGTTCTTTTCCGCCTACTCTTCGTTAAAGAACCGCTCCTTTAGCTCGGGCTAAAGTCGCGAACCTTCGCCTTGATTAGCCGGGAAATAACTTCAACTTAAGTATCAGAGATTTATGACTTAAGGCACTAGCCTGGCATTGGCCTAGCGCTGCGCAGGGGTGGCAAGCCCGCAGGGCCGAGCGGATAGCGAGCCCCGGAGCATAGCGGCACCTGCCATCGGGCAGGGGCAGGCCCCATCCTACGAAGCAGGCTGGGCCGTACATCTTGTCCTGCCTACCTTATCTCAGCCAACAGCTCAGGTGCTATAGTAAGCTGGGCCATAGGGCATACTCTTGTTGCAAAGTGTACATCAGCACCACCTGCTGCCGCTGTGATACCGTAGGCCTCGCAATACCAAGGGCTAGCCTATTGAAGGCTGCATCACAGCTTTTCCATATCCTAGAATTGTTTACCTTAGGAGGCGGGGTGCAAGAAGTGCATGCCCAAAAAAAGACAAACCCGCTTAGTTATGCCTCACTTACGGAACGGGCTCGTGCTCGCCTTTCTTCTATTTCTATCCCTTATCCTTGGCTGTTCTAAAGAAAGCAGCCCGGGGCCTGCCCCGGTCAATAGCCCGCCGGCGATCGAAGCACCTGCTGCCGTCACCGCCATTGCCGACTCCACCTTCGCCCTGCGGCTCACGATCGAAGACCCGGATGGGGATGAGCTCACCGTTAGCTTTGAAGGCCTGCCCGGCTGGCTGGCTTACGACGAGCATGAGCAGGCTTTGACCGGCACGCCAAGCCGTTCTGATCAGGGAGCAAGCTCCTTTGCTGTCATTGTGGATGATGGGCTGGAGCAGGCCCGCCGGGAGCTCACCCTCACGGTCTTGGTGTACTATAGCCTAGAGGAAAAAATCAATGCAGAGCTGAGCACAAAGTTCCAGTTTGCCACTACAGGCATGCTAGGCGTTTCTGCCGCTGTGCTCACCCCGGAAGGGCAGCTCATTGCTGCCACCCGTGGCGCCCACAGTGCATGGTCGGGAGAACCCCTGCTCCCTGGGCATCAGTACCGGGTAGCGAGCGTCAGCAAAGCTTTTACCGCTGCTTTGGTGCTCAAACTTGCGGAGGAGGGTTATTTTGAACTGGACGACCGGCTGTTTGAGTATATCGAAATCCCGGGGCTGGACAATGGCATCGCCATCACTATCCGGCACCTGCTCACCCATACCTCTGGTTTGGCAGACCACCTCAATGACGGCGGCTTTTATACTGGCAGCAACTGGCAAACCCGCATCTGGGAACATGAGGACATTTACAGCTACGCGGTAGCTCAGGGCTCTTACTTCTGGCCCGGCAGCAGCTACCGGTATTCCAATACCGGTTTCTATATCCTTGGCGCCCTGCTTGAGGAAGCCACAGGGATGGGGCTCGCTGAAGCTTTTGGCCAATGGCTGCTCCAACCTCTGGGGCTGGAGCATACCTTCTTAGACGATTACAGCACCTACAGCCAGAAAATTGACAGCCTCGCAGAAAATAGCCGTTCATACGACTACCACCTGACCAGCGTTGGGGCGGCAGGTGCCATCGTCTCCACCCCTACTGATGTAGCCCGCTTCGGGCAAGCGGTATACGGGGGCACCTACCTGAGCGAAAGCAGCAAGGCTGCCATGGCCACCGACTATGGTTTTGCGGTGGGGGGCGACCATTACGGTTTAGGCACTCGCCTTTGGGATGACAATGGCGTGGTACATTTGGGGCATACCGGTGCGTTGATGGACTACCGCAGCATCTTGATGTACATTCCGGAGGCTAATGCTAGTATTGCGTTATCGACAAATGATCCGCATACCAACTGGTACGACTTGGTCAACGGGCTGCTAGTCGTCGTAGCCAACCACTATCGGTAATCTACCCCCCGCCAGCCTTGGCCAACATAGGAGCGCAGATAGAAAGGGCGGCTATCCTCTGCGCTCAAAAACCTTGAAGGTGTAAGGGTGAGGGTTTTTATCATCTGGCTGGTGCGGCTCACTGCTGACCTCTTCCCAATCTTCCCGGGGGAGCTCTGGGAAGAAAGCCTCGCCACCCTCTACTGCCACATCTACTGCTGTAAGGTAGACCCGGCTAACGAAAGGCAGCCCCTGCTGGTAAATGGTACCACCACCAATGATGAAGGCTTCCGTTTCCCCATTGGCCTCAGCCAGCTTCAAGCCTTCCTCTATGCTATTGACTACCAGGCAATTCGATGCAATAAAGAAGGGATTTCTGGTAACAATGACATTAGTGCGCCGGGGTAAAGGGCGGCCAATCGACTCAAAGGTCTTGCGCCCCATAATGACATGGTGATTGAGGGTTTTGCGCTTAAAATACTTGAGGTCAGCGGGCAAGTGCCAAGGGATATCATCTTCTTTGCCGATGACGCCACCGTGCCCAACTGCGACAATTGCAGAAATCAGCATAGCTTAAGGTTCTGTTTTGGGCATCAAGTCTGCATCCAGCATCCGTTTTTCCAGCCAAAGGCGGCCGGTGCTGATGCTATCCCGGATATATTTTTCAATCATCAGGCTGGCGATGGGCGCAGCGTAAGTCCCCCCGAAGCCCGAGTTCTCAACATAGGCGACGATCGCAATTTTAGGGTTTTTCTTCGGGGCAAATGCAAAGAACACAGAGTGGTCTTCACCGAAGTTGTTCTCTGCTGTGCCCGTTTTGCCACAAACAGGGATGCCCGGGATATAAGCAGAGCGGGCCGTACCCGAAACAGTCACCCGCTCCATGCCCTCGATAATGGGCTCAAAATGGGCACTATCGATGCCTACATTATTGCGGACGACATACTTATCAGGCAGCGCCATGGAGCCACTGCGGAAGCCCTTGACCAAATGGGGCGTGATATAGTAGCCCCGGTTGGCAATGATGGCAGCCAGGTTGGCCATCTGAAGGTTCGTCATTTCGATTTCCCCTTGCCCTATGCCAACGGAGCGGATCCAGATAGAATTCCAGCGCTGCCCTTCTTGCTGAGCATTGAACTTGTCCGTATAGTATTTCGATGTCGGGTAAAAGCCAGCGGCCTCGCGCGGCAGGTCAATCCCCAAGGCTTTGCCGAGCCCAAACTTATCTAGGTAGCTGTTAAAAACATCCAAGCCTTTTTCCGGGTTCCGGAAAGTGCCCGGCCCATCCACAATTTCGCGGAAAGCGGTAACGAAGTAAGCATTGCAGGAGTGCTCTATGGCGGTTTCCACATCAAAACAGGTAGGGTGCCCATGACAGCCGGTAAGCCTCATGCCATTGAAGTAGTAGGCCCCTTGGCAGGGGATGGTCCGGTCGGGGTCCAGCTCCCCGGTCTGCATCCCGACTAAAGCCACTATGGTCTTAAAAATGGAGCCCGGTGGGTACTTCCCTTGCAGGGCGCGGTTGAAAAGCGGCTGTGCAGGGTCTATAGAAAGGTGGCCATAAGCATTGCCCTTGCCCCTCCCGATGGCTAGCAGGTTGGGGTCATAGCCGGGGCTGCTGACCATGGCCAACACTTCCCCAGAAGCGGGCTCAATCGCAACAATCGCACCGATCTTGTTTTGCATAAGGGCTTCGCCGTATTGCTGCAGCTCCAGATCTATAGTGGTAATAAGGTCTTGCCCGGAAATCGCCGGCTCGTCCAGCCCGCCATTTTTGTAGGGGCCTACCTCCCGCCCCAGGTTGTCTTTCAGGACCAGCTTCACGCCTTTTTCCCCTTTGAGCAGGGGCTCATAAGCCAGTTCCAGCCCGCTTTTGCCGATGTAATCGCGGGGGGCATACAGCCCTTCGTACTTCTTCAGGTCATTTTGGTCTACCTCCCGTATATAGCCCAGCGCATGAGAAGCATTGTGGTGGGGGTAGCCCCGGGCGTGGCGCAGGCGGGCTTCAAAGCCCGGGAATTGATACAGCCGCTCTTCCAAAGCTGCAAACTGCTCGGCAGAAAGATTGGTGAGGAAAGGGAACGGGACCGATTTGGAGAAGCGCGGGTCTCTCCAGTTTTTATTGAGGGTCTTTTCAAAATACTCCCGATCGATGCCCAGCAGATTGCAAAAAGCCGTAGTGTCCATCTCTGGATCTAGCTGATTGAAAGTAGCCATTAGGTCGTACATGGGCACATTGTACACCAGGAGCTTGCCATTTCGGTCATAGATAATGCCCCGGGAAGGGTAAACGATCTGCTCATCTATGGCTGTTGCATCAGGGCTTGAGCTGTAGGTGGGGTCTAGTACCTGCAGCTGCATGGCCCGAAGGATGAGCATCACGCTCCCGATGATGAACACCAGGCGTATCGTATACTGTCGTTGGCTGTTGGTATCAGACACAATCCGTTTTTTAAATTTGGGAGGGAGCTAATTTACAGCTTTAATCCTGGGGATTAAAGATATAGGTAGCCATAATCAGCAGGGCCATAGATAAGAGGAAGCTGAAAGCGGCCTTGAGCAGGATATCCAGGATAAAGACCGGTGAAAAGGCGTCTACACTGTAATAAGCTAAAAGGTGGAGCCCCATCATGACGGCTGCATAGCGTACAAACCAGGCCATGCCCATGCGCTTGGCGGTGGGGCTGTAATTGACGTTGTAGCCTTCCCGTGGCTCCAGGATATTGAGGATATAGGCGCGGGCATAGCCCATAAAGGTAGTAGCCGCTGTATGTATGCCAAGGGTGCCATAGAAAAGGTCGACTCCCAAGCCCAGTGCGAAAGACAAGAGCAGCACGGCTACCCTGGGCGTTCGCAAAGGCAGTAAAAGGATAAAAAGAGGGTAAAGGATAACGTGCACGTAGAACCAGCCATCCCAGCCGTCAGAAATGCGTTTTAGGAAAAGCCCCTGCAACAGCAGCAGGACTACAAACCGGATGATATTGACAACAATCGGGTTACTCATTGGCCACTTCGTCTAGCTGTTCGTGCTCTTCCCGCATCTGGTTTTCCACAATGTAAACGTAGCGCAGGCGGCTCAGGTCATTCACCAGCTCTACCTTAACTTGGTAGAAGTTTTCTCCGGCCGGAAGGGCAATCTCCGCAACTTTCCCCACCATGATCCCTTCCGGGAACAGGTTGGAGTAGCCGCTTGTCACTACCGTATCGCCCTCTAGCAGCGCAGCGTGCTTAGGGATGGCCTCAAGCGTCAGGTAACGAGGGCTTTTGCCATTCCAGGTCAGGGTGCCAAAGTAACCGCTGCTGGCAATCTCAGCCTTGATCCGGGACTCCCGGTGCAGGATAGACATGACCAGGCTGAAGTGATCGGAGACAGCCAGCACCACGCCAGCTATGCCTTCGGTAGCAATCACACCCATGCCCGGCTCCACGCCATGAAGCCGGCCTTTGTCCAACCGGAAAGTATTGGAAAGTGAAGTCACTTCATTACTGACCACGTTAGCCCCTATGAAGGTGTAGAGCGGCTCCGATGCTTCGCTGAAAGCAGTATCCCGCTTGATAGCATTGCGGTAGCGGGCGTTGTCCAACTGCTCCATCAGCGCTATATTGGCCCCTTGCAGGCGAATGACTTCCTCCCGGAGGCCAACATAATCCCCAATGCGGTCTACGGTAGCTTCGGTAGAAGCCGCTGCCAGCCCAAGAGAATTCCCCCAAATGGCCCGCTGCCGGTGGTTGAACTGCACAGCCATAAACAGCGCAATCCCTTCCAAAGCCAAGAACAGCAGGAAGTTGCCATAAGTCGCAAAAAGCTGTAACAGGCCTCTCATGGCCACGCAGGTTTAATCGTTTGCAATCGTATGCAACTGTTGTAGCTACACACTCTTCCGGTCGATGAGGAAGGAGAACCGGTCTGTATTCTTGAGCGCAATGCCAGTGCCGTGCACAACAGCACGCAGGGGGTCTTCGGCAATATGGACTTTGAGCTTGGTCTTTTGTGCCACCCTTTTGTCCAAACCGCGCAGCATAGCGCCACCCCCAGTGAGGTAAATACCGGTACGATAGATGTCAGAGGCCAGCTCCGGCGGCGTCGTCTCTAAGGCCTTGAGTATGGCATCTTCAATTTTTGAGATGGATTTGTCCAAAGAATGGGCAATCTCGCTGTAGGAAATTTTGATCTGCTTAGGGATACCGGTCATGAGATCGCGCCCGTTGACGGCATAATCCTCCGGTGGGGTCTCGAGCTCATGTAGGGCAGAGCCCACATGGATTTTGATCTGTTCTGCCGTACGCTCGCCGATCAGGATGTTGTGCTGCCGCTTCATGTAGCTCATGATATCGCTGGTGAACTCGTCCCCTGCAATTCGGATAGACTGGTCGCAAACAATACCGGAAAGCGCGATAACAGCGATTTCAGTGGTGCCCCCCCCAATATCGATGATCATGTTGCCGACGGGCTCTTCCACGTCAAGGCCTATACCCAGGGCAGCGGCCATAGGCTCGTGGATGAGGTAAGTCTCTTTGGAGTCGACGTGGTCGGCAGAATCAAAAACTGCTCTTTTCTCCACTTCCGTAATGCCAGAAGGGATGCAGATCACCATTTTCATATGAGTAAAGAACCGGCGGCGGCGGCCGATCATATTGATCATGCCTTCAATCATGCTTTCGGCGGCCTGAAAGTCTGCGATCACCCCATCTTTCAGAGGGCGGACCGTTTTGATTTCTTCATGCGTTTTCTCGTGCATCTGCATGGCCTTGTTACCGACCGCTATCGTTTCGCCTGTACGGCGGTTGATCGCAACAATTGAAGGCTCATCCACGACGATCTTGCCGTCCTGAATGATGAGGGTATTGGCAGTGCCAAGGTCGATAGCAAGTTCTTGGGTAAAAAAGCTGAAGAGTTTCATTAAGCCTATATCCTGATTTGATTGGCGTCTAGCCGTTCCTTTTCAATTTGTTCTAGCGTGCGTGCGCACCCTGTTTTTGCGTAAGCTCCAATAACGCAGCTGACGCCCTGCTATTGCAAGAGTGCGCCATATTTCCGCGTTGAAAATAGCATTTTTCCACCGTTAAACAGAAAAATATTGAGGCTGCAATAGGTTTTTGCGCCATTGCAACAGCAACTTGGCCAGCCGGAGCGCCCTCCTTGTGCCAATATGGCACAAAGCAACACATTTTTTAGTGGAAAAGGAAGCCCTGCAGCGCTTTCCGGCAGCGAAGGGGTCAGGCCCCTACCACGACTTCCCACATATCTTCCTTCCGGAAATACTTCCTGGCCAGTTGCCGCAGGCTTTCTGGCTGTACAGCCTTCACCGCCTGCACCAATTGCCCGAACTTGCTCAGGGGCTGCCCTTCCAGTACGAAGGTGCGCACCACTTCCGAGATATTGAAGGGCCCGTCCACCATAGTCAGGAAGTTGCCTAGCAGATAATTGCGCACCATCTGCAGCTCTTCCTCCGGGATGAGCTCTTCTTGCAAGCGCTCCATCTCTAGGTAGATCTGCTCCAGCGTATCCGGCACATAAGCTTGGCTCACCTCGGTGCCCACATAAAAGCAGCCCCCGTAGCGCATGGTGTCCAGCATACTGTAAATATTGTACGTGTAGCCCTTTTCTTCCCGTATGTTCTCCATGAGGCGGGAGCCAAAGTACCCGCCCAGCACGGTATTCAGCACGTAAAAGCTTTCATAGTCTTCGTGCCCCTTGCCAAACAGCTTGCGCCCTATCCGCAGGGCCGATTGGCTGGCCTCGCCCTGCTGAAAATATACCCGTTCAGGGCGGGTCTCTACAGCTGCTACATCGGGCACTGCTGCTTCGCCGGGCGGGACTGCACGGCTCAGTGCCTCATCGATGGCCGCTAAGGCGCTATCCGCAACTTTGCCGCTGATAAAAACCGCAGCATTCCCAGCGCGGAACAGCCTTTCGTGGTGGGCCAGGAGGTCTTGCCGCTGCAATGCTCCGTAGGCTGCAGCAGTACTGTTGTAGCCGTAGGGGTGGCGTTCGCCAAAAAACAGCTCGGTAATTTGGCGATAAGCCACGGTATCGTTTTTGGACAGGTCTACCGCAAGGCGCTGCTGATTGCGGCGGATGAAAGCCTGCAGCTCCTCTTCCGGGTAACGGGGGCAGGAAAGCACATCCTCCAGCACCGGCAGCAAAGCCCCGAGGTGCTTGTTCAGGCTGTACAAGACAACGTTTGCGGTGTCCATCTGAAAGGGCAAGCTCAGGCTGCCCCCATAGAAGTCCAATATTTCGGCTACGTCAGCCCCACTGTAGCGTGCCCCGCCTTCCCGCAGCAGGCTGGTAGCTGCCCGTGCAACGAGGGGCTTGCGCTCGAAAGGCCGGCCCGCATGGAAAGCTACCTCCAGCTTGATCACTTCCTGTGTGCCTTTGCTCGTTACGTAGGCCGGCATGCCATTGGACAACCGCAGGCAGCGGGGCTCAGGGAGGGCCAGGGTGGCGATGTCATGAATCTGAGGGGGGCGGGTACGGTCTGGCATATCTCATCGTCTGTTTGGGGCAGGGCTATGAGCCAAAGCCCATTTGATGCCCTTATCAACAACCTGTGGAATACTATTGATGTTAAAATGCCCGAAATATCCTATTTTTGCTGATATTTCGGCGAGTTTTCATATCGAGCGCTTGTTCGTAAGTTTTTGCGCCCGGGCTGCACAGCCCAAAGGTGAAACTACAAACAACACGCTGACAACCGGGAGTTCCGCTGCCCGTGAAACCACCCCTTTTTCATCCGTCAAATTTAGCTGACAGACTATGAAATTTAGCGTTTCTTCCTCAGAGCTTCTCAAACGCCTCCAAATCGTAGGGGGCGCTATTGGTTCCAACCCGGTACTGCCTATTTTGGAAGACTTCCTCTTTACGATTTCCAACAATCGCCTGCGCATCGCCGCAACGGACCTGGAAACTTCCATCACTACTGAGATAGAGGTCATGTCTGATACAGACGGCGTGGTGGCAGTGCCCGCCAAAATCCTGCTCGAAACCCTGAAAGCCCTGCCGCAGCAGCCGATCACTTTTACGGTCAATGAAGAAAATTTCGGCATCGAAATTACTTCTGCGTATGGCAAGTACAAACTGGCCGGAGAAGATGGGCAGGACTTTCCTAATATACCGCAGCCCGATACCGTGGATACGCTGAAAATCAACGGTGCGGCACTGACGCATGGCATCACCAAAACTATTTTTGCGGCCAGCAATGACGAGCTGCGCCCCGCAATGACCGGAGTCTACTTCCAAGTCGATTTCAACAAGCTCGTGCTTGTAGCAACAGATGCCCACAAACTGGTGAAATACACCTTCAATGAGGTCGGCAGTGAAGTCTCTACTTCTTTTATCGTGCCCAAGAAAGCGCTCAACCTGCTTAAAGGCTCCCTGCCAGAAAAAGATGAGGTGACCGTCTCCTTCAATGCAGCCAACGCTTTCTTTTCTTTTGGGGACACAGAGCTCGTCTGCCGCCTTATCGACGCCCGCTACCCGGATTACAACGCGGTCATCCCTGTCGATAACCCGAATACCCTGACGCTGGCCCGCTCTGATTTCCAAAACTCCCTCAAGCGGATTGCCATCTATGCCAACAAAACGACCAATCAGGTCATCCTGAATATCAACGACGGCAGCCTAACCATCTCTGCACAAGACCTGGACTTCTCCAATGAGGCCACCGAGCAGCTGGCCTGCACCTATGAAGGGGACCCCCTCACTATTGGCTTCAACGCCAAGTTCTTGGTCGAAATGCTCAATGTGCTGGAGTCTGATGAAGTCAAAATAGAATTGTCTACGCCGACCCGGGCAGGCATCCTCCTGCCTGCAGAGGAAATGGAAGGGGAAGAGATACTGATGCTGGTCATGCCAGTAATGTTGAGCAATTAAATGCCAAGTCCCAGGTTATGAGGCTCCCGCTAAAAATAGGCGCATGGCTTTTACTCTGCCTGCTTTTCCAGGCCTGTTCGGCAAAAGAAGAAGGCAGCGGCAGTACGCCGCCTTCCTCTCCCGAAGAGGTGCTCAAAGCTTATCAGGCCTTGGTCGATCAGAATAAGTTTGAGCAGGCCAAACGCCTGAGCACGGCTGCTAACCAAGATTGGCTCACTGAGCTTGCCAGCATCCTCGAAGGGGAACAGCCCGATAGCACGCTGTTCCAAACTGAATTCCTTGCTATACATTGCGAAGGCCTTGGGGATACCTTGCGCTGCAACTGTGTGCTGGAGGATCAGTACGAAAAGTATACTTCCGACTATTACCTCGTGAAAGCCAACGGGCAATGGCTGGTGGATGCGCCTAAAGATGACGTTCAGATAGAAGGCGATATACTGGAAAACCTGCCCGACACACTGCTGCAAGAGCTTATGGAAGAAGCTCCCGGGCAGTAATCTAAATTAGTGAATACTATGCCGGCACTCCAAACCGGGCTCTTCTTTGGTTCCTTCAACCCGGTGCATATCGGGCACCTCATCATCGCCAACTTCATGGCTACCCAAACACCGCTGGACGAAGTGTGGATGGTCGTGTCTCCGCAAAACCCCTTAAAGCCCAAGAAAAGCCTCGCTCGGGATTATGACCGCCTCCACCTTGTACAGATTGCCATTGAAGACAACCCGCAGCTGAGGGCCTCTGATATTGAATTCGGAATGCCCAAGCCTTCTTATACCGTAGACACTCTGGCCTACCTCAAAGAAAAATACCCAAGCCGGGACTTTACGCTGATCATGGGCGGTGACAACCTCGCTACCCTCCATAAATGGAAAAACTTTGAGCACCTCCTCGCTGAGCACCAAATCTTTGTCTACCAAAGGCCTGAGTACAGCTTGGGCGAGCTCTCCGGCCACCCCCATGTCCACCTCTTTGAAGCACCGATGATGCACATCTCTGCGAGCTACATCCGTAATTGCCTTAAGCACGGCCATTCTGTGCGCTACCTGGTGCCCGAGCCTGTCTTCCGGTACCTGGAAAAGACCCCTCTTTACCAGTAGCGATTAGGCTAGATGATATTTTGCCGTTTATCAAATGCTGGCCTCTTTAACCGGCAAAAAAACACAGCCCTCCGCTGGCATGAAGGGCTGTGTTCAAAAACCGATAACACTAAATATCCCCAGTAGATGCCGGGTATCCGCCGAGCTAATGGGGTGCAGTATGAAAAGATGTCCACTACAGGGCTATGCCCTGTTAGTGAATGGCTCATTTTGATGGGGCAAATCTACAGCAGCACAGGCGTTGGCACCATGACATTTGTCACTGAGCGCTATTTTTTCTTTCTCCCTATCGGGGATCCGCACAACAAGAAGCCCGTACCAAAAACTAATGGCACGGGCCCTCCCTCACGGGAGCAAGGAACAGTTTTTTGTGGTCTTCAAGCCAAATCCGATCACTAAAACTGCTGTGGATCAATACGTTTTACCGTGGATGGCTAACAGCCATACGCCAAAAGTGTTTACCGGAGCCCATCAGCACTTCGTGCTAATACAAAGCCATATCAAAACGCCGGCGGTAATGCTTCGTCAGTGGGGCATCAGCGCCCCAAGCATGGAATAAGGCAATAGCGGCCCGCCTCGGCAAGTCATTGGCATAAGCCTTGTCCGCCATCACGGCCTGTATAACCTGTTTTATAGCCTCCTCATTCTGTTCTGCCCTCAGTGCGTTTTGTGCCTGCAGCAGCGCCTGCCCCGCAGCGCTCGGATCCGGGGCGTGCTGCATCAGCTCAGCCAAAGCCCGCACCGTTTCTACCTGATCGTGGAGCGGGCTGCCCATAGGGATGGGCGCCAACAGTGCCAATGCCCTTTCTGGGCTAGGCACTACGACGGCCATGGCCAAAGCGAGCCGGGCATCTTGCATATCCGGATATTGAGCTACAAAAGCTTCCAGCTCGGAGAGGGCCCCCGCTTCGCCCAAGCGGTCCAAAATATGCCCCAACACCTCCTTACGAGCATCGGGCAGGGTATTCGCCAGCCATTCCTGAATCTGAGGGCGGGACAAAGCGCCAGCAAATTCGCCTATGACTTCACCACGGTAAAACATTTTTACATTAGGGATACTACGGATCTGGTACTGTGCAGCCAGCTGCTGCTCTTCCTCTGTATTCAATTTCACCAGGTCCCACCGGTCCTGCTCTTCGCTAGCCAGCTGTTCTATCACAGGGCCAAGGACACGGCAGGGGCCGCACCAGGGCGCCCAAAAGTCGACCACTACAGGGCGTTCATAACTTCGGCCGATCACATCTTTTTGAAAGTCCATAGCTAAATTTGATTTGGAAAGCGCAAAAAAATGTACTCCGCATAGGGGAGCACCACTTATTAATACATCATGGTATTACAATAGGTTCGCCCCCTGCCAGGGTGGCGGATGGCTAAAACCAACCGATATGATGTACAAAATTTTGCTCTTTTGGCTGCTGTTCACCCTACTTGGGCTCAGCCCTGCCCATGCCCAGCACGATGCGCTTTTTGACGATGTAAACACCCTTGGCGGCTTTGGCGGCCCCATACTGGAGTTCAGCAGTATCAACGGCCAGCTCGTAGCAGATGTAGGCGGGGGCGGAGCCATTATGCTTGACGAATTTTTCATAGGCGGTTATGGCATGGGCACCGGCTACCCGGAGGCCAAGATACAGCGCAACATAGATGGCGAAATCCTTGAGATAGACTACGGGCTGGAGTTTAGGCACGGCGGGCTTTGGTTTGGGTATGTCCAGCAGATTCAGCGCAAAGCTCATCTTTATACCAGCCTGAAAACCGGATGGGGCAGTGCCACCCTCCAACACGAACAGTACGGCCTTCCAAAAGACCGGCTGTTGGTGCTCACGCCGGAGGTGGGCGTTGAGGTCAATATGACCTCCTTTTTTAAGTTGGGGCTGACCGGCGGCTACCGGATCGTCACCGGCGCCAATGCCCTTCCCGGGCTTGGCAACCGGGATTTCAGCAGCCCTACAGGCACACTGACTTTCCGCTTTGGCGGCTTTGGCCATTATTAGGCCCGATGCGCCTGCAAAGTGCCCAGCCCTTACCTGGCCACTACTACCTTCCCGGCCCCAAGCTGTACGCCATCGGATAGCACCTGCCAAAAGTAAAGCCCCTCGGGCAGCCCCCACACGGAAAAGGAGCACTCCTGCGCGCCACCAGGCAGCAAAGGCTTTTTCAGGGCCACCTGCCCCGACAGGCCGGACAGCACCCAATATGCCGGCCGGCCAGCAGGCAGGGGCTTATTCCAGGCCAGCATAGCCTCAGCCTTGGCCGGGTTGGGGTATACCTGAAACTGCAAAGGCTCCGAAGGGGGGTGCACTGTATGGTTCGGAACACACCCCATAGGGCCTTCATACAGCAGCCCTTCTGACGGATCCGCATAACAGGTCAGTTCGTCCCAAACAAAAGGGTGGCTGATGTAAAACCAAGACGGGCTAAAGCCCAGCCGGCGGTTGGGTATGATGCTCCCAAAGCCTTCATACAGGTCAAAATAGTACGTTGAATTCACCCTGATCAACCTTCGTGGGCCACTCCTTTCTAAGACGGTAAGGGTGAGGGTGTCTGTTTCAAGCCCTGTCCATATACGGGGCACTTCCATCTGCCAAGACTCGCCTGCTTCCTTCGCAAAATCAAGCACAAGCTTGAAAACCTCCGCCTCCCGGTCATAACGGTAGATTTGATGCCCATCCTGATGCACAATAAAGTCGGGAAAGTCATTTGTGCTGGGGGTCACCCCCCAATCCGCTTCCGGGATGATGGTACAATACTTCCCTTGTATGATGGTATCCGATGTTACCGCCGCAGTATAATAAATAGGGTACCCCGGCGGGCAAGGGAAATTGGCAGGGGCGCATTGGATATAATGCCCCCACTCAGCGCCTACAGGAGCAAAGGGGGCCTGAGCTGGCAGGAGAACCGGCAAAGCAAAAGCGATAAAAAACAAACAAGCTTTCATGTCAATATGGATTTTAGGGTAGGCAAAGCAATGGAGCGTTTATGCCCTACCTGATTTTGGCGGGGCCTTGTCTTCAGCGTTTTTTTGGGGGCTCCCCCCGCCTCAAGGCAGGGGGCGCTACGCTCCGGGGCTCGCTATCCGCTCGGCCCTGCGGGCTTATACCCCTGCGCATCGCTAGCCCGTTGCAATTCGCAAAGGCTATAAAAGATTTGCGGTATTGGGGCCTGCCTTTAAGGCTAAACAAAATTAGCTTTGGAAAATACTATTTCTCTGCTACTCCAATTGTACGCCCGCTTACCAAAAGCGCGATCAGTGCGCAAGGGCCACAGCAGCCAAAAGCAGTAAGGGGGCATTGCAACAACCCCGCCGTTGGGGGTGTTACCATCTCGCAAAACATCACGAGCAAGGCCTATGCGATATTTCGCCGAACTGGCTTACAACGGCGCCAACTATTTCGGATGGCAAAATCAGCCCCGTCAGGTTTCTGTACAGCAGACATTAGAAGACGCCCTGAGCACCATCCTCAATACCTCAATTGCGGTGACCGGCTGCGGGCGTACCGATACCGGCGTGCACGCCAAACAGTATTTCCTGCACTTCGACTTTGAGGGGGAATGGCCCCGGGGCTTTCTAAGCCGGATCAATAAGTACCTCCCACCTGATATCGCCATCTACCGTTTCATCCAAGTGCCGGAGGGAGCGCACGCCCGTTTTGACGCCACCCACCGCGCCTATGAGTACCATATCGATTTCCGAAAGAACCCCTTCGCCAAAGGCACTAGGCTCTTCTACCCACACGGCCAGCACCTAGAACATGGGGCGCTGCAAGAAGCAGCAAGCCTGCTGCTGCAGTATGAAGCCTTCCTGCCCTTTTGCAAAACGCATTCGGATGCTAAAACCATGCGGTGCGACCTCCGGCGGGCGGAATGGGCCTTTGCCCCCGACGGGCAGGCAGCCGTTTTCCACATCGCTGCCGACCGGTTCCTCAGGGGCATGGTGCGCCTAATTGTAGGCATGTGCCTGAACGTCGGCCGTGGCAAACTGCCTTTGCAGGATGTGCGGCAGGCTATGGAGCAGCAAGTGCGCTTGCCCAAAAGCCTGAGCGTACCGCCCGACGGCCTTTACCTGACTGACATCCGCTATCCTTATATTTAAACACGCTGACCGCTGCCCAAAAGCCAATCCAACATGAGCTATCCCTCATCATCTCCCCTGCTGCTTGCCCTTTTTGCCCTCATCCTCATCGGCTGCAGCCCGGCACCGCCTACCGAATCCCTGAATGCAGCCCCTTTCTTTGACCTGAAGGGCTTTGTAGAGCAGGAAATAGAGCAGCTGCAAAAACAGCAGCCCCAAGCACGCAAAGAAGTCGCCGTGAACGGGCAGCAGGAAAGCCTGCCCTTCGACAGCCTCAATTATGAAAAAGAACTGCAGGTTTTCATCCGCTCTGATATCAACCGGCCCGCATGGACCGATAAGTACAGAGCGGATACCCTACTGGAGCGCGGCCAAGTACGGGCGCTCTCTTACGAAGCGCTTGTGGAGGGCTTGAAGACCCGCCTTCTGTCCATACAGTTTACAGAAGAAGGGGACGTGAAGGAGATCAAAATACAGAACCGCACGCAGAGCCCAGTGGCAGATGTACGGCAGGACCTGACTTACACACCGGGCAGTGGCTACCGGCTGCTGACCGCACAGTCTACCGCTTTGTCAGAAGAAAAAGAGGTAGAAGTCAGCGTACGGTGGGAATGAACAGTTCAGCTATGGCTGCTGCGCCACTTTGTGTGTGATGTAGCACGCTATTAGGCTCGGGCGCAGTGGGCAAATGGCAAAAAAAAAGAGGCAGCGCTACCACAGCACTACCTCAGCCCTAACCAAATAAAACCAAATTATAATCTTTATGAAGATGGGCAGCTCTGCAGCTGCCGCTTCCTTATCAGTTGATGTTGATACAAAGATAAGTACTTTGTGTAAAAAATACAATTACAAATTCATTAAAAAATGTCGCTCTTGGTTGCGGATGGAAAAACAAACCGTGAGATTTTGTAAAAAAACCGCACAAGCGCTTTTTTCACATCGAAACAACTAGATATTTTAGGGATGCAGCGCCCCCTAGCCGGGAATAAAATTCGGCTACAGCTTTTCATTCCGAATATTCATCCAAATCAGCGTTCTGCGCCTTCTGCTCGAGCAAGGCTAAGCCGGCGGAATAAAAAAACCTCAAAAAAAAATAGCCCTACAGGCGCAAATGGCCGCAGCATGGCCTTTAGCTAGTGGGTTGAGCCGTAATTTTTGGCCATTAAAGCCCACGCACCAGAAAAGGCTTAATCGTGGAAATACGATCAAATGATTCGGCCTAGTCGCACTAGTGCCTTAAGTCATAAATCTCTGATACTTAAGTTGAAGTTATTTTCCGGCTAATCAAGGCGAAGGTTCGCGACTTTAGCCCGAGCTAAAGGAGCGGTTCTTTAACGAAGAGTAGACGGAAAATAACGAAACTTGGGGTGTCAAGGATTTATGGCTTGAGGCACTAGCCTTTTCCCGCAGCCAAAATTGCCCACCGGCAGAATCCTGCTATTTTTGCAACTCGGCCATGTTGGCTCCAAACCTTGAAATTATGCGCTACACCCTGCTTGGCCTCCTGCTTGCCCTATTCTGCCCGCTGGCCCGGGCACAAGAAGCACAAACTGAAGATGCCTTCTTTATCCGCAAACTGTATGATCAGACCCTGACCAACAGCTCCTGCTCCGACTGGCTTCAGTATCTGACTCGGCGCATAGGCGGCCGGCTTTCCGGCACCCCTCAGGCAGCCGCTGCAGTGGAGTACACCTATCAGATGCTAGATACCCTTGGGCTGGACACCGTTTGGCTGCAGCCGGTAATGGTGCCCCACTGGGAAAGGGGGGAGCCCGAACAGGTACGCATTGTCAACTCCTTGAAAATGGGCAGTATCGACCTCAATGCCCTGTCTTTGGGCAATTCTATAGGTACCGGCCCAAGGGGGCTGACCGCTCCTGTCGTAGAAGTGCGCACCCTGGAAGAAGCCGACAGCCTGGGGGAGCAGCTGCGCGGTAAAATCGTCTTTTTCAATACCCCTATGGACCCCACAGAGCTGAATACCTTCAATGCCTACGGCAAAGCAGCCGGGGCGCGGGTATACGGCGCTTCCCGAGCGTCTAAGTACGGGGCTGTCGGCGCTTTGGTCCGTTCGCTCACGACCCGCCTTGATGATATTCCACATACGGGCTCTACAGTTTATACTGAGGATGCCCTGCCCATCCCTGCCCTGGCCATCAGCACTTTGGATGCAGAGCTGCTCAGCCAGCTGTTGAAGGAAGAGCCCGTACGGGTCTACTTGCGCAACACAAGCCGGATGCTAGGGGAAAAGCTATCTTATAATGTCATAGGCGAAATCCGCGGATCGGTGCACCCGGAAGAGATCATATTGGTAGGCGGCCACCTCGACTCTTGGGATGTGGGCACCGGGGCGCATGATGACGGGGCGGGCTGTGTACATGCGATGGAAGTGCTCCGGCAGATCAAGCTGGCTGGCTACCGGCCCAAGCGTACCATCCGCTGCGTGCTGTTTATGAACGAAGAGAATGGGCTGCGCGGCGGGCGTGCCTATTGGGAGTGGTCGGATGCCGGCCAGGAATATCATACCGCTGCCATAGAATCGGACCGGGGCGGCTTCACCCCGCGTGGTTTCACGGTAGACGGCCACGATGAGGTATTTAATGCCAAGTTCAAAAAAGCGATCGAGTGGCTGCCCCTGCTCGAGCCCTATGGGCTATCCTTCCGCAAAGGCGGGAGCGGGGCTGATATATCAGGGCTGAAAAGCCAGAAAGGGCTGCTGTTCGGTTTTGAGCCAGACTCCCAGCGCTATTTCGACTACCACCACACGCCCATAGATGGGCCAGACGTGGTCAACCGGCGGGAGCTGGAGCTGGGCGCAGCCGCTATGCTCAGCCTGGTCTACCTGATTGACAAATATGGGCTGGAGGTGGAATAAGCGGCCTTTCCCTCACCCTTATAAAAAGTAAAATGCACAATGCTAGATTCTGTTCAGCTCCACGACCTGACCTTCACCCCTTACCTCAGCGCCCGGCAGATTCAGGAGCGCGTGCAAGAGCTGGGGCGGCAGATTGCGGAGGACTATGCCGGCAAACGGCCTCTGTTCATCGGCATCCTAAACGGGGCATTCCTTTTCATGGCCGATCTGGCCCGGGCTTGCCCGATTGAGGCCGACTTTGCATTCGTCCGGCTCTCCTCCTACGAAGGCACCTCTTCTACCGGTTCGGTCAAGACTATGATCGGGCTGCGGGAGCCCGTAGAGGGCCGGCATCTGATACTAGTCGAAGACATCATTGATACTGGGCAGACCCTGCATGCCTTCCTGCCCGAGCTGGCCCGGCAGAAGCCCGCATCAGTGAAAGTGGCAGCCCTGCTTTCTAAGCCACAAGCCCGGAAGGTTGCCTTTGAAGCCGAGTATACCGGTTTCGAAATCCCCAATGAATTTGTAGTAGGGTATGGGCTGGACTACAACGAGCTCGGCAGGAACCTGCCTGACATCTACAGCCTGGCGGCAAGTACATTGCCCTAGTGGTCTGTCAAGGCTAAAACTAGGGGTTGCCTGCGGCGACTTTTGAGGCTACTCTTCGTTGGACAACCCCTTACGTAGCGCTGCTATGCGCGGGAACATCCGCCTTGATTAGCCTCAAAATTCGCTCCCACTCAACCCATAAATTAACACTTGACAGACCACTAGTAGATTGAGCCGTAATTTTTGACCATTAAAGGCCGAACACCAGAGAAGGCTTAAGCGTGGAAATACTATCAAATAATCCGGTCTAGCCGCACTAGGGCCCATCAAGCCTAATGAAAACTAACTGGATTTTCGGCATTTATGCTACCGCTGCAAGCAGTGCCTGCTCAAGGCATTGTATTCTTGGCCCTAAACTTCTGGCATAGGGCTTTTTCATCGATGTTGGAGGTTTATAAAAATGCCGAAAGGCCAGCTAAGATTTTGAAGGTATAATAGGCGCATCGGCTATAGCGGGGACCGGCCTAGCGCTGCGCAGGGGTGGCAAGCCCGGTAGGGCCGAGCGGATAGCGAGCCCCGGAGCATAGCGGCACCCTGCCATTAGGCAGGGGCAGGCCCCCTCCCGTTGGGCAGGGGCAGGGAAAAAAGCAATCAGGTTTGCGCCCGTGGGGAGTATATCATGGTTTGCCCCGCCAGATGCCGGCTTGTTATTTGTGATAGGCTGAGCGGGCCTAGTGTTGTGTCCGGTTTGGGCATATGCAAAGGGTATTCGGCCCAAGCCTAGGAAAAGCGGGCGGAATGCCGTAGTATTGCGCACCTTTGTTTTAAGGTTCATTTGCACACCCTTTTATCCGACCATGAGCAGCATACGCGTTTTTCGGGACGAGCTCCCTACCATCTCTCTGGCACAGCGCCAACAGGCATTTGAAGCCCTTCCGAATTATGGCGTTTCTGCGCTGCAGGCATTGGAGAACGCTTCCCGTTGCATGGCTATCTTGGTCAGGGACCGTTTTCTGGATGGGCAGCCTGGGGGCAAACCGCTTACCGTGGTAGCAGGGCCCGGCTTTGCAGGCGAGGTAGCGGCCGGCGCGGCGCGGCGCCTCAGCAATTGGGGCGCGAAGCTTACGATTTATCAAAAAGAGCCTGCCCCTGTCTTGCAGCGATTGGGCTGTACGGTCTTGTCTTTGTCCGACCTCCCACAGGAGCGGCTGGATAGCGAGGCCATCATGGAGGGGATCATAGGGGCGGAGGGCAATGCAACAGGGGAGGAGGAACGGCTTATTGCCTGGCTCAACCGGCAACCCGCCCCAAAAGTCTCGGTAGAGGCGCCTTCCGGGGCCGCTTCAGCCCGTACCAAGGCCCGGGCGACACTAAGCCTTGGCTTGCCATTGGATACCTTGTACGAAGCTCCGGTGCTGGATTTCAGGGGGGAGCTTTACCTCGCAGATATTTCTATTCCAAGCGTGTTGTGGGACACACTGGGCGTTCAGCTGCCTAAGAGCCCGCTGTTTGCGGAATCCGATGTACTGCGCCTGCCTTAGCGCTTCGGTTAGGCGCCCTGCGCTTCCGCTTGCTTAGCCTTATAGAACAGCTCCGAGCAGTTCTCTGCCGTAAAGATGGCCTGTGCAGCCTTATGCAGGTCTTCGCTACTGATCTCCTGATAGAACTGCGCCTCCTGATTGATCAGCTCGGCGTCGCCCAAGAGTTCGAAGAAAGCTAGATTGATGGCTTTGTTCAGTACATTGAGCTCAGAAAAAATCAGGGTGCTTTCTACCTTGTTTTTCAGCTTCTGCAGCTCCCTTTCGGGCACCGGCTCCGCTTTGAGCAGTTCCAGCTCTTTCCAGATGGCGCCTGCACAAGCTTCAAGGGAAACCCCAGGGGCAGGCTTGCCTTCTACGATAAACAAGCCAGGGTCGATGCTGCCCGTCACGTAGCAGTCTATGGCAGTAAACAACTGCTGCTCTTTCAGGAGCCGGCGGTAGAGGCGGGAGGAATCTCCATTGGACAGCACATCAGACAGGAGGTCGGCCACGTAATACTCCCGCTGATAGCGCGAGGGCATGTGGAATGCCAGGTAAAGCGCATCGACAGGGACATTCGCTTCGTTGATCCGCCTTTCCAGTCTTTTTTGGGGGGGCTCCTGAGGCAGCTGCCTGAGGTGTTTGGGCCCTGGGGGGATGTCCCCAAACCACTTTTCTGCGAGCATTCTGACCTGTTCTGCGTTCACATTGCCTGCTACCGCTAATATGGCGTTGTTCGGGCGGTAGTATTTGTAAAAGAAAGCCTTGACGTCTTCCAGCGTAGCATCCTCTACGTGCTTGGGCACTTTGCCGATTGTAGGCCAGCGGTAGGGGTGTACCTTATAGGCCATATCTGCAATATGGTGCCAGACATCCCCATAGGGCTCATCCAGGCATGTTTCTTTAAATTCTTCGATAACGACCTTGCGCTGCACATCCAGCACTTTCTCGTCGAAGTTGAGGGCGAGCATACGGTCAGATTCCAGCCAGAAAGCCGTTTCGAGGTTTTCGGCAGGCAGCAGGTCGTAAAAATTGGTGATGTCGTTGTTGGTGAAGGCATTATTCTCGCCCCCGGCCATTTGTATGGGGGTGTCAAAGTCAGGCACATTGGCTGAACCGCCGAACATCAGGTGCTCGAACAAGTGGGCGAAGCCCGTTTTGTCGGGAGACTCGTCTCGTGCTCCCACGTTGTACAATACATTAACGGCAGCCATGGGCGTGCTATCGTCTTCGTGGACGATGACCCTGAGGCCGTTGCTGAGTTCAAATCGGTCGAATCTAATCACTTGCTCAACGCTTTTGCTGATAGGGCTTGCCTTTGCCCGCATAATACACAAGGAGAGGGGGAAAGTCAAGCTGGCAAATACACCAAAAGGAAACACCTTAGCATCTTTGAAGTTGTATGCCTGCCAAACAGTTGAAGGCTCTGCCCTTCTGAGGCAGGCATGGCGTGCAGTTGCAAAATACGAACCTTTGTTTTTCATCGCACATCGGGCCCGGTGGCACAAAACCAAGCCACCATGAAAAAACGGACAGATATTTCAAGGCTTAGGCGTGATCAGCCTTTATTTTTCAAGGTAGGGCTGATTGTAGCCCTGCTCATTGCCATCTTAGCGTTTCAGTGGACGGTGCCCGGCCATCCGGCAGCCGGCTATCCCCTAGAGCTGAGCCCGGGGGAGCCGGAGATAGAGGTCGTGCGCACACACTTCCCCGAGCCCCGGCGTACAGCCCCTCCCGTCTTTATGCCTTCTGCGGAGGCAGAGCCGCTGGCAGCAGCGCCCCTGCCCGAGCCCGTTTTGCCAGCCGAGCCAGGGCCTGAGCCTTTAGCCTTTGCTGAGCCCTCGCCTGCTGTATGGGCTACCGCGCCCCCTTTGCCGTCGCCACCTGCCCCCGGCAACGAGCCCCCGCCCATCTTTCAGGTCGTGGAAGAAATGCCAGCCTTCGGCCCCTGCCGAGAGCAGGGCCACGGCAAATCAGAACGGCAGGCCTGCAGCGACCGAGCCCTGCTGCAGTACCTTTACAGCCAGATCCGCTACCCGCCGATAGCGAGAGAATCGGCCTTGGAAGGCACGGTGGTGGCCAGGTTTGTCATCGAAAAAGATGGCTCCATCTCTCAGGCAGAGATTATGCGGGACATTGGGGGCGGCTGTGGCAAGGAGGTACTGCGTGTCCTTAATGACATGCCTCAGTGGTCGCCGGGCCTGCAAAGAGGCCGCCCGGTTCGGGTGCAGATGAGCCTGCCGGTGCGCTTCCGTTTGGAATAAGGGCAGGGCAGGGCTAGTCCACCTTTGATTTTTTAAAAGATCACGGCTGTCCTGCCCTGCATTTGCTATATTTGGAGCTACACCAAAATGGACCGCATTATGGCACGCCCTGACTTCAGCCAGATCGCACTCGATTTTGAATTGCTGCGGGATACGCCTTCCAAAGAGGATAGCTGGCAAACCCCCGAACGCATATCTGTTGCCCCGGCACTTACTGCCGAAGATCTACAGGGCGTAACGCATTTGTCTTACGCCGCAGGCCTGCCCCCTTACCTAAGGGGGCCTTACAGTTCTATGTATACGGTGCGCCCTTGGACCATCCGGCAGTATGCTGGCTTTTCTACAGCAGAAGAGAGCAATGCTTTTTACCGCCGCAATCTAGAACAGGGGCAAAAAGGGCTTTCTGTTGCGTTCGACCTAGCCACCCACAGAGGGTACGACTCTGATCACGAGCGTGTATCGGGCGATGTGGGCAAAGCAGGAGTGGCCATAGATACGGTAGAAGACATGAAAGTCCTCTTCGATCAAATCCCTCTAGACAAAATGTCGGTTTCTATGACCATGAATGGGGCTGTCATCCCGGTCATGGCATTTTATATCGTAGCGGCGGAAGAACAGGGCGTAAAGCCAGAACAGCTCAGCGGCACCATCCAAAATGACATCCTGAAGGAGTTTATGGTGCGCAACACTTATATCTATCCGCCCCTGCCCTCTATGCGCATTATCGCGGATATCTTCGAGTACACTGCTCAGCGTATGCCGCGCTTCAATTCCATCAGCATCAGCGGTTACCACATGCACGAGGCTGGGGCTACGGCTGATATCGAGTTGGCTTACACCCTTGGCGATGGCCTGGAGTACATCCGTGCTGGCTTGAAAGCAGGGCTCAAGATCGACGACTTTGCGCCCCGGTTGTCTTTTTTCTGGGGCATAGGTATGAACCACTTTATGGAGATTGCCAAAATGCGGGCGGCCCGTATGCTCTGGGCAAAAATCGTCAAGCAGTTCAACCCGCAGAACCCTAAGTCTATGGCGCTGCGGACCCATTCCCAAACTTCCGGCTGGTCGCTTACTGAGCAGGATCCCTTTAATAATGTAGGGCGTACTACCATTGAGGCCCTTGCTGCGGTGTTGGGCGGCACACAATCCTTGCATACCAATAGCCTGGACGAAGCCATTGCCCTGCCAACCGATTTCTCAGCCAAAATCGCCAGGGATACACAGATCTACTTGCAATCGGAAACGGATGTGACCAAGCTCGTCGACCCTTGGGCCGGTAGTTACTACGTAGAGTACCTAACCCACCATCTCGCTCAGCGGGCTTGGGAGCTGATCGAAGAAGTTGAAGCTTTAGGCGGGATGGCAAAAGCTATTGAAGAGGGCTTGCCGAAGCTTCGTATTGAAGAGGCAGCTGCCCGTAAGCAAGCCCGCATCGATAGCGGCAAAGATCAGATCGTAGGCGTGAACGTATTCCAGCGGGAAGCAGAAGACCCTATCGACATCTTGGAGGTGGACAATACTGCCGTGCGGGATGCTCAGATACGGCGCATCAATGCGGTGAAAGCAGCCCGGGACGAAGCCAAGGCCCAAAAAGCATTGGATGAGCTCTATCAGTGCGCTGCAAAAGGGCAGGGCAATCTGCTCGATAAGGCAGTAGCCGCTGCCCGCGCACGTGCCACCCTCGGGGAAATATCCGCGGCTATGGAGCGGCACTTCGGGCGGTTTGTAGCCCAGACCAAATCCGTATCTGGGGTTTACTCTAGCGAAATCAGCCACAACGAAGAGTTCAAACGGGCAAGGGAGCTGGCCGATGAATTTGCCGCCCTCGAAGGCCGCCGCCCTCGTATTATGGTCGCCAAACTAGGGCAAGACGGGCACGACCGCGGTGCTAAGGTCATCGCGACTAGTTTCGCAGACCTCGGCTTCGATGTAGACATAGGCCCGCTTTTCCAGACCCCAGCCGAGGCAGCAAGGCAGGCTGCCGAAAACGACGTCCACATATTAGGCATTTCCTCTCTGGCCGCTGGCCACAAAACACTTGTGCCAGCCACTCTCAAAGCTCTGGAAGGTCTCGGACGGGAAGATATCATGGTCGTAGTCGGCGGGGTCATCCCGGCTCAGGACTATGCATTCCTGTACGAACAGGGCGTTGCTGGGGTCTTCGGGCCCGGCACAAAAATCGCTAAGGCAGCTGCACAAATCCTCGAAGTACTGATTGACAGCCCGCCCGCTGAAGAATAAGAGCCGGTGTTGCCCTGCCCCGGCATTAACCCGCTTGGGACCAAGCAGCTGCAGCCCGCTGCGGCTCGTAATTCCTGATTTCGCGTACAATGCCATCGTTGGCTTGTGGTGCAAACAGTGACGCCATCCCCTGCCGGTCATCCTGCAGCTCTACATCGAGCTCTCGGGCAAACTGCTTGGCCAGATCACCTACCGCCTGCGCGAAAGGCGCCGGCTTGCCCATGGCCATGAAATAGTCGATCATGCCCGTGCGGATCAATTCGTGCCGGTCCAGCTGCAGCAGCATCTGACGCTGTGTCTGCCCGGCAGGAGAATGGCCTATAGCCAAGAGCTTCTTACGTAGCCCTGCTGCAGAATACCCCATGACCTGAGCGCGGTACTTCCACCAATTGGCGGTTTGCCCGCCATTCCGCTTTTCGTATACCTTGAGGTGCTGCTGTTCTGCCGCTTCCTGACAGGAGAGCATGCTCATCGCCTTTGTCAGTTCTAAGATTTTCAAAATCTGCGCATTTGACCATTGCGCCGCACCGCCTTCTTCCTGCTCCTGATGCAATAGCCATTTGGCATATTTGAGCTTGACTTTGCTTTTGGAATTCAGGGTGATCAGCCGGGCCAGCTCAAGGCTGAGGTAATAGTCCTTGAGCAAATTGGGGCCAACTGCTTTGCGCGGGGCAAAGTCCCGCAGCTTCTCTGGCCTGCGGATGTCATCCCGGAATGCATACACTTCGGTAATCCAGCGCTTCACGTTCGTTGCATAGTGATGGTCGGTGAGCTGCAGCGCCTGATGCAGGCCCGTGGCGGCGACTACCCTTGTCCCTTTCTTGCTGACGTATACCTGAAGTTCCATAAGCTACAATTGGTATTGTGATGCAACAAAAATGCACAAAATGTTTTTTAAAATCAAGTAATAAAACATTTTATGCATAAAACAGGGGGCTGTTTATCAGTTGTTTACCTCCTAACCTGATTTTTAATCATTTGATAAACAGGGGTTTATGTTATTTGATTATAAAAAGGCTGTTTGTATGTTTTTTGATTAAAAAAATGTTTTGCGCTATCTTTATACCCCTGATTGAAATCACCTTGCCGCCCTGATTAAAATCATCAGCTTGCCTCCTATAATGCCGGTACTTTTGGAATACAAAACAATACCGGCCACCATGAAAGCGATACGGACCATACCTTTAGCCTTGCTGCTCGCCGCAGCCATCCTGCTTACCGGGGGGCGCCGCATTGACCTCCGCCCTGCGATGGCACAGTTTGATCAAGCCTTGATACCAGCTATGGATTACGCCATGCAAGGCAATAGCGATCAGGCGAAGAAAGCTGTGTTCTTCCTAGAGCACCGTTGGCAACGTTTGCGGGGGCAACTGCAAGGGCGTTTCCCCGCTGAGGAGCCGCAGCTCTGCCGCATAGACGAATGGCTGGCCGATGCCTATTATGCCATAGATGCCAACTGCCCCTACCTGGCGGCCAATCAAATGGAGCACGCCAAGTACGAGCTCATGGTCCTCAGGGGGCTTTACGATATCCCTTATTACCTCGATGGGCTTTACGATTTCCAGGGTGGCTTGGAAGTGCTTGCAGAGGCCGCCTGCGATGAACAGCTCTGCCTGATGGAATGGGGGGAAGTAGAACACCTCGCCCTTGGGCTGCAGCGCGAGTGGCGGCAGCTGATGCTTGGGCCTGAAGACCCCGCAGTCTATGGCTTTGACAAGGAAGGCCTCGCGCAGCTGCGATTTGAGCAGCGGCAGGTAGCCGAAGCCCTACAAACCTTCCTGCAGGCCACCGCTCAAGGCAGTAGGGCGCATATAGAAGGCCCCGCCCGTCAGCTCCAAGCGGAGTTCATGGATGTCCTCCGAAAGTTCGGGGACTACCGGGGCACGCAGAGCTTTTTTGCCGGGCAAGGCGCCACAGAGGTTTTTTAACCCTTCCTGGCCTGGGAGCCCAAAGCAATACCTTTTTAGCGAAAGCTGATTCACCGCAGCACACAGCTGCTCAAACCTCGCCATTATGAAACCGGACACCATCATCAGAAACATCATGACCACCGACCTGGTGACCGTTCGCCCGGACCAGCCCGTGAAGTTCGTACAGGACTTGTTCCGCGAAAATGACTTCCACCACCTACCGGTCACTATGCCCGGAGGGCAGCTGGCCGGCATCATCAGCAAAGAGGATGTGTTCAAGCTGGCCTATGTCCTTTCCTTGCAGACCACCGGCCGCACCTATTCCGAAAAAGAATATACTGCCTTGAAGGCTGCCGATATCATGACCCGCTACCCCGTTACCCTTGACCCCGACGATACCGTGGGGCTCGCTGCCGACATCTTCTTGGCTAATAAATTCCATGCGCTACCCATTGTAGAAGACAACGAGCTCATCGGGCTCATCACCACCCACGATCTGCTCGCATTCAGCTTTGGAGAAGCCGAGCCTGCAAAAACGGAAGCTGCATTTGAAGAGTAGCGCTGCCTTTATCCCCTTAACCCGAAAATGCCTCCGCCATGAAAGATAGAACCATCACCGTAGCTCAGATCATGAGCACCCCTGTTATTACCGTCAGCCCCTCCGATACGATGGACGAGGTGCAGGCCATCTTCCGGAAAAACAACATTCACCATATCCCTGTCGTAGAGCAGGAGAAAGTCGTCGGCATCATCAGCCAATCAGATTACCTGCGGCTGCAGCACGGCTTCACCCTGTTCAAGACCCGGCACAGCGAGACCTACAACGATGCCATTATGCGCTCCTTGCTAGTGGGAGAGGTCATGACCCGGCAAGTAGCTACGCTCGCCCCGGACGACAGCCTCGAAATGGCAGCTGGCTTTTTCCGCGAAAACCTATTTCACGCCCTGCCGGTGGTAGACAAAGGCCGCCTCATTGGCATCCTTACCACCTACGATATGCTCACTTACGCCTACTCTGCCCCCTTCTTGATCGAAGACCGGTAGTGGGCCCGGGCGCATGCTGCCCCACTGAGCACTTGTTTGGAGAAAGATTTAAGGATTTTGGCTTAAGCCAGCCATCTGTGCGGTTTGCGGCAGGTGGCTGGCTATTGCTATGCCGGCAAGTACAAATGGTATAGGGCGCCCCCCGCCGCTCTGCTGCAGCCCCGGTGGCGGGGCGCTACGCTACGCAGCTTTCGGCCCTTCGGGCTGCAGGCTGTGCCTGCACTGCTCCGCATCGCTGGCGCGGCACGCTGTGCAGGGTTTAGCAAAGGAGTAGCTGTAGCATTGGCCTCCCTGCCCAGCCGGGTATGCCTTTGGGCTCAGTTTGGGCCTGTTTTGCCGCTGTGCTCCGATTGTAGCAGCGCTTTCATCTCCCGCAGTATTGCCTGCCCCCGGTCAGAGTATTTTTCCATCCGGTAGTTGTCGCGCCCACTCTGCTGAAGCACAAGGATTACAAAGTTGTCAGCCAAGATTTCATCTGGGTGGATGATGTAATGGGTATTGTCGCCAATCTGCCGGTTGAAGCCAGGTGATGCCTGCGGAGACAGGGGCAATTCCTCAACGGTTAGGTGCCCATCCATCTCCAGAAGGGGGAAAAGCCTGAATGTTAAGTAGCTCAGATAGGGGCGCTGAGGTGCCCAGCCAGCGGTGTCAGCCTGTAAAAGCGGCAGATAAGCCTTGCCGTCCTCCAGCCTGATCGCATGGCTGAGCTCAAAGCCGTCTGGGTTGAGCAGGAGGCTGCTGGCCAGGGCCCTTCCCAATTGTACTGGCTTTTGTACCGGCTCAAAGCCAATAATCCGGTAAAGCGAGTCCCGCTGAGCAGGGTGGTAGCGCGAGTAGATGTGGAAAAGCTCGTGGATAAGGACCGGCAGAAGGGAGCGGTTGTCGTCGAACAGCTCCTGTTCCGGCACAAAAATGGTACGCCCCCTGGTGAAGTATACGCTAGTGCCATAGGCTTCCCCTTTTATTTTTGCCAGCCGAATGGTATCTGTAAACAAGCCGGGCAACGCTTGGCCTACCAATTCTAAAGCCTCCTCCATCAGTTGTTGGATGAGGCGGGCCTCTTCTGGGGCAAAGGCCAAGGGCTCCCGGGCAAGGTGCTGTCGATACTTGGGCAGCAGGGCATCCCTTTCCGTTGCTTCATAGGGGGGCAAGCCTATTTGCAAGGCCATATCCACCGCAGAAATCTGGCGGAAAAAATGGCCAATGGTATCATCCAAGATGAGCTTTTGCCCTTGCTCAGGCGTGGCGAGCTGTACCTTGAGCGGCGGGCCAGCTGTACACCCTGCGGCTAGCAGCGCCAGCACGAATATCCAATGTGTGTCCGTCCTAGGGGGCCGCTTCAGCAAAGCCAAGCCACCAAAGCGGCACAGCGCTAAAGCGGGAGCCATTTGTGCCAAGCGCACTATTATCCTTAGAGGCAGCGTCATACAGTATGATCTGGAGGTTGTCTACACAAGGTGAGGGCTAAAAGCATGCGTGGAATTGGTTCTTGTTGCAAATCAATGCTTTATGGACCCAGCTTCCTCGCTGAATTTTCATTTAGCCCGCTATGCTCAAATGGGCGTGAACTCAAATGTCGCAGGCGTTTATGCTTTTCTGGCTTTAGGCTGGCATTGGCCTAGCGCTGCGAAGGGGTGGCAAGCCCGGCAGGGCCGAGCGGATAGCGAGCCCCGTAGCATAGCGGCACCTGCCCACTGGCCCTCTCCTTGCGGCAGGGGCAGGCCCCTATCCTTGCGGAGGGGGCGGGCCAAAAAAAGACAATCTGGTTTGCGCCCGCTCAAATGTAGTGAATTCGCTACACCCTGCCGGCAACAATGGCACGGCAGGTAGGTAGAAGTCCTTTATTTTCAAAATGGGACCGCTTCGGGCAAGCGCTAAAGATACGAAGATAGGTATGGTACAGCAGGGTTAGCAGTGCTCCCGGTAATGAGAGGGCGCCATGCCATAGGCCCGTTTGAAAGCTTTGGTGAACGACCGGCGGTCAGAAAAGCCAAGGTCTTGGGCTATGTTTTCCAAGTTGCCGCCCTGTAGTACGAGCTCCCGGGCTTGCGCCAGCCTCATCTCCAACACCTGTTGATAAGGCGTGATGTTGAATGCCTGTTTGTAAGAGCGCAGCAGGTGGTACTTGGAGAGCATCGCCACCCGTGACAGCTCCTCCAGTTGAATATCCTGCCGATAGTGGTCGAAGATATAGGTGCGGGCAATACAAAGGCGGCGGTAGAGCTCCTCCCGTGTAGACTTCCTGCTGCAGGCGATGCCCTGCATTTCTGTCTGTATTTTCCAGTGGCTCCTGAGCAGCACTGTAGCCGTATCAAAAAACACCCGATTGAAGTCTATGCCTTCACCGCTTGCCATACGCGGGCGTAGCCATTCGAGGTACTGGCCCAGCTCGTTTTCTGAAGTCCGGTAGATTTTTTCCCAAAAGGACGGCTCGGCTTCGGCAGAGGCATCCGGCAGGTCTAGCAGGCTTTCTTCGGTGCGCAAGAGCAGTGCAGCTGCTTCCTGTATGACAGGCTGGCCAAGGTAAAGGCAGAAGCCTTCCACGGGCGTAGGGCTTTTCAGGTAGCAGTCGAAAGCCTGATGCCTATTGACGAGCAGGTACTCGTTGGGGCCTATGCTATGGCGCTGCCCATCAATGAAAAAGTGCTCTTCGCCTATATGGCCCAGTTTGATGGACAAGCCGGAGTCCGGCACGTGCTTTTCGAAAACTTGGGTACGGGAGTGGATGATCAGGTCCTCGAAGTCGAGGTTGAAAGCGCTCAATTGCTCAGAAACCCGGATTAGCCGTTGTGGAGTATGGAAAGTGCTGCCTGCGAGTACGGTCATTGCTAACTGCTTTTAGGTATACAATTGCCCATTTGCAGGGCCGCTGCAACAGGCAAAGCATAAATAAACAGATGATGGGCAATGATGAGGCAAGCGTGGCGGGCTTGCCTGGCAATTTGGCGGTTAAGCGCAAATTGCTCTGTAAATATGGCAAAAATCGGCAAACCCGCGCAGGATAATCTATTAAACGCTTGTTTTGCTCGATGAAAAATGGCGGGCAAAGGGCTTGGAGCACCCTTTGCCCGCTATTGGGCTACCGGACAATAAGTTTGGCCGACTGAGCCTGCAGGCCTGCGGTCAGCCTTACGATGTAGAGCCCCTGAGGGAGCGATAGGGGAAGCTGGCTGATGTGCCAGCCGGAAGGCTGCTGGCCCAGTTCGACAGCCTGCAGCTGCTGCCCTTGAAGGTTGTAGACTTCCGCCCTTACGGCAGCTGCACTTGTCAGGTCATAGCTTAGCCATACTTCGTTTTGGGCAGGGTTGGGCGATAGGCGGAGCCCCAGCCCGGATGCGGCTTCCGCTTCCGCTGTGCTGACCGGCGTCTCCAGAGGGGAAGTCGTATAAAGGCGGTATTCGCCGGGCTCTAGCGGCAGCAGCTGGTTGGGCGTTAAAACCTGTAGGCTATCGCCAGTAAAATATTCATACCACCAGCCGGTCTGCGTGAAAGCTTGGGGTACGCTGCCAGCTGTCATGCCAAAATTGGCGACGGCCACGGCACGATCCCCCTCGTGCTCCAATTGGATTTTTTTGGCGCTCCCATTGAGCTCATAGGTGAGCGCTCCAGACTGGAAAATCTCATTGCTACGGGTCAGGAGGATGATTTCGCTCATCCGTTCATAAAGGTGGCGGCGGGCTTCCTCCTCCAGGTAATCCCAGCGGATAGGCTTGGGCCCTGTCCGGCAATCTTCATTGATGCTGCCGTCCTCACAGTAGTTGATAGAGAAATCGTAGCCCTGCTCTCCAAACTGCCACAGCATCTTAGGGCCAGGGATGGTGTAAAACATCAGGGCGCCGGCTTCTACCCGAGACAAGGCGGTCTCCAGCTCCCGTACGTTGTAACCGCCTTGCATATTCCCAAATTCCAAGGCTTCGTACATCAGGCGCTCCTCATCATGGCTTTCCATAAAAGAGACTAGCCCCGGCGTTTCCCAGCCCCTCTCGAGGTAGGAAGCCCCGCCAAGGTTGGAGCCGAAGCCGAGCACTGCGTTTTTGTACTGAGGCTGCATATTGTTCCACATCAGCATCCCTTCCCCATATTCAGCCATTTCCAGCTCCTCTTCCCAAGAGCCGAAGTGCTCCATGATGGCATAGGCCCCGGGCGTAGTGTTCCATACTTCATCTGCATAATCTTTCAGGATGACCAGGCGGGAAGCATCGTAGGCGCTCCAAGCGCCTACATCTGTATTTTCTACTTGTGTGAACCCTTTGGACAAATCAAAGCGGAAACCGTCCAGTTTCATCTCCTCCAGCCAGTACCGTATGGTACGCTTGACAAACTCCCGGGTGGCCAGGCTTTCGTGGTTGAAGTCGTATCCTACATTGAAGGGGTGCTTGGGCGTTACATTGAGCCAGGGGTTGTCTGCTGCTGGGCGGAAGTTGTTCTCATCCCAATAAAGCTGGGCCAGGGGGCTTTGGCTGAAAGCATGGTTGTAGACTACGTCTAGGATGACGGCTATGCCCCGGGCATGGCAAGCATCTACCAGCCTTTTGAATTCATAAATTGGGCCGTAGTATTTGTCGAGCGCCATGTGGAAAGAAGGGTTGTACCCCCAGCTGATGTTCCCCTCGAATTCGTTGACGGGCATCAGCTCTATGGCGTTGATGCCGAGCCGAGACAGGTAGTCCAGGGTGTCAATAAGGTCGGTATAGCTGTGGCTGGCGAGGAAGTCGCGCACTAAGAGCTCGTAAATGACCAAGCGCTCCTTGGCGGGGCGCTGAAAATCTTCCACCTGCCAGTCGTACTCGGCTACCTGCGGGTCCACCAAGCTCACAATGCCCTGTGCGTTATCGGGGTAAGCAGGCAGGTTGGGGTAAACTTCCTCACCTATGAAAGGGTCGTTGCCAGGGTCGAGCACTACGGTGCTGTAGGGGTCTGCCACCCGGATTTCTCCATCTACCAGGTATTGAAAAGTGTGAGGCCCTTCTTCGTCCAGCCCCGGAATTTCAATCCACCAATGGCCACTTGGGGAGGGCGTCATCTGGTATTCCGTCAAAGGCCGGTAGCTGTTGAAACTGCCCAGTACAAAAATGTGGGATTTGTCTGGGGCGAAGAGGTTGAGCTGTAGGGTGCCTTCTGAAAAAGTAATGCCCGGCTCCAGCCCGGCCGGCACATCCATTGCGGGGAGGTCTAGTGGAACAGCGTAGGCAAATTCCAGCACGACCACGTCCTCATCGTTGGCCACGGTAATTTCAACCAAGTGGGTGCCTTCCCCTCCGGCGGTCAAGTCGTATTCAAGCAGGCTGGTGACAGTGCTGATGAGCTCCTCCCCATTGTCGGTAATGGTAATGCTGGCTTCTTCTGTGGCGGCAACCCTTACGGGAATGATAGAGCCAGACTGCGCTATGATGGCATTGCTCCCCGGCGATTGCAGGGCCGCATTGAAGCCTGTGCCGCCTTCTTCAAAAAGCTCCAGAAAGATATCGCCTCCGCCTTCAGCACGCCCGGTCTGACTCCCGGTCGCATTGCGGAATACAAAAGCCATCTGCTCTATGGCTTCTCCCGCTGGTACATTGTAGTATTCCCGCACGGAAGGGCTGAAGGTGTACTGGTAAAGGTTGGCTTCGCCCGGAACGGGCTGCATTTGCCAGGCTGCATTGGCCTGCCCCCAAGTCGTTGGCACATACCGCCAGTCTGACGGTGCTGTGCTTTGCTCTGTAATGACACCGGTGTGCAGGTAAACATTACAGTTGCAGTCTTCTAGCCCGCCGTTGCCGGCTGCGGCATTAAAAAATAGGGTGACCTCGTCAGAGGCGGTAGGGAATGCTGGCTCGCTGTACACAACCTGGGCGAGTGCCGGGCTGCTCCAGCCAAGGGCAAATGTCAAAAAGGTAAGCTGTAGGAATTTGAGCATAATTGCTGGTTTTGAGAAGAGTATGGTTTGGGAAAGGGGCAAGCCCCGTCCATCAAATTTAATCAAATACCAGCAAGAAAAACGACGGGCTTTGGCAAAGTGTAGGGTAAAGGGTAGTGTTATTTTGAGTCAAAAGATTGTTTGTCAGTAATTTGTGGTTTTGGGCGGGGTTGTTTTTTTGGTGTAAGGAAGACACTAAGCCGGGGCGGAATGGCCATTCCGCCCCGGCTTAGCTCAGAGGTGCAGCCCGAACAGCCGCTATTGGTAGAGCCCCAGGTGGAGGATGCGCCCCCCAGTCTGATTGATAGGGCTGACGCTCTTCCCGATGACGACCCCATCTGCCGGAGCGCGGTAGGTTTTGACATGATCGCCAAAAATATTGCGGAGGATAGCTACTTCCTGCCCGGCCCTCACCTGCTCAGTCACTGTGGGGTGGACCGTCAGTATGCCGCCGGTATCTGTATAGAGCCATCCGGAGTCTTGGCATAGGAATGCAGGCTTTTCCGGTGCTTCTACGTCTCCATCGGTCATGCCCAAGTCGATCAGCAGGTTGTGTATGCCCGTCAGCCCTGAGCGGATATGCCCTTTTTGGAACGTGTTCGGGTTGCCTACTTCGAGGGTGATCGCATGTATGCCGAGGGCATCTGCAGCCCCCCTGAGGGTGCCGTCAGAAGGCGGGTTGTGAACGATGATCTGTGCATTTTGGAGCATGGCCATGCGCTGCGTGACCGGGTCGTTCATGTCGGCGCGGATATAGTAAGAGTTTACGCGGCCGAAACTTGCGGTGTGCAGGTCAAGCAGGTAGTCGAATTTACGGACAATCCAGTTGACGATGCGGTACGCATAAACCTGGCTCACGTTGCCGTCAGGTTTGCCCGGCATGATATGGTTCAGGTCGGTGCCATCGATAAACCGGCGCTTTTTGCGCAAGAGGGAGGGTAGGTTGACCACGGGCACGCCCACGAGGGTGCCGCGCAGTTCTCGGGCTTTGACCTCCCGGAACAACCGCTGAATGACCGGTATGCCGTTGAGCTCATTGCCGTGTACTGCGGCAGTCAGCCCCACTACCGGGCCCGCTTCGGCACCTTTGGCAACAATAACCGGTACGAAAACAGGAAGGCCCATGCCATCCGTAACGAGATGGAGCCAAAAACGGCGGGTTTCTCCAGCGGGTACCTCTTCGAGGTCGAGTTCCCGTATGACGGGCGCGTCATCGGGCAGGGCGGTAAAAGTAGGCTCCATAAATCGGGCAGATTTTATTGGTGTATGGCTTGCCCGTTCAGGCGGGCTTTCTCAGCTTTCAGTAAGTAAACAGAGCGGTATTCGCCGGGGTTTTGCCGAAAGGCTTCCAATTGTTGAAGGACTTCCTCGCTCAGCAGGGTTTTCAGGGGCTGCCCTACCTGCCAAAAGCCCGGCAATGCCTGTTTCAGTTTGATGTCCCATTCGGTAAAATAGTGGTCAAAGTCTTCGGGGGCAACCCGCCTGCGGCAAAGCGGTGAGCTGCAGGCTACCTCCATGCCCTGCTCCAAGTTGAAAATGCCATATTCGTCTGTAATCTCCTCCCCGGGCTGTATGTCGCGGATGGCAATTTCAAAACCATAGCCAGTGCTCATGGTATTGCAGTCGCAACAGTGGTTGACGTATTTGGCAAAGTCCCAAGATACGATCCGGTAGCCCCGCTCATCGATGTAGGAGTACTTTTCAATAGCGGCTTGCATATCGGCACTGTGCAGGGCGTAGTCCTTAGGGGATACTTCCAGCTCAAGGCTGTCTTTGACATAAGTGACCGTGCCACGTGGGATGAAAGCTGTGGCAAAAACACCATAGCCTTTGTGGTCGTCAATGTATTGGATGCGCGTATGAGGGTGGATCATGGCAATAGAAGTTTGGGCTTCAGCGGCAGGCCGAAGCATAAGCGGTAAATGAAATAGTTGAAAAGCGCTAAAACAAGCGGGGCTCATCTTTCAGCCATCCGGTAATGCTACAGCGTTCCCTGCGGGCGACCTGTACCTCATGCTCTAGCACTTGGCTGTCGAAAAGGACAAGCCTGCCGGCCAGAGGGAGCAGGGTTTCGGTACGCTCGCTACCGTCGGGCTGTGGCAAGTAGAGCTGCAGCGCACCTCCGTCTTCTTCTTTCCAGCCCGGGTTGAGGTAACAAATAGCAGACAGCTTGCGGGACTGCGCCTGATGAAAAACGTCAAGATGACGCTTGTAAAACCCTCCCGGCTGGTATACGGCGAAGTGCATCTCCATATCCCTGATGCCCAAGAAGCAGGTCCGGTTCAGGTAGTCGGTCAGTGCCTGTAGGCGGGAAAAAAATACAGTGCAGCCCTCTGGAGGGTGGTCATGGTCGAGCCATTGTATATGGTCCTTGCGAATGTCCTGATTGACTTGGAAGCCGGCCTGCCGGCCAATGCCTGCAGGGTTGAAGCGCCCGGCATGCAGATTGTGGTGGAGCGTCTGTAGGATGTGGCCTACCTCTTCAGCAGAAAGGAAGTGGTCTAATACAGCGTACTGCTGACTGAGAAGGTCCTGTACGGCTTGTTCAAAGCGGAGCTCTTCCTTGGAAAGGGGTGTAACGGTCATTAATGCCTTAATTGTCCTCGTCGTTGAGCCAGAACTGAGGGTGATTGTACTTGGGTTTCTTGTTGGCCGCTGCTTTCCGGCGGCGTGGGGTAGGCTCTAACTGCTCCAGCACTTCCCGTTTTTTGTCTTGTTTTTTACTGTCTTTACCCTTCTTTGGCATGGCAGTTTTTTTTGCTTCAAATAAATGCCCCGGAATCTGAATTAATTCTGAATTTTGTGGAAGCGGGTTGATTTTTTTTAAGCCCCGTGCCAACCTGCAGCCAAGTGCTCCACCAAACAGCGTGCGATGAGGTGTTTATTATTGGAAAACCAAGAAGGGCAGCAACGGACCATTAAGCGCTATTTGCTGCACCAAGGTTGCGAGGTGGAGTCCGTGGTCGGGCTCCACCCCGGTGTGAGGAGAATGAATCAGTACACCTACGACATTGCGTTGGTGCAGGAGCCTTTCGAAAAGGGGGGCGTCCTCAACTTGGCGCATTGGCTACGGCAGCAGGACGGGCAGGCTGGCCTGATCTTGCTCATGGAGTCCAATCTGCCAGAACCGAGGATTCAGGCTTTGGAGGCTGGCTACGATGATGTTTTATCTGCCCCCTACCATTTGGGAGAGTGTTATGCCCGTATGCGGGCGGTAGTCCGCCGGCGCACCAATCAGTACAAGCGGGAGCTACAATTGGGCGAGCTGCTGATCCTGCCCGATGAGCGCCGGGCGTTTGCTGCAGGCTTAGCGCTGCCGCTCACCCGCAAGGAGTTTGCACTGCTCTTCTTCCTGGCCCGCAACCGCAACCGCATCGTTACGAAAGAAATGATAGGGGAATACCTTTGGGGGGACGATATGGAAGATGCCGCCTCTTTTGATTTCTTGTACGCGCACCTGAAAAACCTACGGAAAAAGCTGCGGCAGGCGGGGCAGGAGCACTTGATAGAGACGGTGTATGGAGTGGGCTACATCATCCGGGGCTGAACATACTACTTTTCCAGCACCGTAATCTGTATTTCCACCCGCCGGTTGAACTCCTTGGGGCGGTCATCTTTTACCGAGCCCTTGCCTTCCATATAGAAGTGGTCTACCTCCAGCCCTTCGTTCATGATCACCAAGGCGATGGCCTTGGCCCGCTCTTCGGATAATTTCAGGTTGTAAACGTCAGTGCCTACATCGTCCGAAAAACCTACGATCTTGATATCCTGTACTTCCTTCTTTTTGATAGGCTCAAGGAAGCGGAGGAGTTTTTCCTGCTCATCTGGCACAATCTTAGACTCATCAAAGCCAAAGTAAAGGGCCTGCGTATACACTTTAGGCGTCTTTCTGGGCCCCTTCACTGCGAGCTCCCGGAGCGTATCTGGTACGGCTTCGGGCGCCAGCTCGGGGGTGTCGAAGGTAGACTGCAGCAGCAGTTCAATGGTGTAGTACTGCCGGTTGTCCCATTTGGGGATGATGAACTGGTTCTGGTAAGGATGGAAGAATTTTTTATCTACCCGCGTGTAGAGGGTATCCCCTGCAGGCACACAAAGGAAAAAACGCCCGTCCTGCCCTACCGTTACATTAGGCCAGCCTTCTATCTCAACGGTAGCACGGGTCGTCATATCGAGGGCATGGTCAATCACAAAGCCTTCCACAAAAGTCATTGGTTTGGAGAACAACTGGGAGTCGAGCCGGAAGCGGTAGATATCGAGCCCGCCCAAGTTGCTTTCTGGCCGGTCGGAAGCGAAGTAGCCGGTTTGCCCATCGGCTGTGAGGTAGAAGCCCAGCTCCCGGAAAGCTGAGTTGACCGGAGGCCCCAAGTTGATGGGGGCAGCCCACGAGCCATCCGGCTCCCGCCAGCTCATGAAAATGTCTTGGTCCCCTAAGCCTGGGTGGCCGTTAGAAGCGAAATAGAGGGTTTGCCCATCGTTGGTGATGTATGGGGCTTCTTCGTCCAAGTCGGTATTGATTTTTGCCCCAAGGTTTTTGGCATCGCCCCAGGTGCCGTCGTCTTGCCGGTGGGCTGCCCAAATGTCCGTGCCTCCTGCCCCGCCTTCCCGGTTGCTGGCGAAGTAGAGGGTCCGCCCATCACAGCTGATGGCCGCCTGCGATTCCCACCGGCCGGAATTCACAAACCCTTTCACCGGGCCCATTGTGCTGACGGCGGCATCCGCGTCCAGCTCTACCTCCCAAAGGTCGCAGCTGCCAAGCACCCCTTCCCGCCCACAGACGGTGTAGAAGAGCCGCCGCCCGTCGCGTACCAGCGTAGACATGCCCTCATCTGTCCGGGTGTTCAGGTCTTTCACAGGGCGGGGGCGCGACCAAGCCTGCCCCTCCCACAGGCTTTCATACAAGTCTTCGTCACCGTTTTCCGTCTTGCGGGTAAAGTACAGCCGCTTCTGATCGTTAGTCAGGAATGGGAAATAATCATCTGCTTGGGTATTAATGCCATTGCCCACGTTCTCTACTTCCGTGATGTTAATGAACTTGACCGAGTCGATAGAGACTTCGCAAGCTTTGATGCTCGCCGGCAGCTTACTGAGGTAGGCGGTTTCCCTGGCCAGCTCTTTCTCGGTGTTCAGGCTCAGGGTGAAGAGCCCTTGCTCTTGCAGCGCCTTGAATTTTTTGAAATAATGGATAGCTTCCTCTGGCTGCCCCGATTTGTACAGCACCTGCCCGGCTTCAAAATAGAGGGCCCGGGAAAACAGAGAGTCGGAGCTGAGGACGGTAGTATAGGCCTCGGCGGCTTCCCGGTATTGCCTCAGCAGCTCATGACAAACGCCGGCTCCGCGCCGGGCCGCGCTGAGCCCCGGGTCTGCTTTTAAGGCCCGGCGGAAATGCCGCAGCGCTTGTTCGGCTTTGCCTGCTATCAGTGCGGCTTCTCCTGCCTGGTATTGCTCAATGGCAATGGCTTTGGCGGTTGGCTGTGCGGATGAGGGTAGGGCTAAGCTCAGAAAACTGGCTAGGAAGGTTGCCAGCAGCAAACGATTCATAGCAGGGCGGTTTATGGGATTGAGAAGGAGGATTAAACGGCTGACGCTGCATAGCAAAACTAATCGTTTTTTTGCTAATGTTTGGTTGCTTGCCAGATTTACTTGAGGCGGATAGGGGCGGCAAGCGCAAACAAAACAAACCTGCTCCTGAGGCCGTTCTACGTCAGTAGGATTGATTACGGGCCAAACGTTTATGCCATGCCAATTGCTTGCTATCGTACCTTCGCATTCTTTCTGTTTCTAGCAGCCAACGTTTCTGTTTTGGCTCAAGCCGATTTGCCTGACCGCAGCCCAAGGGCTTCCATTGCCCGAGATATTGGGTATACTGCTATTGGCATCAGCTACAGCTCCCCTTCGGTGGGTGGGCGAGAGATATGGGGCAGCTTGGTGCCTTACGGAAAAGTCTGGCGGGCTGGGGCCAACCGCGCCACTACCCTTACCCTCAGCACCGCAGCCTTGGTCAATGGCGAGCCCATCGCAGCTGGCGCTTACGCCCTGTTCCTCATCCCCCGCAGTGCCGATAGCACTTGGACCCTCATCCTCAACCGGGATACCAGCCTTTGGGGCGCTTACGGCTATGACGCTGGCCAAGACGTGCTGCGCACAGAGCTCGAAGCAAAATTCGCCCGTACCTCAAACGAAGAGCACCTGAAGTACGATATCGTGCCCCAGAATATTGAAAATGGGTATTTGCTGCTCAGCTGGGAAAAACTGCGCCTTTACGTCCCTATCAAAGTGGAAACGATGGAGCGGGCAGTGGCAGAAATACAAGAGGCTATTGCCGCAGCTCCAACAGAATCGGAGTGGGAAGTCTATGCTCAAGCAGCAGAGTTCCTATTGTGGGCAGGCACGCCTGGCCCTGCTTTGCAATACGCAAAGAAAGTCATGCAAGCCAAGCCTTCGCCCAAAGCCCGGTGGCGCTTGTCCAGAGCGTACGCCGCAGTAGGCGATTTCAGCCAAGCAATAGACGCTGCCCAAAGCTTAAAGAAAGGGGAAGAGGGCAAGGCATTCTACGAAGCCCACAAGGTAGAAGTCGATAACGCGCTCCGCAATTGGCAGTCAAAATAGCGCATAGCCCAGCGCGAGCGATAGCAGCCCCCCAACACGCGACCGGTCGCCGTCCACTGTTTGAGGGTTGAAATAGGGGGAGCCATTGGTGATGAAAAAGGCATCTTCAGGATAGCCAAAATACTTTTCTTTACGCCAGACCCTGCCCAAGCCCGCACTGCCTTCAAAAAAGAACTTTCCTACTGTGGCAAACCGTATGCCAAAGCTCAAATAAAGCCCTTGCCGCTGCAGGCTGCCGTCGTATACTATCCGGCGGTTGTATGCCAGCTGCCCCTCCGGAGCGTAGCGCCAGTCGCCGGCTATATCTAAATTGGCAGACTGATAGCGGTACAGCGCCTCTAGGAAAAACCGGGTGCCCGCCTCCTCGTAATAAAAACGTATTGAGGGCTGTACGCGGTAGCCCCGGTGCCGGCTAGTCTCCGCTGCTGACATCCCCGTGGAAGCAGGAAGCAGCCAACCTCCCTCCAGCTGTGCGGTAAACTGATTGGAGAGCTTCAGCTCGGCGCTCAAATTTGCAGTAGGCAGCTCCGGGCCTAGCAAGGAGAGCAGGTTCGTCTTTAGCCCCAGTACAGGCAGCTGTATGCGGTCTGTTTTCTGAGCCAAAGCCTGGCCTGAGGAAATAAATAGCAACAGGAGCGCAAGCGCTCCTGTGCGGAAAGATCTTGGTACAAACATACAATCAGGCACCAATGGTGATTTCAGAAAGCACGGTAATATTGTCTAGGTCGGTATAGTCCAGCTGCAGCAGGCGGTCAGGGCCCACCACGAGCAGCGTGCCCTGCAAGGGGATCACGTCCACCGCATTGATGTCCGAAAGGTATTTGATCTCCTGTGGCGCTTCAGGGCTGGACAAGTCGAAAACCCGAAGCCCGTTGATGCCCTCGCAAACGAATAGCGTCTGCCCATCGAGCCCAAGCCCATAGGGGCTTTCCATGGCAAAACTATTGACCAGTTGAGGGTCTTCAATATTTTGGATGTTCACGATGTCCAAGGTGTTGGCAGCCCCTGCAGCAGCCTCTCGGCAGCCAGCCGCGCGCAGCGTCACATACGCATAGTTCTCGTTGGCTACTACCGGATCGCAGCTCACAATGTGCTCATAACTGGAAACATAAGCTGGTACGCCATTGCTCTGTACGCGATAGATGAACAGCCCGCGCTGTGTGCCCAGGAGCAGATGGTCCTTGAGCGGGAAGATGGTCTCTACCCCTTGTGTCACCACGGTCTCGTCCACCGGTTCGGGGGCTTCCGGCTCGCTGATGTCAATCGTCACCAAGCGGGTATTGTCTACGGTGTACAAGAAGTCGCCAAGGATAGTGAAGCGGGCCAGGGATCCGCCTATCCCAGTGCCCGAAGGCGCTACCAGCGAAGCCGAGTCGCTGCTTTCTGCACAACCGGCCAGTATGCCCAGCCCGATCAGGGCGATTAGTATCTTTTTCATCATTTTTAGTTTCAGGATTAAGGTTTACCGCCAGCACTCTGGGCGGATAAGGTTTTTTTCGGACCAGCCTACAATACTGCCCATATTAGGGTCCGGGCATTCGAAAAAGCCGGTATACCCGGCCGGCAGCTCGAGGCCCGAAGCCGGGAACACCCCCGGTGTCCGGCTGATGACCGATACATTGCGCACATCGCTGATGTCCAGCGCGACCAGGTCGGAAAGGTTGTTGGCAAACAGGACGTTGCCCTTGATGGCAATATCGGAGTTGCCCGTAATGCTGATGAATGCAATGGGCTCCGGTTGTGCCGGGTCCCGGTTGTCGATCACGTGTATGCCGCGCTGCGCCTCGCCCACAAAGATCAGGCTATCTTTGTAGTAGATTTTATTGAGCTCCACAATGCCCTGCGGCGGGCCGCTCTCAATCGTCTGCCACTCGCCCTCCGCATACACCGGCGCCAGCCCCACCGTTTCCTCCGGGATTTCCGTCAATGGCTCATAGCAGGCCGAAAGCGAGACCGCGAACAGCACAAAAATAAAATATGCTCGTCTCATCAAAGGTTGTTTTTAATGATCAGGCCGCACGGCCCTATTGCAGATTAACCAAACGTAGAAAAGCAGTTCAGGGTATGTACTGCTCGATAAGGTTAAGACGGTGCTATCCGGGCAAAAGGTTGGGGCCGCTGCTCATTTTTTGGATTCCTCCCCTCTACAGCAGTAGGGACAGCTTAGGGCGTACCCGTTCGGCTACCGCCTCACGGGCGTTACGCTCCGCCCTTCGGCATTCTCCTCAGCCCTGCGGGCCAAGGGGCTCCGCATCACTTACGCAGCCCGCCTATTGCTTGAGCAGCATCTTCCTCGATAGCCCCATGCTCGTCTCCAGCTCTAGTGTGTACGTGCCCGAGGGCCATCGCCCCATTTGTAGGGCCTTGCCAGGGCGCTCCCAGCTTGCCAGCCATCGCCCGTCCGCCCCGTACAAGCTCGCCCGGTATAGCGCTGCCCCTTCCGGTAATGCTACGGACAGTACGTCTGCCACAGGGTTGGGGGAGATGCTCACCTCAAGGGCTTCGGCTTCCATCGCCCGCTGTCTGGTAAACACCGCCTCTGCCACCGTATTCCCCTTGCTCACAATCTTTTGCTCGGGGTCTAGTTCTGCCTGTTGGGCAGCCCCGGGCAGCTCCGCTGTGAATACCTGCCCATGCTCTGTATGCTCAAATACAAGCGTGGTATCCAGCCCCCCGCCAGTAAAGCGGACGGGCACCGGCATTTCAAAAAAATCGACACTGCTATGGGATGTGGCTTGCTGCAGGCGCACAAAAACAGTAGCCCCATCCTGAAACCAGCGGAGATGATAAGTGGGGTACCCCTCCCCATACAGCCAGTCGCTGAAGAACTCGTCGAGGTCTTGCCCGCCTGCCTGCTCTAAGTGGTACTGTAGGTCGGCCGTGCGGGCATAGCCAAAGGCTAGGCTTGGGTCTTGCAGGTAGTTCCTCACCCCGGCAAAAAAAGCTTCATCGCCAAGCTTCCACCGCAGCATGTGCAACAGCATGGCGCCTTTGGAATAGGAAAGGCGGCTGCTGAAAATACGGCTTACGCTGCTGGTGTCTGTCACAAAGACGGCTCCGTCCGGCGCACTGGTAACGTGGTCGATTTTGCCTGCCAGCCAGGCTTCCCAGGTATTAGGGCCCAGCCCGTGCTCATAAGTAAGCCCTTCCAGGTAGGTGGCAAAGCCCTCATTGAGCCAGATATCCTGCCAGCTGCCGCAGGTCACCTTGTCCCCAAACCATTGGTGGGCAAGCTCATGTGCCTGCAGTAGGTGCGAGAAGCCGCCCATGAAGCTCATCGTCTGATGCTCCATGCCCCCGCCCCAGCCAAATTGGGCGTGCCCATACTTTTCCCCCGCAAAGGGGTATAGCCCAAACAGCTCATTGAACAACAGCATGATGTCTACTGTAGCGGTGGTGGCCTGTTGTGCACTGGCTAGGTTTTCAGGGAATACATAGTTCAGGACTTCGATAGGCGCCCCGCCTTCTACCGGCACATAATCGGAGTAGGTGGCATAGTTGGTCACCGCTATGGCAATGAGGTAAGCCGGTATGGGGTAGCGGTGCTTCCAATGGTAAGTATGGCTTTCTCCATCGGCGATGACCTCCTGCAGCACCCCATTGCTAGCGGTTTTGTAGGCTTGGGGCGTGCGCACTAGGATGTCTACGCTGTCAATTTTGTCATTGAGGTCCTGCTTGCAAGGCCACCAATCTTTTGCCCCGTAAGGCTCGGAGAGGGTCCACAGCACTGGCTGTCCTGCGTGAGTGCTTTGTGCAAAAGAGCCAAAGCCATTGGCAGGCGGGGCTCCTTGGTAGGTGATGGAAATGGAGTCCAAAGTGCCAGCAGGCACTGCTTCTGGCAGAGGTATGCCCAACAGGTCATTGCTTTGGCTGAAAGCGGCTAAGGGCTGCCCATGGTAAAGGATGCCATCTATTTGCAGGGCTTCTGAAAAATCGAAATATAGCTGGGTGAGCGGGCTGCCTACCGGCTTGAAGTAGGTCGTGACCGTGCCTTCGATATAGTAATTGTTGGGGTTGATCTCCCACGCTAGGCGGTGGTACTTTACATCGTAGCCATCCGTGAAGGGTGAAGACCGGAAGTCTAGGAGCTGCTCCATGGCATTCAGGGCCTGGCCCGATTTGCAAACCCATTCTTCCTGGGCATTGGCCAAGGCGGGGAGGGATAAGAGCAAGAGGCAGCGGAAAATAAAACGGTACATAGTTGTTTGTTTAGAGCGGTTAAGAGGATAGCGCAAGCTTAAGAGAGGAGGCTTGGACAAATGCATAGAATCTCTAAATATAGCTCCGCCCTGCTCGCCATCCGGTGAGGAAAGTCACTGGCGTGAACCAAAATATCGAAGGCGTTGATACTTCTCGGGCTTTATAGTCGGGCATTGGCCTAGCGCTGCGCAGGGGTGGCAAGCCCGTTAGGGCCGAGCGGATAGCGAGCCCCGGAGCATAGCGGCACCTGCCCTCACGGCAGGGGCAGGCCCCCTCACATTGTGCAGGGGCAGGCAAAAAAAAACGGCAATTTGGTTTGCGCTCAAATTACTCTGCCAGCTGGTGGATGTTAATCTTTTCCCTGCGCAGTAGTTTTTGCCTACCTTTGGCATGTACAGGGTACGGAAACAGCCTTGCTGCTGCTTTCTGTTTAAAAGGGAACCGGGTGGGAATCCCGGGCAGTCCCCGCTGCTGTAAGCCTCTATGATAATAGGTTTCGCCACGTTTGAGCCACTGTCGTCAAGATGATGGGAAGGCGGTGAAGCTGAGGTAAGCCAGAAGACCTGCCAGTGTACGCATTCATTCATCAGCTGCTGCCTTGCGCCAGCTTGAATTGCCTTCGGAGGAAAGGCGGGAGTGAAACGTTGGCAGAAGCCGCCCTGGCCTGCAGGTTTGCCTCAGCGCAGCGCAAAACAAGCGTTGCCCTTGGCATGCCCGTCATTGCGTTTCCATTCTCTACTTTGCTTTTGGGCAGTTCGCACAACCCAATTCCTGCATGGTGCCCTGCCGCCCGCTATCTCATTTGCTCTGTTGTTGTGCTGGCCTACTGTTGCAGCTGAGCGCACTGGCACAAGTCCGCACCGATTCCATTTATACCCTGCCCGGGGCAGAGGTCAGTGCCCGCCCGCTGTCCCGTCATACCATTGGTGTTGCAGAGGTGGCTTGGGATACCACCGAGCTTAGCCTACAGGCGGGCTATTTTTTGCCCGACCTGCTAGAGCGTACGGGCACAGCTTATATCAAGAGCTATGGAGGAGGGAGCATTGCTACTACTTCCATACGGGGCGGCAGTGCAGGCCAAACGGCGGTCACCTGGAATGGGCTGCCTTTGCAGAGCCCGATGCTCGGGCAGCTCGATTTTTCCCTTTTCCCTCTTTCTTTTACCGACGAAGCCGCCTTGCAGCTGGGCAGCGGCACAGCATCTTGGGGCTCTGGCGCGGTAGGCGGCACCGTTGTCCTCAACAACCGCCCGCTTGCGGAGGATGGTATGGAGTTGGGGCTGCGCTTGCTCTCAGGCAGTTTCGGGCTGTCCGATCAGCAGGCCCGTTTGCGTTGGCGCAAAAGCGGATGGGCTGTTGGCACCCGCCTTTTCCACCGTCAGGCCAGCCATGACTTTTGGTACGAGCTGGAAAACGGGGAGGAACGCCAACAGCAGCATGCCGCTGTAGAGCAGAAAGGGGGGCTACAGGAAGTTTATTGGAGCCCATCCGCCCGGCATGAGGTACGGCTCCTGGCCTGGTGGCAGGCTTCTGGCCGGGAGGTCCCGCCCACAACGGTACAAGCCAGGAGCCGGGCTTTTCAGTTGGATACTTTCCTTCGCACAGCTTTGCGGTGGGAGCATACTGCCTCAAAGGGGCTCTACCGCGTACAGGCCGCTTGGTTTAGAGAATCAATTGATTATGCAGACCCGCTTATTGCGCTGCGGGCCTACAGTTACTTCAAAACCCTGCTCACTGAGGCCGAGGGAGAATGGCAATGGGGCAGGCAGCACGTCAAAGGCGGCTTGTTCAGCAATTACACCCAAGCGGTGGCCGATGGTTATGGAGGTGCCCGGCCACAGGAGCACCGCATGGCCGCATTTGGCAGCGTCCGGAGGTCTTTCGGGCCCCTCACTGCACAGCTCAGTGCCCGTCAGGGCATATCTGACGGACAGCCGATGCCGTTTGTGCCCGATTTGGGGCTTGAATGGCGGTGGAGCAGCGCTCTGAGCAGCCGCTTCCGGCTTAACCGCAGCTTTCGGCTTCCTACCCTCAACGACCGCTACTGGGCGCCGGGGGGCGACCCTGCCCTGCAGCCCGAGCAAGGCTGGGGCGCCGAGCTGGGGATTGATGCCGAACACTCATTAGGGCAGATAGCCCTCAACGGGCAGGCTACGGTTTACCACAGGCGTATGACAGACTGGATACTCTGGAGTGTGGAGGAAGGGCAGGGCTTCTGGTCCGCCAACAACATCACCACCGTGCGCAGCCGTGGGCTGGAGCTACAGGGGGGCATGCACGCCCCCTTGCTGAGCGGCGGGCTCCGGCTGAACGGGAGCTACGCTTACTCCGAAGCCGTCAACCTGGTGGCTTTGCAGTTGCCAGCCCTTGCTGCCGGGCAGCAGCTGCCTTACACCCCCCGGCATTTAGGCCATCTTTCTGCAACTTACCGCCGTGGCAGCCTGCTTGTCCGTTATTGGCACCGTTGGGCAGGAGCAGTAGGCTCCTCCAATCAGGGCGAACTGCCGGGGTATAACCTTGGCGGGCTCCACCTGCAGCATGGCTTTTTCCGCTGGCGCTTCTTGGGCAGTGCTTTCCTAAGGGCCGACAACATTTGGGGGGCTTCTTACCGGGTGGTGGAGCGCCGCCCTATGCCGGGGCGGGCTTTTCAGATCGGATTCAATTTCACTTATAAAAAATAGCTACATGAAGTATGTTTTTACCCTTTTAACCCTTTGCCTCGCTGCCCTGCCAGCTGCTTATGCACAGACCACAGCAGATTTCGAAAACTTGGAAACTGGCGCAGCAGGCTTTCTCAATGGCAGTGACGGCAGTGCGGGTTTCTCCAGCGGCAATATCTTTTTGCCCAACAGCTACAATCCTATGTTCATGTCTTGGTCGGGCTGGGCTATTTCTTCGGTTACCGATACCACTACCCCCGGTTTTACCAATCAGTACAGTGCGATTGCAGGGGGTGGGCATGAGGGGTCCGATAATTATGCGGTAACTTTTGCTTCCCCAAGTGCCGTGGTCCATCTCACTGGAGAAGCTGCTGGCGCGCCTGTCGCCGGCGTGTACGTGACGAACAGTACCTACGCTTATTTGAGCATGCTGGAAGGGGATAGCTTTGCCAAACAGTTTGGGGGAGAGTCTGGCGATGACCCCGACTTTTTCCGCCTGACGGTGAAAAAATACCTGGGCGGCGAGCTCTCAACGGATAGTGTGGACTTTTTCCTGGCAGATTACCGCTTCGAGGACAACGCTCAGGATTATATCATAGACGAATGGACTTTCATTGACCTGAGCAGCCTGGGCAATGCGGATAGCCTATGGTTTACCCTGGCTTCTACAGATATCGGGACATTTGGGATGAATACACCGGCGTATTTCTGCATCGACAACCTGACGACTACAGATATGCCGGTCAATACCCGGGCGGTTCAACGGTCTGAGGCTAAGCTGCAGGCTTTCCCCAACCCTGCCTCTTCCGAGTGGCATCTGAGGTGGGAGATGGATCAGCCTGCACAGGCGAAATTGTGGAATATGCAGGGCCAGCTGCTGGCCTCCTTTACCCTGAAACCGGGGGTGCAGGTGCTTTCAGCTGCAGCCCTGCCCCCCGGAGGTTATCTGCTGCAGATAGAAGGACAGGGCGGCCGGCTGTCTAAGCGCTTAGTTAAGTATTAAGGGCGTGAACTAAAATGTCGCAGGCGTTTATGCTTTTGGGGCTTTATAGCCTGACAACCCAGAATTTATGAATTCTGACTTGCTCTTTTTCCGTTTCTCTTCACCAAAAAGCCTCGCCGACTTCATCGTGGAGCCCCTTATCCCCACGCTTCGTGTAGGCTATGCCTACGTTTTTTGTCTCGACAACCGAAAAAATAGCAGCGTCATATTTTCAAAAATCCTAAGTTGTCAGACTATAGCCGGGCATTGGCCTAGCGCTGCGAAGGGGCGGCAGGCCTGATAAGGCCGAGCGGATAGCGAGCCCCGTAGCATAGCGGCACCTGCCCTCACGGCAGGGGCAGGCCCCCCAATAAAACGACAATCTGGTTTGCGCCCAGTATTAAAGCTTAGCGAACGGAGCATACGCCCGAAAGGAATGCTCCGTTTGCTTCTGCTATCAGCCATTTTTTTTTTTGCACTAACATCTTGCTTTGCAATCTCTTATCTGGCCTGATGTCAGTGAACTGCTCCTAAAAGGATAAAAAAACAAGGAAAAATCTTGCGCGGCATTGGAACCGCGCGTATATTTGCAACCGCAAAACACCGAAAGCGGTGGAGCTTCAGGTTTGATAATTTATGTATAGTTGGATGAAGCGATAGCGGAGAACAACTATGAAGGCGCTTTAGGAGAAGCGACTGAAGCAGCAATTGTGTAAATAACCAATTGATGCGCGAAGGAGCGACAGGCTTTCAAAGTTGGATGAATCGATAGCGGAGAACAACTATGAAAGCGCTTTAGGAGAAGCGACTGAAGCAGCAATTGTGTAAATAACCAATTGATGCGCGAAGGAGCGACGGGCTTTCAAAGTTGGATGAAGCGATAGCGGAAAACAACTATGAAAGCGCTTTAGGAGAAGCGACTGAAGCAGCAATTGTATAAGTAATGGTGCGGTAGCTCAGGTGGTAGAGCAATGGACTGAAAATCCATGTGTCGGCGGTTCGAATCCGCCCCACACCACATTAGGAAGCAGCCTACGGGTTGCTTCTTTCATTTTATCATTACGGGATTAATGTTTTTCAACAACGTACATCATCACGCACATCATTTTTCACTGCCCGGCAGTGAATGGTGTCCTGTGTGTTGAGGTTTGGCGTAGATACGAAAAACTTATCCGACAAAAAGGGGTTAACCATTCGCTGGTTAGCCCCTTTTTGTTTTTAGCCAACCCACAAAATGCAAATTGCTATGGAAACGACCCGCCTTAAGATTGCGGTACAAAAATCCGGCCGCTTGCTCGATGGCTCTGTTGAACTGCTCAAAGAGTGCGGCATCCGGATCAACAACGGAAAGGATCAGCTCAAGGCCTCGGCAGCCAATTACCCTATTGATATCCTTTATCTGCGCAACTCCGATATCCCGCAGTATGTACAGGATGGGGTGGCTGATGTTGGCATAATAGGGCAGAATACAGCCTTCGAAAAGCAAAAGCGTATAGAAGAAGTGCTCCCGCTTGGCTTTTCCAAGTGCCGCCTATCTATTGCAGTACCCAAGCACGTCAGCTACAGTGGCCCCTCATGGCTTCAGGGCAAGCGCATAGCCACTTCCTACCCCAATTCCCTGCGCCACTTTTTGCAGGAGCAAGATATAACCGCCGAGATCCACGAAATTTCTGGTTCAGTGGAAATTGCGCCCAATATCGGGCTGGCAGATGCCATCTGCGATTTGGTCAGCTCAGGCAGCACCTTGTTCAAAAATGGGCTGGAAGAGCAGGATGTCTTGCTGCAGTCAGAAGCCTGTATTGTTAAGAACGACAAGCTTTCAGCGGAAAAGCAGGCTGTGCTCGATCAGTTGACTTTCCGCATTCAGTCTGTCCTCAAGGCCCGGCACAATAAGTACATTTTGATGAATGCCCCCGCTGACAAAACTGGCGAAATCATCAACATCTTGCCGGGCATGAAGAGCCCGACAGTCATGCCGCTGGCTACAGAAGGCTGGAACTCTATCCACACGGTAATTGAGGAAAAGCAGTTTTGGGAGATCATTGGCCAGCTCAAGGCTGCGGGGGCACAAGGCATCTTGGTGATCCCAATTGAGAAAATGATTATCTGACCCCACTAACTTTGCAATCTATATGAAAACGGTAATCAACCCCGAGCAAGCAACTTGGGCAGATCTGCTGAAACGACCGGCAATGGAAGCGGCCAATCTGGATCAGCTGGTACAGGGCGTCCTTGCAGAAGTAGGGAAACGTGGCGATGCAGCTGTAAGAGCATATACCGCCCGTTTTGACGGGGTAGCGCTAGATAGCTTTCAGGTTACGGAAGCTGAGTTTGCTGAGGCGGAGCGCCTGGTGGATGAGCCTCTGAAGGAAGCCATACAGCTGGCCCGCCAAAACATCGAATCTTTTCACAGCAGGCAGTGGGAGCAGCTTGAAGAAGTGGAGACGATGCCGGGGGTAAGGTGCTGGCGCAAAAGTGTCCCCATTGACAAAGTAGGGCTCTACATCCCGGGGGGCACTGCGCCACTATTCTCCTCTGTCCTTATGTTGGGCGTGCCCGCCCGCATTGCCGGATGTGGGGAGATCGTGCTCTGTACGCCGCCCGATAAGTCGGGCAAAGTCAATGCGGCTATCCTTTACACGGCAGCACAAGTTGGTATTGGCAAGGTATTCAAAATCGGTGGCGCACAAGCCATCGCTGCTATGGCACAAGGCACAGAAACGGTGCCGGCAGTATACAAAATCTTTGGCCCGGGCAATCAGTACGTGACTGCAGCCAAGCAGCTGGCGAGCCGCCGGGGGGTGGCCATCGATATGCCTGCGGGGCCTTCCGAGGTGTTGGTGTTGGCAGATGCCACAGCACAGCCTGCTTTTGTTGCAGCAGACCTGCTGTCTCAGGCGGAGCATGGCATAGACAGTCAGGTGGTCTTGGTAGCTGATAGCCTGGAGACTGCCGCTAAGGTGCAGGAAGCGGTAATGGCTCAGCTTGAAAGCCTGCCACGCCGCGCCATAGCGGCTAAAGCTTTGGCCAACAGCGTTGCAGTGGTCATGGAAGACCGTAGCGCTGCCATACGGCTGATTAACGGATATGCGCCCGAGCACCTTATCCTTGCAGTAGACGATGCCCGTGCGGTGGGGGAGGAGATCACTAATGCGGGTTCTGTTTTCTTGGGCCACTACACGCCGGAGTCGGTGGGCGATTATGCCTCTGGGACCAACCACACCCTGCCTACTGATGGCTACGCCCGCAGCTACAGTGGGGTCTCTTTGGACAGCTTTATCAAAAAAATAACTTTCCAGGAGCTGACCCCCCAAGGGCTGCAGCAGTTGGGGCCTGCCGTACAGCGCATGGCAGAAGCAGAGCAGCTGTCAGCTCACGCCCGTGCAGTGGCTGTGCGGCTAAATGCTGAGTAGCAGGCCTTTTTTACCTAAACATGGATTTCTTATGACCGACCAACTCGTACGCGATAATATCAAAAGGCTGAAGCCTTACTCTTCCGCCCGCTCAGAGTATAAGGGGCAGGCAGCTGTTTTCCTAGATGCCAATGAGAGCCCTTTTGATACAGGGTATAACCGCTATCCGGACCCCCTGCAGCAGGAGCTCAAGGAGGCCATCAGCGCTGTGAAAGGGGTGCCCCCCGCACAGATCTTCCTGGGCAATGGCAGCGATGAGGCTATCGATCTACTGTTCCGCATCTTCTGTGAGCCGGGGCAAGACTATGTCATCACCTTGCCGCCTACTTATGGCATGTACCAAGTCTCTGCTGATATTGCAGGCGTGGGCGTGCGGGAAGCTCCTTTGAGGCCGGGCATCTTTCAGCCCGACCCTGCCGCTGTTTTGGCGCAAGCCAGCCCGCAGAGCAAGCTGCTATTCATTTGTAGCCCCAACAACCCTACGGGCAATAGCATACGGATGGAAATCATGCGGGAGCTCCTGGGCGCATTCCCCGGGATTGTGGTGGTGGATGAAGCTTATATCGACTTCTCATCTCAGGAGTCGGCCTTGTCTTTGCTCGGAGCGTTCCCGAACCTAGTGGTACTGCAGACGTTTTCCAAAGCCTGGGGCTTGGCGGGCATCCGTCTGGGCATGGCATTCGCCTCTGAAGCCATTATTGCGTACTTCAATAAGGTGAAGCCTCCTTACAACATTAATCAATTGACACAAGAAGAGGCCCTGAAGGCTCTAAAGGGCCGGGAAGCACAGGAGGCTACTGTGCAGCAACTGCTCGGGCAGCGCGCGCTGCTACAGCAATACCTCGGCGGTTTGCCTTTTGTGCAGCGCATTTACCCTTCTGATGCCAACTTCCTGCTGGTCAAAGTGGATAGCCCCCGTGCCGTCTACGATTATTTGGCCAAGGGGGGCATCATTGTCCGCGACCGGTCAAAGGTAGTGCTCTGCGAGGGCTGCCTGAGGGTTACCGTTGGCACACCGGCAGAGAACGAGCGCCTTTTCCGGTCTTTGGTTTCCTTTGAAGAAGAAAATACTAACCTGGCCAGCTAGTGTGGCTAGTGCCTCAAGCCATAAATCCTTGACACCCCAAGTTTCGTTATTTTCCGTCTACTCTTCGTTAAAGAACCGCTCCTTTAGCTCGGGCTAAAGTCGCGAACCTTCGCCTTGATTAGCCGGAAAATAACTTCAGCTTAAGTATCAGAGATTTATGACTTAAGGCACTAGGCCGTATCACTTGGCCGTTTTTCTCGCCAGGAATACTTGCTGGTGCGGAACTCTAGATCGCCGAGTATTTGCGGCTCAACCCATTAGCCCTGGCCCTACTTTTTTGCAATGAAAAAACTATTGATCTTAGACCGGGACGGCACCCTCATCCTAGAACCGGAGGGGTATCAGGTAGACAGCCTAGAAAAGCTGGAGTTCTACCCTGGCGTGTTCCAGCATTTGTCCCGCATAGCCCGTGAGCTGGATTACGAGCTGCTCATGATTACCAATCAGGATGGGCTAGGCACCGCTGCTTTCCCGGAAGAGACATTTTGGCCGGCACATGAGAAAATGATGAAGGCCTTTGCTGGGGAGGGCATCACTTTTGTGGACGTGCTGATCGACCGGTCTTTCCCGGAAGATAATGCCTCTACCCGGAAACCCCGGACGGGCCTGATGTCGCCCTATATGGAAGGGGGGTACGACCTCGCCAATTCTATCGTTATCGGCGACCGCCTCACCGACATGGAGCTGGCGCTCAACCTGGGGGCGAAAGGCATCTGGCTGAACAACGACCCTGGCCTGGGGGCCGGCGAGGTGGAAGGCAAAGATGAAGCGGTCAGGGCGGCTATCGCGTTGGCGACTACAGACTGGGGGGAAGTTTACCGTTTCCTGCGCCTCTCCCGCCGTACGGCAGAGGTAGTGCGCACGACTAAAGAGACCGACATCCGCATCAGTTTGGACTTGGACGGTACTGGGCAAGGCGCCATGAAGACCGGGCTAGGCTTTTTCGACCATATGCTGGATCAGCTGGCGCGCCACGGCGGCTTGGACCTGTCTGTAGCAGTCAAGGGCGACCTCCACGTAGATGAGCATCACACCATAGAAGACACTGCGCTAGCTTTGGGTGAAGCTTTTGCAAAAGCCTTAGGCGATAAGCTGGGGCTTGAGCGTTATGGCTATGCGCTTCCTATGGACGACTGCCTGGCACAGGTTGCGATAGACTTTGGCGGGCGCCCCTGGATAGTCTGGGATGCAGCATTTAAAAGAGAAAAGGTAGGAGATATGCCCACAGAAATGTTCTTTCATTTCTTCAAATCTTTTTCCGATGCAGCCCGCTGCAACCTCAATATCAAAGCTGAGGGGCAAAATGAGCACCATAAGATCGAGGCCATATTCAAAGCTTGGGCCCGCGCTATCAAAATGGCAAAGCGCCGCGACCCCGATCACCTTCAACTGCCAAGTACAAAAGGGGTGCTTTAGTGCTGCCCTTCAACCCTTTGACGCATGAAAGTAACCATCATCGATTACAACGCCGGCAACGTGCAGTCTGTCTTGTTCGCATTGCAGCGCCTCGGCGTGGAGGCTGCCCTGAGCAGCGACCCGGAAACCATCCGTTCGGCAGATAAGGTCATCTTCCCCGGGGTGGGGGAGGCCAATACCACTATGGGCTACCTGCGGGAACGCGGCCTGGACGAGGTGATACGGGGGCTGGAGCAGCCCGTGCTGGGCATTTGCCTGGGTATGCAATTGCTTTGTGCCCATTCGGAAGAGAATGACACCGAATGCTTGGGCATCATCCCTCAGCAGGTCGTCCGGTTTAAGCCCAAGGAAGGGGAGAAAATACCCCATATGGGCTGGAACAGCATTTATAACCTCGATCCGGCCCTCTTCTCCCCTGAACTGGAAAAGGAGTATGTCTACTTCGTGCACAGCTACTTTGTAGAGTCCGGCCCCTACACGATTGCAACCACTGACTATGTGCAGCCTTTTAGTGCAGCTTTGCGCAAAGGCAACTTTATGGCCACACAGTTCCACCCGGAAAAGTCGGGTGCTGCCGGTGCGGCTATACTGCAGCAATTCCTCAACTTGTAAAGCTATTTCCGGTTATGTTCCTCATCCCCGCCATAGATATTATTGACGGTAAGTGCGTGCGGCTGACGCAAGGCGATTACAGCCAGAAAAAAGTCTACAATGAAGACCCCCTTGAGGTGGCGAAAGCCTATGAAGCCCATGGCCTTCAGCGGCTTCATCTGGTAGATTTGGATGGCGCCAAAGCCGAGCGGATTGTGAACCATGCGGTATTGGAGAAAATGGCATCCAAGACCAGCCTGCACATTGATTTTGGCGGAGGCCTCAAGTCCGATGAAGACCTGCGTATCGCTTTTGAATGCGGGGCACAACAGGTTACAGGCGGGACGATTGCGGTCAAAGACCCGGAAACCTTCAAAGGTTGGCTGGCACAGCATGGCGCATCGCGCATCATCCTCGGGTCGGACGTAAAAAATGGGAAGGTCGCGGTTAGCGGCTGGCAAGAAGAAAGCGATTTGCCCCTTTTCCCTTTTTTGGAGCGCTACCAAGAAGAAGGCATACGCTACACCATCTGTACGGATGTATCTAAGGATGGCTTATTGCAGGGCACTTCCCTAGAGCTGTACGGAGCAATCCGGGACCGCTTCCCTGCCCTAAACCTGATTGCGAGCGGTGGGGTTACTACTATGGGCGACTTGGAAGCCCTGCGCGAGCTGGGCTGTTACGGGGCCATCATAGGCAAGGCCATATACGAGGGCCGCATCAGTTTAAAGGAGCTGGAGCGGTTTTAGGTTTTGCTTAGGCCTGTTGTCTGCTATGGCCCCTTCAAAAAGGCGTAAGCCAAAATGCCCTGGCTGGCACGGCCTAGCGCTGCGAAGGGGTGGCCAGCCCGGTAGGGCCGAGCGAGGAGCGAGCCCCGGAGCATAGCGGCACCTGCTGTCAGGCAGGGGCAGGCCCCTATCCTTGCGGAGGGGGCAAGCCCATCACGTGAAGCAAGCTGGGCAGGCCCCAAGAAACGGCAGCTTGGTCTGTACCTTTTAAATTAGGCTTCTGTTGGAGCAATTTTTATCACTAAAAGCTTGCTGCATCAGCAGCGGCTACCTTGTATCGACATATGATGAACCCAAAAGATGCCGCCGAGCTCATCCGCGGCCGCCGCGCGATCTTTCCGAAGACGTATATCCCAAAGCCCATCCCCAAGGCGGTTATTGAGGAGGTGTTGGAAAATGCCAACTGGGCGCCTACCCATAAATTCACGGAGCCTTGGCGGTTCCGGGTATTTACAGGAGCTGCATTGGAGCGCTTGGGCGACGCCTTGGCAGAGCTGTATAGAGCAGCTACTCCAGCCGAAGCTTTTTCAGAAAAAAAGTATGACAAGAACAAGCAAAAGCCCCGGCAGTCGGGCTGTGTGATCGCCATTTGTATGCAGCGCGATGCCGAAGAGCGGGTGCCGGAATGGGAGGAGATAGCTGCTACTGCATGCGCGGTGCAGAATATGTGGCTTACTTGTACCGCCCACGGTATAGGCAGTTACTGGAGCTCTGCCAAAATGTTGCAGGAAAGCCCTGGCCTATTGCAGCTTGCCCCCGGCGAGCGCTGCCTGGGGCTTTTCTTCATGGGGTATCACAATCTTCCTGAGCTGCCCGGCAAACGCGGCCCTATAGCGGAGAAGGTAGTCTGGATGGAAGAGTGACCACAAAGAGAGGCCGTCAGCAGCATTGCTCAGTCTATGCAGATGTTGCCGTCCTGGCCGCACCAGGAGGCTGGCGTATTACTGCATTTAAAGAACAAAGCATCGTTAACCTCGGCTTGCCCGCCGGGGAGCAGGAGCAGTTTTTCCGCGTATTCGATCACCGCCCCGCCACTGGCCTGGAAGCGCCCTTGGCAAGATAGCCCGGCCCAAGGGCGTTCTTTGCAGCGGCTGTAGATCTGTCCGCCGTTCAGCACCAGCTCCCCGCCCGGCTTTACAGTGATGCCTGCTCCAGCTGGCATGCCCAGCTTGCAGTCGATAGTGAGGCGTGCTCCTGCTGAAATGACGAGCCCTGAGCGGAGCTCTTGCGGAGCGCTCCAAGTAATATCAGCCCCTTCTGGAACGACGAGCGGCGGTTGTGTAGGGGCACAAGGGGAAGGGAAAGCTGAAAATCCACCCTGCCCGTCGGGGAACCGCTCAAAGCTCGGCTTGAGCTCGGAGAAGAAATGGAGCATGCGCCCAATCTGGCATTGAGACAAGGCACAGCGGCCGGGGATATTGCAGCCCAGGCGGTTATAATCTGATTTCCATGGCGTATCACTGCAGCCGTCCCCGCCATCAGGGTGCCGTTTGTGCGCTTGCAACGGGCTGAGGTGGTCTAGCGAGAGCACGTGGAATATCTCCCCGAGCAAATTTTCCCCCAGCCCTGCATCCGAGCCAGGGTAGTCGATCTCACAGGCCTGCTCGCCCGGGGTATTGCCATGCAGCCATATATTGTAGGTACCGAACATGGCCTGCGCAGGGTGATCGGGGACCTGGCCGTCCACACAGCCCATAGAGGAGGTCAGCCCGCCGCCACAAGGCCAGTAGCAGTCGTTGTCGTCTGGGATGCGTGGGTCGCCGGGCGGCTCAGCCTGCCATTTGCCAGCCGTGACGAAAACATGGAAAGCGTTTTGGGTCTGTGGGGCGCTGAGGGCCTCGTAATCGGGGTGTTGGGGGGAAGGGTTTTCGATGTACCGGTCAGCTACTTTGTACCAGTAGCTGTACCCGCCGGGTTTACATCCGGAATAGCCGATGCCCCAGCCCCGGTTGTCGGGGTGGAAAAAGACATCCTTGCCGGGGGTGCCGGTATTGAGCAGCCTCACCCTGGCGTCAGTCATGTGTGGAGAAGCATCGGTGGGGTCATCGCAGAGGTTGCTCAGCAGCCCATTGACGCCCTTCGGGTCATCAAACCAGCTGCGGATGATGGGCAGGTGGGCTTCCGTGAAGTTGGCAGGGTCTGTAGGGTGAGGGGCCCACTGCCCAAGCTGATCCGGGTCCTCCTTTTGGAAAATATGGACAATGACCTGCATGTACCTTAGCGGGGTGAGCTCCGGATAGTCGGGGTCGGGGGCATAATTGACTGATTGGGTGCAAGGCTGAGCAGTGGCCTGTACGGGCCAGCACTCCGGGTAGCGCTGTCCGGTAGTGCCCGGCGGGCCTGCGCAGACAGAGCACTGTTCGCGGGACTTCCCGGCATCTGGGTTGGAGCGGGCGCAGTCAGGCGCATCGGAAAACCAGGCTTTGAGGCTGATGCGCTGCCGCTGCTGCCCGGCCTGGAAAGCCACTTTTTCCAAGGTGTACCTTTCGGCGGATGCCGGGAGCTGGCCTACAGGTATGGCAAGGGTATCCATAAGCTGACGGCTGCTGATGAGCAAAAAGCCCTGTGCCGGCCGGCTGGTATAGCCCAGGGTGAGGCTGGCTGTAAAGGTATCATCTTTCCAGTCTAGTGTACCGTTGTCGTTGCACGGGCCGAACTGCCCCAGCTCCAGCCGATGAAAGCTGCAATCTGTAGGTTGATCAGCGGGGGCGGCCAGGCTGGCGAGGAGGGGGAATAGCAAAAAGAACAGCATATAGATCGAGATTAGCGGTATTGGAAAGGGCAGGGCCCTTCGTATTCCTGTTGGTTGAGTTGGACAAAAAACAAAATAACGTTAGCTTTGCCCCGCTGTAAATGGGAGCTCCAAAAAAAGAGAGCTGACCAAATTAGCTTTGGGAAAGGCACCTTGGTGCTCCAAAGTTAACTCGATTAGGGGTGCAAAACGAAAACCCCGATGTTCGTATCACTTTAAACAAAAAACAACAATGGGTCAAACGATTACTTATTTGGTTCCGGCGTTTGGTGTACTGGCACTGCTGTACACCTTCTGGCGGTCAGCCTGGGTCTCCAAGCAGGAGGTAGGCACAGAGCGGATGGGGCGTATTGCGGAGAACATCGCTAATGGCGCAATGGCCTTCCTGAAAGCAGAGTACCGGGTGCTGGCTATTTTTGTGGCAGCGGTGGCTATCTTGCTCGGCATCAGCGGCAATACACCGGATTCTTCCCCTCTGATCGCCCTCTCTTTCGTACTGGGCGCGATTTGCTCTGCCCTGGCAGGGTATATTGGCATGCGCGTAGCGACAAAGGCTAACGTGCGCACTACCAATGCTGCGCGTACTGGGCTCGGCAAAGCCTTGGAAATCGCTTTCGCAGGCGGCTCTGTGATGGGCCTTGGCGTAGTTGGCCTTGGCGTAGTTGGCCTTGGCGTGCTCTTTTTGGCTTATTCCAGCATCGGTTGGGATGTAAACCGCGTCATTACCGTCATTACAGGCTTCTCTTTTGGAGCATCCTCTATTGCCCTTTTTGCACGTGTAGGCGGTGGTATTTACACCAAAGCAGCTGACGTAGGCGCCGACCTGGTAGGTAAAGTTGAGGCTGGCATCCCTGAGGACCACCCCCTGAACCCAGCAACGATTGCGGACAACGTGGGCGACAACGTAGGTGACGTGGCCGGTATGGGCGCTGACCTGTTTGAGTCTTATGTAGGGTCTATCATCGGTACGATGGTATTGGGAGCTGCATTCATAGGCCTGACAGGGTATGAGAACTCTAATGAGTTTGGCGGCCTGAACGCCGTGCTGCTGCCTCTGGTCCTGGCGAGCGTAGGGATTGTGACGTCTATCATCGGCACTTTCTTTGTGCGGGTGAAGGAAGGCGGCGACCCGCAAAAAGCCCTCAACCGGGGAGAGTTCTTGTCTGCCGGCATGATGCTGGTTGCGACTTTCTTGATCGTAAAGTGGATGCTGCCAGCAAGCTGGACCTTTGAAGGGACAGCATACTCTGCTATGGGCGTTTTCTGGGCAGTAATTTTCGGCCTGGCCGGCGGGCTGCTCATTGGTATGATCACAGAATATTACACAGGCACAGGCACCAAGCCAGTAAAGAGCATTGTAGATCAGTCGCTCACAGGCTCTGCGACGAACATCATCGCGGGCTTGGGCGTGGGCATGCAGTCTACCGCTATCCCCATCCTTATTCTGGCAGTAGCTATTGTGGGCGCTTACTCGTTTGCGGGCCTTTATGGCATTGCGATTGCTGCAGTGGGCATGCTTTCTAATACCGGCATTCAGCTGGCAGTTGATGCCTACGGCCCGATTTCTGACAACGCAGGCGGTATCGCTGAGATGGCCGAGCTGCCAAGTGAGGTGCGTGGCCGTACCGATAAGCTCGATGCAGTAGGCAACACTACAGCTGCCATTGGAAAAGGTTTTGCGATTGGCTCTGCAGCACTGACTGCCCTTGCACTCTTCGCGGCCTTCATCACGGCTTACAACCTCAGCCACCCTGACGCGAAACTGACGAGCATCAACATCACTAGCCCTTATGTGATGGCTGCCCTTTTCGTAGGTGGCATGCTGCCATTCCTGTTCTCTGCCCTTTCTATGGGCGCAGTAGGCCGCGCAGCCATGGATATGATACAGGAGGTGCGCCGTCAGTTCAAGACGATACCCGAGCTGACTGCCGCGCTTGATGTCATGCGCAAAAATGGCGACAAAGACTTCAAAGAATGGAGCGATGCAGATCAGAAGACCTTCGAAGCCGCTGACGGCAAGGCAGAGTATGGCAAGTGTGTAGAAATTTCTACTGCAGCTTCTATCCGCGAAATGGTACGCCCTGGCCTGTTGGCTGTATTGGCGCCGGTCGTGGTTGGCCTTACACCTGGACTGATAGGCCTTGGCAGCCAACTGGGCGCAGAAATGCTCGGTGGCCTTCTTGCTGGCGTTACTGTAACGGGCGTGCTCATGGCTATCTTCCAGTCTAATGCTGGTGGTGCATGGGACAACGCTAAGAAGATGTTCGAAGAAGGCGTTGAGATCAACGGTGAGATGTACTACAAAGGCTCAGACCCGCACAAAGCAACGGTTGTAGGTGACACTGTAGGGGACCCCTTCAAGGATACCTCCGGCCCCTCCCTCAACATCCTGCTCAAGCTGATGTCTGTGGTTGCACTGGTGATTGCGCCACTGCTGTAAACCAAGGCTATAAGCTATAGAAAAAATGAGCCCCGGCGGATACTTCCTCGGGGCTCATTTCGTTTTCAGAAGTGGCTGCTCAGCGGTTGCGAAGCCCAAGGATCGCCTATGGATATTGTGTTACGGTTCCGTTAAAGCGGAAGTGTGCAAGCAGCCTTTGCCAACTTTTTGGGTTGGAAAAAGTATATTTAATGCGGTATTTGGGCAGTATTTGCCAATACAAAGCTGTAAACCTTCCAAAAACAAGCTTGTTCTGCCCGTAATGCCCTGCTGTGGCAACAGTGTAAAACCCGAACGGACAAGCATGTCAATAAAGAAAATCATTATGAAGTACAGAGGCCAGATATTTTTTTCCGTATTGCTGGTAGGGCTCCTCGTGGCTGCTTACCTGCCAATGCGTGTGGATAACGTAGAGAAGGAGGCCGTCCTCATGCGGGCTATGCTGACTGGTTTCGAGCAGTTGCACTATCAGCCCAAATCGCTGAACGACGATTTCTCCGCCCAGGTTTTTGATTTCTACCTTGATCAGATTGACGCGGGGCGCAGGTTCCTCACTCAGGAGGACATCGCAAAGCTCGAAATGTATAAGAGCCAGATCGATGATCAGGCCAATGCGGGCTCTTTCGAGTTCTTCAATTTGTCGGTGGAGCTGCTGGAGGCATCCCTCGATAAGACGCAGGGCATCTACCGGGAGCTGTTGCAATCGCCTTTCAACTACGATGAAGGGGAGGAGATAGAACTGGATGGCGATAAAAAGGCTTTCGCCAAAAATGACGAAGAGCTGAAGGAGTACTGGCGCCAATATCTCCAATACGAAGCGGTAGAGCGTTTGTCCAACAAGCTGAAGGCTCAGGAAGAAAAGGGCGAAGAAGCTCCTGAGCGCACCTTCGAAGAACTGGAGGAAGAAGTTAGGGGCGAAGTCTTGGAATTTTTCGATGACTGGTACGGGCGCATGCGCAAACTGAAGCGTGAAGACCGCCTCAGCGTGTACCTCAACACCTTCACCCATATCTACGATCCCCACTCCGAATATTACAAGCCTATTGATAAAGAAAACTTTGACATCCGCTTCAGCGGCCGCTTAGAAGGCATCGGTGCCAGCCTCCGCACAGAAGGAGACTATACCAAGGTGGTCCGCGTAGTTGTAGGCGGCCCGGCCTGGAAACAAAAAGAGCTGGAGGAAAATGATGTGATCATGAAGGTCCGTCAGGAAAAAGAAGAAGAGCCGGTAGATATCACCGGCATGGTCATCGATGATGTGGTGCAGCTCATACGGGGCGATAAAGGGACAGCGGTGACGCTGACTGTCAAAAAAATCGATGGCTCGGTTCAGGAGATCACGATTACTCGTGATGTGGTGGTGCTGGAAGAGCAATATGCCAAATCGTTGATCCTAGACGGAGAGGTAGAAGGGGAGCGTATCGGGTATATCCTCCTCCCTTCCTTTTATGCCGATTTCCAAAACCGTGACGGCCGCTTCTGCGCTAAGGATGTCGAGACAGAAATTGAGAAGCTCAATGCTCAGGGCGTGGACGGCATCATCCTCGATCTACGCTACAACGGTGGCGGTTCTTTGCGGGATGTAGTCAAAATGTCGGGGCTCTTTATTGAAAAAGGCCCAATTGTGCAGGTGAAATCCCGAGGTACTGCCCCTGAAGTGCTCAAGGATGTAGACAGCAGAGTGCAATATGACGGCCCCCTTGTGGTCATGGTCAATTCTTACAGTGCTTCAGCTTCCGAAATCTTGGCAGCAGCCCTTCAGGATTACAACCGTGCAGTGATTGTCGGCAGCCCATCTACTTTTGGCAAAGGGACGGTTCAGCGGTTTGTGGACCTTGACCGGACAGTGCGCGGCTACAGCGAGCTTAAGCCGCTTGGGGAGATCAAGCTGACCACGCAGAAGTTTTACCGTGTCAACGGTGGCTCCACTCAGTTGAAAGGGGTAACGCCTGATATCATCCTGCCAGATAATTTCTACTACATCAAAACCGGCGAGCGCGACCGGGAGTACGCTATGGAGTGGACAGAGATAGAGCCGGTGGCCTATGATCAGGAGGTCTATAAGGTGGATAATGTGGAGGCTTTGCGGGCCAAGAGCGAAGCCCGTATGGCCGCTTCTCCGGTATTCCAGAAAATACTGGCCAATGCCAAGCGCGTAGAGACGCAGCGGGAGGATACTTCCTATCCGCTAGGCCTGAAAGACTATCAGGAAATGGTAGCGGAGCGTCAGGAGCAGTCTGACAGCTTTGACGACTTATTGGACGAGGATGTGCTGACCGGTATCGAGAACCTGCCCCAAGATGTGGCGGGCATTGAAGCGGACGAGTCCAAGAAAGCCCGCAATGACGAGTGGCTGGAAAATGTAGCCAAGGACATCTACCTGAAAGAGACCCTGGCGATCATGCATGATATGCTCAGTGCCAGCCGTTAGGCGGTAGGGTGCATCTAGCTCAAAAGGCTTCTCGGCATTTGCTTGGGGAGCCTTTTGAGTATCTGTGCGACGCAGCGATTTACTACCTTTGCCCGATAGCAAAAACAACGGCCTGTGAACTACCTGAATCTGGAAAATGTGACTAAAATGTACGGAGAGAAAGTCCTCTTCGACAATATCGCCCTGCAGGTCAATCAAGGGCAAAAGGTCGCCCTTGTTGCCAAGAACGGCTCTGGCAAAACAACCCTCCTGCGCGTCATTGCAGGGGAAGAGCCCGCCGAGGGCGAAGCTGCTAGCGTCTACCTCCACCGCGATGTCCGTATTGGCTTTCTGAACCAAGACCCCGAGTTCTTTGAGGAGCATACCATTCTCGAAGCTGTTTTGGATTCTGACAACGCCATGATCCGTGCGGTGCGGGATTATGAATATGCCATGCTTTTCCCGAACGATACTGAGGCTATGCACCAGGCTATTGCCAAAATGGACGACCTCAAGGCTTGGGACTTTGAGGCCCGTATCCGGGAAGTGCTGACCAAGCTGGAGGTCAGCGACCTGAATCAGTTGGTGAGGAACCTTTCCGGAGGGCAGAAGAAACGCCTGGCCCTGGCTAAGCTCATCATTGAGGAGCCCGAATTCCTCATCCTCGACGAGCCTACCAACCACCTCGACCTGGATATGATAGAATGGCTGGAGGAGTACCTGCAGCAGCCTCGCATTACCCTGTTCATGGTGACCCACGACCGCTACTTCCTGGAGCGGGTCTGCAATATCATCGTCGAGCTCGATCAGGGGCAGCTTTACCGTTATACGGGCAGCTACTCCGATTTTCTAGAAAAGAAAACCACCCGCCACGAGGTAGAGGCCGCAGAGCTGGATAAAGCCAAAAAACTTCTCAAGCGAGAGCTGAACTGGGTTAGGCGGATGCCTAAAGCCCGCGGCACCAAAGCAAAGTCGCGTGTCAGCGCATTTGAAGACTTGAAGGAGGAAGTAGAGCAGGTGCGCAGCAATGACGAAATGCGCATTGACATCAAGGGGCAGCGCATGGGCAAGAAAATCCTGGAGGCGCATAACATCGGCAAGTCCTACGGGGAGAAGGTACTGGTCGAAGGCTTTTCTTACAAGTTCAGGAAAGGCGAAAGAGTGGGCATTGTGGGCCCCAACGGAGCAGGCAAAACGACCTTTTTGAAGCTGCTCACCAAAGAGCTGCGCACGGATACGGGCAAAGTGGTCTTAGGCGGCAACACCGTTTTTGGCTACTACACGCAAGATGGCATCCAACTGGCAAGCGACCGCCGGGTTATTGATGTGGTACAGGATATAGCGGAGTTCATCCCTTTGGAAAAGGGGCAGAAGCTGACCGCCCCACAGCTGCTCGAGCGCTTCCTTTTCAACCGTAAGCAGCAGCAGGTCTACGTTTCTCAGCTCAGCGGGGGCGAACGCCGCCGTTTGTACCTGCTTACGGTGCTGATGGAAAACCCCAACTTCCTCATCCTAGATGAGCCGACCAACGATTTAGACATCATTACGCTGAACGTCTTGGAAGACTTCCTGCTCGATTTTCCCGGCTGTATCATCATTGTCTCTCACGACCGCTACTTCATGGACAAGATTGTCGAGCACCTGTTCGTTTTTGAAGGGCAGGGGCACATCCGCGATTTCCCCGGCAACTATACCGAATACCGGGAAGTCCGCCTGCAGGAAGACCGGGAGCGCCGGCGTCAGGAGCGGGAAGTAGAAGAGCAGAAGCAGAAAACAGTGAAGCCCGCCAAGGCGGCACCTTCGGCCTTGAGCCAGGAAGAGCGCAAGGAGCTGAAACGGCTGGAAAAGAAAATTTTGAAATTGGAAGAGGAAAAGGCCGCCCTTACTGAGCAGTTCAACGACAGCAGCCTGGGCCCTGAAGAAATCACGGAGCTTTCCAAAAAACTGGCTGCCCTCAACGAAGCGCTCGAGGAGCAGGAGCTCCGATGGATGGAGCTGGCGGAGCAGGCCTGAGCAAGAAAATAAACCTACATGCGATATTTATGGATTGGGGGGATTTTGTGCTTGGCATTAGCCGCCTTTTCCTTTCAGCCTGCAGGAGGAGGGCAGAAGGAAGCATTCAAGGCCCATCACAAAGGCTTGGTGCTGTATGGGGAGGAGCGTTACGGCAGCGCAGTACAGCAGTTTGAGAGAGCCCACCACCTGCTGCCCGGCAATTATGACTTTACGCTTTCTCTGGCCATGGCATTGAGCCGGGTCGGCAAAGCCGAGGAAGGGCTCAGCCTGTTGCAGCGCAGCGCGGGCATGATCAGCCCGAGCGACCCTCAGCTCGGACAGAAGCAGGCGACCCGTCAGTTTTTTCAGGGCATGATTTTGTTGTATGCCGGGCGGGCGGGAGATGCCATCCGTGCATTAGGGCAGAGCATAGCCGCTCAGGAAGCCCTCGGCGGCCATCAGCTGTTGAGCATTTACCATAATGCTATGGGGTATGCGACCTTGCTCAATCAGGGGGGCAGTGACCACGGCAGCGATACCTTGGGCTGGCATTACCATGTGCATAAAAGGGACATGATACGGGCACTTGGGCACTTTGATCAGGCGGTGGCCTACGACACCAAGAACGCAAGCGCACTGCATAACTACTTCTTGGTGCGCAATACACTGGGGATGGAAGGTATGGCAGAATACTATGAAAACCAGGATGCTGCTGCTGGCAGTGCTCAGGGGCCACTGCCTGTGGGGGCCAAAAAAACGCTGGCTTTTACTGACTTCGATGAGCTTTTGTTTTTGCTGGATATTTCCGGATCTATGGTGATGGAAAGCGTGCCCTGCATGGGGGCTACCCGTTTTGAGGTCATGCGCCAAACGGCGTTGTACATCCTGGACAGCCTGCCTGAGGCTACGGCTCTTGGCCTGGGCACCATAGATGGAGACTGCGGCACTGCGCCCAGGGCTTGGGATACCGTTGGGGCGCTGAGCCGGTACGATATGCGCTACCGCCTGCGTTTTTTAGCGCCCAACGGGACAACCCCCCTTTTGGAGCGGCTGCAGGCTTCCCCTGAATTGTTCTTGCCCACAGATACCACCCGGAAATCCATCTTCCTGATCAGCGATGGGGCTAATGTGTGCCGGGCCAACGGGGAGGACATCTGCGAGTGGGCCCGCCGCCTCAACGAAAGGCACATCACCATCAATATCCTGACCTTTCTGGATGCCACCGCTCAGAATACTAATGCCTTTGCTGAGTACGGCTGCCTGGCGGCCAATACAGGGGGGCAAATCTTGTATATGGATAATTACCGCTGCGGGTACGAGCACTATGGAGGCTCCTTGGTCGAGAGCTGTTTGCCCCGCATCCCCAACCTTCGCAGAGTAAGCTGTTGGGGGCGCGCAGTGCCCGATTTATGGGCCATTGAGGCAGGGGAGTAAAAAGCGGTGTGCCAGGAAACAAAATTTCGGTCAATCGCCTTCTATATATGGTTTTACTTGCCAAGGTGCGGTCAAAGTTTTTATTTTGACATTCCTGATAGGTTTAGGCTGGCCATGTTTTGCCCCCAGCGCCCGGCCGATGGCACAAGGCAAGCTCAAAAGGTTTTTCGGTTTGCCAATTAGTTTGCGCGGCGGCTGCAGGGCTAATTGAACCACCTCAACTGCGGGCGGCATTAAGATGCCTCCGGTTAATCATTTACTAAAACACATCCAAAAATCACTTGCTATGGCATTCGATCTTGATATGATCAAGGCCGTGTACGAAGCACTGCCCAAGCGAGTGGGGGAAGCGAAGCAGGCCCTCGGCCGGCCGTTGACCCTCACTGAGAAAATCCTTTATACCCATCTTCACCCCGAATCCCCTCTGAGGAACTACAGCCGCGGGAAAGATTATGTCTTCTTTGCCCCCGACCGGGTGGCTATGCAGGACGCTACTGCTCAGATGGCCCTGCTGCAGTTTATGATGGCAGGCCGGGACAAGGCGGCTGTGCCGTCTACGGTGCACTGTGACCACCTCATTCAGGCAGAAGAGGGCGCGGCAAAGGACCTTGCCAAAGCAAATGACATCAACAAAGAGGTTTACGACTTTTTGTCCTCGGTCTCCAATAAATATGGCATTGGGTTCTGGAAGCCCGGGGCTGGCATCATCCATCAGATTGTCTTGGAAAACTATGCTTTCCCAGGAGGGATGATGATCGGCACAGACTCGCATACCCCTAATGCAGGCGGTTTGGGCATGCTGGCCATTGGCGTTGGCGGTGCAGATGCCGTAGACGTAATGGCTGGTATGCCTTGGGAGCTGAAAATGCCGAAAGTGATCGGCGTGAAGCTGACAGGCAAGCTCAATGGCTGGACTTCTGCGAAGGACGTTATCCTCAAAGTGGCAGGTATCCTGACCGTGAAGGGCGGCACAGGGGCTATTGTAGAGTACTTTGGCGAAGGGGCTGAAGCCTTATCTTGCACAGGCAAAGGCACCATCTGTAATATGGGGGCAGAGATTGGCGCAACGACATCTACTTTTGGGTACGATGAGGCCATGAGCCGCTACCTGCGCGCTACCGAACGGGCAGATGTGGCTGAGCTGGCCGACCAGGTGAAAGAGCACCTGACCGGAGATGCAGCATGCTATGCCAACCCAGAGCAATACTTCGATCAGGTCATTGAAATAGATTTGAACACCCTTGAGCCTCATATCAATGGCCCTTACACGCCTGATTTGGCCTGGCCATTGTCCAAGTTCGCCCAAGCGGTGAAAGAGAACAACTACCCGCAAAAGTTGGAAGTGGGCCTGATCGGCTCTTGCACCAACTCTTCCTATGAAGACCTGGACCGCGCCGCATCTCTGGCCCGGCAAGCGGTGGCCAAGAATCTAAAAGTGAAATCTGAGTTCACGGTAACTCCGGGCTCTGAGCAGATCCGCTATACCGTAGACCGCGATGGGCAGCTCAAAGACTTCGAACAGATGGGCGGCGTGGTGCTGGCCAATGCTTGTGGCCCTTGTATCGGGCAGTGGGCACGCCACACAGACGACCCCAACCGGGCGAACTCCATCATCACTTCCTTCAACCGCAACTTCTCCAAGCGGAATGATGGCAACCCACAGACGCGCTCTTTCGTGGCTTCACCGGAAATTGTGACTGCCATGGCTATTGCCGGTGACCTTACCTTCAACCCGATGACCGATAAGCTCATCAACGAAAATGGGGAGGAGGTGATGCTCGACCCGCCAACAGGGGTAGAGCTGCCAGCCAAGGGCTTTAGTGTGGAAGATGCAGGGTACGAAGCGCCTGCAACGGATGGCAGTGGCATTGAGGTGAAAGTAGACCCCAATTCTGACCGGCTTGAGCTCCTTACCCCATTTGAGCCGATTACACAGGAGCAGCTGAAAGGCATGCGCCTGCTGATCAAAGCGAAGGGTAAGTGTACGACGGACCACATATCCATGGCGGGCCCTTGGCTGAAGTACCGTGGCCATCTAGACAACATCTCCAACAATTGCTTCATCGGCGCTGTCAACTTCTTCAACGGGGAGATGAACAAAGTGGCCAACTATGTCGATAACGCAGAAGAAGCCGAGTACTTGGGCGTACCGGACTCTGCCCGCAAATACAAGGCGGCCGGCATCAGCACCGTGGTGTTCGGTGAGGAAAACTATGGCGAAGGCTCTTCCCGAGAGCACGCAGCTATGGAGCCCCGCCATTTGGGCGTCAAAGCGGTAGTCGTGAAGTCTTTTGCACGTATCCACGAGACGAACCTGAAGAAGCAGGGCATGCTCGCGCTTACTTTCGTCAACCCCGATGATTACGAAAAGGTACGCCAGGATGATAAAATTGACATCCTCGGCTTCACCGAAATGGCACCCGATAAAAACCTGACGGTGAAGCTTCACCACAAAGATGGCTCATCGGATGAATTCGAGGTGGCCCACACTTACAATCAGGCTCAGATCGACTGGGTAAGTGCTGGTTCTGCCCTGAACAAAATCCGGCAGGAGCTAGCTGGCTAGGGCTGCTTAGGTATACACCGGATATCAGCTGCTCCAAACAAGCGCTAATGCCGCTGCCGTGTAGGCCTCATCTGTTTTATGCTAGGATTGGCCTAGCGCTGCGAAGGGGCGGCAGGCCTGATAAGGCCGAGCGAAGAGCGAGCCCCGTAGCATAGCGGCACCTGCCCGCTGGCAGGGGCAGGCCCCCCAAAAAAACGACAATCTGGTTTGCGCCCGATGACAATCTATTTTTTGCAGAGCCGCCCGGGAGGTTATCTTGGGCGGCTTTTGTGTTTTACAGCGTATATCCGAGCGCAAAAGTGAGCTGACTGTTGAAGTCTTCATTGAAATGAAAGGTGCCCAAGAAAGTGCATAGCAGGGAGAGCCGTTCTGATAAGGGCTTGGTGTAGCGAGCCCCGAAGGGTATGCCCCAACTGTTTTTCCGTACGGTGCTGTAGGTGCTTTCGAGCAGGGCGATCTGGTTGTCAACAGTGAAGTTGTACCAAGCGAAGGTCTGATAGCGGTGTTTCCGGAAGGTGTGGGCGAGCCCTGTCCCGATTTCCAGCCGGCTTTCTGTTGAAGGAGTCAGGCTCCAATACCCGATCAGGGCGGCTGAAAAGGCTGCCAGGGACCGGCGGCTTTCAAAATCGTCAAATACGGTTTCATCGGGAGTGCCCCTGCCCCTGATGAGGGTGCGGTCTTGCCCGGCTTTACCGTTTTTCCGGAAGAAATAACTGCCCTGCAAAGAAAGCGATAGCCGTGGGGCGATCCTGAGGTTTGCCCCCATCATCGCTTGCCCTCCGGTAATGGGCGTGGCCAGGTTGCCTTCTGAAAACTTGAAGGGGCGAAGCGCTTCGGTCATGCGCTCTTGCGCGAAGTCGCCAAAGGTGGCAAAGCGGCCGATGCCAAGGCCTAAGTAGGCTTGTACCCCCTGTGGGCTTTGCCCGAAGGCAGGCAGTGCATAGAAAAACAGCAGTACGGAGGCGGAAAATAGGCTGTGCATAAAATTAATGGTTGGATAGTTGAATACGGTTTTATAGCCCACCAACCCAAAATGTGCTGTACGTCTACCTTCGTGGTTCCGCCCCTGCCTGCCCGACAGAAACTGCCGGGCAAGGTTGCGAGTAGGAATGTAGTTTTTTGTACTGAAAATCAACGCTTTGTGAGTCTGGTGGACTCGAGTTTAGCGGCTTCGGCCCGGCATTCGGGCACGTATTATGCAATACGTTCTGCCAAGGCTATCTATTGAGTTGATTAAGCCATTGGTTAAATTCAGCACTCATTTGCTTTGGGTGGCTTTCGGTTAATAAATGTTTTCCTTTTCCTAGATAATGGAAAGTTGCATTTTTGAAGTTTTCTTTGGCGTATTCTACCGCTCCTTTTCTGTTTACCAAACCCTTTTTAGCATAGAAATACAGTTTTGGAACAGTTGATTCTTTCATGCCATTTGAAATATAGCTCAGCAAGTCAGAAAATTCGCTTTTGCCTCTCCCTTTGGTAAAGGATAGAGAAGCGGGGTCAGGGCCGTTTGTTATGGCGTACCTTCTTTCTTTTTCATCCCAGGGTTGTGCATAGAACTTATAAGCCTCTTTTGGCAATTTTCTCCCTGCAAAGAAATTAGTCGCTAGTTTTTTGCCTGCAAAGTTCCTTTTTACCATCCATTTTTCGTTCCCACTTTGGGTTCTTGTCAGCCTCATGAACGCTTTGAAGCTAAACGGCAATTGGTCATACATCACATCCGCTGGCATAAAAGGGGCTTCGAACAGCGCAATGCCTTTTACATTCTGCGGCTCACGAATGGAATAAAGCATCCCTGCAATAGAGCCAATGTCTTGAACCCAAAAGGTAATATTTTTTAGCCTTTTGGCTTCAATAAAGCCCTTCAGCATCTCGTACTGTACTTCTACGGATACCTTTTTATCAGCCGGGAAGCTTGACTTTCCAAACCCCAAAAAATCTAGGGCTATTACTTTTTTGTTGCTGTCAATATTAGGGATGATGTTTCTCCAAATGTACAAATTGGAAGGTAGGCCGTGGAGCAGTAGAATGGGGTCGCCTTCGCCTGATTCTACGTAATGAATGGTGTCATTGCCTAGGTTGATGAACTTCGATTCGAAAGGGAAATTGGCGGAGATATCCGATTCTACTTTAGTGGCTTTCCCCGGGTAGGTTTCTTGAGCATACAATACTGTTTGCCCCAAAAAGGAAAGCACAATTGCGATTGCTTTTAAGGATGAATTTTTCATTTTACTTCTTTTTAGGTTTTTGAGGAGCCTGATAAAAATGTAGATGTGGCTTAAAAAGGTGGCTAAACCGTAAGTCACAAACATCAGCCAAATGAAGCCAAGGTTTTGATTGTAAAGTTCTAGCCCAAAGAATTGCGGAAAAGCGGTAATCAAATCTCCAAACCCTACGAGGTTGAAAACCCAAACCAGCGGAATGGCAAAACGCCATTTGTTTTTCAATGCAACTACTGAAATGATGGCTAAAATGGCTGTGGTTAAATCGAGCAGCCCAACGGTCGTTAGAAAATCCGTTGGGAACCCATCATACATTTGCTCTTTGGCCATGAATGATAAGCCCAAATACCGAAAGGTGTTGAGGAATACGAATGGAAGAAGTGCATCATGAACAGGTAGCGCTGAAACTCGGGGTTGTATCCAATACTTAAACCCTAAGATGATTGCAACAGTGCCTGTCAGTGCTTGTAAA
>NZ_VOOR01000080.1 GCF_007993045.1 Phaeodactylibacter luteus
CATCGATAACAAAAGTGATAAAACTCATCTAAATACTGCACGAGAATACCTGAAGGAAAGCGTAAAACTGTTAAATGAAGTATCAACTGAGTTTAATAGTTCAAATGTGGATGTTTTTTATGGAACAGTTCAATCACAAATAATTATAGTTGAGCATAAAATGTTAAAAACGCAACTAAAAGTTCACGAAATAGTTGAAAAATCAAACTTGTTATCTTCAGAAGTGAAGACCTTTAAACAAAAATCAATTTCTATTGGAAACGACGGAAGGAAATTTAGATTAGGATCGTTACCCAGAGTTGAGGATGTTAATAGATGGATAGAGGAATCCAATAATATGATAAGATCGTCGGAAGAGTTATTGGTTGATTTTATTGAAATTGGTAAAATTTGGGATGAATTTTTAAATAAGGTTAAAGAGACTGAATACCACAATATTTTTAAAATTCCATTAGAAAATGTTAGGTCAACTATTGCGATCAACACTAATGAAGCATCCTTGAAACTCGAAAAACTATTAGAAAGACAAAAAGAAATAAATGAAGGGTTTTATCAAATAAAATCGAAATTAGAGAAAAGGAAATAACTCATCCGCGCAGAACACAGTGCAGCCGACAATACTGCGCTGCGCTACGTACTGCGGCTGCACAACCCGTTGGGCAGCATCAGCCCCGCAATCTGGAATTTCTAAACATAAAAAACATGACCATGAAAACATTCAAAACACTTTGCTTGTCGTTTCTTGCTTTGCTGTGCATGAGCATTGCCGAAATGCCACGTGATGAAACAGCACTTTACAAAGTGCCATTGAGCAATATTAGCCCGAGCTGCTCAATGTCATTTACTTATGAGCAAGTTACCTGCAATACAGGCTCTAACGATTGCGTTGAAGTGGAGTTCAACGTGCAGGGATTATATGCTTTTGAATGCGGGAATAACATAACTAGCCTGACTTGGTCCTACGATCCTGGTACAGTGCTATGCGATTCAGGTAATCCCTTCAACCCTTGGAGTCCTGTTGCCCCTACCTACAATGTGTACATTGATATTATCGCTACTGCAATAAACAAGGGAGTTACAGGCTCTGTTCCTGTAGGGGTTACGATGAACTACAGTTATTCATGCTCAACTGGTACCTGTTATGGCTCTTATTATCAGATTATCTCTCTTATTGTGTGCTAATATTGACCGAATCAGCTTTGATACTACTACAATTTTGCCTTTTACCTGCTTTTGGGCCGTGCTATTTGCGGTTGTGCCGCTCGGTCAAGCGCAGAATTTAGTGCCCGATGGGGGCTTTGAGCAGTATTTTGATGACCCGCCTTACACAGTATCTTTGGTCAATGAATCGCCTCAATGGGGCAGGCTTGATGGCACTACGGACTTCTTCCATCGCGGCTACAGGGCGTGCTGCAGTGTGCCCAGTAATACAAGAGGCTACCAGGTGCCTGCGCAGGGAGATGGCCATGCAGGCATTATTGCTTACCCGGCGCGGCGCGGGGAGTTTTTGGTTGCCGAGCTGCTCAGCCCGCTGGAAGAAGGGCAACTGTATGAGTTCCGCTTCAAGGCCAACCTTTCGGGCCGGTCTCAGTACGCGACGGACGACATAGGTGCGGCCTTCTTGAAGGCAGCGCCCGTACAGGGGGAGCTTGGAGACTACGTTTACCACATCAAGAACAAAGAGGGGCGGATACTTTCGGACACTGCGGCTTGGGCCACGGTCAGCGGGCACTACTTAGCCGATGGTGGGGAGCGGTACTTGCTCCTCGGCAATCTGCATGACAGCGACAGGATCACTACGGTGAAGGAAATAGCAGGCGGGCAAGACTTTTGGGCTTATTATTACATAGACGAGGTGCTGTTGCAAACCTGTGGTGGGCAAGGGGTGCAATTGGAGGCGATCCCCGGCACGGACACGGTCATCTGCCAGGGCACCCAAGCTGTGCTGCAGGGGCTGCCCGATGCTGATGCCTACTACTGGGAAGGCATAGGCACTTTACAGGATATAGTGGTGGAGCAGGCGGGCAGCTATGTGCTCAACAACTTCTTCGATTGCAGCATCAAGCGGCAAGTGTTCAAAGTGGAAACCGACAACTGCGATTGCAGCATCAGCTTGCCAAGCCTCAACCGCCGAGCTGCGCCCGCGCAGCCCGAGGTTTCCATCAATGTCCAAAGCTATGGCCTGCGCCTGTATGATGCGGCGGGGCGGCTGTTGTGGCAAGCTTCCCAGGCTAGCCTTCCTGGCCGGCCGCTGCCCAATGTGTCTGGCACTTACTTCTGGCAAGCAAACCTCGACTGCCTAAGCGAACGCGACATCCCCATCAGCCGTTCGATGAGCGGCAAGCTCATGGTTGTAGATTGACAAGCAAATCTCTAGACCGTTTTATAAAGCGTCGCCGCCCAACACCGCCCAGCCGCCAACGCCTCCCCCTGCCCGTGAGCTGGCTAAGGGGGAGGCGCTGCGGCTGGGCCTGCCCGTTGGCAGTAATTAGAAAAAGTGAAACGAGGGAAATCGAGAGACAAATTAAAAGCCTGATATGGGCAAATCAACACGATTAGTGCAAGTCTCAATGGAAAAGAAATCATTTCACTAAAATTTAATTCAGACCAATGGTTGGAATTCTCAAAGCAACCTAAAACAAATGAGAGATAACAATTAAATTTTTAAAAAATGAAAAAATTAGCATTTTTGACATCAGCAGTTTTAATGATGCTGTTTATCATTTCTTGTGATGATAAACCTATTATTGACGAACTTAGAAGTACAGAGAATCTGGAAAAATCCATTGAAACTGAAATGGTAGTAGAGTCCAGAAGTAATACAGGAATAACCGTTAGATGTATTAACGGGTGTGATGACGGTAGCGAATGCGGAATGATTTGGGATTTAAAAGGAGGAACCGTTGAGTGTTCTTGTACTGGATGTACAATGGAATTATCGAATAGTATTGCTACCAATGACGAAGAACGTATAGTTGGTGACTTAAATTCTATCGGTGATTATTTTGAAGAGTACCTTACATTGACCTATAAGTCAACTGATTTCGTTTTAACATCAGTTGAAATAAATCGGTTTGAACAAACTGAGGCAATATTACTGGATTTTAAGCTTGTGGATACAGATGAAATTGGCAGTGTAATGTATGTTCTAAACTATGACAATAATGGAAACAGGGTGGGTCCAACAATTGAAGTAGATTGTTCTGGCGGATGTGGAAATGATACTGAAACCTGTCGAGAACGTTATATTACTTCAACGGGCGATGTAGAATGTACTTGTGAAGGAGATTGTAAAATGACCATTACGTATAAGGATTAGAGAGGATAACTACTGCCAACATTTTGTATGCGTCCATCCTGCCTAAGCGGCAGGACGGCGCATACAATTTACGTTAGGTGCAAGCTAAAAAAACGACATTCAACCATATAAAGACATTTGAAATGAAAATATTAATAATCATAAATGACGCACCGTATGGAACAGAAAAGGCATTCAACGCTTTAAGAATTGCCAATCAACTGAATAAGGACTTTCCCGAAGCAGAAGTTGTGATCTTTCTAATGGCAGACGGAGTGAATTGTGCTATTCCTAACCAAAACACCCCAAATGGATATTATAACATTGAGCGAATGCTGAAACTATCAACAAGAAAAGGAACACGCCTTTTACTCTGCGGAAGTTGCTTGGAAGCTCGTGGTTTAAAAAGTGTTGAACTTGTTGAGCAAGCTGAAATCAGTACAATGGCGGAATTGACCAAGGAAATAATGAACAGTGATAAAGTACTAACATTTTAAAAGATGGATGTAGAGAAACAAGCCGCTATACTTCGCAATAAAAACCACGATGAGCCTTCTGTTTTTTTACCTGAAAATTTGTTGCGGGAAGCAAGGAGACAAAAAAACAAAGTGGAATGTGGAGTGCCAAAATTTTGCGTTTTAGACCCTGATGGAGATTTGGCAAACTATCTCTTAGAAAAAAATATTGCTAAAAAAAATGAATGTTGGTCATGCTACCATTCTAAGCTTTACAGCTTTATTTTGGATGATGCCGAAATAGGTATTATTCCTTATGTGGTAGGCGCTTCTTATGCTGTCTTGGTAGCTGAACAATTATTTGTTTCGGGTTGCGAAAATTTAATAAGCATCACATCAGCAGGCATCATCAATGAACCTGAAACGGCTAAAAGGTTTGCATTGATTACAGAAGCGATAAGAGATGAAGGCACAAGCTACCATTATTTACCCAAAGAAAGACCAGCACAATTATCAACACAATTGCACCATAAGTTACCTGAAAATGACTTGTGGTTTCAAGCTAAAAGTTGGACAACTGATGCCCCATACAGGGAAACACACTCTGCCATTAAGGCAATGAAAGACGAAAAAGTAACTTGTGTGGAAATGGAAGCATCTGCTTTATATGCCTTTGCCGAAGCAAAAGAAAAAAATATTATTTGCTTTGCTCACCTTACCAATACAATGGCTCAACAAGAAGGAGACTTTGAGAAAGGTGAGTTTTTTGGCAGCTTGGAATCATTAGAACTGTTAAAAAAGACTTTAACCAATCTAAAAGGCAACTAATTGTGGATTTATTTTCATTTCTCAATAGCGTTAATATAACAAGTCCTCAAGCAAAGGAAGCATTGGAGCAAATAACCCAAGTAAAGAGCTATTCTAAAAATGAGATTATTCAAGAAATTGGAAGTAGATGCAAAACCATTTATTTCGTTCAGGAAGGTCGTGCAAGAATTTTTTATTACAAAAACGGAAACGATATCACCGAGCATTTTGCTTTTCGGAATGATTTGATAGTTCGAGCAGAAAGCCTTTTTACGGGTAAACCAACCTCAAAAGGTATTCAGGCAATTGAACAAACAAATATTGTAGGTATAAATTCCGATTCACTTTTTAAACTTTATGATAAGCATCACGACATAGAGCGATTATTCCGATTGCTTTTTGAAAGAGAATATGTCAATACTGTAAAGAGAATAGAAAGCTTGCAATTCAAATCAGCTAAAGAAAGATATGTGGAGCTGTTAGAAACCACTAATTATGTGCAGAAAATCCCACTGAAACACATAGCCTCTTATCTCGGAATTACCCAGGTTTCTCTAAGTCGAATAAGAGCAGATTTGCAATGATTATTTATCATTTGTTAAAGGAAATCGCTAAGAACTCATCGACCTTTGTTCCATCATTGAACATAAAAAAATAAATATGGAACAGATAAAACTCGGATTAAAAGAAAATTGGAAGCAGTTTACACTTTTAGTTATCGTAAACGCTTTCGTTGGTGGGATGATTGGAATGGAGCGCTCTATTTTTCCGCAGTTTGCAGAATTGGAATTTGGTGTTGCTTCAAAAACTGCCATACTTTCATTTATTACTGCATTTGGAATTACCAAAGCAATAGCAAACTACTATACAGGACGACTCGCCAATAAATTTGGTCGCAAAAATTTACTGTTGTTTGGATGGCTTCTCGCTATTCCCATTCCGTTTATGCTCATTTATGCACCCAATTGGAGTTTTGTGATTTTTGCCAATGTGCTTTTGGGTATAAGTCAAGGCTTAACTTGGAGCAGTACTGTAGTGATGAAAATTGACCTTGTTGGCGAAAAAGACCGTGGTTTTGCAATGGGCTTAAACGAATTTGCAGGATATTTCGCAGTTGGAGTTGCTGCCTTTCTTACAGGATACATTGCCAACACGTATGGCATTACACCATACCCATTTTACATTGGTATTTTCATTTCTATCATTGGTTTTATTTTGACCGCTTTGTGGGTCAAAGACACCAGAGTATTTGTCCATAAAGAAAGTGCAACTGATAGCACCGCTCAACTTGACAATGTGTTTTTACAAACCACTTTTAAAAACAAGACCTTGAGTTCTGTAACACAGGCAGGACTTGTTAATAACCTCAATGACGGAATGATTTGGGGTTTACTTCCAATTGTCCTTTTGTCGCTGAATTACAACAACGAAAATATCGGAATCATAACGGCTATTTACCCAACAGTTTGGGGAATTGGACAACTTTTTACGGGAAAAATGTCTGACCATTACTCAAAAAAAGCAATGCTCTTTTGGGGAATGCTTTTACAAGGTTTAGCTATTTTGCTTATTCCGTTCAGTAGTGATTTTTATGTTTTGGCTTCCATTTCGGCAATTTTAGGATTAGGAACAGCATTGGTTTATCCAACTTTCTTATCCACCATTGCACAAGCGACAAGTCCAAAACAACGAGCAGAAAGTATCGGGACTTTTAGACTTTGGCGAGATTTGGGTTATGCCTTTGGAGCGGTAATTTCAGGAATTACCGCTGACTTGTTCGGAGTGGAATATGCCATATTCTTAATTGGTGGACTGACCATTATATCTTCACTCATAATTAAGTTCCGTATGCCAGAAAAAATAAAAACTCTCAAGGAGTGTATTGAAGTCCAAGAAGTAAAAGAAGCACTTCAAGCGAACAAAAAAATTCAAATCATTGACGTAAGAAGTAAAGAAGAATACGAACAATCTCACATTCCAAATGCCTTGAACATTTCGCTTCAAGAATTGAAAGACAAAATTTCACAGCTTGACAAAAACTTCCAGTTTGTAACAGCTTGCGGAAAAGGTGGCGGACGTTCAGCAGATGGAGCAAAACTTTTAAAAGAATATGGACTAAATGCAATTTGGCTTTGTGGTGGAACGAATAAATGGTTGAATATCAATTAATAAGAAAAAAAGCCAGCACCTAACATTGGCTATACGTAATGCGGGCAAAAGTGCTGATATGAAAGTAATTACATTAAATAAACTAACAGCTAAACGGAAAGTGAAGTGCCTTAAAATCCCGCACTACGCATAGCCGATACCGTTGTAGGTAATGCAAAAAACCAGCCGCACATTCAAGCACATTTGGTTTTTTCCGACACAAAAGCCAACACTAAAAACCAAAAGAGCTTGAATTTTGCCAACGCACGAAATAGAATAATATGGAAAAATTTGACAGAAAAAATCATTGGGAAAGCATTTACCAAACCAAGCAATTAAATGAAGTAAGTTGGTATGAACCAACACCTGAAACTTCACTTGACTTTTTAAAGCAATTTGATGTACCCAAGAGTGCAAAAATTATTGATATTGGCGGTGGTGACAGTTTTCTTGTCGACCATTTACTTGACAAAGGATTTCAAGACATAACAGTACTTGATATTTCGGAAGCTGCTATTGCCCGAGCAAAAAAACGACTTGGCGACCGTGCTGAAAGTGTTAAATGGATTGTGGCAGATGCATCCAAGTTTCAACCTGTCGAGCAATATGACTTTTGGCACGACAGAGCGGCATTCCATTTTTTGACAGACGAAAAGGAAGTTTCAAACTACTTGCAAACAGCACAAAAGAGTATTAAACCATCAGGGGTTTTGGTAATAGGGACATTTTCGGAACAAGGCCCGAAAAAATGCAGCGGAATTGAAATCAAACAGTACTCGGAAAAGACAATGACTGAAAGACTAAAAAACTTCTTTGAAAAAATACAATGCATTACCATTGACCACAAGACCCCGTTCGATACTATTCAGAATTTTGTGTTTTGTAGTTTCAAAAAAATATAACTGACTTTGGCGCATAGATTAGAAATAAAAGACAAAACCAGACAGGCAGAAGGACTAAAAATTGCTCCGTTCAGACAACACATCAGAAAGACATCTCCACACAAGCACAACAACTATTTTGAAATTATTTACCTGACCAAAGGAAAGGGCTCACACACAATTGACACCAAAGAATATGAAATAAAAACGCCTGTAATTTTCACAATCCGAAAAGAACAGGTTCATTTTTGGGACATCAAAACAGAACCCGCAGGCTTTGTGCTCATCATCAAAAAAACCTTTATCGACAACTGTTTGGACAAGGACATCAAACGCCTTATTTCAGAATTGAGCGCACAAACCTGCCTTTTCCCAAAAGACAATACTGCAACAGACATTTTCAATATTCTACTAAACGAATATCAAGAAAAGAAAAAGCCAAATCGACCGATAATAGACGGACTGTTAAAAGCACTTTTGGGAAAACTTCTTGAATCGGCAACACCAAAGACTTCTAAAAACGGCAATAGCACAACCTTCCAAAAATTCATTGACCTTTTGAGCAAAGAAAATGAACTCACAAACAAGGTAAACCATTATGCCAAATTGTTGAACACCACTCCGCAAAACCTAAATGCAATTTGCAGAAAAGAAACGGGACAATCTTCTGCCGAGATACTTTCAGAACACATCATCAATGAAGCAAAAAGGCTTTTGCTTTATACAGACATTACCGTAAGTGAAATTGCACACAGGCTTGATTTCAAAGACAATTCCCATTTTTCAAAATACTTCAAACGACACGTTGACCAAACTCCAGTGGGTTTTAGAAGCGACAACAACTAAATACCACACATTTTTCAAATAGACCATATTATTGGCTGTGTATTGTATAATTTTACAGCATTAAAAACCACAAAATATGAAATGGTCAATATCAATTATCGCTTTGATTCTGCTGTGGTCTTGTGGAAACAATCAGGAGCAAAATGCACAAGGCAAATGGATAAAAGGAACGGAACAGGAAAAATTAGAAACCATTGAAAACCAATTCAGGGGTTTTGATATGGCAATGGTAGAAACAGGCTACCGCTATCAGGAACTGTATTGGGCAGGACAAGACGAAAATTGGGAATATGCTAACTACCAAATTGAAAAAATTCGAAAAGCGATTGAGAACGGCTTGGAAAGAAGACCCAAACGCGCAAAATCCGCAGAACATTTCTTAACCGTAGCACTTCCAGAAATGGAAAAAGCACTTGAAAAAAGAGACACAGTCGTATTCAACAAAAATTTCCAAATGCTTACCACCAACTGTAACAGTTGCCATGCGATGGAGAAAGTGCCACATTTTAAAGTGAAGAAACCTCTTTACAGACAATCACCAATTAGAAAATAATGATAGAATTCATTAACCAATTAGATATTGATATTCTGTTATGGTTAAATGGTAATCATAATGAATTTTGGGATGGTGTTATGTGGTTTGCAACCGGTAAATTTACTTGGGTACCGTTTTATTTGCTATTGACATTACTGCTAATATGGAAGTATAAAAAGGATTCTATTTTAATGATTTTGTTAATTGTATTGCTCATAACGGTGAGCGACCAACTGGCTTCAGGACTTTTTAAACCACTTTTCGAAAGATTGCGACCAAGTCATAATCCTGGTTTGGCAGGAGAACTTCATTTTGTCAATGGCTATAAAGGAGGTAGGTTTGGTTTTGTTTCATCTCACGCAGCCAATGTTTTTTCATTGGCATTCTACCTGACTTTGGTAGCGCGAAATAAACTGAAATGGATACCATTCTTACTTATCCCTTGGGCTATTTTTGTAAGTATCAGCAGAGTTTACCTTGGCGTTCATTATCCAACGGATATTATAGTTCCAGCTATTTTAAGTATACCCATAGCTTGGACAACAGCTCGAATTTATAAACTATATAATCCTGTTTTTATTAAAAAAATCACTTAAAATGTTCCAAAAAATAATCAGTTCAGACAACTCCAAAACAACCGTCATAATCCGTTTAATGGTTGGTGCGGTTTTCCTTTCGGAAGGCATTCAAAAATTCTTGTTTCCTGCTATTCGTGGTGCAGGAAGGTTTAAAAAAATGGGTTTTCCCAGCCCAGAGTTTTTTGGGAATTTTGTTGGTGTATTCGAAATAGCTTGCGGCATTCTTTTACTGATTGGGCTATTGACACGAGGAGCTGCTTTAGCAATGCTTATCAATATGACAGTTGCCATCGTGGTAACTAAAATTCCCATCGCTATTGGAGAGAGTTTTGAGCCGTTCAATCTTCGGGAACTGAACAATTATGGTTTTTGGAGTATGGCCCACGAGATGCGTACCGACTTTGCTATGTGGTTGGGGAGTTTGTTTTTGCTTATCAAAGGTGGTGGGAATTGGTCTGTTGACAATAAAATTTCAAAGCAAAAATGAATTTCATTATAGACTTCGATATAGAGTTACTGCGCTGGATACAAAACAGTCGAATAGCATACCTAGACAATTTCCTTTACTGGGTATCCTATAGTACCACCTTTGTTTCAATTGCACTTCTTTTAGTTCTTGCTTCTCAAGGATTTATTAAAAAAGCGAGGAATTTTAAAGTCATTTTTTATCAATTATTGACCGTATTTTTAACGTCAGCCTTTGTAAGCTTGGTGTTAAAATTCACAATTGAGAGACCGCGACCTTTTATTACTTATCCAGATATTGTCAAGCTGTCTGAGGCAGGTAGTTTTTCATTTCCTTCAGGTCATACGACCGAAGCTTTTTCAATGGCTTTTGGTGCCATGTTATTATTTCAAAATAAACTTTGGTCCATTCCAATAATATTATGGGCATTGCTTGTTGCTTATTCACGAATGGCATTGGGGGTTCATTATCCCTTTGATGTTTTTGCAGCAATTCTTATAGCACTAATTATCTCCTTTTTAACTATAATAACACGAGCTAAATGGATAAAAATAAAATAATCGAGAACGAATTAAAACGTGAACTAAAAACACCAGGAGCCATTTTAATGGGCTTGGGTTCAATAGTAGGGACAGGCATTTTTGTAAGTATAGCCATTGCTACCCAGATAGCAGGTAGTGGCATTATTATCGCAGTTGTAATAGCTGCTGTACTTGCAGCTTTCAATGGCTTAAGCAGTGCACAGCTTGCTGCTGCACATTCGGTGAGTGGAGGCACATATGAGTATGGAAACCGCTTTCTAAACTCTTATTTTGGGTTTGCTGCAGGATGGATGTTTTTGATAGCAAAATCAGCTTCTGCAGCAACGGCAGTATTAGGTTGTATAGGCTACCTATTTTATGCTTTTGGTGTAAACGTTGACAAAGTGGGCATTGTAGGAGCCGGACTATTGTTACTTTTTCTGATGACACTACTTGTTTCCGGTGGTATCAAACGAAGCAATCAGGCCAATATAATAATTGTTTCTGCAACCTTATTAGGACTTGCTGCACTCGTAATTGTCAGTTTCTTTGTTAAGGGCTTTCCTGTTCAACCTATTATTGACTCTGTAAATGACACCTCTTTTACATCAATTCTCTATGGCTCAGCTTTAATGTTTGTCGCATATACCGGATATGGGCGGATTGCAACACTCGGGGAAGAGGTTTCCGAACCACGTACTACAATTCCCAAAGCCATTATTCTTGCAATGGTAATTATTGTAATACTCTACCTTGCCGTTTCACTTACAGCGATAAATGTTATGGGAGCGGAAGCATTTGGTCAAAGCGTTGAGGGAAAAGCAGCGCCATTGATGCTAGTTGCTCAGTCACTTTCCGTACCTGTTATTGGCACTGTAATCACTATTGCTGCCATTACAGCTATGTTAGGTGTGGTGCTTAATTTACTGCTTGGTTTGTCGCGTGTAATTCTAAGTATGGCACGAAGAAAAGACCTACCCACTAAATTGTCAAAAATAAATCACAAAACTCAAAGTCCGGCTATTGCTGTTTGGGTGACAGGAGGAATAATTGGCGTATTGGTGTTAAGCGGAGATGTTGTTTTTACTTGGTCATTCAGTGCGTTTACAGTATTGATTTATTACGCCATTACTAATCTTGCGGCTCTGAGAATGCCTGCGGACTTACGCTTATATCCTCGTTGGATTCCGGCTTTTGGGCTATTTGGATGCCTGTTTCTCGCATTTTGGATTGAACCCACTTTTTGGATTGGTGGTCTTGCATTATTAGGTGTTGGTTTGATTTGGCATTCAATTGCTTTAAAGTTGAAATCCCGAAACAAAGATTAATAAACCTCTAAAATCTGATTACAGTTAATCAATTAACATTAGTAGGAAAGCCAACGCTCGACAGCCACACACATTGCCAAGCCGCTCGAACCAGCCGCACAATCCCAAGCTTGTCAATAAGTGTGTCTGCCCCAACGCACGGACGAAAAAGAAAGCACTACCTACAACATTGTATAAGCGTAATGCGGGCTGAGTGGCTAAAATTGAGTATTTTGGCATCTATCAAAGTTTGGTGCAGGCGGACAGTGAATCGCTCCGAAATCCCGCACTACGCTTATACTTGACCGTTGGGCGCACTCCATTTTGGGAATAAAATGCTGATAAACAATTGATTAGCTTGTAAGCCTGCCTTTGAAAATCGGGAAGAATTGGTTTTTGGAACCCGAGTTTTGTTTGTTACGGTCAATTGATTGTATAGCCCGATTAGGCAGGCAGAAAAATGGAAAATTTGTATTTTTATCGGGCAATCCGTTTTCCCGAATAATTGAAATCCTTAACAATTATCGCTCCCTGTCATCGAAAGAAGAAATTGAGTTTTTTGGAGAGAGTTTACATTCAGGGCCTCAATACAGGAAATCAAGAATTTGGGTAAAGCGTCGAATTGAATAGGGGATAAGATCACGAAATTTGAACCTTTCACCGAATAAGAATCTGATCAAATTGAATCGGGTTGTCGAGAATCGAGTTGAATTTTCGGAAATTGAAAATCAACAGATTGAATTGGTCAACTTGAATCATGATCATCTGAAAACAGAATTTTAGCCGAATCAAATTGAAGGCTGGAGATCAAGAATTTGGCTCAATTTGGAAGATTTGTCTTCGAGATCGGGAATCAAAACCGGTAAATTGGGATCAGCTTTCAAGATCAATTTGAGATCATCAGAATTGAAAACCGGTTTAAGAAGATTGGAGAATCAGTGAAAAAGGCCCTTTTGAATTATCCAAAATCAGTAAAACGGTCGCTATTACAGGTCTTACGAAGAAAAAAATGGAAGCGCCCAACAATGGCTACATGCCATGCCGGTAAAAATCTTAGATTGAAAAATGGAGATGGAAAAACCCGCGCAGGCAGCAAAAGCCAGGCTTCGCCATCATCGCCTTTTGCTGCCTGCGCTAGCATTTGTGAAATGAAACGAAAATGGTAAATTTAGAGTCCGGCACGTCACGTAGCCGGG
>NZ_VOOR01000081.1 GCF_007993045.1 Phaeodactylibacter luteus
GCAGGTGGATGTAGACATACCGCCTAAGCCAGCGGCACTTCCTGATACCCTTAAATATTGTGTAGGCGACTCGGGCGAGATTGTACTTGAGGATTATAGTTTTGCATATTTCTGGAAAAACGAAGCCGGCGATATTGTGGCTGAAAATGGGCCGCTTAATATTCCAACTACAGATGCAGGCAATTTTGCCTATTACTTTGAAGCATATAATGGTTGTGGAAGCTTCAGGGATACTGTTACCGTTTTTGTTGTTGAGGAAGGAGCGATTGTTATCCAGCCTGATGAGACGATTGTAGTTTGCAATAACGATCCGCTAACGCTAACGGTCAATGCTCCTCTTGCAGATTGCGTCGTATGGCTGGACGAGAACAGTACAGCTATCGATACAGGAGCGCAAGTAACGGTTATCCCGCAGCCAGGTAACAACATTTATGTCGCGACGCTTCCTGGTTTAGCCTGTGTTACGGCAGATACGGCAGAAGTGGTCTTCATACCAGACGATTTTGAGGTACAGGTAACTGCAAGTGCGGCTGAGGTCTGCCTGGGCACTACCGTATCGCTCACCGCGGCCATTTTGCCACCCAATAACGTAACGGTAGTAACCTGGTACGATAGCGGCTTCAATTTCCTCGGCGAAGGGCTGTCTATTGAGGCAACTCCCACAGTCTCTGGCATACAGACCTACATTGCAGTTGCTGAAAACGGATGCACTGTTGACACAGCTATGCTGGATATATTGGTAGAAGAGCTGATGCTCGATCTGTCCGTTTCCGCCGAGACGATTTGCAATGGGGAAGAAGTAACGCTATCTGTTTCAGGTTGTGACGATTGCACTTACAGCTGGTCGCCAGAGGGGGCTCTTTCCGCTCCGGATATGGCTACAACGCAGGCCTTCCCTGACGTTACTACAACTTACGAAGTTATAGTGGCAGGGGCGGTATGTACAGATACCTTGAGCACGGTGGTTACGGTTGAGGAATGTTTGGATTGTAACGTAGACCTGATTTTTATAGCAGATGCCTTTACGCCAGATGGCGATGGCAACAATGACTTGGTCTGTGTCCGCAGCGAAGTCCTCAATCAGTTTGAGTCAGTTGAGCTCATGATCTACAACCGATGGGGGCAGGAAGTCTATCAGTCGGAAGAGATGAGCTCATTGTGCTGGGACGGTACTTTTGCAGGAGAAGCCCTGCCGCCTGATGTCTACGGCTATGTCCTACGGATTGTATGCCCACCAACGGACACGCAGCCTCGCACAGAGAATGTATTGAAAGGCAATATTACCCTGCTGCGGTAATTTTGCCGATACCGTTTGGGCTGTAAAGCACCAAATTACAGTTTCCCAAAGGGGGTTCCCGGGGCAACAGCTGAATATCAGCTGTTGCCCCGGTACTTTGTTAATAGGGGCGTGAACCAAAATGTCGCAGGCGGTTGCGCTTTTTGGGCTTCGTAGCTTGGCATTGGCCTAGCGCTGCGGAGGGGTGGTAAGCCCGATAGGGCCGAGCGAAGAGCGAGCCCCGTAGCATAGCGGCACCTGCCCTTGCGGCAGGGGCAGGCCCCAAAAAAGACAATCTGGTTTGCGCCTATTAACAGGGGCTCAACCATTCGTGCCTGCAAGTGGTTGAATGAGCAAAACCTGATCATGCCCACAATAAAGGATATGCTAGGGCGTGCCCTTGATGCCCCTGCGCTGCCATACCGGATAATATCTTTAGTGCCTTCCCAAACAGAGCTGCTGTCTTACCTGGGCCTTGGGGAAAGGGTGGTAGGGATTACCAAGTTCTGTGTGCATCCACAAGCCTGGTACCGGTCGAAAGTGAGGGTTGGCGGGACCAAACAGGTCCACTTTGACCGGATCAGCGCGTTAGATCCGGACCTCATTCTGGCCAATAAAGAGGAAAATACCCGCGAAATGGTAGAGGCGCTAGCTGAGGATTACCCCATTTGGGTTAGCGATGTAGACAATCTTGATACTGCCCTTCAAATGATTGGTCAGATAGGCAAGATAGTCGGAAAAGGCAATGAGGCGGCAGCACTAGCCAAGCAGGTACAAGAAGGGTTTGGCAGGCTTAGGCAAGAGGGAGAGCCGCCACTCAGGGCGGCTTATTTGATATGGGAGCGCCCGCTTATGGTTGCCGGGGGCGGCACTTTTATAGACGATATGCTCTGCCGGGCAGGGTTCGAAAATGTTTTCCGGGGGCAGCCCCGCTACCCTGAGTCTAGCCTTGAATCATTGTCCGAGCTAGCGCCCGACGTGGTTTTGTTATCTTCAGAGCCTTTTCCTTTCCGTCAGCAGCACATAGCAGCTTACCGTAAGGCCCTGCCAGAGGCTGCCATACTGTTGGCAGATGGCGAACTGTTCTCATGGTACGGGAGCCGGTTGTTGGACAGCCCAGCCTATTTTGCAAAGCTGAGCGCAGAGGCAAGCCGCCAATTGGCGCATATCCGGCAATCGGGGTAGGGAAAATGCGTTACCTTTGAAAATGAATTCGCCAGAAAAAAGAAATATCATGCGGAGCCTCTTACTTTTCCTGATGTTGGGGATGTTTTGTGGGACCCCCCTTTACAGCCAGCCCATTATGGATGATGACGGCCGGCTGCCAGGGCAGTGGATTGTGCAATTAGAGAAAGGCACTGCTCCGGAGCAGCTGAGCTCTCTATTGGCTACCCGGGCCCCTTTCCCCGCTACTGTGCTCCGGGAAGTTGCCGGCAGCATGGGCATTTACCTGATCGGGCTGGAGGAGCAGGGGCAGGACGCCCGTCAGGTCCGGGCCTGGCTGCAACAGCTTCCTGGAGTACGTGCCGTGCAGGCCAACTACCAGGTGGAAGAGCGGGCACTTCCAGATGATCCGGACTATACCTCGCAGTGGGGGGTAAACAGGATCGGCGCACCTCAGGTTTGGGATTTTGCTCAGGGCGGGGCGACTGTGAATGGGGATACGATTGTATTAGCGGTTGTGGATAGCGGGTTTGAGCCAGCACATGAAGATATTGCCCCTAATATGTGGAAAAACGCGCATGAAGTACCAGACGATGGGATAGACAACGACAATAATGGCTATATAGATGATATTTTTGGCTGGGACTACCGCAGGGACAGCAACGAGCTGTACTTCGATAGCCATGGCTTGGGCGTGGCCGGGCTCATGGGCGCCAAAGGCAATAACGGATTGGGCGTGACCGGTATCAATTGGGATACCCGCTTAATGTGTTTCAGTGTCCAAGCTGTAGACCAGATCATCTCAGCTTACGAGTACATCATTGAGCAGCGCCGCCGCTACAATGAGACGATGGGGGCACAGGGGGCTTTTGTGGTAGGGCTGAATATGTCCATAGGGCTGTCTGGCGCTGTGTTTTGTGAGGAGCAGCCTGTTTGGGGTGGCCTCTTTGATGAGCTCGGCGCGGTAGGCATCCTGACCAGCGCGGGCACGGTGAATACCAACCGCGATGTAGACTTGGAAGGGGATATGCCTACGACCTGCGAGAGCGAATACCTGATGACGGTGCTCAACGCGACGGAAGATGATGACCGCTACAGCAGCTCTGGGTATGGCAAAGTTTCTATTGATATGGCTGCTCCAGGGCAAGGCTCCTATTCTACAGCCCCTTTCAACCGCTATGGCTCTTTTGGGGGCAACTCCGCTGCTGCCCCTCACCTGACAGGCAGCATCGGCTTGTTGTACAGCCTGCCATGCCAAGTGCTTGCAGATTTAGCGCTAAGCGACCCACCTGCCGCTGCCCGGCTGGTGCGTGACGTGCTCTTTGAAGGCGTAGATGTGATGCCCACCTTTAAGCCTTTTTCTGTAACGGGGGGGCGGTTGAATGTGGAAAATGCAATGAACTTGCTGAGCGAGGCTTGCAACGAAGGGGAAAGCGAGGTCGATATTTTTACCGTTTATCCGAATCCGGCAAGCACGTGGGTCAATATTGTTTATGAGACCCCTGATTATGAAGTGTACGAGTTCAGGGTATACAATACCTTGGGCCAACAAGTATACCGTGCTACCGATCGCCCGGTGCAGTTCACCCCCAAAATTTTGGAAGTAGATGTCTCTAACTGGCAGGCTGGAGTCTATATTGTTGAGATTATCCGGGGAGGAGAAATGTCTGCACAGTCATTTGTGGTCACCCGTTAGTGGAGCGCAGGAGGCCGGGCCTGATATTGCCGTAGGCATCAAAGCTGCGGTTGAGGCTGAGGTGGATGGCAAGCAGCAGGCTGATGGCTATACAGGCGAAGATGGCGAGCATGATGGCCAACTGATACCGGATCGCTGTGTCTGGAGAAGAGCCCCCAATGATCTGCCCTGCCATCATGCCCGGCAGAAAGACTACCCCCATGGTTGCCATACTTGCGACAGTAGGGTTTAGTGCTGCTCGCAGGCTTTCCTGGAAAAACGGGCGCAGGGCCTCCTGTCTGCTTGCGCCGGCCGCCAGGCCAAACTCATACCTTTCTTGTTCGGCATACAGGCTCCTGAAGAAAGCGCCAAGCCCGATTATGATTCCTTTCAGCGCGTTGCCGAGCAGCATGCCTCCGAGGATGATAAGGTAAGGGGCTGCGAAAATATCCTCGAGCTTTAATACAATGGTGTTAATGAAAAAGAGGATGCTCAGGGTGCCTATTGCAAGTGCTGCAAAAACAGGAGGTAGGAAAAAACGCAGGTTGAGCCCGCTGTCGTTGGTTGCAGAGAGGGCTGCAAATCCAATCATGCATAAGGCCCAGCCCATATTGGCCCACCATTTGTCCCATTCAAAAAGGTAGAACAGCAGCATAGAGACGGCTGCGAGCTGTACGGTCATCCTAATGATGGCAATGACGGTCCGCCTGACGGTCCCGAGCTGATAGTATAGCATAATCGCTAGCGGGATAATGGCAAGGCCGTAGGCTGCAGCGAGGGAAGCGGTCGAGATGGGGTAAGCGGAAGTGTCCATTTTAGCGTTTGGATAAAGGGAAAGCCAGTGTTCTCCATTGTGTGCTCACAGGCGGATGGTGGGCAGACCAGATTACGGTTGGGCCGGAAAGGCTTTCCAGTAAAGCTGCTACTTTTTCCCGGTTTATGGCATCGAGGGCAGCAGTTGGCTCGTCCAGCAAAATGATACTGCGCTGTAGCGAAAGGGCGAGCGCGATCCCCGCCCGTTGTTGTTCCCCACCGGAAAGCTTAAAAAAGGGCTGCTCAAGCTGTGAGGCTGAAATGTTGAGCTGCTGGCAATAATGATCAAATGCAGCCTTGTGCTGCGGTGCTTCCGGCTGATTGGCCTTAAAGCCAAGGAGTTCGCCGAGGACAGCATAGGCTGAAGCCCGGAAGGCAGGCAGCCGCTGTGGCAGGTAAGCCGTTTGTTGCCTTATTGAGTGCACTGTCTGTGGGCAAAGGCGTTGGCTGTGCAGGTGGATTTCGCCTTCTTGAGGAAGCAGGAAGCCCATGAGCAGCCGGAAAAAGGAGGATTTCCCGCTACCGGACGGCCCGGAGAGGAATACCTTTTCGCCCGGCGGAATACAAAGGTGGCTGATTTGTAAAACCGGTTGCCCCTTGAAAGCCAGGCGGACGTCTTTCAGCAGAATGCCGGAGGGTGGCTGCATAGGGCTACTGCTGACTCGCCGTTTGCGGATTAGGGCTCGTCAAAACCTTTAGTGCTGCATTGACCATGTCATCGCGTTGGTTCCAAATGTAGTAGTAGCCTTTATTGTCAAATAGATGCTTGGCTATGCGAGCCTTGAGCATGTGGCGTACTTCAGCCTGCAAAAAGGGAGGGATCATAGCTGCTATGCCGTCGTCTTTGCTCCGGGCAAAGGATAGAAAATCTGCAACCAATTCTGGCTCAACCTGAAAAGTGCGATCGAACGCTTCCAGGCTAAGCTCCGTCAGCGGTTGCCCTTCCCCGCTTATGTGGCGGAAAACAAATTCGGGCACGTACTGCCGCAGCTCTAGGTAGAGCTCATGGGTGGCCAAAGAATCGATCGGGACAAAAATATCCGGCATAATCCCTCCGCCTCCATAAACGACCCTGCCGTTGTCGGTATAATATGCGGTAGAGTCCTGAATGACCATCCTGGCTTCCGACTCTAGCTCGCCGGTTTCGTAGCGGTCGTACATCTCTTTGTCATAAGCTTCGGGGTCGTCGTATGGTTTTTGGATAGACCTGCCCGAAGGGGTGTAATAGCGGGCCACGGTCAGCCGCAGAGCTGAGCCATCCTTGAGCTTATATTGTTCTTGTACCAGCCCCTTCCCAAAGGAGCGCCGGCCAATGACTGTGCCCCGGTCATGATCTTGTATGGCTCCGGCCAAAATCTCACTGGCAGAAGCGGAGCCTTCATCTATGAGGACAACGATGTCGTCCACATCAAAAAAAGCACGGCCAGTAGAGGTGTAGTCGTTCCGGCTAACGGAACGGCCTTCCGTGAAGACGAGCAATTGGTCTTTCCTGCGGAAAAGCTGGCTGAGGATGCTCGTCGCCTGCTGAAGATAGCCGCCGGGATTGTGGCGAAGGTCGATCACCAAGTCCTCCATCCCTTCTTTTTCTACCATCTCCTCCAAGCCCTTCATGAATTCTTCGTAAGTGGTCGCGCTAAAGCGGTTGAGCTTGATGTAGCCCACCTTATCATTGAGCATGTAAGAGGCGTCTACACTGTTCATCGGTATTTCGTCTCGGGTGATGGTATATTCCCGCAGGGCTGTCTCTCCCCGCCTCAAAACGCCAACCTCTACAGCGGTCCCCTTTTCGCCCCTGAGCAGCTCAATAATGCCAGAGGTGCTCATGTTAACGCCCGCAATGGTGGAATCTGCAATTTGGATGATTTTATCGCCAGCCAGTATGCCCGCCGCCTCTGAAGGTCCTCCCGCTAGAGGCGCAACGACCACGATGGTATCGTCCAGCATCATAAATTCTACCCCAATGCCATCGAAGTTGCCCTCAAGCTGTTCGTTGACTTCCCGCAAGTCTTCAGCAGAAATGTAGTTGGAGTGCGGATCGAGCCTGCCCAGCAGGTCGTCAATCACTTCCTGCAAGAGCGCGTCCCGGTCTACAGGGTCGACGTATTTGGCTTCTACATACCTCAGGATCTCCTCCACTTTCCCTTGCCCAAGCCCATCGGTTGTGGTTTCCTGCTCGACAGCAAGCGCAGGGGCGGCGGTCTGCATCCGCATGCCGATGAGCATGCCGATCACTAAAACAATCGCAAACATCAGAGGGAACCAAACACTGAGCTTGTGAGACTTGGAGGTGTTGTCTTGCTGCATCCTTCAGGCGGTCTAATCAGAAAATTCGGAAAGGTCGGGCGCCCCTGTGAACCCGGGGCATTCCATAATTTACCCATCTTATACAAAAGTAAACAAATGAATGTTGCCAGACTTCCCTGAAATATGGCGGCACTATCTATCAGACTTGATGCGCCGGTGATCATTGCACGGTTAAAATTGCTCACTTTTCCCACTATACTGCCCCGGCGCACCATGTCTCTTCTTTTCCCGCTGCATTTCTATTTTCCGCATTGGCATCCCGTCTATCAAACCCCATAGGGCTTCATGCGCGACAAGCCCTTCCTGCCTAAGTTTCACTGTCCCATCCTTCCCGATGAGCACTACCGTAAGCTGATCAGCTGAGAAAGGCCCATAGGCTTTCAACAAGCCTGCGTGCTGTTGGGGCGTCAGCTCTTGCCCTGAAGGTGAAAGCCCGTACTCCGGGAAAATCTGGTAAACCACCAGATCTCTTGCGGTGACTTCCCCCTGATGCTGCGTCAGAATGGCAAGCTGTCCTTGGAGCGTTGGCGCATCTGCCCTGTTGGCTGCCAAAATCAACGGGCGGCTTTCCCATAGGTGCGCCCGAAGGGGCTGCGCCCACACAGCAACCCCACATAAAAACGAACATGCTGAAAGCAGCAGGTATTTCATAGATGTAGCTTTTGTGTGGCAATGCTTGCGTTGCATGAAATGTTTAACCCGGATGGCTTCTTTTTGCCGTTTATTGTATTTCTGCAGCCCGTGGGCAATAACCACAGATTTCAATAGGTTTAATTGACATCTCAAATCCTTCTCCCATGAAACAAGTCCTTTTTTTCGCTGCCCTTTTTTCCATTCAGCCCGCAACGGCACAGAGCCGGCTGGTAAGCCAAGAGGCTGAAGATTACTACGCTTGGTTTCAAGAACGTTCACAGACTGCCGGCCACTATGTGGCTGGCACCACGCTGCGCTCCTTTTCTGGGGCAGCTACTATCCATGAAGGCCCTTGCCGGGAAGCTGCCATCATTGGCCAGGTAGGGCTGAACAAAGAAATGGTGAACTTGGGTTACGGCGATGATTACTATCTGCCTGAAGATGAGATCAATGGCTACGGTGATTTCTGGTACCATGTCAAAGCCGTATCCTCTTCGGGCAAAAAGGTGTCCGGTTATGTTTGGGGCGGTGATGTCGCCAAAGCCTGGGCTGTTGGTGATGTTGACGGCGACGGCAAAGAGGAGCATCTCCTGTTGGGCCTCGCAAGCCGCCCAAGGGCGTCCCTCAAAAAAATAGAAGCTGAGCTGAAGGTGGTGGGCCAAACCGGGCAGTTGGTTACCGCCCGCATCTTGCCCGGGCTCTGCATCTTTGAAGATTGTGGCGCGAGCGTATTGCTGCGCACAGTGCATGCTGCAGCGGGTTTCGATATGATTGAAGCCAGCACGGTAGCCTTAGGCTGTTGGGCAGGCATAGAAAAGGCCTATTACAGCTTTGATGGCAGCACGCTATCTCCAGCCTATTATGCGGAGTACACTACGGGCACCGTCCATTATAATGAGCCGGTAGTGGTTTCGGGAAAGGCTGGCGCCCAAGTATGCACCTTTAGCACGGAAGATAAGAGCTACGACCCCATCTGGAGCTGTGAGCCTTTGGAAAAAGGAAAAGGGCAGGCTTCCGCTGCTTATGTAGAAGGCCCTGCGCTTGCGGGGAACTGAAAACCATAGGGCTGCAAACCAGATTGCCGTCAGGATGGGGCTTGCCCCTGCCGCAAGGATGAGGGGCCTACCCCTGCCCAACGGCAGGGGTCGCTATGCTCCGGGGCTCGCTGTCCGCTCGGCCCTATCGGGCTTACACCCCTGCGCAGCGCTAGTCCGATCCCAGCCTAAAGCGATAAGGCACTAAACTGTCAGCTGACCTTAAGTATGATTTTCCCTTTTGACTGGTTGCTCTCCATATACTCATGGGCTGCGCCAGTTTCCTGCCAATCGTATACCCGGTCGATAACAGGGCGCAGCGCACCGGATGCAAAAAGCGGCCAGGCAAACTTTTGCAGGTCAGTAGATAAACGGATTTTATAATTCAGGCTCCTGGCACGGAGGGTAGAGCCTAAAATTTGAAGGCGCTTTCGCAAAATGGGGGCAAGGTTTAGCCCCTCAGCTATAGGCGTGCCCAAAAAAGCCAGCATGACCATTCGGCCTTCTACCGCAAGGGCATCTAGGTTCTGCTGAAAATAAGGCCCGCCAATGAAATCCACGATGACGTTAGCCCCGCTGCCCCCTGTCAGCTCCCGGATACGAGCAGCAAAGTCCTCTGACCGATAATCTATGGCGGTTTTGGCGCCAAGCTCAAGGCAAAGGCTGTGCTTTCCCGCTGAAGCTGTGACAAAAGGGGTAGTGCCCATCGCTTTGGCCAGTTGTATAGCAGCAGTGCCCACCCCGCTAGCCCCGGCGTGGATCAAGACATTCTCACCGGGCTTGGCTTGTGCCAGCCAGTTTAGGGACTGAAAAGCAGTCAAGAAAACTTCCGGGATCGCCGCTGCTTCTGTTGCTGAAAAGCCCTTTGGCCAAGGCATCGCCAAGCGGGCAGGGACTACCGCGTACTCTGCGTATCCGCCCCCGCCGAGGAGTGCACAAACCTTGTCCCCTTTTTTCCACTGTATGGCTTGGCTGCCCAGAGCAACTACTTCGCCAGCTATTTCCAGCCCCATGATCTCGCTTTCCCCCGGTGGCGGAGGGTATTTGCCCATACGCTGAAGGGTATCTGCCCGGTTTAGGGCACTTGCTTCCACGCGGACCAGGATTTCATTTTCATTGGGTACAGGCTTTGGGTAATCCCCAATGAAGAGCTGTTCTGGCCCCCCGGGTTTTTTCAGCTGTACGGCTTGCATGCTTGACATAACAGAGGTGCTTTTGGTGTAAAAAAAGGGTGTGCACAGCAGGCACACCCCCTAATATCGTAAAAAAAGTGGAGGCTCCCCTTAGCGCGTCAGTATGATTTTCTGAGGCTTGCCCTTTTGAGTTTCTAGCCAGTACAAGCCCGCAGGATGCTGCTCCAGGCTTAGCTGTTGCTGGCCTTTTTTGAGGTACAGGGTTTGGACAAGCTGCCCCATACTGTTGAGCAGAAAGGCGGTGCAAGCACGCTCCGCTTCTATATTGGCCCATCCCGAAGTGGGGTTGGGGTAAACTTTTATGGTGGCAGGGGGAGCGGGCTGAGGCATTACGGAAACGATATTGCCACAAAACCCTGAATTGGGCTCAAGCTCGATATACCCCTTTGGAGATAAATCCTTGCCCTCAAAGGCGGGATAATTAGTATCGTACCGCTTGATGCGGAAGGTCAGGTTGTCATTCAGGCCAAGGCTGGCACCCTGAACGGCCGGCTGGCCAGCAATGAGAGGGGTCCGGTATTCCCACACCACTTCGTTATCCGGGGTGATTTCAAAGCTATAGCCATTCCGGCCAGAGCAAATCAGCAAATTATCGTTTGGGAGGACTTGTACACTTGATAGCCCCGATGAGCTTAGCGGCAGCGTATCCGGGTGTACGACAGTGCGGTCAAACTGCTCAGGCCCATAAGCGCCGCCGTTGTAATCGTAATCGGATGTTGTGCTATTGAAGGGGGGGGTGAAAAGGTTAACGGTAGAATAAGTAGGGGCTACCCGGTTGTTGAATACTGCCAACTGCCCTTCATACCCGGGCGTGGCCACCCAATGCAAGTCGTGCGGATAGAAGAGCTTTTGGTCGGCAGCTGCACCTTGCCGGTAAGCAAGTGGGTTGCCCCAGCGGTAGAGCAAGTCTCCTCCTTTTCCAGCATTGCCGCCAGTATGCCCTGCAGCCTCCTCGGTAGTCGTACTGTGGTCAATGACCCAGACCTCTGAAAATGTAGGGACAGAGATCAAGATCTGGTCCAGCTCAGGGTTATAGTCTATCGCATTGACGTGGAGCCAATCCGGGTGGCCGTCGTTGGTCTGATAATTGAGATCGATCAGCTCCGGATGGGCAGCTACTTCCCCAAAATTAGCTTTCTCTGGGTCAAAGTCTTGTATGAGGTGGTCCCAGGCATGCCATTCCCACACCACTTCATCGGTGGAAGGGTCAACTTCTAAGATGTAATCCGGCCAGATGGCATCCCAGTTTTCGAGCAGTTCGGGGTTGCGGCCCATGGCAATAGCTTCTGCCTTGGTTTTGACTTCCCAAGAGATCATCAAAATATTCCCGTTTGGCATGGGCGCGATATCGTGGTGGAGCCTTTTTTCGGCAGAGTTCTGCTCAAACTGCCAAAGGAGGTTGTTGTCCCAATCCCGTATTTCAACAATAGCCCCTCCACCTCCTGCCCAGATGGGGTCATTGGTAGGGGAGTTGGCCAGCCTTTTGGTCTTGGCCAAGTTGCCATTCGCGAGCAGGTAGGAAGTATTGCCCGGACGGTACTGAGCGGAATCGGGCCAGCTGTGGACCACCCGCCCGCAGTTGTCTAGGAGGTAGGAGGTAGGCTGATTGTGAGGGTAGATCAAGTTGTAGCCGTCGTAAGCTCGGTTGCTATCAAGGTTGAGCAGCCCCACTGTATTTTGGGCAGCTACTGTGCTGAAGCTGCAGGCCAGCAAAAGCAAGAGGATTTTTGTTGAGGTGCACATAAGTCATGGTTGTAGTGCTGCACTAGACAGCGGCAGTCAATAAAAAGCGTACCGTATCCAGCACATAGGTTGAATACGGTACACAACTGGCTCATAGAGCCGTTTGGGGAGGCTTAGGGCCTATTTGGATGTTGGCTTTCTAGGCAAGAACAGGCAGTTTTTGGGTTAGACAAGGCACGAAAACCGGAGTTTAGCCAAGTCCCGCTTTTGATGCACAAAAGCGGGAATGGTTTTCGGAACGAAGTATGAGCAAAAACTGCTGTTTGCAGACCGATTACTAAAGTCCCAACACGCTCTCTAAAGTCCAAACAGGCGCTTACTTACTTCAGCGGAGGCCAGTTGGAACCGTCAGGACGGTTAAGCACCACTGTGCCAAACTCGCCATAGGTGTTCTCCCAGCTCAGTGTCAGTTCAGAGCCATCAACACTTTCCACGGTATAAGTCCAGGTATCGCCGTAGTTGTCCACACCTTCCATGGAGATGGTGTTGCACAGCTCGCTTTGGGAGCACTCATCACAGCTCTCGTCTGTATAGCGCACAATAGCAAGCGTGCCCCAATTGGAAGCAGCGCCACCGTAGCACTCTTGGTAAGTGCCGAATGCGAAGTCGTCGAAGACATACTTGCCCGTTTCTGTCTCTGTGATGGTCACCGTGCCGGTCAGTGGGTCACCGTCACAGAAATAGCCGGTGCTGGTGTACTCATAAGTGCCGGGCACCTTGGTAGAGCAGCTCACGCTGACCCCTACGCTAGCTCCGGTCACGTAAGTGCCAGAAGCCGTGGTCACCTCAAAAGAGAAACGGAAAGCGTCGCCCACTTTCATGTCAGCAACAGATTGGCCCGTGCCTTCCAGCGCATCTTGCAGTGAAATCTGTATGGTTGCTGGCACTGAGCTTACTGTTGCATGCTCAAGCTGCCCGCCCCCATTGAGGCTCTTCAAGATACGGATAGAAGTTGCAGATTCTCCAAGCGTAGTGATATCAAAAGAAACAGGGGCATCAGGCGCGCCCGTATCAAAAAAGTCTGGCGTAGGGCTGGAGAAAGAAACAACAGCTCCTTCATTGGAGAACAGGTCCGGTGCGTCCGGCGCCAAGTCTATTTCATCCTCACAAGACTGAA
>NZ_VOOR01000082.1 GCF_007993045.1 Phaeodactylibacter luteus
ACCTGTCTACCGTTATGCGCGCGACATCATAGGCTGCCTGAACAGCCACGTAGATGGGTGGGTGGACTGGAATATGGTGCTAGACCGGCAGGGCGGCCCGAACTGGGCCAAAAACTGGTGTGTCGCCCCGGTCATAGCGGACCCGGAGCAGGACGAGGTGTACTTCACGCCTTTGTATTATACCCTGTCCCATTTTAGCCGGTTCATCCGGCCGGGCAGTGTGCGCATTGGGCTGGAGCTGGAGGATGAGAGCTTGCGTGCTACGGCCGTGGAGAACCCGGATGGCAGTATAGCGGTCGTGCTCTTCAACCCCGGGGCCGAAGCGCGCAGCCTGGAGCTTGCCCACAATGGCCAGATGGCCACCGTCACGATATCGGCCCAGGCCATTCAGACTATTATCATCCCCAAGGCTTGAACAGCCGGGCTTCGTCCAATTTTAAACAAAAAGAGCAATTATGTCAGCGAGTAGTACCACCAGCAAAGTCCCCTTCGGCCAGAAAGTGGCGTTCGGGCTCGGCATGCTAGCCAACCAAATGTTCCCGGCAGCACTAGGCATATTTATGGTCGTATTGGTTCAGGACCTTGGTTTCCCAGGCTGGATGTGGAGCGCGATTTACTTCTTCCCGAGGATTTTTGACTCTATTACCGACCCGATCATGGGTTTTATCTCTGATAACACCCGTTCCAAGTGGGGCCGCCGCAGGCAGTACGTTTTTCTTGGGGCCATCATCATGGGGATCGCTTTCGTGACGATGTGGCAGCTTTACCGGGAAGACGGAGTGGAGTACAACTTTTATTACTTCATGCTTTGGTCCTTTGTCTTCTATCTTGGCCTAACCATTTTTAGTGTGCCTTACGTAGCAATGGGCTATGAAATGAGCGATGACTTTCACGAGCGGACCAACATTATGGCCACTGCACAGTGGATCGGGCAGTGGGCCTGGGTCATTGCCCCATGGTTTTGGGTCATCATGTACGACCCCGAATGGTTCCCGAACGCGGATACGGCTACTCGCTCCCTCGCTGTTTGGGTTGGGGTGAGTTGTGCAGTTTTAGCGATGATACCTGCCATTTTCATCAAGAGCGAATCGACAAAAGAGGACGAAAGCCTAGCCCCGCTGACCATCAAAACTATAGGCGGCAGCCTGATGCAGATTGTTGATGGCTTTAAACAAGCCTTCGAATCTGTCCCTTTCCGGAAACTTTGTATTTCCACCTTTTTGATTTTCAATGCTTTCAATACCGTTGCAGCCTTTTCGTTTTTCATTGTGGTCTACCACCTTTTCAATGGGGATGCCGCTGCGGCAGGCATCTGGCCAACCTTGTTCGGCAGCCTCGGTGCTTTGGTAACAACCTTCCTCGTCATTCCTATTGTAGCTTGGATGTCTCGCAAAATGGGCAAAAAACGGGCCTTCCTCGTATCACAGGGCATCTCTGTATTCGGCTACGTGCTGCTTTGGTTCCTGTTCATCCCGGGCAAGCCATATATGTTCATATTTGCCCTTCCATTTTTCTCATTTGGCATCGGCAGCCTGTTTACCCTGATGATGTCTATGACAGCAGACGTTTGCGACTTGGACGAGCTCAATACGGGCAAGCGTAGGGAGGGGATTTTTGGGGCCATATACTGGTGGATGGTCAAATTCGGGTTTGCCATAGCTGGCGGCCTGAGCGGCCTGATCATATCCTATGTAGGGCTGGACCCCAACGCTGCTACTCAGCCGGACGGTGCGGTCACTGGCCTTCGGCTTTTCTTCTCGGGCGTACCAATGCTGGGTACCCTGATCGCTATGTTTGTCATGCGCAATTACGATCTGGACGAAGCCCGCGCGCAGGAGATTCAGGCAGAGCTTGCCCGGCGAAAGGCACAAAAGCCATCTGGACAGGCAGGTGTTGAGCTTAGCATTGCCGGTCTTTCCCGTCAGGAGATTTTACAAAAGTACCCTCATTTTTATCATACAGCTGCAGACTTTGCCGCAATGGATAAGACAGGGCTGCGCCAAGCTTTCAAGGAACAGTTGGGCCGCGGTATGCACGGTATCGCTTTCAGTGCTTATACAGAAGGGCAAAACCCTAGAGACCAAATCACGGAGGAACAGATCCGCCGGAGGCTCGAGGTGGTCCGGCCATATACAAGCTGGGTGCGCACCTTCTCCTGTACCAATGGGCATGAGCTAATACCAAGTATTGCTAAAGAGCTAGGATTGAAAACCATGGTAGGTGCCTGGATCAGCAATGATCTGCAGCAGAATGAAAAAGAATTGGAATCCCTCGCCGCACTGTTGGAGCAGGGGCATGTGGACCTTGCTGCGGTAGGCAACGAGGTGTTGTACCGTGGCGAGCTTTCTGAAGAAGCGATCTGCGGTTACATCAGCAGGGTAAAAGCCCAGGCCGGGCAAGTACCTGTTGCCTACGTCGACGCATACTACGAATTTGTTAACCGGCCTGCACTTACTGCCGCCTGCGATGTCCTCCCAATCAATTGTTACCCGTTTTGGGAAGGGGCGGATATTGGCACTGCGAGTTTGCATCTACAGGAAATGTACCGTATGGTCACAGCTGTGGCGGGCGGGAAAACGGTGTTGGTAGCTGAAACCGGCTGGCCAAGTATGGGCCCGCCTGTTGGCGCGGCAGAGCCTTCCGAAGCCAACTACATCCGCTACTTCCTGGAATCTCAGATGTGGGCTGCTCAGCAGAACACAGGCTGTTTCCATTTTTCTTCCTTTGATGAGTCCTGGAAAATCCACGCAGAGGGCTGGGCAGGCACCTCTTGGGGCATCTGGGATGTAAACGAGAACCTCAAATTTACCGCTGTTGATGTGGTACAAAATTCTTGAAGCCTATGTCATACCGAAAAGAACGAGAACTGACGGCGGAACAGCTGAGCCGGCTTTCGGAGCACAACGCCCTGCTGTATTCTTATGGAGAAAACGGGGAAGACCTGCACAACCTCTTCATGGAAATTTTGCAGAATGGGATACACGGGCTGTGCTTCAGTTTGTATGAAGAAGGGCAGCAACCTGGCGATATCATCCCGGAGGCTCAGATCCGAAGGCGTATGGAGATCATCAGGCCCTACACTCAGTGGGTACGCTCTTTTTCCTGTATAGAGGGGAATGAGCTTATCCCAAAGGTAGCCCGTGATATGGGCATGAAAACTTTGGTAGGGGCTTGGCTGGGCCACGACCGCGACAAAAATGAACAGGAGATTGCAGCCCTGATCCAAATGGCCCAAGATGGGCTGGTGGATATTGCGGCTGTGGGCAATGAGGTGCTGTACCGAAAAGACTTGGAGGAGGAAGAGCTGCTGCAGCACATCCAAACGGTAAAAGCAGCGTTGCCCAATGTGCCTGTAGGGTATGTGGACGCTTACTACGAATTTTCCATCCGGCCAGCTATTACAGCCGCATGTGACGTTATCCTCGCCAACTGCTACCCATATTGGGAAGGCACAGGCTTTGACCATGCATTGGTCCACATGCAGCATATGTACCATCAGGCCCGGCAGGCCGGTGGCGGCAAGCGGGTAATCATCACCGAGACCGGCTGGCCGAGTCAGGGGGAAGCAACTGGCAGTGCTGTGCCTTCTCACTCGAATGCCATGAAGTACTTTATCAATACTCAGCTCTGGGCAATGGATGAGAACGTGGAAACTTTTTACTTCTCTTCTTTCGACGAGTCTTGGAAGGTAAGCGCAGAGGGAGAAGTCGGGGCGTATTGGGGGCTTTGGGACAAAGCAGGACAATTAAAATTCTGATATGGACGCTTACGAACAACTCGGCTTGCCGAAAGGCAGAGCCATCTGTTATTCCGGGTTTCGTCAGGGGCAGCACCCTGGCGGGCAGTACCCAAGCTATGAAGAGGTCAGAGAGGACTTATTGCTGCTGCAGGGGCACTGGAAATACCTGCGCCTGTTCGATTGTGATGCGCACGCAGAGACGGTACTCAAGGTCATTGCAGAGGAAGGGCTTGATTTCCAAGTGATGCAGAGCGCTTACATCGAAGCCGAAATGAACAACTTCAACTGCCCTTGGGGCGGGGGCGTCTATTCCGAGGAAAAGCTGGAGGCCAACAAGGAAGGAAATCAGGCCAAAATAGAGCGCCTTATCGCTTGGGCCAACCGCTATCCAGATCTCATTTTCTCGCTCTCCGTTGGCAATGAAGCTTGTGTCGACTGGACCGACCACTATGTGCCTCAGCACCGGGTAGCGGGGTATGCCGAGCAGGTCAAAGCAGGCGCCAAACAACCGGTCACCTTCTGTGAAAACTATGTGCCCTGGCTCATCAAGCTGGATAAACTGGCTGCTGTCGTAGACTTCATCTCTATCCACACCTACCCGGTGTGGGAGTACAAGCACATCAATGAAGCGCTAGACTATACCAAGGAGAACTATTATGCTGTAGCAGGCAAATTCCCAGATAAGCCGGTGGTCATCACAGAAGCAGGATGGGCAACCAAAGCCAATGGGCGCGGGATCAACCCCGAAAATGTCAGTGAGGCTTACCAAAAAATTTACTTCGAGCAGCTTATGGCATGGGTAGAGCAGGAAAATATTTTTACTTTCTTTTTCGAAGCCTTTGATGAGGACTGGAAGGGCTCCGCTGAGCCCCTTGAGCCAGAAAAGCATTGGGGCCTGTTCTATATCGACCGTACCCCAAAACCGGCTGTTCAGCATTTGATTTCACCTCAGCCCAACCCGGCCAGATCGGTCAGGTAGCGGGCGAGCTTTTTAAAACACAACAATAATTATAAATTATGAAAAAGTTTACTTTCATGCTCCTCTTGCTCAGCGCATTTGCGAGCTATGCCCAAAACGGGCCTATCACATTTGAACCAGGAGAGCCAGGTGCGGACTGGACCTGGAATGTTTTTGAAAATGATGCCAACCCTCCGCTCGAGGTTATTGCCAACCCAGATCCTACCGGGGCTAACACTTCAGCTACGGTCGCGCAGTTTACCGCCCTGCAGGCTGGACAGCCTTTCGCCGGCGTAGAGTCTCAACAGACGGTCGACTTGGGCGCTTTTGAATGGAACGAGGACAACCGCACGGTGACCATCATGGTCTGGAAATCCGTCATCAGTGATGTCGGCATTAAGTTTGACACCCCAACCGGCTGGTCGCAGGGCGAAATCAAAGTGGCCAACACCGTGGTCAACCAATGGGAAGAGCTGACTTTCGACTTTTCCAGCTTTATCAACCCACCTGAAAGCGAGGGCATGCTCGACCGCATCATCATTTTCCCAGATTTTGACCTTGATGGGCGTACACAGGACAACGTCGTCTACTTTGACAACATCACTTTTGGCGAAGGCGGTGGCGGCAATCCTTCTACTGAGCCTATGGTGGCAGCACCTGCTCCAACACAGGACGAAGCAGACGTCATCTCCCTTTTCAGCGATGTGTATACGGATGTACCGGTCGACACTTGGCGTACAGACTGGTCTGCCGCCGTGTTGGAAGATGTCGAAATCCAAGGCAACCCCACTAAGAAGTACTCGAGCCTAGATTTCGTAGGCATAGAGACGGTGGCGAATCAGGTAGATGCTACGGGCATGACCCACATCCACCTCGATGTATGGTCCGCGGGCTTTACCTCTTTTAGTGTGAAGCTTGTAGACTTCGGAGCAGATGGCGCCTTTGGTGGAGGTGATGACACCGAACATCAGGTTGATTTTGCATCCCCCGCTCAAGGGCAGTGGCTAGGTATCGACATTCCGCTCGATGACTTTGTCGGGATGACCAGCCGTGCCAATATTGCACAGTATATCCTGGTGGCACAGCCTTCGGGAGCAGCTACAGTCTGGGTAGATAATATGTACTTCTACAACGGAGAGAACACCGGCCCTGCTGAGCCGATGACCGCAGCTCCAGACCCAATGGAAGATGCTGCCAATGTTATTTCCTTGTTCAGCGACACCTACACGGATGTCCCCGTGGATACTTGGCGTACCGACTGGTCGGCAGCTACCTTGGAGGACATTGAAATTGAGGGCAACCCTACTAAGAAGTACTCTGGCCTGGATTTCGTAGGCATAGAGACGGTGGCGAATCAGGTAGATGCTACGGGCATGACCCACATCCACCTCGACGTATGGTCGCCAGATTTTACTTTCTTTGGCGTGAAGCTCGTTGATTTTGGCGCGGACGGCGCTTTTGATGGCGGTGATGATACCGAGGATCAAATCAACTTTGAAATGCCAGGCCAGGGCGAATGGATAGGCATCGATATCCCGCTCGATGACTTTGCCGGTATGACCAGCCGTTCGAATATCGCACAGTACATCCTGGTAGCCCAGCCAACTGGTGCTGCCACGGTATACGTTGACAATGTTTATTTCTATAACGACCTTGGCTCAAGCACCTTGGATGAGGGCCTTGAAGCGAAAGGCGTTCGAGCATTCCCCAATCCAGTACGTTTGGGCGAGGCCGTTCAGCTGAGCGAGCAGCCTGTGGGGTATGAGGTGTTCGACTTGTCAGGGCGATTGGTGCTTTCTGCACAAGGCACGGCTACGGTGAATACTGCCCAGCTTAGCCAGCGTGGGGTTTATCTGCTGAAGGCCCGCCTTAAGGACGGCTCAGAGCAAGTACAACGGCTCATCGTACAGTAGCAGCGAAGCTTGGCCACAGCAGGCCTAATTCTGAAAAGGGTATAGCTTTGGGCAAAGCACACGGTTGGTAGCCGGACATTCAAAAAGCCCAAGGCTTTACCCTTTTGTTTTTGAGGCAAAAGACAGCTGAACCTTTACCATAATTCCTTGTCTGTAAAGGAGGATTCCCTAAAAACCTATTTCCGCCATAACTATGCGTAGCTTGCTGAGGCCCCTTTCTTTTTTGCTATGGAGTACATTCGGGTTTTGTCAGGTTGCTCTGGCAGAGCAGGCCCCTGTAAAAGGCATGCCTCCGCTCCGCAATTTTACACCTGCTGAGTACCAGCAGAGGGGCAAAATATGGTCGATAGATAGTGCCCCCAACGGCATGGCCTACATGGCCACGGATGGCGGTGTAGTAGAATATGATGGCCAGAACTGGCGGGCCTTCAAAGGCAGCGAGGGCTTTACCCGCTCCATAGTAGTGGCCAACGATTCTATGTTCTACACAGGCTCCGACCTTGATTTTGGCTTTTGGGAGCGCAACAAACAGTTTGGCTTTACCTATACCTCCCTTTACCCATACAAGGAGGTGGCACAGGAGGTCAGTGAGGAGTTTTGGCAGGTACATTTGCTCGACAGCACAGTAGTGTTTGCTTCTTCCCTGAACCTGTATGTCCTGCAGGATCAGCAGCTGGTAAAAATTAGTGCGCCAACGCGGTTTACTGGAAGTTACAAGACGGGCAGCACCATTTATTTTGCTGATGAAACAAAAGGGCTTTTCCGGTTTAACGGCTTCGACCTAGAGCTGGCCTTCTCTTATCCCAATGGGCAGGCACTTCAAGTCCGGGGCGTATACGAAACCCCTGAGGGGCTGCTCTTGGCAACCCGTGACCATGGTTTGTACCGCTCAGCCGACGGGCGCCTTGCCCCCCTTGGCAGCCCGCTTTCCCGCCTTCTGGCTGAGGCACAGGTTTTTACTTCCGAGCAATTGGATAACGGGCAAATCGCTTTCGGTACCATATTGCAGGGGGTGCTCATCAGCAATGAAAAGGGGGAGGTAGCCCACCGCATCAATAGGTACAAAGGGCTGCCTGGCAATACAGTTTTGGCTCTGCACTACAGCCCTTTAGGCAAACTTTGGATAGGGCTGGACTACGGGCTTTCTGTCCTTTCCCTTCGACAGCCTTACACGACCTTCTACGATTACCGGGGAGATTTTGGGACCGGCTGTGCAGCTGCTCTGCAGAACGGTTATTTCTATCTGGGCACCAATCAGGGGCTTTACCGGTCGGCCTGGGCAGGGCTGGACAACAGTCAGCCGTTTTTTGACTTTCAGCTGGTGCCTGGCACCACTGGGCAGGTTTGGGCCATACAAAAAGTAGGAGAGGAGGTGCTCATGGGGCACGATCGTGGGCTTTTTATTGTCCAAGGGGATGAGGCGGAGCAAATCAGCGAGGAAGCAGGCATTTGGACGATTTTGGAATTCAGGGAACTGTTGCTAACGGGCAGTTATAACGGCGTTGGTGTTTACCGGAAACAGGGAGGGCAGTGGCAATTTTGGAAAAAAATCCCTCTTCTTTCGGGCTCTTGCAATCAGCTGGTGCTGGAGGATGAACGGACCCTTTGGGCCAACATCCCCAACTTCGGCCTTGTCAGGGTGGTGCTCGATGAAGAGCTCTCCCCTGTAGACCGGCTGATCATTCCGGAATCCGATTTTAAAGGGGACAGCCCCGACCTGCAGCGCATAGACAGTGCCATTGTTTTGGCGACTACAGCAGCTTACTACCGTTTTGATCCTTCGCAGGGCACTTTCCTCCAAACAGCGGATAAAGGGCCAGGTGCTGATAGAAGCTTAGGGCAGCTGAGCACCGCTTCCCGCCCTTCAAAACTGCAGGAAGGCTATGTTTTTCATCCTATGTACAACGGTTTTGCCCTAGAACAAGCAAATGGTGAGCCCAAAAGTGGGCAGGCCCCTCTGCCGGTTATTTTCCGGGAGGCAGAAGCCTATAATAATGATGAACGGCGGCCGCTTTTAGGCAAAGGCGGAATGCCTTATGTGTTGAACAACTTTAGGGCGGAGTTCATCATGCCAAACACCGATGGGGCAATGTATCAGTACCGTTTGGGACGGAAAGGGGCTTGGAGCAATTGGTCCGCCGCTACTTCTGCCGAACTGCTTGATCTAAGCCCCGGCACTTACCGCTTTTTCGTCCGGGGGCAGAAAGACGGGCAGCTTACCCCTGCTGCTTCAATGACCTTCAGGGTCAGCCCGCCCTGGTACCGTACAGGGCTGGCCTATGCGGGGTATGTATTGCTGTTCGCCCTGCTGGCTTATGGGGTGGCTTTTTGGCGCAAGCGGTCGCTTCAGAAACAAGAGAAAGCCTTGCGGCAGCAAGAGCGGGAGTCCCTGCAAAAACAGGCAGACCTTCACGAACAGGAGCTCTTGCGCCTGGAGCAGGAACGCCTACAGAAAGAGTATGATGAGCTGAAGAAACAGTTGCGCACCAAGACCATCGAGCTGGCGAAAAAGGCTAGAGAAAACGAAGAAAAAGAGCGGTTGCTCCTTGCGCTGAAGGATGGGTACGAAGCGGCTCAGGAAAACCCGGCCCTCGCCAAACGGAAGTGGAAGGATATGGAGCGCTTGTTGGATTCTCATATCAAAGCAGAGGACAAAACCTTTGAAATCCAGATGGATGAGCTCCACCAGGCTTTCTTTAAAAGGCTGAAGGCCCGCTACCCGGACTTATCTAGTAACGACCTGCGCATGTGCGCATTCTTGCGGGCAGGGATCAGCTCCAAAGAAATTGCTGAGATATTCGGCATCAAGCCATCTAGTTTTTACATTAGCCGTTCGCGCTTGCGCAAAAAACTTGGGCTGGCCACAGAAGAGAACCTCTACGACTTCCTGAATGGGATTTAGAGCGTGTTGGGATTTTGGTCTTCTAATCAAAAAATTGTCCCGCTGTCTAGCGGGACAGACCGATTGCTAAAGCCCCAACACGCTCTTAAACAGGTAAGGCAGTGCGAAGCCCCTGTGTACCGTATACTCAGGAGCTGGGCGCAAACAAGATTGTCGTTTTTTTGCCCTGCCCCCTCCGTAAGGATAGGGGCCTGCCCCTGCCTGCGGGCAGGTGCCGCTATGCTCCGGGGCTCGCTGTCCGCTCGGCCCTATGGGGCTTACACCCCTTCGCAGCGCTAGGCCAATGCCAGGTTAGTGCCTTAAGCCATAAATCTCTGATACTTAAGTTGAAGTTATTTTCCGGCTAATCAAGGCGAAGGTTCGCGACTTTAGCCCGAGCTAAAGGAGCGGTTCTTTAACGAAGAGTAGGCGGAAAAGAACGAAACTTGGGGTGGCAAGGATTTATGGCTTGAGGCACTAGAGCCCGGAATTCATGAACGCCTGCGGCAATTTGGTTCACGCCCCAAGGGCTTCGTTTTTTAGGCCTGAGCTTTGGGCGTATTGAAGCTCATTGGGGGCATAGGTGGGTTGTTGCTCTCATCTATCGGCCCGTGCTGGGCTTCGAATTTGTGGATGTTCTCTGCTAATGCTTTCATGAGCCGCTTGGCATGCTGAGGGCTAATGATGATCCGCGATTTGACTTTAGCTTTTGGTACGTTGGGCACGAGGCGCACAAAGTCCATGACAAACTCTTGATTAGAGTGGGAAATGATGGCAAGATTGGAGTAGACGCCTTCGGCTACTTCTTCCGGCAATTCGATGTTAAGTTTATTGTTGTTCTGGTTTTGATCGGCCATGATGGTAGTTTTATGATGAATAATGTTGCATGCCTGTACGCTTAAGCGGGCGTCAATATCGCAAAAGAAGGACGTTCTCCCAAATAATTTCCCGGAAGCGGCACTATGAGTAGGTTCAGCGTGCTTTACTTTACGAAGCGGGCTTTCTTGCTCGTTTTTCATTTATGCTCACCTCTCGTGGCCGAGGGGGTATAACCTGCTGAACTCAAATTTGGTGGCTCAGCGAGAACTATAAATCTTTGGTTTTTTTTGACAAAACCGCTCCAAACAAGCACGAAATGGGAAAGCTAAGGGTTGTATGCCCAAAACCCCATAATCCTCAATAACAGCATAGCAGCCTTGCAAGTTGAGCGCTGCACGGATAAACCAATCAACCTCTTTTTCAGATGGACCCATTTGTTCAATCGAATTTAGCCCTTTGGGATGCCTGGGCTTCCTTTCACCCGGATACCGAAATGTACAACATGGAAGCTTTCCGGAACGGCACCTCTTCACTTACGCCTCTTGAGTGGGGCGCGCTCAAAGGAAGGGTGGAGGGCCGGTCTTTGCTCCATTTGCAGTGCCACTTTGGGCAGGATACCCTGTCGTTTGCGAGAGCAGGCGCTGTGGCAACAGGCGTAGACTTTTCGGCCGAGGCGATCCGCAAAGCCAAAGCACTGTCGGCGGAGCTGAACGTGCCTGCTGATTTCATTCAAGCGGAGGTCAGTACGCTGTCTTTGCCTGCAACTTTTGATTGGGTATTCACCTCCTATGGGGTCTTGACCTGGCTGCCTGATTTAATGCCTTGGGCTCAGGTAGTAAGCAGGCACCTTAAGCCTGGCGGTCGTTTTTACATTGCAGAGTTCCACCCTGCGATGATGATGTTCGAGTTTGAGACGGGGCGCTATGGGTACAGCTATTTCAATACTGGTAAGCCCTATGAAGAAGTAGTGTCCGGCTCCTATGCCGATACAGGCGAAGGAACGCTTAGAAAAGAGTGTACCTGGAGCCATAGCCTTGCGGAAATCATCCGGGCACTGATGGCTGCCGGCTTGGAGCTTAAGGACTTCAATGAGTTCCCTTTCAGCCCTTACAATTGTTTCCCTGAAATGGAGGAGGTGCAGCCTGGCCTGTTTCAGTGCAGACATGTGCCCGGTGCTCCCCATCTTTTTACCCTAGAGATGCAAAAGCCATAGTGGGGCAAGCCATAATGGCTAAGGTGTTTAAGCTTTTCGGGCTTTAGCCTGGCATTGGCCTAGCGCTGCGCAGGGGTGGTAAGCCCGATAGGGCCGAGCGGATAGCGAGCCCCGGAGCATAGCGGCACCTGCCCGTTGGGCAGGGGCAGGCCCCCTGCTCGCCTATTCGGGCGCAAACATGGCACGCTTAATAAATAACTGGCAGGGCGTGGACTTCAGTTGTTCCATTCCCAGCTGTGATTTTTAAGTAATAGATACCTGAAGGGAGGCCGTTAGTGGGCACTTCTGTCCGTGTATTCTGCAACCTTTCAGAATGCAGCAGCGCTCCGTCTGAACGGTATAGCCCCATAGTGCCTGCTGGCCCCTCAATGATAAAAGCTGCTCCTGAGCGCACAGGGGAAGGGTAAACCCGGAAGATGTCCTCGGCACGGCCCAATTGCTGAACAGCATTGACCAAGCTTGATGCGGTAAAGGAGCGAGGGGGGGATACCGGGCTACAAAAGCTATAGGCGTTATAGGCCGAAACACGCCAATAATAGGTCCGTTCTTCGGCCAGCCCTGTCAAGGTCAGGGTATTGGCAGCCGCGATATATTCGTCTCGGATGCCAAAGGTTGGGATGGGGCTGACCTCCACTACATAGTGAGTGGCGTTCGCGACAGCCTCCCATGCAAGTACGGTCTCTTCTACAGGCGTTATGTCGCCATCAATAGGGGCGAGCAGTTCTGGCGCTGCATTGGCTACCTCTTGCTGTGGGCTCGATTGGGAAATCCACTCTGGCTTTTCGTCAAAGAGGTTGGCCCGCATAGCGGCTATTTGGCCAGGAGTAAAGCGCGCTTGGCAGGCATCATCCGAATAGCCCATGATCAGGCTGCCGTCGCTGCGGAAAACTTCGCCATTGGGGTCTGTCTGCTCTACACTGC
>NZ_VOOR01000083.1 GCF_007993045.1 Phaeodactylibacter luteus
TTCGATTTGGAAAATAGATTTATAATGTCCTAGCTTTCAATCGTTTGACAGCAACAAATCGGGCTTTGCGCAATGCGCCAGCCACCCATCCGGCTTCTGCTCCAAGCGTAGGCTATTCCGGAGCCACCTCACGCGCCCTTGCAGTGTTTCGCCCCCCTAACGGTAGCGCTTGCCCTTATTGTTTTTGTAATCCTGAAAAATGAACTCCCCCAGCCCTTGCAGGCTGCTGTAAAAAGCCTTGCCGTTGTTGGCTTGGGTAAACTGCTCTACAAAATTCTGCAGGTAAGGGTCGCGGGCAATCATGAAAGTCGTGACCGGGATATCGAGCTTACGGCAGCGCTGAGCCAGGTTGAGGGTGCGGTTGACGATAGCCCGGTCCAGCCCAAAGCTGTTTTTGTAATACCGCTTGCCCTTCTTGATGCAGGTGGGCTTGCCGTCCGTGATCATAAAAATCTGCTTGTTGGGGTTTTTGCGCCGGCGGAGCAGATCCATAGCCAGCTCAAGCCCGGCCACCGTATTGGTGTGATAGGGGCCCACCTGCAAGTAAGGCAGATCTTTGATCTCGATTTGCCAAGCATCATTGCCAAAAACAATGACATCCAGGGTGTCCTTCGGATAGCGGGTGGTAATGAGCTCGGAGAGGGCCATCGCCACCTTTTTCGCAGGGGTGATCCGGTCCTCTCCATACAAAATCATAGAGTGGGAAATGTCAATCATCAGAACGGTGCTCATCTGGCTCTGATAGAAAGTCTCCTTGACCTCAAGGTCGTTGTGCGTAAGGTGGAAATCGTCAATACCGTGGTTGATCTGCGCATTGCGCAGGCTTTCGGAAACGGCCAGCTGATCTAGGGCGTCCCCAAATTGGAACGGCCGGATATCGGAAGTCGCCTCGTCCCCTTTTCCGCCAAAGCGGGTATTGTGGTTGCCCCGCTTAGACTTTTTCAGCTGCCCAAATACATCTTCAAGCGCTTTTTGCCTCAGGGCGATTTCCATTTTGGCAGAGGGCACAAAATTAGGGTCCCGCTCATCCCTCGGCTGAATATACCCCTTATCGATCAAGTCTTGGATAAAATCAGCCATGCCGTAGCTGTCGTCGGTCAGGCTGTACTGTTTGTCCAGCTCAGTGAGCCAAGAAAGGGCCTCGCTCACATCGCCCGAAGTATGGACCAGGAGCTCTTGGAAAAGCTTGAGCAATTTTTCGAAACTAGCTCCCCCTTCCTCGCCGGGAGCAAAAGCGCTGAACTTCCAGCCGATCATAATCATTTTTTTTGCGCAACCCAGATTGCTGTTTCTTTGCCCTGCCCCAGCCCAATGAAAGGGGGCCTACCCACGCCTATGGGCGCGGGTCGCTATGCTGCGGGGCTCGCTGTACGCTCGGCCCTAGCGGGCTTGACACCCCTCCGCAGCGCTAGTCCAATGCCAAGCTAGCGCCCCAAAAGGCTACGGCATTTTGGTTTGCGCTATGCCCTTTTTGCAGGCCGCCCCGCTGCCCGTTCATCCAGCCTCCCCCATTTCACAGCACTTCACCAGGTTTAGATAATCCAGGCGGTCAGAGGCCAACTTATGGATGAAGCTGTTTTTCACTGCCCCGTTTTGGATGACAAATGCGCCGGGCATCTGAAACCCATCGCCCAGCTGCGTGCCGATGCCATGCCCTGCCAGCACTCCGGCAGAGAACCCTCGAATCCAGGACTGCAGCCCGAAAAGCTGGGTGAAATTGCCTTTGACCAGTCCAAACTGGCTGTAATACTGGCATTCGGGGTCTGAAATGTGCTCTACACCCTCCAAACCATACCGGTTGAAATACCGCTCTGCAATATCGCAGTCGGTCATGTGCACGAAAACAAGGGCCGACCCAGAGGCTTCGATCTCCTGACGCTGAGCAGCAATATCCGATAGTGCTTCCCTGCAGAAAGTACAACCAAAGTGCCTGAGGAAGACCAGCAATACTGGCTTTTCGTAAGACATGCTTGCAACATCACGCCCTTCATTGGTTTTCATCTGCCCAAGCAACGCTTGGTCAAACTGCTCAACAGCTTCCATATTTTGATTTGGGTTTATTGCATCGAAACAGGTAACAACAATACCCTGCTCAATGTTCTCAGATCAGGCAAGGGCTTCTCTGAAGCGCAAAGGGCGCTGCTTGCCGAGACAAGCAGCGCCCTTGCTGTTTCCAGTTTATGGCCAAGCACTTCCATTAAGCGCTAATTTAGAGCCCCAATATGCGCTAAATATCCATATTGTCAAATACCTCCATCACGCTGCGCACGTGAGAAGCAGAAGTCTTCAGCAGCTCCATTTCGCTTTCGTTCAGGTCCAGCTCGATGATCTGCTCGATGCCATTCTTGCCGAGCTTAACCGGAGCGCCCAAGAACATATCATTGATGCCATACTGCCCATCCAGCTTTACGCAGCAAGGGAAGATGCGGTTTTCGTCGCGTACGATAGACTCTACCATCTGCGCTGCGGCAGCGCCGGGCGCGTACCAGGCAGAGGTGCCCATCAGCTTGACCAGCTCGCCCCCGCCTACTTTGGTGCGTTCTACGATAGCGTTGAGCTTCTCCTCATCGATGAGCTCTAAGACAGGGATGCCAGCCACAGTAGTGTAGCGTGGCAGCGGCACCATCGTGTCGCCATGGCCGCCCATCAGCACCGCCTGAATGTCTTTAGGAGACACGTTGAGCTCTGTAGCCAGGAAAGCGCGGTAGCGCGCGGTATCAAGGATGCCCGCCATGCCGAACACACGGGAAGAATCGAGCCCAGCCGCTTTGTATGCAGCGTAAGTCATTACATCCAATGGGTTGGAAACAACGATGATGATGGGGTTTTCGGAGTGCTCCTTGATAGAAGCCGCGACCATGTTCACAATCTTGGCATTGGTAGCGATCAGATCATCACGGCTCATGCCAGGCTTGCGGGGGATGCCGGCAGTGATCACAACGATGTCGGAGCCGGCAGTATCCTTGTAGTCGTCTGTACCGATAAGGCGTGTACTGTAGTAGTCAATCGGTGCCTGCTGCCAACTGTCGAGGGCTTTGCCTTTGGCCATGTCCCCTTTGATGTCAAGCAGTACAACCTCATTGACGATATCTTTGTGAGCCAAGACATTCGCACAGGTGGCCCCTACGTTTCCTGCTCCTACAACCGTTACTTTACTCATGATCCGAAATTTGTATTTTTGGTTTTACATTTTTATGCCAAGCCAGCGGGATAACTGGATTTAGCCGGTTTCGGCTTGGCGCAAAGCTAAAGATTTTTTGCCTTCTTTAGAACGCAGGAGGCTATTACTTCATTACTGGCAGGGGTTGACTTTTTGGCCGCCCGCCTCAAATTCTACGCTGAGCGTGCAAAAGCAGCTGGATTATCAAGACGAACGGCAATGCCCCCACGAAGAACGGCTCCGCCGCATCAACCAAAGCCGGTCTCCGCTCAGCCTGATGCTGGCTGGGGTATCTGATGTGCGCAACATCGGGGCGCTGTTCCGCCTTGCGGATGCCGCCCGCCTTTCCCACCTTTACTTTTTGGGAGCGCCCGGAGCCCTGTACCATAAAAAGGTAGCACGGGTAGCACGCTCGGCAGACCAATACGTGCCGGCCTCGGCCCTGACTATGGAAGAGGCGCTTGCCCTGGGCCGAGCGCAAACGCTCATCGGGCTGGAGATCACCTCGGGCAGCATCCCTTACACCAGCCTGGAAATCGAAGCGCGCCAGCCCGCTGTGCTGGTGATCGGGCACGAAGCCCTGGGCATACCTGAAAGCATCCTAGGCCTGTGCAGTACCTGCATCCACTTGCCGATGTATGGCATCAATACCTCTATGAATGCCGCAATGGCTGCGGGGATCGCCGTTTACGAGCTTCTGCGCAAAGGCTATGCCCCGCCGCCAGATCAGGGCCTGGACGCCATATAGTCTACAGCCAGCTGCGACAACGCTTCAACCCCCAGCACGAAGCTGCCTTCGCTGATGAAGAAGTCCGGGGTATGGTGGAAAGTGGCTTCCATCGGCCCCCACTCCGCTGGCCGTGCGCCTAAGAAAAAGAAAAGCCCGGGCACCTCCCTGGCAAAGAAGGAAAAGTCTTCTGCCCCTGTCACCGGCTTAGTCACGCGCACCGCCTCTTCCCCAAAGACCGTGAACAAGGTGGGCAGCATCTGCGCAGTCAGCTGAGGGTTGTTGAAAGTGACCGGGTAGCCGCGTATGATGTCAACTTCAGCTTCCGCCCCAGAGGCTTCCGCTATGGAGGTGGCCGTTTTGACGATACGGTTGTGGATTTCCCGCTGCATTGCGGTATCAAATGTGCGGATGGTGCCGATCATTTCTGCTTCTTCCGGAACAATATTGTTCCTTACCCCGCTTGTGATCTTCCCTACCGTGATTACCGCCGCCTCGTTGGTCAAGTCCGTCTGCCGGCTGATAATGGCCTGCAGCCCCATGATGATCTGGGCTGACACTACAATAGGGTCTACCCCATCCCACGGCCGGGAGCCATGTGTCTGTTTGCCCTTTACCTTGATCTTGAACTGGTCTGCGGCAGCCATAATGCCATTCGGGCGGTAATTGATGGTGCCTTCTTCAATGACACTGGAGATGTGCAGCCCAAAGAATACATCAACACCGTACTTTTCAATTATCCCCTCTTTCACCATAAGCGCTGCCCCGCCCTCTTCTCCGACCGGAGCGCCTTCCTCGGCAGGCTGGAACACGAACAGGAACCGGCCGTTCAGCTCTTCTTTCATCTCGCAAAGCACGGTAGCTGCGCCCATGAGCATGGCCACGTGGCTGTCGTGCCCGCAGGCGTGCATAATGCCTACCCGCTGCCCCAGGTACTCAGTCTCTTCCTTGGAAGCAAAAGGGACGTCCACCCGCTCACGCACTGGCAGCGCATCCATATCCGCCCGGAGGGCCACGGTAGGCCCTGGCTTTCCAGTATCCAAAAGGGCTACAACGCCGGTATGTGCCACTCCTGACTCAATTTCGACCGGCAAGGTTTTCATGTAGTCTACGATGTAAGCCATGGTGTTGAACTCCCGGTTGGAGAGCTCGGGGTATTGATGCAGATGGCGGCGCCATTCCACTACCTGGCGCTCTATGCCGGCCGCTTTCGCGGAAATGCGCTCGTGCAGGTGGCCCTGCGAGAGGCCTAGCAGGCTGCTGCCCAGCAGACAGCCCAAAAGCAGAAATCGTTTTTTCATCATCCGTTTGCAGTTGATATGATTAAGATGGGGGGCTGACCGCTCAAAGGCTTGCCAAGCCCTCCCTTACCGCACGCAACCTACAAAAAAAGCATAGCTTAGCCGCCTTCCCCTGGCATCGGGCTAGCGCTGCGGAGGGGTGTAAGCCCGGCAGGGCCGAGCGTACAGCGAGCCCCGCAGCATAGCGCCCCGCGCCCTCAGGCGCGGGGAGCCCCCACCCTCACGACAGGGCCGTTTGTGCCCGGCCCATGCCTAAGCGCGGCTTGGGGGCATAGCTGGGCTAGTGCGGCCCATCGAACATAAGCCGTTGCCCTTTGCGGGATTCGTCGAACTGCCCCTTGTAGTAGGCCAGGTGGCCGCTTACGATCGTGCCTTCCACCGAACCTTTAAAGGTATGCCCTTCAAAGGGCGACCATCCGCACTTGTAATGCAGGTTGCCTTTGGAAACGCCCCATTCCTTGTTTAGGTCCACGAGGGCCAGATCGGCCCAATAGCCTTCGCGGATATACCCGCGCTCGCGCAGTTTGAAACATACAGCCGGGGCGTGGGCCATCTTTTCTACGATTTTCTCCAAGCTGATTTTCCCCTGATGGTAAAACTCCAGCATGACGTTAAGGGTGTGCTGAATCAGGGGCACACCAGAAGGCGCATGGAAGTAAGTGCCCTGCTTTTCTTCCCAGGTGTGCGGTGCGTGGTCGGTCGCTATGATATCCAAGCGGTCATCGAGCAGCGCTGGCAATAGGGCCTCCTGTTCTTCGGCCCCCTTAATGGCCGGGTTGCACTTGATCTGACTGCCAAGGGTGGCGTATTGGCCCGCATTGAAATAGAGGTGGTGGACACAGACCTCAGAGGTGATCCGCTTTTTCTCCAGAGGGATGTCATTGCGGAACAGGCCGAGCTCCTTGGCGGTAGAGATGTGAAGGATGTGCAGGCGGGTACTGTGCTTTTTGGCCAGCTCGACTGCGAAGGAAGAAGATTTGTAACAAGCCTCTACACCACGGATTTCCGGGTGGCAGTGGATGGGCACGGCTTCTCCATATTTCTCGCGGTACCGAGCCTCATTGGAGCGGACCGTCCCTTCGTCTTCGCAATGTGTGGCAATGAGCATAGGCACCTGTGCATAAAGGCTCTCCAGCACTTTTTCGTTGTCGACCAGCATATTGCCTGTACTGGAGCCCATGAAAATTTTGACGCCACAGACCGTTTCCGGGTTGGTGCGGAGCACTTCGTCGAGGTTGTCGTTGGCAGCCCCCATAAAAAAGGAGTAATTGCCTAAGGCCACCTGAGCTGCCCGGTCGTATTTCTGCTGCAGCAGCTCTTGTGTGATAGCTGGGGGCTTGGTGTTCGGCATTTCCATAAAAGAGGTGACACCACCTGCTACAGCAGCTTTTGCTTCGGTATACAGCTCAGCTTTGTGGGTCAGCCCAGGCTCTCGGAAATGCACCTGATCGTCAATGACCCCGGGCAAGATATGCATCCCTTCTGCATTGATTTCCCGGCTAACGGGCACATCAATGATGCCGCCGGCCTGCTCAATGCGGCCGTTCCGGATCAGGATATCTCCGCCCTCGGTCTTCCCCTCGTTGACATACTGCCCCCCTTTAATCAAAATCGACTCCATGTTGGTTTTGTATTTTGTGTCTTTAAATAGGCTTGTCCACCAATGGACAACCTACCTTGTGATCAGGTTCGCAAGAGTGAAGATAATCAGCCAAGGGGCAATCTCAAAACAGAACGGGAAGGTGTGGAAAGGCAGGTCGGGCGTTGAGCAGGCTTCAGTTACAAATCAATTCCACTTTTTGCGCATTGAGCGGTTTTTCTACGAAGCCCTTTACGCAGGGGTGGCTTTCAGCCCGCTGAACGTCGGCGGGGTCAATGGAAGAAGAAACGATGTAGATGGGGAAGTTGGCGGTGCTGCCTCCGTTGCGGACAGCCTCTAGGAAAGACCATCCGTCAATGACTGGCATATTCAGATCCAACAACAAAAGATCGGGGCTATTGGAGAGCACGTAAGCAAGCGCTTCTTCCGCATCGTTGAAGGACTGCACATCCGCCTGAGGGTATACCCTGTGGATGCTGAACCTCGCGGTCATCAAGAAGATGTTGTCATCGTCTACAAGGACGACTTTCTGAAGTGTCTTCATGGTTTGTTGTAATTTCCCCTTCTCAAATATACGATATAATTTATAAGCTTGTTGGGATCAGGCTTCTATAGCCTACAGCTTGGCATTGGCCTAGCGCTGCGGAGGGGTTTAAGAGCTTTTTGGGATTTTACACTTCGGGCTGCGTTCGCTCCAAAAGCAAAATCCCAAAAAGCTCCAAGCCCGTTAGGGCCGAGCGGACAGCGAGCCCCGTAGCATAGCGGCACCTGCCCGCTGGCAGGGGCAGGCCCCTCCAAAAACGATAACCTGTACGAATGGAGGATTTTAGGGGCAAACTATAAACAAAAGGATGCCTTCTCAATGTGGCGGAGCAAGCAAGGGCCCTGACAAGCGCCAACCCTGCTCCATACTATGATCAAGACAACTGCGCCAGGAACTCCAACAGGTTGACATCGTCTGGATAATCGGTCAATGAAGGCTGCTGTGCTTTCCCGAAAGCAAAAGCTGGCCGCTGTAGCAGCCCGGGGCGGGCTACGACACACTGCAGCTCCCCTTTGCGCGCCTGCAAGTCTTTCTCGACCTCATCTATCGTTTCGAAATACTCATAATGCAGGCAGGCAATCCGGGAATGCAGCTGTGGGTTCTCCAAGAGCATAATGCAGCCGTTGGCCCGGAAGGGCTCATTGTTCAGCAGGTGCAGCGCATAGTTGTAATCGAAGTTGTTTTTGTACTTAGTATTCAACACCACCTCCCGGTAGTTGTGCAGAGCCTGCAGCAGCGGGCCGAAATCGTACCCCTTCGGCACATATACCTTAGAAACGTTGCGGCAGCCCAGGCCATAGTACTGAAAAACATCCTGCCCAAGGGCATTGAGCTCTTCGGGCGTTTCCGATCCGCTCAGTACAGCAGCGGCATTCCGGTTGCGGCGGATGATGTGGGGGTACTTCCCAAAGTAAGCTTCGAAGTACCGGGCAGCGTTGTTGCTGCCCGTTGCGATGACGGCATCAAAGCCTTCCAGGCGGTTGGCCAGTTTTACATAGCCGGCAGTGCGGCTGTCCAGCTGCTGCAGCACCTTCATAAGATAGGGGAACAAGAACTGGTCTTTCTCGGACAGCTTGACGACAGCACGGTGCCCGGCCACGAATACGCTAAGCCAATCGTGGAAACCGACCAAGGGGATATTGCCTGCCATAACGATGCCCACCGTTTGGGGGGTGGCCGGCTCAAGCTCATAGGGGCTGGCCCAGGCTTCCAAAGCGGCCCGGTCTAGGAATTGACGGGCAATGGCCGATATGGAGGCTTGCTGCTGTGCAACTGTGAACCAGCCATTATTGTACTCCGTCCGTTTCATGACAGCTTCCAGGTAGTCGTCTTCCTGGAGCAAGTGGCTGCCCAAGCGGGCCAGCACGTCAATTCTTTCCTTAAGCGTCATCATGTGATCCATTTTCATTTTGGTACCCCAGCAATTGGCTTCGCAGCTGCTCGGCGCCCAATTTTTCCATCAGCTCGATATTCCGCTGAGGGATCTCTTCCGGGTTGTCAAAGTTTTGCAAGGCCCGTTCCAGGCTGTCCTCCCGGATGAGGTGCAGCATAGGGTAAGGCGACCGGTTGGTGTAGTTGGAAGCGGCATGTGGCCCTTCGCCAGCAAACTGGTAATCTGGGTGGAAGGAGGCCAGCTGCAGCTCCCCTTCCCAACCCTGCTCAACGAGCCGCTCGTTGGCCGCCCACAGGTAGTCGTTATAATCGGGGAAGCGCTGGAGCACAAAAGGGTGGACCACCAGCGTAGTCTCCACCTCAACAGCTGGCATAGCCAGTAGGGCTTCCCCTTCCGAAAGCCAATCAGCAGTCAAGGCTTGCTCGCTTGCCGCAGTAGAAACTACGATCCGGACCCGGCCATTTTTGAAAGGCCGGCCGGCAAAAGGGCAAAGGTTGAGCCCGATAACGAACTCAGCCAGCCAGCGCTCGGTCTGCTCAAGGGCAACAGCTGCACTGATCATAAGTTGTCCTTTGCTTTGCGGTCTGCCAGGTATTTCCGCCAACGCTCTAATGCCTGGTTGATGTCGTTGGGCAGCTCGCTCTCGAAGTGCATCTGCTCGCCGGTACGGGGATGGACAAACCCCAGGCTCCTGGCGTGGAGCGCCTGCCGGGGCAGCAGCTGAAAGGTGTTTTCTACAAAAGACTTGTACTTGCTGAATACCGTGCCCTTCACAATGAGGTCGCCCCCGTAGCGGACATCACTGAACAGTGGATGCCCTAGATGCTTCATGTGCACCCTGATCTGATGGGTGCGCCCGGTCTCCAGCTTGCACTCTACCAGAGAAACGTAGTACAAGTCTTCTAAAACGCGGTAATGCGTCACCGCCCATTTGCCAGAATCCCCTTCCGGGAAAGCAGCAAACAGCAGGCGGTTGCGCGGGTGGCGCCCCACATGCGCATCAATGGTCCCTTCTTGTTCTTCGAAGTTGCCCCAAACCATGGCGATGTACTTCCGGTCGATGGTATGGTTGAAGAACTGCTTGGCCAAATGGGACATGGCGTAATCCGTTTTAGCCACTACCAAAAGGCCAGAAGTGTCTTTGTCAATCCGGTGCACCAGGCCGATCTGATCGTTGTTGTTGCCGTCGAGCACCGGCAAGCCCGATTTGCCAAAATGATGGGCTAAGGCATTGACCAAAGTCCCATCCGGGTTGCCGATCCCAGGGTGGACCACCATGCCGGGCGCTTTATTGACGATGAGCAGGTCGTCGTCCTCGTAGATGATGTCAAGTGGGATGTCCTGCGCTTTGATTTCGTTGCGCTTGCCGTGGTGCTGAGGCACCACGATAGAGATTTCCTCCCCTGGCTTAATTTTGTAGTTCGGTTTGATGTCTTTCCCGTCCACGGTCACTGCACCCGAACGTATGGCGTCCTGTACCCGGCTCCTGGAGACATTCTCCAGGCGGTCGAACAAAAACTTATCAATCCTGAGAATAGACTGCCCCGGGTCAACTTTGATGATCTTATGATCGTAATAATCGTCGGAGTGATTATCTTGCTGCATATTAAGGTTCGCTTTCCGGTTGTTGGATGAACGGCTTGCCCCCCTCAAAGGGGGTCATGGTTTGATAAACCGCAAAACTACGCTATTCCTTCCAGTTCTGCCATTTTTACCGTCTCCAATCCCTTGTGGCTCGGTTTCCGGTTGTCGGGCCTTTGGTGGTTTTTAGCCCCGGCAGACCGTTTGAGTATGAAGAAGGGGCGAGCTGTACAATCATGCATCCTGAACGTTGCGCCCCGCCTATTTTCTGAACCGATAAAAGCAATTCAATATGGCACACCCCTTTTCGTTTGGCACGCTTTGCGCACAGCCTTCGGCCGACCCCCGGACTACCCGCCCGCATCAGCTGCCCATATACGCTACCTCCTCCTTTGCCTTTGAAGGCCTCCCAGAAGGCATGCAGGTCTTCAGTGGCGATCAGCCCGGCTACCTTTATAGCCGGTTTGGCAACCCGACCATAGACGCAGTGGCAGCAAAAATTGCGGCACTTGAATCCCTAAACCTAGCGGGCAAGGCTACCGCCTATCTATTGAGCTCGGGCATGGCAGCCATCAGCACCCTTTGCCTTGCCCTGCTCAAACCGGGCGAAAAAATCCTTATCCCTAACAACTTGTACGGCGGCACAAATGAGCTTTTTGCAAAAATACTGACCCCAATGGGCTACCAAGCCGTCATCGGCAACCTAAGGGAAGAGGCCGCCCTGCGCAGACAGCTGCAGGCCGACCCCAGTATAAAAATGGTGTACTTCGAAACCCCGGCCAACCCTACCCTGAGCTGCATAGACCTACAGATGGCCGCGGATGCAGCACGCCAGGCAGGGGCCTATGCAGTGGTCGACAACACCTTCGCCACCCCTTACCTCCAACAGCCTTTCCTGTACGGGGCCCACTTCGTGGTGCACTCCACTACCAAATACCTGAACGGCCATGGCAATTCCACCTCAGGAGCCATCGTAGGGCTTGATGAAGCACTGATGAAAGAAAAAGTCTTCCCAGCCCTCAAACTGATCGGCACCAACTGCAGCCCGTGGGATGCCTGGCTGCTTGAAAATGGGATGAAAACCCTGGAACTCCGCATGGAAAGACACTGCAGCAATGCCATGCAGATCGCCAGATGGCTGGAAGGGCAGCCGGAAGTGGCAAAAGTGCACTATCCAGGCTTGGAAAGCCACGAAGACCATCAGCTGGCCAAAAAGCAGATGTGCGCCTTTGGCGGTGTGGTCAGCTTTGAGCTAAAAGGAGGGGCCGCCGCAGGGCAGCGCTTTGTCAGTGGGCTACAGCTTTGCTCCCTCGCGCCAACTATGGGGGATGTAGACACGCTTGTGATGCACCCGGCAAGCATGTCCCACCTCCGGGTACCTCCCGAGCAACGCCGGGCAGCAGGCATCACTGATGGGATGATCCGGCTTTCCATCGGCATAGAATCCCCACAGGACCTGATCGCTGATTTGAAAAACGGGCTGGGGAGAGTGGCCAAGGGCAGACGCATATAATCGCCAAACAAAAAGAAAGCGTTAGCTTTGCGT
>NZ_VOOR01000084.1 GCF_007993045.1 Phaeodactylibacter luteus
AATATCTAAGGTATTTTAATTGGTAGACAATCAGAATACAGTCATCTGTTAATGTAACTGATATTTAAATATTTCAAATTTGTAAAATCAATGAAAGGACGGTGGGGTAACATGCAATTTGCTTGGGGGAATTATGTTTGGCTCCTTTGTGTATTTTGTGAAAACAGCAAGGCTTCTTCGAGGTGTGAAATTGTTTTTATTGTCACAAAAAGTAAGTATTTGTATTATGCTTCTTCAATACTCTCATAATTTTAGGGTGAACATCAGTAAGTCAGTCTGGGCGTAAACTAGAATGTCGCTAGTGTTCAACCTTGTAGGCTTTAGGATGGAGCCGGCCTAGCGCTGCGCAGGGGTGTCAAGCCCGATAGGGCCGAGCGGATAGCGAGCCCCGGAGCATAGCGGCACCTGCCGCCAGGCAGGGGCAGGCCCCTATCCTTGCGGAGGGGGCAGGCAAAAAACGACAATTTGGTTTGCGCCCGTCAGCCTTCGGTCCTGAACCTGTTTTGCAATTAAATAATATGCACAAATATTTTTATGATCAATCTGGGCAAAAGCTATGAGCTCTTTTCCGTGGTTATTATTCTTTTTCTAGGAGTGGTAATTCCAGTCAGTGCCGAAGAAACGAAAGAGCAGGAATTATCGTATGAAACAATAAAGGCACTGCTCCCGGAAGAGATGGATAAGGCAGAGCCACTGATTGACGCTTTCTATGAAACAGCGGTACAAAACGGAAAAGACTCTCTGCTCGCTAAGAGTTACTATTTATATGGTCTGTACCATTATTACCGGGGGGAGCTATACTTATCGATCGATAGTTATCTAAAAGCCCTGGAAACCGATTATGCAGCTCAAGATATTGAGTTCGCTGGCGCCTGTTGGAACAACCTTGGTATCAACTATGATTACCAAGGTTACCCGGGTAAATCTATTGAGGCTTACAACGCGTCATTAAAAGCTGCGGAGGAGCTCAACGATTCGCTAAGCATAGGGCAAAGTTGGATTAACATAGGGCTGTTAGAGGTCAAAAATGGGGAGTTGTTGCAGGGTGAGAAGATATTGAACAAGGCATTAAGCTTCTTTGAAGTACTTGGGGATACCCTGAATATGGCATTGTGCTGCCAAAATTTGGCTGTGACGGCTAAGAAGGCGGAGGACTGGGAGTTTTTTAAAGCCTATACAGAACGTGCGCTTGAGTTGTTTTCAGCAAAAGGCTACAGGCTTGGGGTTGCACAAATGAACAACAACCTCGGCGTATATTACTCTGTAGTAGGCCAAAACACAAAGGCAGAATCCTACTACGAGATAGCGATAGATCAGGCGAGGCAGGTTGGAAATATCCTCCTTTTAGGGAGTATCCTGATCAATCAGGCAGATCATGCTGTACAAAATGGAAAGTATGGCCAAGCGGTTGATTTAAAGAAAAATGCATTACAATTATTTCAGCAGGCAAAAGCAAATGATCGCATCGAGCGAGCTATGATTGAGCTGCTCGACCTCTTTGCTGTTTTGGGCGATTACGATCAGTTCAAGGCTCAGCTTGAGCACTACGTCCGGTATAAGGAAGAATTCGCATCGAGTACAGCTGCTACAAGATTCACAGAATTAAAGTCGCTCTATGAGCATGAGCGACACATGAGCCAAATCAAACAGCAGGCCTATGAGCTGCAGCAGAATCAACGGTTCCTGATTCTAATAGGGGTAAGCTTGGCTGTTGCTTTGACCGGATTACTGGTATTGAGCCTGCTGTATTTTAAAAATCGACGGCTAGTACGGTCGCTTTACAAAAAAAATAAAAATGCCCTTAGGCAAACGCATTCAGCATACCCGCATGAGGTTCCGGATATAGCACCGCTAGAGCAGGTTGCCGGTACAGATAAGGACGCGGAAAAGGCTCATCTCACAACGGAAGAAGCCAGTATAGAAAGCGTTGACCGGCTGGAACAGCTCTTTCTTGACATCAATGCATTGGTCGATGGCTTGAAATTGTACAAAAAAACAACTCTGACGTTAAGCGAGCTAGCGAAACAGCTCAATACCAATGAAACTTACATTTCACAGGCCATCAATCAATATGCGTATAAGAACTTCAATACCTTCATCAACCAATTTCGTATTGAGGAAGCGCAGAAACTGATGATTGAAAGCAGGGGAGAGGTAGTCCTCGATCAGCTTATTGAGAACTGTGGGTTCAACAGTAAGTCCACTTTTTACCGTTTGTTCAAGCAGCAAACCGGATTGACGCCCAGCCAGTATTTATACAATGCCAGTCTTGAGGAAGAGTAAACACGAGGAACTCTTTGATGGGCGCAAGCCAGATTGTCGTTTTTTTGGGATGAGGCTTGCCCCCTCCGTAAGGATAGGGGCCTGCCCCTGCCAGCGGGCAGGTGCCGCTATGCTGCGGGGCTCGCTGTCCGCTCGGCCCCTCGCCCTACGGGCGTCGGGTCTGGCCTTCGCCCCCCCCTTCGCAGCGCTAGGCCAATGCCAGCATGAAGCCCGGAAAGCATAAACGCCTGCGACAATTTGGTTCACGCCCTCTTTGATTGTCTTAATGCCCTTGAGCCCTTGAGCTCTTGAGCCCTTGATTTTAGAAGCATTTTCAAAGATTTGGGAGTAGGTTTTCAAAGATTTGGGAGCAGGATTCAAAGATTTGGGAGCAGGATTCAAAGATTTGGGAAGCGGGCAATATGGGTGATGAGCTAATTTTACAGTGCCAGAAGTACAAAGTATAGGAATACTTTTTTTGGTACGAGCCTTTACAGCAGAGATGATTTCGTTGATGTGTTTTGCCGGTATAAACAGTCGTTTCTGCCCGGTAGTCACTTAAACAGGTTGTTACCTGGGCTCGGGTAATAGTACATTAACAAATCATAATATGCACAATCTCATGGAACGAGTAGGTTTACTAACGTTTGTTTTGGCGCTGTTTTGGGTTTTCCAGGGCAGGGCACAGACTCCCGCACCCGGGGAAATTGAATTATCCTACGATAGCAATGTAATTGCTTCCGGTTCAACCACGATCAGCGCAGGTGCTGGTACCGATTACGGTGTGGGTTTTATCGGTAACGATGCCAATCTCCATCCCAGTATTGAATATCAGATTTCTAATACGGATAATTCGGGGATTATTAATGTTTCGAATATCTACTTCGACGGTGATAATAGCACCGATTTTAGTATCAGCGGCATAACCTTCCCAGTGGCGATCGGAGCGGGAGAAAGCATTTCATTTATGGTTGCTTTTGCTCCTGTTTCAGCCTTGTCCGGTCCGGAAGACCTTACTCCTGTAGATTTGGATCGAGTGGCTGAACTACACGTAATCAGCAACGATTTGGACGAAAGTGATTATGCTTTTTCTATTGGGGGTATGGCAGCGGGCGAAGCCACTGTGCAAGTAGGTGTGGAAATAGCTGGAGAAACAAACGATGACATACATGGATATTACACCTTTGCCAATATAGCAGAAGAGCTTTTGGCTACCTACAGTCGCACAGGGGCTGACGGTATAAAGACAGTTTTGGGTGTTGTAGATACCGTGTTTGGTTGTGGCGATAACCGAGGTGTCGGTACCCATCCGAGTAGTGATGATGCGATATTGACCATCAACCCACAGGGGGTATTGCCTGATCAGCGCTGGTACTTCTTTTTTGACGATAACAGTGTAGCTGGTTATCCGGTCAGGAACACAACGGGTTATGCGGGTATTGGCACAACGTTGTACACCGGTACGGGAACGGCAACGGCTTTACTATCTGGTGTAGGCTTGGACGGTGCCTACACGGATTATCTTTTCTTTGTAGAGCCTGCTTATGAGGCGATGATGGGCAATACGCCCACGACTTTTACCAACCTTGAGCTTTTAGGGGAGTACTACGCCGACACCATTTTTTTAGACAGTAGGGTGCTTATTTCAGATCCCGACCTTCAGGTTTTGAATGCCGGACAGGGATTTTACAATGGGAGTACCCTACAGATTGAGCGGCAAGGCGGCGCCAATGCTGATGATTATTTTCAATTGGAAGAAAGCATTCTGTTTAGCCTGCGCAACGATTCTATCTTTACACAGGAGTATTACATTGGCCAATATGACAATACAGGTCATCAAATGACCTTAAACTTTGAAGGGAGTTCTCAGGTGATCGTCTCACAAAGGATGCTTAACGATATTGTTCAGCGCATCACTTATTACAATGCCAATGGGGTTACGGCTCCTCTTTCGTTCTCGTACGTTTTCGATGATGGCACTTCAGAAACAACCGGTATTAAGACCGTCAATCCCAATATAGAGGAAGTGTTTTATGTGGACATCAATGCAACCGGGCTGAACAATGGTACTTCCTGGGTCAATGCGTATAATAGCCTTCAGGATGCGCTGGCCAGGGCGAGTTCAGGCGATCAGGTATGGGTTGCGGCCGGAGAATACCTGCCAACTTCCGGTACCGACCGGGAAGCTTCCTTCCGGGTTGCATCTGGCGTTTCCATTTACGGATCCCTCCCTTCGGGCGCATCTGCTTTGACCGCTCAGGATACTGCGGCTTACCCGACTATCCTCTCTGGAAATATTGGTGACCCTGCAACCAATACAGATAATGTATACAACGTTGTAACATTTGGGCCTGTCAGCGACTTTACACTTCTAAAAGGGCTTCACATTACCGGCGGTTATGCGGATCGTTCGGATAACTTCTTCTACGGCAATGGTGCGGGAGTTTTTAATTCGAATTTTGCCACGGATTCGACTTCCGGAGTTGTTCTGCAAGACCTCATGCTGTACGGTAATACTGCAGTACTCAATGGTGGTGCGGTTTACAGCAATGGTTCAATTTGGATCAGTGGCTGCAATATCTTTCAGAACGAAGCTGAAGATGGCGGTGCAGTTTATAACGGTGGTATAATCAGAATCAGTAGCTGTGATATATCTCAAAATCAGGCGGCAGACGGCAGCGGCATCTATAATGACAATGCTGTTGTAGCCTTTAGTGGCACCAATTGTGTGCTCCGGGATGTGAAAATACACCATAACACTGCTGGCGATGACGGAGGAGGTATCGCCTCTAAGGAAGCTATTTCGGTATATGATTGCGACATTTCCAATAACGAAATTGACGGCAGTGGGGGTGCATGTTATTTTGATTTGGATGAGGGGACCTTGGGAGACTCCATTAGGATTGTTCGTACAAAGCTTAACAACAACCTGCTCACGGATACTGAAGACGAGGGTACCGCAGTTTATATGAATTCGGATTGCCCTGTACCTCCGGTTGTTTTGTTTGCAGAATGTTTGGTACAAGGCAATGAAGGAGAAGATGGCACTTTCTATTTCGATGTAGATGGTGATAATGGCGATATCATTGTATTTTTGGAAAGCTGTCTGTTTTCGGGCAATACGGTTTATGATGATGGTGCGGCATTGATGGGATCGGATGACACTCAGTTTTGGGTGTACAACACTACATTTGCAGGGAACTACGCAGATGATGACGGTTGTGTGATCGAGACCGGATCTAGTTCTAAAGCGACCCTCTACAATTGCATTAGTTTTGGCAATGATGCCAATGATGGCAGCGATGGTATTATCGAAGCAGCTGGTGATATCGATATCTTCAATTGCTATTTTGAACATGGAGAAGATCGTATGTCGGTAGACGGAGACCTTTCTGTAAATACGCTTTTTACTGCTGATGACTTCGAGGATGCAGCATTTGAAGACTTTACATTTGATGCAGTAAACGATACGCCTACTGCAGAAGGAAACTTTGCGCTAAGCAAAATCTCGCCACTGGTCAATTTAGGCGATAATGGTTACGCCACCAATTTGGAAAAAGACCTGGGAGGCAATGCCCGCCTTCAGGAAGGCACAGTGGATTTAGGGGCTTACGAGTCATCTCCCCTGTTTTTCACTGGCTTGGGCACTGCAGTATCGCCTTATCAGATTAAGGACTGGGAGCACCTGCACAACGTCCGCTTCAGGATGGATGCACATTTTATACTGATTAATGACCTGGATAAAAACAGCAGCGGTTATCAGGAATACGTAGCTGATACCGGATGGCTTCCAATCGGTACCATGGACGGGGATGTTTTAAATGGCACCGGTACCGTTACTGGGTTCACCGGGCATTTTGATGGACAAGGATACAGCATCAACAATCTGCAAATCGATAATGGCCTATCTTATGGCAACGGGCTTTTCTTTGCATTGGGGGCCTTCGAAGGGGCGAACCTGATGAAGGCGGATGAAGAAGATTTTTTCCCTTCAGTTATAGTTGATCCTAGCTTTTTGGATAGCCTGCAATCTCTTGGCGGTGCTATGGTGCACAATCTAAAGTTGGATAGTGCCACGGTTGGAAGTAGTATTATGTTTTCGGGGGATAACCTGCCGTTGTTCCCTAACGGTATACTAGCCGGTTTTGTCCACAATAGCCAGATTGATAGTATCTCAGCTTCAGGTACCATACGTATGGGGGGAGGTGTTGTTGGTGCTGTTTTGGAATCACAGGCAACGAATACGCAGCTCTCTTTCCTTACTACACATATAGAAAACGAGCTATTGGGTGCTGGAATTGCAGGCTGTCTTGGCATAAATACATTAGTTACAGACAGCCGGGCTCATATTCAAAGTAGTGATCAGGGCTTGCCCGTTGGTATATCGTTGCTCAACGCTGGAGCAGTCAGTAGATGCTTCGCGACTGTAACGTCAACGCTAGCCACCCCCTCGCCACCATTTTTGCCTTCAGGCATTAGCTGGTTGTTATCAGGCAAGATAGAGGAATCGGCTGCACAGGTTAACTTTTCTTTTGGGGCTGGTTTGGCTGCGTTTAGCCTCAGCGGGCAGATCAATAATGCATATGTAACCGGTAATATTGCTCAAGGGGCTGGGGTGGTTTATCAAAACAGTGGGCTGGTCGGAAACACCTACGTTGCAATTGAAACGGACTCGGTTGCCGGGCTCTTCGGTATAAATTCAGGAATGGTTTCTAATAGTTTTTGGGATGCGGAGCTGTCTGGTTTGTCGGAGAGCGCTGCTGGCGAAGGGAAAACGACCTGTGAGATGAAAGCAGCAGACCTCTTTACAGCAGCTGGCTGGGATTTCGAAGGAGAAACCAATAACGGCAATGAGGAAATTTGGCGCATCGTTGACAGTGCAAGTACTGTATCCTACCCCTACCTGTCTGCTCTGACTTACGATGCCATTGGAGCGGTACCAGAAGTGAATCCGATTCCAGGGTTGGATACCTTACTGCCTACTGCAGTTTGTATGGATATTACTGCTTATCTGGATGCATCGGGCGAGGCCAGTATCATGCCAGGCGATATTGGGGCTGGCAGTATGATTAGTTGCGATACCTTGACGCTATCGCTGTCCCAAACCGCCTTCAGTTGTGATGAACAGGGTGAGAATACTGTGGTTTTGACGACAACAGATAGCGCTAACAATACTGACACTTGCTCAGCTATAGTGACGGTGTTAGATACAATCGCTCCGGTAGCGTCCTGTACGGATCTGACGGTATATCTGGATAACGCTGGCGAAGGAACGATCAGCCCTGCACAGGCAGATGGTGGCTCAACGGACAACTGTGGTTCGGTCAGCCTGTCGTTATCGGATAGTACATTTACCTGTGATGATTTGTCTTTGAATACCGAGGCTATACTCGGTAGTGGCGCAGGCTTCCGAAGCCCACAGTCAGCTAGCAGTGTTTCTGTTGTATTGATCGCTACAGATGGGAGCGATAATATTGATAGTTGCATGCTTACAGTAACAGTACTGGATACGATATCTCCGGTAATGGCTTGTACTGATGTACCCGTATTGCTAGATGAAATGGGCGCGGCTTCGATTGACGTTTCGGACGTTGATACAGGAACCACAGACAACTGTGGCACACCGATGCTGCAACTGTCGCAGACCTCCTTTAGCTGCTCGGATATCGGTGAGGTATCCGTATCTCTAACGGCAACGGACGGCAGTGGCAACAGCAACAGCTGTGAGGTAATGGTCACCGTTTCCGGGCCTGATACGGACTGTGACGGCGACGGGCTGACGAATGCGGAAGAGGATGAGCTGGGCACAGACAGTTTTGCTGCTGATACGGACGGCGACGGCGTCATTGACGGTACGGAAGTATCTGATATGACCTCCCCGACGGATGCCTGTTCTTTTGTGCTGGGCAGCCAAAGCGTTGCGCAGGCAACAGATTGGAATATGAGCGACTGTGACGGCGACGGGCTTTCGAATGCCGAGGAGGCAGATACATACAGTACCAATCCGTTAGAAGCGGATACGGATGGGGATGGTGTCACAGATGGTTCCGAAGTAGCTGATAGCAGCAGCCCGCTGGAAATCTGTGACTACGTATATAGTTCGGTCACCCTGCCAAAAGGCGAGGCATGGGCCAACGAAGATTGCGATGGCGACGGGCTGAGCAATGAAGTGGAAGGAGATGAGGCCACAGACACGGACGGTGACCTTGTCCCGGATTGTTTTGATCTGGACAGCGACAACGACGGGCTGCTGGATGCAACAGAACAAGGTACTGGTCAAGGTAATGATAATACTGCTTTCCTTGCTATGATTGCGGCCGATATAGATGGGGACAGCATCCTCAACTTCCGCGATGTGGATAGTGACGGCGACGGTTGCTTTGATGCCGTGGAGGCTAGCGATGACCTGACTCCGGCAGATCTGGATAGTGAAGGGCGCATTCCAGGTGGTGTGGATGAAAATGGTGTCCCGCTTACGGCAGGGATGGAAGGCTTTGCTGCGGCAGAAGCCTGGAGCAGCAACGAAATTGCAGGAGAATTCTGTGGTTCGGACATTGGGGGATATGTCTGGCTGGACAACGACCGCAACGGCTTGTTCCTGCAGCAGGAAGCCTCGCTGCCGGGCACAAGCTCCATGCCCTCATCAGAGGAAGTGCTGCCTGGCGTACAGGTGCGCCTGTACGGTACCGACCTCAACGGAAATCCTGTTGACGAGGTGCAGACCGCGGACGCTGATGGCTACTACCTCTTTGAGCTGGTGCTGGCGGGCGACTACTGCATGGAGGTCAGCTTTGAAGGGCTGGACAATGCGGAAGACTACGTGCTGACCATCCCCAATGTAGAGTTCAACACGATCGACAGCCTGGACTCTGACTACTCCCTGGAAGGGGAGCTGTGCTTCACTTTGGAGGCGGGAGCATCGAGTGTCTATGACCTTAACGCGGGCGTTTTCCTTGATGCGGACGGGGACTTTATCCCGGACGTGAACGATCCGGACATTGGCGGCGAGATGCTGGACCCACAGGGTTTCATCTACTGTGAGAATACTGGCGAGATCATCAGCGGAGCGACCATTGAGGTAACGGGCCCGGGCAATGTGACGGTGATCGCGGACGGCTCTACAGGCTTCTATCAGTGGTTTGTGGACGCAAGCGGGGTCTATACGATGACACTAAACACACCAAGCGGCTATGGTATCAGCACGGACTGCACCGACAGCGGGCAGCTGGACCCAGAGCCTGGCATTACAATCGTGGGCAGCTCAGAGGAAGCGATGAGCGGCTTCATGGAAGACGCATCCTGCGGTGCGAACCCTTTCTACATGGAGTTTGTGCTTTCACCGGGCGACCTGGTGCTGAACAACAACCTGCCGCTGGTATGCGCCGAGATCGGCGACCGTGCATGGAAGGACTTCGACCGTGACGGGCTGCAGAGCCCTGGCGAGCCGGGCTTAGGCTACACGGAAGTGCGGCTGCTGGACTGCGCGGGCAACGGCGTGGACACAGTGGTGTCGGACATCGAAGGGCGCTTTTTGTTCACCGGGCTTCCTGCGGGCGGCTACGTTCTGGACTACGAAGGGCGTGCCGAATGGGGCGGCAGCCTGCCGAACCTTTGGTCATATGCGGGCTATCAGGCCGGCGCAGCAGAGCTGGACTCCGATATTACGGCGAGCGGTTCTACGGAGTGCGTGACGCTGGGCGTAGGGGAGAAGGACTACACAGTGGACGGCGGCTACGAAGTGCCGTACACATACAGCTGCAACTGCGACGGCTCGATCACTTTGGAGTGGTCACCGGTCAGCGGGGAGGCTGGCGTGACGTACACGGTAGACATAGAAGACAGCGCGGGCAACCCGGTGCTGGACTACGTGAACATGACAGAAACGAGCGTGACGATCGCCCACGGCACGCTGCAGAACGGCGAAGAGTACCGCCTTGCGGTCACGGAGAACATCAGCACGAGCAATGTGGTATCCATCACCGGGCCACTGTACGCAGACTGCAACCCTGTGCCAATGGCATCGGTCATAAGCGCTGCGGGCCCTGCCTGCCCCGGCGGCACAGACGGCAGCGTATCGTTTGAGCTGGAGGAATCAGGCTGTGCGGGCCGCTACGCGGTGTACCTGGAGCAGGATGGCAGCGATATATTGGTTGCAGCGGACACGACGCTTGCGGGCAGCTTCAGCGTGAGCGGGCTTGGCGAAGGCAGCTACAGCCTCCGGGTAGAGCTATTGGACACGCTGAGCTGCGGCTACGGCTTAGGGTGCTTCCCGCTGGAGGTGGAAGATTTTGTGTCCCTGTCCAATCAGGATAGTGAGGCGCCTGCACTGGCCGTGAGCACGGCCACGGGCACGCCGGCGGCAGATGTTTCCTATGCGTCCCCAGAAGGGGAGTGCGGCGTACAGCTGGAGTGGCTGGCAGAGGTGTCTGACAACTGTACAGCAGGAGGTGCGATCGCGCTGAGCGTGAGCATCGAGAGCGATGTAGCAGGCGCGGCCCCCTGGGCAATGGCGACACAGACGAGCTCCGGCTATGCGGTGAGCCTGTATGCGGGCATAGGCACGAACACGGTAGTGCTGACCGCCACAGACGAGGCGGGCAACAGCACGGAGCTGTCCTACGAGATCACGGTAGTGGACAGCCGGGCGCCTGAGATCACA
>NZ_VOOR01000085.1 GCF_007993045.1 Phaeodactylibacter luteus
TCTTCATTGGGTGTTAAACACTTTACGCCAATATGTGCCTTGCCGGTAGCTAGCCTGTAGAATAATCGTTTAAAGCAGGGGGTTCGCTGTTCCAGCGACAAAAAAACAGGGCACTATTTTTTTGGCTAAGCACAACTTACATCATTAAACTTGATGCCTCAGGTAAGTGTAGCAGGAGCAATGAGCTATTTTCAACTGCGCGCCGGTTTTTTCCAGGAGCTTAGCCTAAGCTAAGGTGACTGGAAAAAGGCATAGCGTGGGAAGGCAAGCGCCATTTTGACCCTCCAATGCCCCCCGGCGGATCAAGTCTAATTATTGTTGGTATATTTGTTGCCTGCATACGGGCCGCAGGCCCGGGTGCTGTAAAAAAGGTATCTTTGGCACCGAAAGACACAAATCGGAGGCATAGCATCCAATTTTACTAGGGTCTTCGTAGTTTAAACTATTGGAAGGAAACATTGGGCGGCTCTTTCAAATAATAGCAGCGGCAGCCTGGCCTCCACTAGTTGTTATTGTCAAAAAAGCGGGCTGTGGGAAAAAAGGCCTGCTTCCCCCGGATCAGCCGGGGAATTCACTCAAAAAGCAAGCAATTTGAAATTCACAGCATTTGGTTTTGAGCCCTCACTGGAAGAAGGGCTGCAGGCAATGGGGTTTGAAGACGCAACACCGGTACAGGCTCAAGCCATCCCACCTATATTAGAAGGCAAAGACGTGCTCGCCTGCGCACAGACGGGCACCGGCAAAACGGCTGCATTTCTGCTGCCTGTGCTCAATCAGTTGAGCAAACTGCCGGAAGACGGAGTGAAGGCCATGATCATTGAGCCTACCCGCGAGCTGGCCATGCAGGTCGATCAGCAGTTGGAAGCCTTGTCTTATTTTACCGACATTTCGTCCATCGCCATCTATGGCGGCCGGGATGGGCATGCCATGGAACAGGAGCGGCGTGCACTAAAGCGGGGCGCAGGCATTATTGTCGCTACCCCAGGGCGGTTGACTTCCCACCTCGATATGGGCTACGTAGACCTCAGCAAGCTGGAGTTCCTCATCCTCGACGAGGCTGACCGCATGCTCGATATGGGCTTTGCTCCAGCCATTATGAATATTGTGCACAAGCTGCCCCTCGAGCGGCAGAACCTGCTGTTTTCGGCCACCATGCCTCCAACTATCCGGAAGTTCGCCCGGCAGATCCTTCGTGCAGACCCCGTAGAGATCAGCATTGCTATTTCTAAACCAGCCGAAAATATCCTACAGCTGGCCTATGAAGTAGAAGACCACGCTAAAATCGCATTGACAGAGAAAGTGCTTGAGACCAACAAGCGCCTCGAAAGGGTCATTATCTTCGCTGGCCGCAAAAAGACGGTCAAAGACCTCGCTACTGCCCTCAAACGAAAAGGGATTTCGGCAGGGGCTATCCACTCTGACCTCTCGCAGGAAGAGCGCGAGCAGCAGCTGCACGATTTCAAAAGCGGGAACGTGCCGGTCATTGTTGCTACAGACGTGCTCTCCCGGGGTATTGATATTAAAGGCATCGATGCGGTCATCAATTTTGATGTGCCCCAAGATGCTGAAGACTATGTGCACCGCATTGGGCGTACTGCAAGGGCGGAGGCTTCAGGCATGGCTTTCACCTACATCAACGGGCAGGACATCCGCCGTTTCAAACGGATAGAGGATCTGATTGAACGCAAAGTACAGCGCCTGCCCCTTCCGGAAGAGCTCAAAGATGCCAAGCCCGGCCCACGGAGGAGCGGCGGCAGCCACAGCGGCCGCGGCGGGCACCGCAAAGGTGGCGGCAACAGGCGCTCAGGAGGGAAAAGCCCAAGACGGGATAAACGCTAACAGGGCTGCGGTGGCCATCCAGGCAGGCAGACAAGCTGCGGCCTCTACTTGGGGGAGCCGGAGGATATGTTTACCTTTATGGGCATATCATTATGAAAATCATACCTGCCCACGCTTTATATGAACCCGAAATCTGTTGCTCATATCCTGCTTTTTGTTGTAGCGGCCCTCGCCGGGGCCGCAGCAGAAGCTCATGGGCAAGCCAACCCTTTCGACTTGTCGCCAAGGCTGCCGGAAAAAACAGCAGCAGCCTTGCCTGAGCAGGAGGCAGCGCCCGGCAATCCATTCGACATTACCGTCCCAAGCCAAAAGGCGGCAAGGCAGCAGCCCCAAGCACAGCCGGTGCAGAAGATGGCCCCCGCTGGCAGTGAAAAAAAGGGCAGCCGCACAACCGCACAGCAAGCTAGCAGCCGTATGCTGCTCATCGTGCACCTCTCTGTAGCTTTGCTGATCACCATACTCGTCACTTTTTTCCGCCCCCACCTCGGGCGGGCATACCGGGCTTTCCTAAACGACAACCTGCTGGCACAGCTTCAGCGCGAGCGCGAAAGCGGCGGCGGGCTGCCGTACTACCTCTTCTATGGGCTGTTTATGATCTCAGGAGGGCTCTTCCTTTATTTGCTGGCTACCTATTTAGGGTATGCTATTGCGCCTGCCCCCCTGGCAAGCCTGGCTTGGGCGGTTTTTGCCGTCGCAGCTTTCTTCCTGGCCAAGCACCTCGTACTCGGCCTCATTGGGTATATCTTTCCGGTAAGCAAGGAGGTGGCGCTTTACAGCATGACGATCATTACCTTCAACCTGATATTGGGGCTCTTCCTCGCAGCAGGCAATGTCCCCTTGGCTTATGCAGGGGAAGAACTGCAGCCGTTCATCGCTTATGGCCTGCTTGCCGTCGTCGGGGCCGTGTACCTCTTTATGTCGCTGAGAGGTTTGTTTATCGGCAGCCGTTTTTTAGCCTTTCACAAGTTCCACTTTTTGTTGTATATTTGCACCGTTGAAATCGCACCTGTTCTCATACTGGCCCGGCTGATTTCTAGCTAGTTAAAGCAGCACGGAGCCAACGTTCAGGAGCATTCGCCTGCCGCTGTACATAAGCGTAGACCGTGGCTTTGGCCACAGCGGGCAGTACCGGATGAGGTGCTTCCAAGTACTCAAAAATTGTTGTTGAATGGCAGCAAACGGACAAGCTCAGGAAGAATCTTACAAACCTGTCAAGACCATCTTGATTTCTCAGCCTAAGCCTGAGCGATCTCCTTACTATGAGCTCGAACAAAAATACGGGCTCAAAATTGATTGGCGGCAGTTCATCCATGTAGAAGGGGTGCCGGCAAAGGAGTTCCGGAAGGCGAAAGTCAAGCCCGATGAGTACACAGCGGTGATTCTTACCAGCAAAAACGCGATAGACCACTACTTCCGCATCTGTGATGAGATGCGCATCAAGGTCTCGCCGGACATGAAGTACTTCTGCCTCTCAGAAGCTATAGCCAATTACCTGCAGAAATTTATCGTCTACCGCAAACGCAAGGTCTTTGTTGGCAAGCGGACCATCCAAGACCTTGGCCCTGCACTCAAGAAACATAAAAAAGAACGCTTCCTGCTGCCCTGCTCCAATTTGGGCGCTAAGCAGGTCTCTGCTTACCTCGAAGAGCAAAAATTCGACTGGCAAGACGCCATGATGTACCAAACGGTCAGCAGCGACTTGTCTGACCTCAGTGACGTCACCTACGATGTCCTGGTCTTCTTCAGCCCGCTCGGCATCAAATCACTGTACGAAAACTTCCCAGACTTTAAGCAGAACGACACCCGCCTGGCTATTTTCGGCAACTCGACCGGCAAGGAAGTCGAAAAACAGGGGCTGACCATCAATATCAAAGTGCCGGCACCGGGCGTTACTTCCATGGCCACCGCATTGGAGCTCTACCTTCAGAAGTCTAATAAGGGTTTGTAACCATCGGGGGCGTGCCAAGCCTGTTTCTTAACGGGGGATCGCGCTGCCAAGTGCCTCTGCAAATATTGCCAAGCATAAACCCGGTTTTTGCTTTGGGGCCTTCCCCCGGCCTGAAGGCCAGGTGCCGCTATGCTACGGGGCTCGCTATCCGCTCGGCCCTATCGGGCTTAACACCCCTTCGCAGCGCTAGTCCGGTGCCATCATAGGGCCAATCAGGGGGGCGTTCTTTTCTCCATTACGAGCATTGCCCACTGAGCATACGCTCTAAGTAAAGCTAGCCGTGCGGCCACCCTCCCAAAACCATTACCGTGCATCTCGGGTTAATCATTTCATGAAACAAGACCGACTCATTCTGGCCCTGTCCGATGAACTTCAGAAGCAGCTGCCCGGCCAAGAGGCACAATACCAAATGGCGCACGGCGTCCGCCAACGGGTAGCCCCTCCCCCTGCCAATGCCCGTCAGGCAGGTGTGATGGCACTCTTTTACCCTGTGCCAACTGAAGGTTGGCACCTCGTCTTCATTGAGCGTCAGCGTTCTGCCAACAATCCCAATGACCGCCATGCAGGGCAGATCAGCTTCCCGGGCGGCAAGCATGAGCCGGAAGACCCTTCTATGGAGTATACCGCCTTGCGGGAGACCGAAGAAGAAGTAGGCGTCGACCGCCAATCCGTGACGGTGATCGGGAAACTGACAGAGCTCTATATCCCGGTGAGCAATTTTCTGGTCCACCCCTATGTAGGCATCGTAGAGCGCCGGCCGCAATTCGTGCCAGACCCGGCGGAGGTGCAGCGCATCCTGGAAGTGCCCTTTGGGCACCTTCAACACCCAAAAGCCCGGCAGCGGACCGACCTCGAGCTGGCGCAAAACCTTATCCTTAAAGGGGTGCCTTACTTCAACGTGGGCGGTAAGGTCCTGTGGGGCGCTACCGCTATGATGGTTAGCGAATTGGTGGCCGTAGCAGAACGTGCCATGGCCCGCTACTGAGGCAGCATGCCTTTCGCCCGGCCTGAACGGCAGGGCGAAGAGCGGTGGGGCAGACCGGGCTAGCGCCACAAGCACCGGCTTGTAGCTGCAGGTGTTGATCCTATCCTTCCTCCCCTTCCCTGCATTTGCCTAAAAGCCGGAAGGCGAAGTCCTCCAGCAGGCGTTCCACTTTTGAAAGGTCGCCATCCTCCAGCTCGATATCTGTGAGCGAGGGCAAGTGGAGGGCAAAGTAAATGTGGTTGTTGGCCATCTCCAGCAAAGTGCTCGCCAGCGCCCGGGGGTATGGGTAATCCGGGTTGATCTCCTTTGCGATAGCCGCAATACGTTTGGCCAAGCTTTTGTAAGTCAGGAAAAAGCCCTGCTTGTTCTCCTCATCTACTTCTTTGGTATGGTAAGCCTTGGTCGCCTCAGCTACAACAATGCGGTGAAGTACGTCTTCGTCAACGAATTCAATAGAGGTATTGCGCCGGGAGGTATCCACGATGGAAGAAATGGCGATGCGGAGCTTTTGGCAAGGGTCTTCTATGTTCATGGTGTTGAACTCAATACGGAACTTCATCCACTCCCAATACCAGCACAGCAGGTAGACCAGCAGCTTATGTTTGTTTTCGAAATAGCGGTAAACGGAGGCTTCTGTCGACTGTATACGCTCCGCTAATTTTTTGAACGTGAATGCCTCAAAACCTATTTCGTCAATCAATAGGATACTGTACTGAATGATCCGCTTCCCCAGTTTGGTCTCCTGCGGGTCCTTGAGGTAAAGGTTTTCGTTCAGCTTCATCTGTATAGAAATCGACATGCCGTTGCGTTTTTGCTCAGTACCTATTTGGGGATACTGTCCTTAAAATTAGCTGTGCAATTTAAGAAGATAGTTTTACTTCGCTCAACTTAAGTACCCCTCTGGCCACTTAAATGCATCGGCTCCGGCGGGCAAAGAGCCTGGCAGGTGAGCCCAATGGGGCCAGCACACCTAAATGAAAATACCCGAAAAAGGTTGAGTGGGCGCCGCCCCATGTAATCTACAAGAGCAGCCTTTGCACAAAATTAAGCGCTTGCTTGAAGCAGGTTTGTTCTGAAAATCAATGGCTTAGGCCCGACTGGCCGGCAGGGTCTTGGCGAAGCCGCCACACTTGAGTTTAACGGGCAATATGAAAATTCAGTGAGGAAGATAGGTTTGTAAGGTGTTGATTTCCAACAATGAAAAGCTGTAGGCGTGCGCTAAGGTAAGACAGGCTGTGCAGCGTAAAACCACGCCCCCTTAGGTTTGTTATACATTCTATTGGCCAGCCACCAAGCTAGTCATGCCCAATTTTTGTAATTTCGCAGCGCTTTTAACCAATAAAACCACCTATGCAAACCGTCGAAGCCTACCAGCCACAGCATAAAGTTCGGATTGTGACGGCTGCGTCCCTGTTTGATGGCCACGATGCGGCCATCAACATCATGCGGCGCATCCTCCAAAGCTCTGGAGCAGAGATCATCCACCTCGGGCACAACCGCTCTGTACGGGAGATTGTCGAAACCGCCATCATGGAAGATGCGCAGGGCATTGCCATCACTTCCTATCAGGGCGGCCACAACGAGTTCTTCAAATACATGTACGATCTGCTCCGCGAAAAAGGGGCTGGCCATATCAAAATCTTCGGCGGCGGCGGCGGCACCATTTTGCCCGAAGAAATCGAAGAGCTGCACGCTTACGGCATCAACCGCATTTACTCCCCCGATGATGGCCGCCAATTGGGGCTACAGGGCATGATCAACGACCTCCTGCAACAATGTGATTTCCCGGTAGGGGGGCACCTCAACGGGGAGCTCCGCCGCTTCAAAGAAAAAGACCCGCACGCCTTGGCGCGCATGATTTCCGCAGCAGAGAATTTTCCGGACGACAACCGCGAATGGCTCAGCCAGCTGGCCAGTGAGGCTTCCGCCAAAAACATACCCGTATTAGGCATTACCGGTACCGGCGGTGCAGGCAAATCGAGCCTTGTGGACGAGCTCGTGCGCCGTTTTCTCCTCGACTTCAAAGACAAGACCATCGGCATCATCTCGGTAGACCCCTCCAAGCGCAAAACCGGGGGCGCCCTGCTTGGTGACCGCATCCGCATGAATGCCGTGAGCAACCCCACTGCCGAAGGCCGGGTGTATATGCGCTCCCTGGCCACCCGTCAGTCCAACCTCGCCCTCTCCAAACACGTACAGGCTGCTGTAGACATCCTCAAAGCTGCTCAATATGACCTGATCATCTTGGAAACCTCCGGCATCGGGCAGTCGGATACTGAAATAGTAGACCACTCAGACGTTTCCCTCTACGTGATGACCCCAGAATACGGTGCCGCTACGCAGCTGGAAAAGATAGATATGCTGGATTTTGCGGATGTCATCGCCATCAACAAGTTTGATAAACGGGGCGCTCAGGATGCACTGCGGGATGTCAAAAAACAATACCAGCGCAACCATCAGCTCTTTGGGCAGCCGGTAGAGCAGATGCCTGTGGTCGGCACCATCGCTTCCCAGTTCAATGACCCAGGCATGAACCGCCTTTACCGTGTCCTGATGGATGTGCTGGCCGAGCGCACGGGCGCTGCCCTGCGCTCCGACTTCCTGGCCAGCGACGAGGCCAGCGAGAAGATTTTCATTATCCCCCCAAAACGGGTGCGCTACCTTTCCGAAATATCGGACAGCAACCGCAACTACGACGAATGGGTAGAACGGCAGGTGACGGTAGCCCGTCAGCTCTTTGGGCTGCAGGAGTCGATCAAAGCCTTGGAGTGTCAGGAAGGGCTAGGCGATACTTCTGCCACAGTGGAGGCGCTCAAGGCCGCTTACGCAGAAATTGAGCTCGGGCTGGATGGCATCTGCAAGCGTATTATCGAGACTTGGGAGGAGAAAAGGCAGCAGTACACTGCTGACGAGTTCATTTATAAAGTCCGAGAGCGGGAAATCAGGGTGCCTACCTTTACGGCCTCCCTTTCGCACTCCCGCATCCCGCGGGTAGCCCTGCCCAAATACAAAGATTGGGGTGAAATCCTGCGTTGGAGCTTGAGGGAGAACGTGCCTGGTGAATTCCCTTACACGGCAGGAGTGTTCCCGTTCAAGCGCAAAGGGGAAGACCCTACCCGTATGTTTGCCGGGGAAGGTGGGCCGGAGCGGACCAACAAGCGCTTCCACTACCTCTCTGAAGGCATGCCGGCGGCCCGTTTGTCTACAGCCTTCGACTCGGTGACCCTCTATGGGGAAGACCCCGGCTACCGGCCAGACATCTACGGCAAAATCGGCAACTCAGGGGTAAGTGTCTGTTCTTTGGATGATGCCAAAAGGCTCTATTCTGGCTTTGACCTCTGCGACCCCAAGACTTCGGTCTCTATGACCATCAATGGGCCCGCAGCGGCCATCTGCGCATTTTTTATGAATGCGGCTATCGATCAGCAGTGCGAGAAGTACATCCGCGAGCATGGGATGGAAGGGCAGGTAGAAGCCAAGCTCAAAGCGCTGTACGACGACCGCGGGCTGCCACGCCCTACTTACCGGGGCGGCCGCCCGCCCACCAACGATGGCCTCGGCCTAATGCTGCTCGGCCTTACCGGCGATCAGGTACTGGAGCCTGAGGTATACGAAGCGCTCAAAGCAAAAGCGCTTTCTGCAGTGCGGGGCACTGTGCAGGCGGATATCCTCAAGGAGGATCAGGCCCAGAATACCTGTATCTTCTCCACAGAGTTCAGCTTGAAGCTCATGGGCGATGTGCAGGAGTATTTCATCTGGAACAAGGTCCGGAACTTCTATTCTGTTTCCATTTCAGGCTATCACATTGCAGAAGCCGGGGCCAACCCCATCACGCAGCTGGCCTTTACCCTCGCCAACGGTTTCACTTTCGTGGAATACTACCTCAGCCGGGGGATGGATATCAACGACTTTGCCCCCAACCTGTCTTTCTTCTTCTCCAATGGAGTAGACCCCGAGTACGCAGTCATCGGCCGGGTAGCCCGCCGGATTTGGGCAAAAGCCATGAAGTACAAGTATGACGCCAACGAGCGGTCTCAAAAGCTCAAGTACCACATTCAGACCTCTGGCCGTTCCCTCCACGCGCAGGAGATCAGCTTTAATGACATCCGGACTACCCTGCAGGCACTGTATGCCATTTACGACAATTGCAACAGCTTGCATACCAATGCCTACGATGAGGCCATCACTACGCCTACAGAAGAGAGCGTGCGCCGGGCTGTCGCCATTCAGATGATCATCAACCATGAGCTGGGGCTGGCCAAGAATGAGAACCCTTTACAAGGGGCGTTCATCATCGATGAGCTGACCGACCTCGTGGAGGAGGCGGTGCTCATGGAGTTCGACCGCATAACAGAACGGGGCGGAGTGCTGGGTGCCATGGAGACCATGTACCAACGGGGCAAAATACAGGATGAGAGCATTTACTATGAGACCCTGAAACACACCGGCGAGCTGCCCATCATTGGCGTTAATACTTTCCTCAATAAGGAGGGTTCGCCGACGGTACGCCCGGGGGAGGTCATCCGTGCCAATACGGATGAGAAAGAAGCTCAGATAGAGGCCCTGAAACAGCTGCAGCAGGCCAACGCTCAAAAAGCGGAGCAGTGCCTGCGCGATTTGCAGCTCACCGCAGTGCAAAATGGCAATATGTTCGGCCAGCTGATGGAGGCTGCCAAGTACTGCTCTCTTGGGCAGATCACCCACGCGCTGTACGAGGTAGGCGGCCAGTACCGGCGCAATATGTAAACGCCTGCTCTTGCAAGTTGTATCAGGGGCTGAGCGCCAGCCCCTGATACCCTCCTTATCCCAAGTTTATCGGCAGCCCTTTGTAGTCGCTGATAAACTGAATGACGTTGGGCAGGTGGCCAAACTCCTCTGCCTTGTGCGTGGTGGTGACCACCACAAGCGGGCTCCCTGCTCTTGCTGCAGCTTCTGCCCCGGTGGGGCTGTCTTCAAAAATGATGCACGCTTCTACCGGCAGGCCAATGCCTTCTGCCACCAATTGGAAGATTTCCGGGTCAGGCTTGCCTTTCTTTACATCGCCGGCGTGGCGCACAGCACCGAAATAGGGGCGTAGCTGCAAGGCATCCAAAACAAAGTCGACATTTTCAGCTGGGGCTGCCGTGCCAATGCCCATAGGCAAGCCTGCTTGGTGGAGCTGCTGCAGCACTTCCGGCAAACCATCGATCAGCCGCAGCTCATCTTTGAACCCCTCGCGGTACTCGGCTTCTTTGGCGCGGGCATAGCGCCGGCGCTCCTCTGCAGTAAACCGCCCCTCAAATAACCGGGCCAAGATTTCTTCGTTCACGCCATGAATCTGTTGCCGTACCTCTTCCAGGGTCATCTCCAGCCCCATTTTTTGCAGCTGCCGCTGCCAAGCCCGGTGGTGGGCCATCATATTATCTACCATAGTGCCGTCCATGTCAAAAATGAGCCCGCGGGCGGTGGTGCCAAATAGGGAAAACGTCATAAGCTGAAATGATTTGTGGGTAAAGGTAAACAATGAGCAGTATAACGGGCGTGAACCAAAATGCCGGAGGCGTTTATGCTTTTCGG
>NZ_VOOR01000086.1 GCF_007993045.1 Phaeodactylibacter luteus
CAGGTGAGTACATGGGCACCAAGCAGATGATTGCTATAGAGTAAGGCCATACGATTTTAACACACCTATGCATGAGCCCTGCTCCTGTCCAATATGGATGGGGGCAGGGCTTTTTAAACTGACAAATAAATACAGGTGGTCTACTTGGTGGCAAGCGCGATTTTGAGTAGATCGTTTAAAGGTGGGCATCGGACTAGCGCTGCGGAGGGGTGTCAAGCCCGATAGGGCCGAGCGGATAGCGAGCCCCGCAGCATAGCGGCACCTGCCAGCAGGCAGGGGCAGGCCCCTTTGTTGGCACTATGCCTTTGGCGCCCTTTTCTTTCCAGGTAGGTCGTGCTCAAGGGGCATACTTCTTCCTTAAGAATTCGATATACTTTTCCTTCTCGGGCAGCTCTTCAAATACAATGCGTTTGAGCGCGCTGTCAACAATTTCAAAGAGGAGCTGTGCTTCCATTTCAGGCTCAGGGAACCCCGACTCCTGCAGTGCCCAGCTCAACCGGTCAAGATAGAGCTGCGCCGATCGGTGCCCCTCATAAGCCTCATTCAGCTTAAGTTGGTACTGCAGCCGCCAATAGTTGAAATCGACAGGGTCTACATTGAGCAGCAGGTCGAAAACGAGGTGGAGGGCCTCCGCTGCAGTAGCTGCCTCCATTACAGGCTGTACCTTAGCCGCCATTTTGCTTTCCAGCTCCTCCCGAAGGGTGTCCAACAGGCCTTGTTTGCTCTTGAAATGCTTAAAGATCAGCCCTTCAGATACTTCCGCCTCCTTTGCGATACTTGCTGTAGAGACCGCATTGTACCCTTCGTGTGCAAACCGGTACAGCGCTACAGATAGTATTCTTTCCTTTTTGGTCATCAGCCGAACGCGTTTTTGAAATAATAGCCGGATCACTTGCAAGTGTGGCCGCCATAAGGCTATATTGCATGTAAGTAAGTACTCACTTTAACAAAGATAAAACTTTTCACCTTATGGCCCAGCTCAAACTAAAGTACATTTTCCCCGCCTTACTGCTGATAGGGGGGCTGTTGTTGGCCGCCCCGCCTGCCAGCCCATTGGATACTAGCGCCCCTGACGGGCTTCCTCCCCCTACAGCCGGCAACGACAGCTACGACAAAGTCATGTCTGTGCTCACTCACCCCCGTTGTATCAATTGCCACCCTTCAGACCATCTCCCCAAGCAGGGGCTAGAGGGGCGCCCTCACCATTTTGGGGTTGCCCGTGGGGCAGCAGGGCACGGCTTTGAGGCAACCAACTGCAATACCTGCCACCAAAATGAGAACAACGATTACTCTGGGGTGCCCGGTGCCCCGCACTGGGGCTTGGCGCCTGCAAGCATGGGCTGGCAAGGGCTCAGCCGAGCCGAGGTGGCCGAAGCACTGCTCGACCGCTCCCGCAACGGCAACCGGGGCTACGAAGCGCTCATCCACCACCTTACCGAAGACCCTCTTGTGTTGTGGGCGTGGTCACCCGGCGTGGACGCAGCGGGCCAGCCCCGGGAAAAACCACCGGTGGCTAAAGAAGCCTACATCAAGGCGGTGAAAGACTGGTTCGCAGCCGGTGCGCCCATCCCTCGATAAATACAGGGTCCGCTTGAAACAGAAAACGAAATACAACCCATCATGAAAATAGCTTTTACCATCAATGGCCGGGCTCAATCTGTGGAGATTGAAGATGGCAACACCCCGCTGCTGTGGGTCATCCGCGATCAGCTCAATTTGAAAGGCACCAAATTCGGGTGCGGCAAAGCTGCCTGCGGGGCCTGCACCATTTTGGTCGACGGGGAGGCCGTCCGCTGCTGTTCTTATGCGGCCAAGCTGGCTGAAGGGAAACAGATTACCACGATAGAAGGGCTAGGCACCCGGGCGCAGCCCCACCCGGTTCAGCAGGCTTGGATAGAAGAGGTGGTGCCGCAGTGCGGTTATTGCCAGCCTGGCTTCATCATGGCCACGGCAGCGCTGTTGGAGAAGAACCCTGCCCCTACAGATGAAGACATTGACAACAACATCGTCAATGTCTGCCGATGCGGTACTTATTACCGGATGCGCAAAGCCATCCACCGAGCTGCAGCCCTACAGGCGCAGCAAGTTGCAGTCAACCCTAAAAACCAATAGATCATGGCACAAGATAAACCGCGTAAAAAAGTATCCCGCCGTAAGTTCCTGGTCCGCGCCGGGCTGGGCACCGTAGGCGTCATGGCTATTGGCACCTATGTATTCCGCAACCCCATCCGCAGGGAGGTATTGGAAATGGCAGAAACGCTGGTCCCGCCTTACTCGGGCAGCGGTACTTCCGCCAATCTTTGGTTCGAGGTGCTGGAAGACAACCGGGTGCGCCTGCACTCGCCCAAAGTGGAAATGGGGCAAGGGGCATTTACCGGGCTGGCACAGATCGCAGCAGATGAGCTGGATGTGGCCCCGGGGCAGATAGAAGTGGTAGCGGCTGCTACAGACTCTGGGGTGGTAGACGCTATGAGCACAGGGGGCAGCCTTTCGATCGCCAGCCTCTGGCAGCCGTTGCGCGAAATGGCTGCGACTATGCGCGAAATGCTGAAAAATGAGGCCGCAAAGCAGCTCGGTGCCGATGCCGGCAGCTTGTCTACCCGGGAAGGCATCGTCTTTAGCGGGGAGGGGAGCCTCACCTATGCCGAAATAGCTGCTGCAGCCACGGAGTGGGAGCTGCCTGAAGTGCCGGAACTGCGCGCTGCCGCTCAATACCAATATGTAGGCAAGCCGGTGCAGCGGGTCGATTTGGCGCCCAAGGTATTTGGCAGCCCTATTTTTGGCCTTGATGCTGAGCTGCCGGGCATGCTCCATGCCAGTATCATCAGGCCGGAAGCCGTTGGCGCTCAGCTGAAAAGCTTGGACAGCAAGGCGGCGGCGGATATGCCGGGGGTCGTTAAAATTGTGGAGCTGGAGAATGCTGTAGGTGTTGTTGCGGAGTCTTATCCGCAGGCGCTTGCTGCCTGCCGGAAAGTAAAAGTGGAATGGGATGTCCCTAAACGCTGGGCGGAGGAAGATATCCGTAGCCTGCTGCAGGTAGGGAAGGGGGACAAAATGGTGACCCAAAAGGCGGGCAAAGCCGTGAGCGAGGAGGACGGGGCAGTAGTGAGCTTGTCTTTTACTTCCCCCATCGGCGCACATGCCCAGCTTGAGCCTAACGGGGCCCTGGCACACGTAGAGGAGGGCAAGGCTACCGTTGTTTTATCTACTCAAGTGGTCGGCATCACGCGCAACCAAGTGGCAGAAGCACTGGGGATGAAGCCGGAGCAGGTCAATGTCGTCCCCACTTACCTCGGAGGGGGCTTCGGGCGCAGGCTGAATACGGCCCATGCGATTGAAGCGGCACTGCTGTCCCGTGCAGTGGGCAAGCCTGTGAAGTATATGTTCACCCGGCAGGAGGAGTTCCAGCACGATACCTTCCGCCCGCCTACCCACCATATTGTGAAGGCAAGGCTGGGGGAGGATGGCCTTTTGGACGCCCTTGAGCACCATTATGCGAGCGGGGATGTGGCCATTGGGTCGCTCATCATGCCAAGTGCTTTGCACCAAGTGCTGGGCACGGATATCGGGGCCATGCGCGGCGGCAATATCATGTACGACAACATCCCCAACCGCCGTGCTGTACAGTGGCACACCTCCCTGCCTTTTGCGACAAGCTGGTGGCGAAGCCTTGGGCTCCTGGCCAATACCTTTGCCATTGAGAGCATGGTAGACGAAATGGCCATGCGGTCGGGGCAGCACCCGGCAGATTTCCGGCTTGCCCACATCAGTGAGGAAGGGGCAGGGGCCCGTATCAAAGCAGTTATCCGGGAGGCCGTGGAAAAAGCGGGCTACTCAGATGAGGTACAAAATGGCCGGGCGATGGGGCTCGCGGCTTCCATTGACACCAACTCGCCTTGTGCCCACGTCGTCGAAGTTTCCGTTGAAGCAGGCGAAATCAAAGTCCACAAAGTCACTTGCGTGCTCGATTGCGGCCTGGCGGTCAACCCCGATCAGGTAAGAGCTCAGTGCGAGGGCTCCATCTTGATGGGCATGAGCGCTGCTATGCACGAAAAGATGACCCTGCACAAAGGCGAGCTGCAGCCTACCATTTACGGCCCTTATCAGATGGCCCTCATGCGGCATGCGCCTAAGGAGATCAATGTCTACCTCTTGCAGGGCGCAGAGGTGCCCCTGCCCGTCGGGGAGCCTCCATTGGGGCCCATTGCTGCTGCCATTGGCAATGCTGTGCGCCGCCTCACTGGCCAGCGGCTGACCGATCTGCCGCTGCGGATGGGGTAGGCCTGAACAAAAAAAGTCCCGCTGCTTTTGCAGCGGGACTACAAGGAGCTTGAATCGTCTCAGATTTCCTTTTCACCTACCTAATCTGATCCGTAAGGCTTTCCGGAAGGTAAGTTCTACGAAAACACTTCCGTGCAAAGCAGCTTGGTGTCGTTAAACTCCTAAGAAAATGCACAATTGTACATGAAACAGCACGATGCTCAAAGCATCTAAAAAATGTTTGTTTATCGTTCCCAAAATTTAGGATCGCGATCTAAACTTATGGTGGTCTAAAGATAGCCTAGCCTTCAGTTTTATGCCAGTGCCAATAGGACAGACTGCCTTATGTGCGGATAAACGCCCATATTAGTAGGATGAACTGAAAAAGGCGGCTTGGTGGGCGGGGCTGACGGACACGGTGACGCCGCCTATCCTTAGCTGCCGCTGCTTGGGCCAGGCGGCGGCTACATACTTGGGGTTGACGAGGACCGAGCGGTTGGCCGGCTGCAATTCTGGCCAGGCTTCGGAGGCTACTTGTGAAAGCTGGCCTTTAAAGGGGAAGCTCTGCTCCGCTGCCCTGAGGAAGAGCCGGCCGCTGCGGGCGTAAATGAACGGGGCTGCCGAAAGCGGGAAACTGAGCAGCATGCTTTGTTTTTCGACTTGGATGTACTTCATGCCATTGGGCAGCTGGGTGATGCGGTAGCCGCCGCCCGGCTGCAGGGGGGCGTGGCTCAAGCCAGAAAGGGGAGGGGCTTGCTGTTGGAGGCGGTCAAGAATGCGGGGCAGCCTCTCTTCCTCCGCACGGGCCGGGAGGAGGGCAAATGGGGCATAGTGGGCAGGGAGGTCTGCTGGGCGGATGCCCTGGATAAACCCCATGGGCTGCCGGGTATGCGCAGCCCGGAAGAGCCCTGCAAGCTTTAATGCCCCGGGCAGGCGCAGGTCGAAGATGGGGCAAAAAGGGGGGCTAGAGGACAAAATCGCATCCTCAAAGGCAAGTTCGTCTGGTATTGAGCACAGTTTGGAAAAAGAGGAGCGCGCAAGCAAGCCTTGGAACATACTGCCCAAGTGCCGGTCGGCAGTGAACAACAGTAGGGCAGGAGGGGTGTTAGTTTGCATAGGGCAGGAGGTTTTGGGTTTCAAAGCTTGTGCCCTTGGTTGCAGCCAAAATGCCCTGCCGGGAAACCGGCAGGGCGTAATCGAGCTAAACCAGCCCTTATTACCTTCTGAAAGCAGGGCTTGCCTTACCTGCCTTCTTTTCAAAAAATCATAATGAGTTTTTGGCCAGGCAAAAGGGCTAGTTTAGCCTCTGTAGGATGCACAGATCTATTAACTGCTGTTCGCTTTTCAGGGTAGATAGGCGAAGGATCAAGCATTGAGACAGAGCAGAGCCGTTGTTTGGCTAGGGGGGGATGCGCTAGGCTCAGCTCGTTCATTTGTTTGTGTTGTCAATCGGGCTAAAAATAGACAGCCCCCGGCCTTGCGCAAAGTGTGAATAGGATGAAGCGGGCTATATGGGGATGAACGCCTATTTTAGAGGGACAGACGAAGTTTGGCTGCGTATGCGGTGTTTGTCCGAATGCCCGTTAAGCCTGCACAACAGAAAAGCCCCGCTGCAGCTACAGCGGGGCAGTAAGGAGCTTTAACCATTTCGGTTTGTTTCCACCTAATTCTCGATCACAAGCTTCTCTGACTCTCGTTAAGAAACGCTTGAAAAGAAATCAAGTATCAACTAACTCCGGCTAATATGCACAATCTTCATAGGAAACCATTCGGTGTCATAATCGCTTGAAACGATGCTTACTTGCGGCTGGGTTAGGTGTCATACTAAAAATAATACCACTAAGTTAATTACAGCTGTTGCTTTTTGCAACTGCCAAATGGATAGACGGGCCTATATCGCGACAAATGCGGTTTTAAGTAGGATGAACTGTTTTTGGGCCAAGCCAAAACCTTGCACCGGGCTAGCGCTGCGGAGGGGTGGCCGAAGGCCAGACAGGGCCGAGCGGACAGCGAGCCCCGCAGCATAGCGCCCCCTGCCCTCAGGCAGGGGGAGCCCCCTCCTGTTTATGCGGGGGCAGGCAGTAAAGCTTTCCCAAAAAAGAAGCCCCACCTGTGTAAGGCGGGGCTAAGCTGAGTACCATCATATCCCAACTGCTTCCTCTGGGCTGGCAAGCGTTGTTGCGCATGCCTGATGAACACTTTGAGAATCCGGGGTTTAGCGGAGCAGGGAGAAACGGATAGGGCAGTATCCCAGCCGTTAGTCTTTTCTGTGCACCCCCCCTTGGCTTAAATGATGCCAAGGAGCGCACTTGGCTTATCTCAAAAAATGGATTTGGGCCAGGAACTGCTTGCGGTAGGTGTGCCCGATCGGCAGCAGCTCATTGCCCACTTTCACTTTGTCTTCTTTGGGCAGGATGTAGTCGATATGGTTGACGTTGACCAAGAATTTCCTGTGGCAGCGGACAAAGAGGGGGCGCAGCGACTGCGCCAGGACCTTGATCTGAACGGCGGTAGCGTACTGCCGTTCGCCAAAACGGGCAAAGGTGAATTTGTTCTTGGCAAAGAAATAGCTGATATCGCTGGGGTCTACCCCCCGTATGCTATCGCCAACCCTGAAAAACACCCGGTCTGTGGGGGAGCCGGCAAACTGCGCGCCCTGATTTTCGCGCAGCTCTTCATTTTCCAGTTGCAGGGCGGCCAGTTCGAGGGCTTGCTGCAGCTCGAGCAGGGTATACCCCTTTTTGAGGAAACTGCTGGGGTGCTGCCGCTCCATTTCTTGGTATAGCTCTTTGGAAACAGCTTCTGCTGAAAAAATGATCGGGATCAAAGCTTCCGCCTGCCGGATCTGCTCGCATACATCGGCAGTGTATTGGGGATGTTGTTGGCTGGGGATATTCAGTAGGCAAACATGGAGGAGCTCGTGCTCCAATTGCTGGTCAAGTGCTTCAAGGCTGCTGATGGCCAGGCTCGATTGTGCCCCGGCTTTTTGTAGCAGGTGCTTCGTATGTGCAGCGCTTTTCAAGTCTTCGTCATAGATCAGCACGTTCAGCTGATCGAGTTTCTTGTGTGTTTTCATGGAGCGGTTTTTAAGTATTGACACCAAAACAGGATCGGACTGTACTGTGCTGTTTGCGCTTGCTGCCTGAAGAGGAAAACACCAATATCTCTTGGGGGCAGATGGGATTCATGCAGCTCGATAAAGCCCAACAGGGCACTGCCAGTCTCGTCCCTCTAAGTTAAGGTGGGCCCGGATGATAAATCGGAAAGCAAGCTCGGCGAATCGGCAAGAATGAGGGTGGTATTCAGCAATAGTGCGCATTGCACGACAAACATGTAGGTGCAGATGCTGCGGGATGTGCCGAGAGATGCCCACGGGGTGTGTGTCAGGCATTCGCCAAATAGCGCTCGCTTGGCACAGCTGTGCCCATGCCGTCATAGGGCTACCGGAGCATACAGCAGTTGGCAGAGCGCTGTATCGGTTCGGCCTGCCGAAAGGGAGGGGGCTCGTGCTTTGCCCTCAGCATAGCCCCTTAATAAAGGTCGGAAGGGGACCGCCCGAACTCCTTCTTGAAGAGCTTGGAGAAGTACTGTGCATCTTTGAAGCCTACAGCGTAAGCCACCTCCCCAACGGTCTTGTACTTTCGTTTCAAGAGCAGCAGGTGGGCTTGGTCTAGCCGGGCTTTTTGCAGGTAGCCGGTGGGGGTAAGCCCTGTATAAGCCTTGATGTAGTTGCGCAGTGTGCGCTCTGAGATATGCAGCTGATAGGCGATGTCCCCGATTTTTAGGTCTTCTCTGGATAAGTGCTTTCGTACTATTGCTTCCAGGTCGTTCAGCCAAGCCTCATCGTAGCTTTCGCTTTCTGCGTTTTCTTCGGAGGCCTCCTCCGCGGCCACAGCGGTGTCTAACGGTGCCGGCTCTGCCCCTTTAAGGTGGGAATGCCGCAGCTCTTGGTTCTTGATCAGGTTCCGGACCCGGGTTTTCAGCTCTATGCTCTCAAAGGGCTTGCGGATAAACCCATCTACGCCAAGGCGGTAGGCTTTCAAAAGCTCTTCGGTAGATTTTAGGGCAGAAATGAAGATAAAGGGGGTGAAGCCCAGTTTGGGGTGGCTTCGGACACTGTTCAGCAGGGAGTAGCCATCGACTACCGGCATCATAATATCCGAGATGACCACTTTGAAGTGTTCGGGAGAGGCTTTTAAAAGCTGTAGCGCTTCTTCCCCGTTCGTAGCCAGCCCTACCTCGTACTCTTCGGATAATATCTCGTTCAGCAGCTGCAAAAGGGCAGGGTTGTCCTCTACGACAAGAATGCCCGGCTTAGGCTCCCCTGTGGTGAGGACTTTGTCAAATGTCCGGACAGGGGCAGCAGTATTGGGGCGGCTCGGCGCGTGTATTTTAGCCTCCATTTTTTCAGCAGCCACCATTGGGAAGGTCAAGAAAAAAGAGGCGCCCTTGCCTAGTTCGCTTTCTACCCAAATGTGGCCATCAATGAGGTGGGCATACTCCCGGCAGAGCGCCAGCCCTATGCCATAACCGGGTGCGGAAGGGTCTCTCGATGTCCCCGCCTGATAGTAGCGTTCAAAGATCATCTCCTGCTCGTCCGCTGCAATACCGGGCCCGGTATCTGATACGACCACTTCTACCTCCGATCCCTTTAGCGTGCTGCGCACCAGGATGCGGCCGCCAGCCGGTGTGAATTTGATGGCATTGCTGATGAGGTTCTGCAGGATGTGCTCGAGCTTGCCTTTTTCCAGCTGTAGGTACTGTGCATCCTGCTGAAGGATCTTCAGTTTGTAGTCTATGCCTTTTTTTTCGGCCAGGCTGCTGAACATGCCGAAGGTGCGCTGTAGGAACTGATTCCACTCCACAGGCTTGTATTCAGCACGGACCAAGCCCATCTTGGCTTTGTTGAGCTGTAGGATATCGTCTAGTAGGGCCGTCATCCGTTTTACCTGCTGCTGTATGGCCCCGGTTTGCTGCTCCAGCTTGTTGGGCATGCCCCCTTTAAGTATGCGCTCTGCTTCCAGATGGATCAAGGTTAAAGGCGTCCGCAGCTCGTGGCTGATGTTGCTGAACAGCTCGCTTTTGGCGGCATCCAGCTTCTCCAGTTTTTTGGTTTTTTCCTGCAGGTCAAAGGTCTGCTCGTCAATCGCCCTTTGCAGCTCCTTATTCCTGATCCTGAACGCCCGCAAACGCCACAGCCAGATCAATGCCGCTATAGTGCTAAGTGCCAGCCCTGCTATGAGCCAA
>NZ_VOOR01000087.1 GCF_007993045.1 Phaeodactylibacter luteus
ATTTCGCTCAGTCAGAATCTAACGAATCCTAATCTTTAAAAAAAAGGTGTCGCGTCTGTTGTCTATTCGAAGATGCACTTTCGTGCTTACCTTCTAACAAATCAGTGTCAATGAACTTTCGCGCCGCTAAGGGCGCTTTATCTTTAATGCCGGCCTGTGCCAGCCTTAAATTCGGTCTCCAAGAAGCGCTCCCGCGCCCCGCTTCCTTTAAAAGCGGATTGCAAAGATACTGCGTTCTGGTTTTCTGTACAAAGCTTTTTGGCTTTATTTTTTCTCTTTTTTTGCTGCCTGAGCAGCCGTCCGAAAGGTCAAAAACCGCCTTGCTTTCAAAGCGAGTGCAAAAGTAATAAGCTTTTTTGAAAGCGCCAAACTTTTGCTGAAAAAATTTTAAAACCGCTTTTCGCGCTCTTCCCTTCGGAAGCGGCTGCAAAGATAATTCGTTATCTCCATCTGTGCAAGCCTTTTTTCAAAATTTTTATCTCCGCTTTTTCAATCCAGTGGGCTTCTCTTCCGAAGCGGCTGCAAATATAGGGCAGCCTTTTTTCCTGTGCAAGCCCTCGCCCGTTTTTTCTGTACAGTGCAAAACTAGCCCCGCCTTTTGTTCCGCTCCGGGGCGCCCCTGAAGGCCACTGCGCACGCTGCGCGCCCCCCTGAGCCCTTTTTGTGCCGCAAAGCCGGCACAACGCAGACTATAATTTTTGAAGGCCCGGGAGACTGCTTGATCCTTATATATATGGTGCGCCATCACAGGGATGACAGCGATGCGGAGCCCCGAAGGCCCGAAGGGCTGAGCGAACAGCGAAGGGCGCAGCGTAGCGGCCCGACGGCAGGAGGGGGAACACAGACACCCCCCTACGCTCAAGCCTCTGCCAGATACTGGTGTACAAACTTGACCGCCATAGCCCCCTCCCCTACTGCTGAGGCTACGCGGTTCATGGCACCTGAACGGACATCGCCTGCGGCAAAGATGCCCGGCTCGCAGGTTTCTAAGAGGTAAGGCTCTCTGCCCCTTTTCCAGGTTTTAGCGAACCGCTCGTCTTTCATCAGATCGCTACCGGTTTTGACATACCCTTTTTCATTGCGCAAGATCTTGTCCCCTAACCAATCGGTAAAAGGCTTGGCGCCGATGAAGATGAACAGGGCATCTGCAGGCACCTCGTACCGGTCATGGGTGTCGAGGTTTTCCAGCAGGAGGTATTCGAGGTGCTCCTTCCCTCCTGCTTGCTGTACTTGTGTACGCCCGTGTACTTCTATATTGGGGATGCCCGCTATCTGGCCGATGAGGTAGGAAGACATCGTTGCCTCCAAGCCGGGCTTGCGCACCAGGATATTGACTTTTTCGGCGAACTGGGACAAGTAAACTGCGCCCTGCCCTGCCGAATTGCCACCCCCAACGATATAGACCTGCTTGCCCCGGCAGGCGTGGGCTTCGGTCATAGCTGCGCCATAGTAAACGCCTGCGCCGGTCAGGGATTCGGCCCCATCGGCAGGCAGCCGGCGGTAATCAACGCCTGTGGTAATGATAACGGACTTGGCGTTGAGCGGGGCGCCCTCTGCAAATTGGATTTGCTTGTACCCTTGTTGGGTATGTATTGCGGTGACTTCTTTTGGGGAGAGGAATTCTATGCCAAAGCGAGTAGCTTGTGTGATGGCACGGCGGGCAAGCTCCGAGCCGCTGAGCCCTTTGGGGAAGCCGAGGTAATTTTCAATACGGGAGCTAGTGCCCGCCTGCCCGCCGGGTGCCCGTTTCTCGACGAGTACCGTCTTTAGCCCTTCTGAGCCTCCGTACACTGCTGCTGCGAGGCCTGCTGGGCCTGCGCCTATGATGGCCAGGTCATAAAGCTCTGCTTTGGCGACGGGCTGAAGGCCGATGCGGGCTGCGAGCTGTTGGACAGATGGCGCAGCCATAGCTGTGCCGTCTTCAAAAAACACCGCGGGCAGATCGTTGGGGGCGCTCATGTGGTGCAGGGCAAGCAGTTCCTCAGCAGGGCCTTTATGATCGATATCTAGCCATTGGTAGGGCAGCAGGTTGCCAGAAAGGAAGTCTTTGATACGATGGGAAAAGGGGGAGTAGGCATACCCTACTACGCGGATACCACGGAAAGCAGGCCGAAAAGCCGCCTGCCAGTCATCGAGCAGGTCGTCGAGCACAGGGTAAAGCCGCTCTGCCGGGGGGGCCCAAGGCTTGAGGAAGTAGTAGTCAAGCTGTACCTCATTGATGGCCTTGATGGCCGCCCCGGTATCTGAATAAGCAGTGAGCAGGACACGGCGCGCCTGTGGGAAGTAAGCTCTAGCCCGTTCCAGGAAGTCGACGCCAGGCATTTCAGGCATACGCTGATCCGAGATAAGGAGGGCGACTTCCTCGCCTTGCTTCTTGAACGATTCCAGTGCCTCCAGTGCCTGAGCGGCGCTGTCGGTACTCACAATCCGATAATGGTCTTTGTAGGCTGAGCGCAGGTCGCGCTTGAGGGCACGGAGCACTTGCGGGTCGTCGTCTACAGAAAAGATGATAGGTTTACCTGTTGTTGCCATAGCTGTTGGTTATAGGTTGTGCTGAGGGAAGCAGAGCTGAAAGATGGTCTGCCCTGGCCGGGAGGACAGCTGAATGCTGCCGCGGTGCCGCTCTACAATCTTTCGGGCCATATCCAGCCCCATGCCAGTGCCCTCTCCCATAGGTTTAGTCGTAAAAAAAGGCTCAAAAATGCGGGTTTGTATATCCTCCGGCACACCGGGCCCGTTGTCTTCAAACTCGACCCTTACAAACTCGCGGTCGGGGAAGGTCCGTACCGTGATCGCACCAGCGACAGGCAAAGCGTCGATGGCATTGACCAGCAGGTTGGTCCAAACTTGGTTGAGCTCGCCTGCGAACCCTTGCAAAGGCGGGAGCCCTGGGTAGTAATCTTCGTGCACCGTGAGCTGTTTTTGGCGGATACGGTGCCGGAGCATGGTGAGGGTGCTGCGGATCCCCTCGTGCACATCCACCGCTTCGAGTGCTACCCCTCTGTCCATGTGAGAATAAGACTTGACCGATTTCACCAGCTCGCTGATGCGGTTGGACGCTTCTTGGATTTCGCTCACCAGCCTTTCGAGGCTCAGGGTGCTTTCCAGCCAATGCAGCACAGCAGGCAAGGCTTTGACCCCGGTGATAGACTGTAGGCGGCTCAGCTCATCCGCTGCAATGCCAAAGTCGGCGAAGGTATCAGCAATATCTTCTGCTTCATCAACGCCTTGCTCCTCCAGCCAATCGAGCAGGCCATCAGCCAGATTTTCACGCTGCAGGATGCTTAGCTGCAGCCCGGGGGCTGCTTTTAGCTTGGCGTACAGCAGATCGTTGACCTGATCCGTCTGCTCGGGGGTAATGCCCATGGCCATGATGGCTTTGAACTTATCAGGGGTATGGTGCACCTTTTGGTAGAGCGCTTGAGCATTGCGCACCATAGCCGCGGCGGGGTTGTTGAGCTCATGGGCCAGGCCTGCAGAAAGCTTGCCGAGGGCCATGAGCTTTTCGTTTTGGAAACGCTGGGAGGTAAAGTCGCGCACCCGGTCGCTCATACGGGCGACCAAGGCTTGGGTAAGCTCGTAGCTTTGGTTGACCATTTCAGTAAAATACTGCCGGTGGAGCTCTAGCACATAGGTATCTTCCAAGGCGGTGCCCCAAGCTTGGGCAGCGGTCATCCTGGAAAAAGGTAGCACCCCGGTGATGTAGCCAGTTTCGAAAACACCTAGCTCCATGACCTGCCCATGCTGTTCGGCACGGATGGCGTACCGCCCTTCCACTATGATTTGCATATGGTCTACCGCCAAGCCTGGCTTAAAAAGGGCCTCCCCTTTCGGGTAACAGGTGAAGCTGGACTGATGGATCAGCCACTGTAGGGCGGCCGGGGGGATAGCTGCGAATGTACTGAAAGCCTGCAGGCGTTGAAGCAGGTCAGGGGGCTTAGGGGTAACTAGCATTGGGCTTGCAATGGATTTGATTAGGAGATGGGAGCTGGGGCGCGCAAGCAGGCAAGGCTGTGGAGCGCTAGCCCAATTGGGACGGCCTTATTGAATCCAACCCGGCCAGATAGGAAAAAGTTGCTGTAGCCCCCTGCGCAGGCAAGCCTAGCCCTGAAAACCGCACAGCCCCGCAACATACATGCTGCGGGGCTGTGCGGGGCCGATTGCCGAAGGTATCTGCTACTGTCTGAGCAAACGTACAGACTGCTGGTAGGCGCCATCGCTGATGCGGAGCAGGTAAGCGCCCGAGGGCTGGCCGTCAAGCGGGAGGTACAGCTGAGCTGGTGCAGCACCCCATGACTGCTGCCAAAGGAGCTGCCCTGTAGCATGGTACAATTCGAGCTTGAGGCTGCGGCCTGCCCAACTGTGCAGCTCGACCTGCACAGGGCCAGCAGCAGGGTTGGGGAAAGCCATGGCAGCCTTGCCAGGGAGTTGGCTGCCAGCCTGAGAAATGATATCTACGGTTTGGCAGGCGACATCACTGCCCAGGGCATTGGTTACCGTCAGGCAAGCCACGTAGGCCCCTACTTCGGCATACGTATGTCCGGGGTTCTGTGCAGTGCTGCCATCGGTGCCATCGCCAAAGTCCCAAAGCCAGGATACCGGCCCGTTTTGAGAGTTGTCGGTAAACTGCACCGTGCCGCCTCCGGCCTGCTCGAAAGAGAAAGCCGCTACTGGGGCTGAAGCCCCTTCCCCATTGACTGCAGTGAGGAAAGTAGCAGAGGTAGGGTTGCCTTCCGTATCAAAATCAATGCTGCAAACGGAGCCCACCCCATCGGCTGCCCACCATTCGTAAGTAACGGTGGTATCCGTGATCACATCTACAAGGATAAAAAAGCCAAACACTTTGGCATAGATGGAATCGTTGGTGATCACTTCGCTGCGCTGCCGCAATGCCTCGAAGGTGCCGGCCGGCACGGTGACTTCGCCGAAAGCATCGATCTCTGCCGTTACGCTGCCCTGCTCGATGATGCGGATAGAATCTGCCCCGAAATCTGAGCCATCGATTTCGAGCTGAAAGCCGAAGGTACTGCTGAAGGAGCTGCCATAAGTAGCCGGCACCGGCAAAAGCTGCTGCCCGGGATTGAAGGCTACCGTAAACACCTCACCTGTGGGGCCAGGGGCAGAGCCGCCGGCTGCGAGCAGGGCGTCTTCCGTGAGCGTAGCATAAGCATACAGCCCGTTGCTCGCCTCAAAGGCAAAGGTCGCATTGGGGAAGAGCCCCCCGGCAGGTGTAGCTGCGGGGTCTACTACGGTATTATCGAAAGTTTCCCCTGCGCTAAGACCAAGGAAAGACCAGGTTTGGGCTTCGGCAGCAGCCTGCCCGATGCCCGGCTCAAAAGGCAGGGTATCGACCCCAAAGGAGAGCACCGTGCCAAAAGCCGGGATGTCATCAGGGCCTAATGTGATCTGCGATTGGCCCAAGCAGGGGAGCAGCATGGGCAGGAGGGTATAAAGCCATATTCTTTTCATAGCAACAGATGTGGTTTTGAGTGATTGGGGCAAATGTAGGAGATTTTTGAGTTGGCTGCACCAGGGCGGTCAAAGTTTAGTGGTACAATAGAGCAGGTTGCCGCCAACCACCTGAACCGACAGCCGCACAAACCGGGTTATCGTTTTTTTGGCCTGCCCCCTCCCCAAGGATAGGGGCCTGCCCCTGCCCAACGGCAGGTGCCGCTATGCTCCAGGGCTCGCTGTCCGCTCGGCCCCTCGCCCTTCAGGCGTCGGGTCTGGCCTTCGGCCACCCCTCCACAGCGCTAGGCCGGTGCCAAGGGGTGGCACTCCCCCCCACCGGGCAGCCGCACTGCCCTACCAGCAGGCTGTTTTTTTCTGTTGGCAAGTAGGCAGCATTGTGGCCTTTTTGTATATTGTAGTATTGTCTGGGTTACAGCGCGGCGCACCGGGCGCTGCAAGCAGGTAGGCTCAGCCTAGTGCCTCAAGCCATAAATCCTTGACACCCCAAGTTTCGTTCTTTTCCGCCTACTCTTCGTTAAAGAACCGCTCCTTTAGCTCGGGCTAAAGTCGCGAACCTTCGCCTTGATTAGTCGGCAAATAACTTCAACTTAAGTATCAGAGATTTATGACTTAAGGCACTGGGCAAAGTGGGAAAAAGAACGACAAATTGGGGGGAAAGTGCGTGTATTAGCGAGTTGGCAACAATTTAAGAATAAAGAAGACAAAGAAAATCAGAAAAAGAAAGCAGAAAGGCTAAAATGAAAGGCAAATCTCGAACCGATTAAGGTTATTTTTTCTGAAAGAGTAGTGTTTTCAAGAATTCTTAAAAATGCCAACGGGAGAGTCACATCGATATAAAATAGGTCTTTGCGACAATGCAAGTGTAGGCCATCTCCCTAAAAGATGTGAGCACGCTAACTAAAAAAGATTCAATCATGAAAAGCTTATTCAAAATCACTTTTACAGTACTTGTACTGGGCATGTTTTTCTATTCATGCGAAAAAAATGATTTGTCCTTACAGGAACAATTGCCTAACACAAACTCAAATGAAGAAGAAGTCTTAAATGCTCCTTTTTTTCAAAATGAAAAGACATTTGACCTATTAAAGCCTATCTCTAAAAAATGGTATGAAAAACATGGAAAGATTCGACTCAGGACCGACCCAGAGGAAGTTGAAAAAACAAAATATTTTGTCCAACAACTAAATAGCTGGTCAGAGGGAAGATATACTGATGAAATTGTTGAAAAATGGGGGTATCCCTTTTGGGATGGACATATAATTTACCATGATTCCGAAGATGGAGACTTTATAGTGTCTGTGCCTGTTTTTAAGAATAACTCAACAGAAATCAATGCGATTCTATTATATTCCGAAACAGAAAACCAAGGGGCCGCTTCTTTTGCCTTGATAAGCAGAGAAAAAATGATTTCTATTGCATCAGACCCAGAAAACCCAAGCTTTCACTTCTTCACTCAATTATTCAAGGATTATGACATTGATTTATTTGATAAAGAAAATGAAGACTATGATTCTTGGAGTGCTTTAAATATAACTGAAATTGATTGTTATACGACTTTATCATGCTTAAGTGATGGTGTCAATGATTATTGCTATGCTGTTTGTTCAAGCGGATGTACAAATGACCTAATAAGTTCGGGTGTTGCCGATACTCCTTTGGAGCTGAGTTGGTTGAGAGGGAATTGCAGTTGGGCCAATGCTATTGATAATTTTCTGGAGGATAACGGAACAACAACAGTTTACATGGAAGCAGCGCAATCATTTTTAGATATTGGCATGGCCGAGGGGTTAAATTTCGTGGAATTCAAAAACTTAGTATCTGCAATAGAGGATTTTTTAGAAGATGCTGACAACCAATCCAATATCGAAAACCTATTTGAGTATTTTCAGACAAATGGCCTCAACCCTTTTTTACTCAATGGTTTTGACATTGACTATGAAGCTATTCTTCCAGATGTGAATCTTGCTCCTGGCAATTGGGTCAACTTTAACGGGCCTGATTATTTTGGCTTGACAAATGTTATTCGGAATGAACTTATTTCATTGTATCCCAACCAGGAGGATGATATCAATAATTTCTGGGCTTGTCGAGTACTGGGTTATGCTCACGAAAATGCTGTTCTTAATTCCTTGGGAGAGCCGTTAGGCCAGATAAACCTTCCGGGGTTGAATAGAATACCTGACGGATACACAACCCAACCACTTTATGACATCTTCATCTATGACCAACCAGTGATTATTGAAATTAAAGGTGTTTTTAGTGGAAGTTCATTTGATTATTCAGCTCAAACTGGACAATTTACCGATTATCGGAACTGGATTCAGAATAATGCACACAAATCGTCTACTACGGTTCAGCATGGGCTCTATATGATACTACCAGCTAACGTTTCCTTAGCGTCAAATATAGCAAGTAGTTGTAGTAGCCAAAACATACCGCTTTACTATTCTGGTGTTGAACATAGAATGGACGAGCCACATCAATTTCGTGTAAAACGCCCTGAGTTACTAAATTTGTTAAACTTAGATTACAGCGACCACATGTTTGCATTTTTAGGACCATTATTTTTTAAGTGGGCACTTGAGGAGAATATGGAAAGAAATTTCGATTATGATGAAGTGACTATAGATTTCGCTGCCGAGGCAGAAACATTTGAAGAACAGTATTTGATTGGGAATGAGATTCCTTCTTGCCCCGATGACGAATGAAGTAATTGAATATTTATTTGATGGATACCAATGAGGTGTCCATCAAATTCAATTATCGTTTGGAACAAAAAATATTAGTTTAACTCAATAGTAAATCGCATGGTGAAGAAAATAGTTACAAAATATGGGATAACCTACGAACAAGAAAAAATCCCCTTGAATAAGGGGTATGAACTAATTGAAAGATTCAAAGGAAAGCAACTTAAGGAATATACTTTTCACCCTTGCGGAAGAGAGCCCCAGTTGATTCCGTATCTGCTGGCTGACGATAGAGTGGTGGTTATTTTTGAACCAGTTGAGGCTCATGTTTACAGTAGCATGAAAGGGTACATGACACGGCTAATCGGCAGATTTCAAGCTATTAAACACATTCCGATGCAGTATCCCATTCGCAAGATAGAATATCTTCCGAAATCGGATAAAATATATTATTTTCAATTGGGCAAGCCTGAAGGGGAAGTTATCAGAAATCTTTGTCCCAGAATAGATGAAATAAATAATTTTTATTCAACGCAAAGCGAGTTCTATAGAACAGACCAATTAGAAATTATGGAATACAATTCAGGTTATGAGCATTACAACTTATACCAATGTGAAACTGACTTTATTAAGATAATGCGAAAACGGGAAATAGCATCTACACTTAATAAGCCTAATCCAAGGGGGACGAAGCCTGAATTTGGCTATACAAATATAAATATGTGTGGACGCAACCCTTATGGCGAAAATTTTCCAGACTACGTAAATGAGTTAGCTGAGCGTTTGCCAAACCTATTGAAGGTAAGCAAGGTAAATGAAGAAATCTTCAATTACCAGCAGTTTAGCCTTTCAAGCATTGACCGATATTTATACAGAAATATCATAACGGATGATTTCTGTGACCAAATCTTTTTACCGTTATTAGCGTATATTGGAAAAATACATATCAATGCACATGACAGTAACTGGGTGATGAAATATGACAAATACTTTGAATCATGGTCACCTGATTTAGCGCACAAGGAAGATAAACCGCTACAAATATATAACCCTTTATTAAAAATTTTAGATTCGACCAAAACTGATTGGTATCCTTTATTGACGGTACTGGCAATCTGAACTCAAGATTTATTTGAGAAAAATAATGCAAAGAAAAAACTGTTGCC
>NZ_VOOR01000088.1 GCF_007993045.1 Phaeodactylibacter luteus
TTCGGGGCGGTGGTGTCCGCTACGGTGACGTTGGCGGTGCACTGGGCGCTGTTGCCTGCTGAATTCGTGCCCGAAAGCATGACATCATTATTGCCAAGATGGCTGCAGTTGAAGTTGAGCATATCCGCTTCTAGGCTGAGGCTTCCACAGTACGGATCGGAGCCATCATCGAGCAGGTCCGCTGTGATCGACGCCAGCCCATTTTCATCTAGGAAGATTTGGGCATCCCGGCAATTCATTTGGGGGATGAATTCCTGACTGACACTCACCTCAATATTTAGTGCAGCGATGCCGCCATATTCCTTGAACTGTACCTCTACAACCGAGTTGGGGTTGAGAGCGATAATGTCGTGAAGGCCGCCACCCGATAAACAGCATGTTCTGAGCCCGGAGTCATAATCCCAGTTGCCATCACCATCTGTATCAGCGAGGAGGCGGGCATCATCGTCAAGGTCAATCCAGTGGAAATCATAGTTGGCGCATCTCCAGCCGGTTTTTCTGAAGACAATACTCCAATAATCGGGGCTGATAGTGCAGCCCGTATAGCCCTGGATGTCAGAAGGGGAGGACCACCCGCTCGGCAGGTGTTCCCCCAGGCGCAAGGACTGTCCAGGAATGCTGAAAGAGCCGGCATAGCGTTCGAGGTCAGTTCCGCTGAAAACCATGGCCAGCCAGCCGTTTTCGTTGCTTGGGGCAGGAGACTGTGCCCAGTTTTTGGCAACAATATTGGAATAAGCCCTTTGCCCGCAGGTGTCTACTACAGCCCTGCGGAACCAAGTAGGGGAAGAGAGGTTGGCGGGTTGGAAATCAGGTCCGTCAGCATCCGGGATATCCTGCCAGGCACCCATTGCGGTACTGTCTTGCCATTGGTAGGAAAAAGGCCCTGCAGCATCTCCTGCAGTGCCTGAAATAATCTGTGGGGTTTCGCAAAAGAGCAAGGTTTCATCCCCGCTTATTTCGCCAGGCTGTAGCCCGTTCCCTGTCCTGTCGAAATTAAGGGCGAGCCCTTGAGGGATGCCCTGCCCCGCAAAAGATATTTCTACTTGAGAGATGGAGGTTAGGCGGGCTTCGGCGGTAATTGGCGTTTCAGTAGTGCAACAAGGTGCAGTACGCTCGATATCCCATATCCCATCGCCGTTTTCATCGATGCGGAGCGCGAGATCGCCTTCCCACTCTTCCAAGGTGATGGCATAATCTCCACAGGGCCAGTTCGTCCGCCGGAGTGTGGTTTGCCAGTTATCAGATGTGGGGTCGCACCCATCATAGCCAGGGATCTGAGAAATAGGAGCTTGAGCCCCGCCTTTCCAGTTGTCAAGGTGGATGAGGAAGTCAGATGAGGCGAAGCGGCCGATGAACTGCCCATCGCCCTCATACATTGCCCCGATCCACGAGGCCGTCCCATATTCATCAATTGGCTCTTGGATGCGTTGTTTGGCCAGCGTATCGGAGTAGTAAGTATCCCCGCAGAGGTCGGTTGCCGATAAGCGGAAATAAGTAGTCTGTTCCAATGCCTCCGGCTGATAGCTGAGGCTATTGGGCATACCTACCGGCTGCCAGGCTGCCAGGTCCGTGCTTTGCTCCCATTGAGCAGATACGGCATCTTCTGGAAGCCCTCCTTCGAGGCTGACCGGGCTAAGCGGCGTACAGCTTAGGAACCGCTGATCGCCATTCGCAGTTGGAAACTCAAGCTCATGCTTGTAAACATCCATCAGCAAAAAGCCGTCTCCGCCTACATCTATATACTCGACAGTCACTTTTGACTCAGGGGTCAGTTCATAGGTGAAACCTACATTGTATTCATTGTCGAAATTGCCGACAAAATAATAGGGAGTCGAAGTATCTACAATGCCGTCGCCATCGTAGTCGACCTCTATACCGACCCCATCATCGTAGTCGCGGATAAAGAAGGTGTATTTCCCACACGGGAAGTTGGTCCGTTGGAAATTGATGCTGAACCAATCTGCTTGATAGTCATTGCAATTGACAGCTGAGAAGCCAGACACATTTATGGGGTCTTCTGTTCTAGGGAAGTAATTTTCGGTATGCAGGTTGAGCCCATCTATGATAAAGCGGCCGATAAAAGGATAGTCATCCCCATTGGTGTTGATGCCGTAGGTGTTGGCCATCCACACGCCATCGCCATATTCGGGCAGCAACAAGTTTTGTACGGCACTGCCGGTGCGGATTTCAAGGTCGAAAGCAGGAAGATAGCTTTGTTCCAGTTGGTTGATATCTCCGCTGATTTCCAGCTGAAGTAGATAGACCCCGGGCTGTAGGGTTCGTTGAATGCGAGACAGGTCGCTGCAATTGTCGTCATTGCTGTAGGAAACAAAGTTGCCGGCCTCATCCCACAGCGCAAGGTAGGTATCAGCATGATCGCCGGGCTGTAGCTGCGGGTTGAGGGTTCGGATCTGCACGGTTGTCGCTTCTTGCAGTTCAAAACGGTAGAAGATATCCGGCTGGTCACTGCTGAAATTATTTTCAGTATTGGTAAACTTCATGCCTTCGAGGTGGCCGAGGCCGCTTGGGCGGGCATCTAAGAGGTTGCGCGTGATGTGATGCGAGCGGCTGCTGTTGGCAGGCAGGAGCCCAAAATCCAGGGGGTCCTGACGGGTGTTGCCGTGCAGGTAATTCCAAGCCATGTGGTACCGGAAGCGTACCGTATTCCCTATGGTAATGTGCCCTTGTTGAGGGGTGACAGACCACCCAATCTGCCCTTCGTATATGGTGCTCGGGGCAACAATATTCCGGGGGTGGCCAAAGTGGGAATCGTGAGAGGCACGAGGCCCGTCGAGCTCTTCCCCATCCCAATAGCAGTCATCGCCGGAGTCGTTTTCCCAATACCGGTTGGTCACTTCGATATCGAGGGGAGCATACACTTCGTAAATCGGCCAGCCAGTGTATACATCCGCCCATTCGGTATTGAGGATGCTCTCTTCTGAGTGTTTGAAGCAGTTGTACAGCTCAATAGCCTGTGACGGGAAAGTGCTGACGTTGAATATCTCGTTCTCGATAATGTGCTCTTCCTTTTGAGGAATGGGCGGTATAGGGGGGACGTAAACCGCCTCGTCTCCATTGTAGTCTGAAAAGAACCGGACAATTTGATAGGTGAAGCGGATATCATCTCCGTTCAACAGCTGTGCATAGCTCAGCATAGGAGTACTCCAAAGGAGCAGGGCAAGGAAGGTTTTTTTCATGGGTAAAAATGGCGTTAGAAAAAAGTGTAAAAACCTGTAAGGAATGGGCCAAAACTAGGAAGGCAGTGTGCAAACAAGGCTGACAATTGTGCCGACAAAGCTGCCATGGCAGTTTTGTCGGGGGCGGTATTCGCCTACTCTGTAAGGTCTTGTCAGTAATGTTGGGCAAAGAAGTGCATATTTGTGAAGCCATTTTACATGCACCATAAGACCAGAACCCTATCTGCTCATGTACAGCCCATATCTCATCTTCCTTCGTCTGGCATTTTTGGCTGCGGGCCTGTTGCAATCCATCGCCCTGCACGCTCGTCAGCCCCCTTCTGCGTTCCCACTAGCCGAGGTCATCCGCCAACTGGATCAGGCCAGAAAGTCTAACCCCGATTCTGCAAGGATTTATGCAGATTGGGTGGAGGCTGCTCTGCCTAGCGCTGCGCTGAGCTTACAAATAGATGGAGCTATGGCGTTGGGGCGTTTGGCGTATACCGAGGGCAGGTACGAGGCCGCACTGGGCTATTTTGAAACTGCAGAACGCTTGTCTAGGGAAAGTGGCGCAAGCCAATGGCTGTCCAATGCTTTGGTACGGCAAGGGAATGCCCTCACGATGATGGGGCGCACAAGCGAAGCGATTGCTTTGCTGCAAAAAGCCCTCACTCTGGCTGAGCAGGGGGGCGAACAAGATGACTGGGTTTTCGCTTTGCAGTCGCTGGCTTATGCCTACCAAAAGGGCAGAGACCCGGCTCGGTCTGTCCCCCATTTGGAAACAGTTTTGGCGCACTACCAAAAAGAAGGCCACTTGCGCGGACAGGTTACAACCCTCAACCTATTGCATATTGCGTGGTCTGAGCTCGATAGCCTAGACCGTGCCCTGTCATTGCTGAAGGCTATCATGCAGCCCCCGTTAAATGAGGCCTTAACCGCTTCAGACAGCGGCATGGTCTTTAACAACTTGGGCAGGCTCTACAACATGATGGGGCAGTATGGCCAGGCTGCTGAAGCCTTGGAGATGGCTTTGGCAGCGAAAAAACGGGTGGGCAGCCCGGAAAGCCTTGGCAAAACGCTGGTAGAGCGGATGACCAGCCTGCGCTACAGTGGGCAGTATAGCGATTGTCTTGCTGCGGCAGCCGAGGCGTCACAGCTGGACTCCGCCCGGTGGTCGGTCTATACCCGCCGGGATTATCTAATGCATTTGTCGGCTTGTTTGGCAGGTGCCGGGGAATGGGCCGCTGCTTATCAGGCGAGGCTGGGCTACGAAGCGCTTTATGACAGCACTTTCAATACGGAAAACCGCGAGTCTATAAGGGAAGCAGAGCTGAAATTGGCCGAGGCAGACCGTGACCGGCTATTGAAAGCACAGCAGCTGGCGCACAAAGAACGGGACATTGCCATTCTGTTTGTGGCTTTGTTGGCCCTAGCCGGGGGAGGGGCATTCTTGCTTTGGCGCAGCCAGAAACGAAGGGAGGCTGAGGTGCTGGCCGTCCGGGCAGCATCATTAGAGGCTCAGTCCCGCATGCGCAATGACCTTTTTGCCAATATCTCCCACGAATTGCGTACCCCCCTTTCGCTTATTCTCGGCCCTCTTGAAATGATGGAAAATAGCAAAGCTCCTCCTTCTTTAGCTGTGCTCTCTGGCTTGCGCAAAAATGCAAAGCAGCTGGAGGCTATGGTCAATCAGATTTTAAATTTTGCCCGCTTGGAAGCAGGAGAGCTGCCCGTGAACAGAGCCCCTCAGCAAGTGGGCGCCCTCTTAAGCCGTACCCTCAGTGCATTTCAATCTGCTGCCGAAATAAAAAGCATTGCGCTAGAATTCAAAAACAGCCTTACAGATGGGCTTTACCTCAACCTTGATGCCGAGAAAATAGAGCAGATACTGAACAACTTGCTGTCGAATGCCCTGAAATTTACGCCTGCGCATGGCAGGGTTGTGCTATATGCGAAGGAGCAGGGCGGTTTTTTGCAGTTGCGGGTCAAGGATACCGGGCCGGGCATATCAAGCCAGGATATCGGCCGGGTATTTGACCGTTTTTTCCAAGGGGAGGAAGGGGCACGCTTGGGCGGTTCAGGAAGTGGCGTTGGGCTTGCATTTTCCAGCGAGCTGGCTAAGTTGTTGAATGGGCAGCTGACCGTTGATAGCAAGCCGGGGGAGGGGGCGGCCTTTACGTTGCGCTTGCCATTCGAAGCGGTACGGCCCGGTTTGAAAGAGAAAGCGGGGGCTGTTGCAGCCGCCCCATTGCCCTCTAATAACTTTCAGGGGCGCATTTTGCTGGCAGAGGACAACCCGGAGATGCAGGCGTTCATAGGGGAAGTACTTGGGCCAGGCTATGCTGTTGCTACCGTTGCCAACGGACAGGAAGCCTTGGATCTGCTCATGCAGGATGCTGCTTTCGACTTGGTCCTATCTGATGTAATGATGCCTGTTATGGATGGTTTTGCTTTATTGTCTGCTATAAAGGAAAGGGAAGAGTGGCTGGGGCTGCCGGTTGTTATGCTGACCGCCAGAGCAGCAGAGGAGGACCGCATGAGGGCCCTTTCTATCGGAGTCGATGATTACCTTGTCAAGCCCTTCCGGCCGCGAGAGCTTCAAGCCAGAGTAGAAAACCTGCTCACTTACAGAAACTGGAGAAAAGGGCAAGGCCAGGCTGCCCGGCCGGAAATGCCCTCCGGCATATCGGCTGCGGATTGGGCCTGGCTACGGGAAATAGAACAGGTGCTGTCTGCTGAGGTCAGCAATACGCGCTTTGGGGTCGCAGATTTGGCCCGGTCCGTCAATCTTAGCGAGCGGCAGCTGCACCGGCGTATGAAAACGGTGGCCGGAATGACGCCCAACCGCTACTTCAGAGAGGTCCGCCTCAACCGTGCACTCCGGCTGTTGGAAAACGGGCAGTGCCGTACTGTCGCGGAGGCCAGCTTTGCCGTGGGCTTTGAGACGCCAGACTACTTCTCCCGGATTTTTGAGGAGCGTTTTGGGCGCCGCCCGAGCAGCTACACAGGGGGGCGATAGCCTATATTTTTTCGTATAAGCCTGTTCAGGCTCCGGCTAGTGGTCTGTCAAGGCTAAAACTAGGGGTTGCCTGCGGCGACTTTTGAGGCTACTCTTCGTTGGACAACCCCTTACGTAGCGCTGCTATGCGCGGGAACATCCGCCTTGATTAGCCTCAAAATTCGCTCCCACTCAACCCATAAATTAACACTTGACAGACCACTAGTGCCTCAAGCCATAAATCCTTGCCACCCCAAGTTTCGTTCTTTTCCGCCTACTCTTCGTTGAAGAACCGCGACTTTAGCTCTGGCTAAAGTCGCGAACCTTCGCCTTGATTAGCCGGAAAATAATTTCAACTTAAGTATCAGAGATTTATGACTTAAGGTACTAGCTGCTGAAATAGTGTATATTTTGGGCCAAATTGCTCCAATATGACACCTGATGACTCAACACAAGGGCCTTCTAAGCCACAGTGGCTGCAGCGGCTGGAGGAAGAAAGCTGGCAGGCCGAGCTGATCGTTTCTGGCATCGCCATTTTTGGTTCGCTGCAATTGCCTGGCCTGCTGAGCCGGGCGGTGAATTGGGCGCTGGGTACTTTTTCCGCACCTTACCTTGAAATCTTGAGCTTCCTTTTTATCTACCTGAGCTGTGCAGTTCAGGCCCTTATCATTTGCTTTGTCCTGCATTTCTTGGTCCGCACCATCTGGATTGGGAATATCGGTTTGCTTTCGGTCTTCCCCCGCGGTATCCGAAAAGGGTACGAGAAGTTCTCGGCAGCCTATGAGGAAAGCCTGCATAAGGAGTTCCCCGACTTCCAGGGGTTCAATCAGCGGTTAGACCGGCTGGGGAGTTTGTTGTTTTCCATAGCAGGGCTATGGACCATCATTTTTGTGACGATCAATATTGGAATTGTCATCGCTTCTTTTTTGGGCTTCCTGCTCACCTTGGCTTTCCCCGGGCTTTCTGTCACCCAATTCTTGTTGGCTTTAGCCGCCCTGCTTTTCCCGTTTCTGATGCTTCCTTCTTTGCTGTCCCTTCCTTGGTTGAGAGAACGGCCATGGGTAAGGCGTTATCACTTTCCGTTGTACCGCGTGGCCAGCAAGGCCATGTTCGGCCCATTTTACCGGCAGGTCAATTACAGCTCTTTAACCCTGATCACCAATAGCAAAAGCCAAAACTACTTGGGGGTGCTGCTTTTGTCTATGGTGGTGCTGATCGGCAGCGCGATGGTTTGGATGCTGGGGTCCAATTATTTTTATTTGAAAGGCGATATCCGAAACCGGCTTTCAGGGCGTGCTGTACAAATGTTGCCTGCGCAGTACGACGACAAGCGTGCTGAAGGCAACACTTATATCCCATTTGCGAGCATCCCTTCCGATGTGATCCGGGAGCCGGTCCTTCCCGTTTACATCCCTTTGACAGGGATAGAACAGGCTTATTTAAAGCCCTTTTGCGGTGAAAATTGGGAGGGGGGGCGAGAAGGCCGCCTGCTTTGTGTGGAGGCGTACTACCGCTTTGAGTTCAATGCCGATGGGCCCGTAGCGCCCACAGGAGCTTATTTTTTCAGTGGGCCGGGGCAGCCGGAAGACGGTGTCCGGTTTTACCTTCCTACCGGAGGGCTGGAGCCGGGGGGCAATATCTTGTCCATTGTGCCTGCCAGGCCTGAAACGGACAGCTTTGTCGTGCGCATCCCGTTCCAGTTTTTTCCAGAGCAAAACTGAGGGTGGCAAAAAACAACCCCTGAGCGCTTAGGTGTGCTCAGGGGCATGTGTGTTCAGGGATTATATGCTCCGGCAAACAGTTGAGGTGGCAGCCTGCGAAAGTGCAGAGAGGGTGGGAATGCCCTCTTAGCGTTCAAGCTCGCCCTGCTTTCATTTGGGTTGTTGGGGCCGGAGGTGTTGTCAAACGTGTTGGGGTATGCTGCAAATGTCGGCCAATGCAGCCCTTTTTGCCGTCATCGATTCAGGAACGTAGGCGTTGGGTGTATAACCGTGGGCGGTCTGGTGTCGAATGAAAAGCAGCCTGCCGAGTTAGAGCAGGCTGCGGGTACAGTTAAAATGGGGAAAATTTAAGGTGTAGCCGGGCAGGTTATTTTTCGCCTCCGCCTTCTTCCAGGGGCGGCTCAAAAATATTCTCACATTCTATATAAGGCCCATAGCGGAGGTCTTGGCTGACAGCATCGAGGCGGGCTTTGGAAAAATCAGCCCCATCAAAGCTTTCGTAAAGGGTAAAGGTATGGATCATACATTTGCCGCTGGATTTCTGGTCCGCAAAAACACCCATGATAGAACGGCCGGTCAGTAGCCCGGTGTTGCGGTTGCGGTGGGAGGCCCACTCATCAGAAAGGATGATGGCCCGCTTAAAAGTGGTGCCATCCCTTTTGCAAAGTGCAGTGATCTGTTTTCCCGCCTCTGCTTCCCATTCATCGGTGTGCAGTTCTCCCGCAGCAGGCATGCGCACGTCCGAGATGTCATTATCGCCGCCGACGATGTCCTTTTTCAGTTGTTTGGCTTCTTCTTTCAGTTTTTTCATGAATTGGGCGTGGCCAAACTGGGGGGACAAGCACAGCCCTGCTAAGGCCAAGAGCGTAAATTTCAGTGTTTTCATTTGGTGTGTTGTTCGTAGTGTCCGGGCGAGGACGGCTGCTGTCCTATGCCCCTTTAATGGCAACA
>NZ_VOOR01000089.1 GCF_007993045.1 Phaeodactylibacter luteus
ATGAAACAAAGTAATTGGATAATAAAATTGCCACTGGCCTAAACAATAGGCAGGCGTCAATAGGGGAGTGGTTGTGAAACCGACGCTGATTATTCTATTACCGGCGGGCCTTTGTATATTTGGGAGGCAACGCTGGTGGATGAGAATCCCCTACTGCGCCTGCCCGAACCGTTAGCATAGAGGCATTGGGCATTGCTGGGGTATTGCCAGGTTGGTAAAGCGTTGCTTATCCAAAGCAAGAGCACCAAGCAAGCCCTTGCTTCTAGGGCAGAAGCCTCCCGCTAACAGGTTCAAGGTCGTACATTACGAATGATTCGATAATGCTTTCCATGTCCTCATTTTCACCGTGGTCGTCCTTGCCTTGTTCGGTTTCGAGAAAGTTGTAAAGCGTTTCTTTTTTATCATAAGTTGCCCATACAACTACGGAGTTTCTCTCTTTATCAACACCGACTTGATAAGCGATGAGCCCATCAGATTTTTTGTCCATTTTCATCGTTGGGCTTTTGGCAATTCTCACTAGATCCTCAAGTTTGCCAGGTTTGGCAGTTGAAACAGATACAAAGGTGTACGTTGGATTGTTCATGTCCATTGCATTTTTGAGTTAATACTATGTTTTCAATGCAAATATAAGACAAAACATTAAATGCAAGGTATTTTTTGTATGTTTATTCGATTTTGATGTAAAAATGAGGCATTATGGGTTATACACTACTCAAAGCGTTGATAAAGCATGTGGAAGAGTACCAGAAAAAGCACTCTTCTGAGAAAATTGAAGATTTCATTGTTTGGCTCAACAATGAATTGTTTGCAAGCAAGGGGCAGCCGCATACGTCACACGACGAACTGCTGATCGCTTTCAAGCTGATGCATCTGAACAAATCATTGAAAAAAGAGGCTAAAAGCGTTTTGTCGCAATCTAAAGTTTCCTCTATTGATGAATATAGTTTTCTCCTACACTTAGGTTTTCAAGAAAGCTTCAGGAAGATGGAAATAGTAGAGCTGCACAACCTGGAGGGGCCAACCGGAATAGATATTATTAAGCGGCTGATAAGAAATAGGCTGGTTGAAGAGTTCCCTGATGAAGAAGACAGAAGGGCTAAAAGAATTAAAATAACAGAAAGCGGTATTCGTGAACTGAATGGCCTTAAGCCAAAAATGGATTCAATTTTCTCTAGATTTACAGAACCATTGACCTTAAATGAGAAAATCCAGATTAGTGGGATTTTGGACAAACTGAATGGTTGATAATCTGAAACTAATGCACAATGTTTTGGCCTGGAATATTTGGCCGCAAAGCAAAATGCCGCAGGCGCTTTTACTTTGCGGGCTTCAGCTTGGCATTGGCCTAGCGCTGCGGAGGGGTGTCAAGCCCGTTAGGGCCGAGCGGATAGCGAGCCCCGTAGCATAGCGGCACCTGCCCAGGGGCAGGCCCCATCCTTGTGGCAGGGGCAGGCCCCAAAAAACGGCGATCTAGTTTGCGCCCAAGAAGAGGGGCTATCATATTCATATCGGAAAATCGGGGCTATATATTAAAGTTAAAATGAAAGGACTAATAACAATAGTGTTTTTTCAGCTGTCTATGAGCGCTGTCTATTGTCAAATGATAAGCCTGCAAGTAGTCATATTGGATTCATTGACTGGGCTGCCGGTCCCTTACACAACTATCGAGCTAGTAGGAAAAGGTGGCGTCGTTTGTGATGAAAAGGGGGCTTGTGAAATGTCGATTGGGCCAGAAGAGCTGTCAAATGACTTAAGCGTTAGTAATTTGGGTTACAACCCAAAATTGGTTAGGGCGGAACGATTGTTGACAGCGGATACGATTTTTTTGGCCCCTACTATTTATGAAATAGGAGAAGTCGTTGTAATGGGTTCAGCAGCAAAAACAAGAATTGAGAAGGGGGTTTTGAATGCTGAATCTGATGCTTCATATGGGATGAATGATTGGATGCAGATCGCTTTATGGTTGGAAAAATCATCAACAGTGGATGAAAAGTTGCAATCTGTAAGCTTTTATATCGAAAAAACAAAGGAGAAGAAAGCCCCTTTCCGAGTTAGAGTTTATGGGGTAGACATAAATGGAAAGCCTGGAGAGGATTTATTGTTTACCAGCAAAGTAGTTCAGGCGCAGCAGCCGGGTTGGCTGAAAGTCGAATTAGGGTCAGAACAGATAGCCATCCCAGCATCAGGAAAATTCGTGGCAATGGAATGGATAAATTCAGGGAAGAAGTATCAATACGATGAAAGGATAGGGGGCAGGAAGGTGAAATTTTACGGGCAGAAGTTGGGGGCTGTAATCTATGGGGAGGAACCAAAAACTTGGATAAAATTAGTAGGGAAGGAGTGGAGGAAGGATGATAGGCGTCGTGGATATGGGTATAGAAACGCAATGATAAAAGCGGATATCCAACCGGCAAACTAAAGCGGTTGAAAGCAATGTGCGTGCTATCCATGCCTTGGAAAAGCGGGGCAGGCTGCATATACAAGAGCTGAGGGCTTGGGCATAAGCCCTTAAGGCGGCAGCCCAGCTCCGGGCTGCTGCAGGGGGCGGGGAGAAAAAATGCCAGGCCATGCACCTTCCCACATTTTTCGTAAATTCGCGAACGAACGATCGTTTGTATGTCCAAATAAAACCAATCATGCCCAATACCAACCTTCACAACTACATCCTTGGCGAGTGGACGCCCCACGATGGCGACGGCTTCCCTCAGTACGATGCCGTCACTGGCGAGCTGATCGCCACGTGCAGCAGCGAAGGGCTCGACTACGCTGCTATTATGGACTACGCCCGCCGCGTTGGCGGCCCCAACCTCCGGAAGATGACCTTTCTGGAGCGCGGGCTGATGCTCAAAAAGCTGGCCCTGCATCTGCATGGCATCCGAAAGAAATATTATCCGCTCAGTTACCGCACTGGAGCGACAAAAGGCGACAGCTGGATCGATATTGATGGGGGCATAGGCACCTTGTTCGCCTATGCAAGCCTTCGCCGGCAGTTCCCGGACAAGCCCTTTCATGTAGACGGGGAAGCCATCGGCCTATCCAAAGAGGGCACTTTTATCGGCCACCACATCATGGTGCCCAAGCACGGGGTGGCCGTACACATCAATGCTTTTAATTTCCCGATCTGGGGCATGCTGGAGAAAGTCTCGGTCAACCTCCTGGCTGGGGTGCCGGCCGTGGTGAAGCCTTCAGAAATCACTTCCTTCCTGACGGAGGCCATTGTCCGCGACATGCTCGCTTCGGGCATTTTGCCGGAAGGCGCCCTACAGCTGGTCTGCGGCAAGGGGCATGGCATACTCGACACCCTTGGCCCTCAGGATGTGGCCACTTTCACGGGCTCTGCCGCTACGGGCCGCAAGCTCAAGGCCCTGCCCAATCTGATTGAGCACGCTGTCCCTTTCAATATGGAAGCCGATAGCTTGAACGCTGCTATCTTAGGGCCGGATGCGGTGCCGGGCACGCCTACCTTCGACCTTTTCATCAAGGAAGTGCGCCGGGAAATGACGGTAAAGGCCGGGCAGAAGTGTACGGCCATCCGGCGCATTATCGTCCCAGAGAACTTATTGGAAGACGTACAGCTGGCCCTGAGCGCACAGTTGCAGCAAACGACAATCGGCTCGCCCATAGCGGAAGGGGTCCGGATGGGGGCCTTGGTCAGCCGGGATCAGCTGGGCGTACTGCGGCAGCGCATTGCTGAGCTGGCCCGCGATGCTGAGATCGTGTACGGCAGCCCGGACGAGGTCGCTGTCATTGGTGCCGATGCTGAAAAGGGCGCTTTCTGCCAGCCTGTGCTCCTGCTGAACGACGACCCGCTGAACAAGACCGCTGCCCACCACATAGAGGCCTTTGGCCCGGTGAGCACCCTCATGCCCTATCGGGAATTGGACGAGGCCATTGCGCTGGCCAACAGCGGCAAGGGCTCCCTCGTGAGCACCGTTGCTACGGCCGATGAGCAGGTTGCCACCGCCTATGTCATGGGCGCTGCTGCCTATCATGGCCGCATCCTGATCCTGAATGAAGAAAGTGCCAAAGAGAGCACAGGGCACGGATCTCCAATGCCGATGCTGGTGCACGGCGGGCCGGGCCGGGCCGGCGGGGGCGAAGAAATGGGCGGTGTGCGCGGTGTGAAGCACTACCTGCAGCGCACGGCCATACAGGGCCACCCTACGATGATCGGTGCGGTGACTGGCCAATATCAGGTGGGCGGGGCGTATAAAGAGAAAGTGGCCCACCCGTTCCAGCAATATTTTGAAGACCTGGAAATAGGGGAGACGCTGATCACTGCCCGGCATACGGTCACAGAAACCGATATCGTCAATTTTGCCAATGTAAGCGGCGACCACTTTTATGCTCACGTAGACGAAACCTCTCTGGAAGGGACCATCTTCGAGCGCCGGGTAGCACATGGGTATTATCTATTGTCCAAAGCTGCCGGCCTGTTCGTCGACGGCCGAAAGGGGCCGGTCTTGCTCAACTATGGCATTGAGTCTTTCCGGTTCACCAAACCGGTTTATCCGGGGGCGACGATAGGCGTACGGTTTACCTGCAAAGAGAAAACCCGGCAGGAGAAAAAGGAGGAAACCGATGTGCGCAAGGGCATTGTGAAGTGGCTGGTAGATGTGTACGACGAAACAGGGGAGACCGTAGCTATAGGCACTATCCTGACTATGGTCAAAACTCGGGAGCAGTAGCAGATGCGCAAGGTGCTCATCACAGGCCCGGAGTCTACGGGCAAATCTTCTCTTGCGGCCCGCATGTCGGAAGAACTGGGCGTGCCCTGGGTAGCAGAGCACGCCCGCACCTATCTCAGGCAGCTCGGCCGCCCCTATGAGGAAGCAGACCTGCTGCACATCGCCAAGGGGCAGGTCAGGGCAGAGGAGGCAGCAGCCCAAGGCTGCCCCCCTTTGTTGTTGTGCGATACCGGCATGCTGGTGATGAAAATCTGGTCTGAATACAAGTATGGCCGCTGCCACCCTTGGATATTGGAGCAGCTGCACGCCCGGCCTTACGACCTATGGGTGCTCTGCGGTATAGATACGCCCTGGGAGGCAGACCCCCTACGGGAGCACCCCCACGCCCGCCAAACACTTTATGGGCTGTACCAAGCCGAACTGAAAGCCCTGGGCGTGCCCTTTATCGAGCTTTGGGGCACCCTGGAAGAGCGGGCGGCCCGGATGCAGGCCGTTTTGGAGGGGATGAGGTAAGGGCATGTATGTAATGGTATGCGCCCAATTTTTTGAAACACTGCACGCCCCCAGGCCATAGGATGGGAAAAGGTTGGCCAGTTTGGTTTTTGGAAGGGCGGCCATGCCGACGGGGTTGGTTTGTGCCCGTAAATATATTGGCGCTTCAGCCCAATTTTGTCTTGGGCTTTAGGACGGCTATGATATTGAGGGAGAACGCAATGGGCAAAGCGTGGTGCTTGATGCGATAGCAAAACTGGAAGTAAAATCATGGGAAGGGCCTTCAGATCATCGAGTCTGAAAAGTGCCAAAAGCCCTCTTGCCCACTCTCCCCATTTTCCCTACCTTTGCCCGTCAATTGATGGTGGCGGTATAGTTTACCGTTACTGTTCGGGGTGTTTCCCGGTCTTTTGCCGGGATTCTGAGATCATACCCATAGAACCTGCCCGGGTAATGCCGGGAAGGGAGCCGAGTGCGACGCGCATTCCTGCGCGATCCGTTCTTTTCTTATGGGATGAAAGGCTGCCCAACGGTGGCCCTGAAGGCAAACACTCGCCCGGCCCCTGGGCGGAGTGATTCTTTCAATTTTCATCTGTTTTTCTCATGTTTTTCAAATCTGTTTTTTCTACGTTGCTGCTATTTGGGCTCCTGAGCTCATTGACAGCACAAACGACTATCCAAGGTACCGTTACCGGACCGGCAGGCGTGCCGCTTACCGGGGCTAATCTTTTGCTGCTGCCCGGCGATCAGGGCGCAGCAAGTGATGCGGACGGGCAATTTTCCATTCCAAGCGTAAAGGCGGGCGATTATACCCTGCGCGTCAGCTATGTGGGGTACGAAACCCTGCGCAGGCCCCTCCAAATTGCAGATGGACAAGGCGAAGTCAGCCTACAGCTCACCCTGGAGCCCCGTGCGTTCACGGCTGAAGAGCTGACCGTACGAGCGACCCGCGCCGGAGCGACGACCCCCATGGCTTTCCTCAATGTGGACGAGGAAGACATCGAGCCGGTCAACCTGGCACAAGACCTGCCCTTTTTGCTGCGGTGGACACCCTCCGTAGTCTCCACCTCTGATGCTGGCGCGGGTGTGGGCTATACCGGTATCCGCATCCGGGGCACCGACCCTACCCGCATTAATGTCACCGTGAATGGCATCCCCATCAACGATGCGGAATCGCAGGGCGTATTTTGGGTGAATATGCCGGACTTTGCAAGCTCTGCTTCTGACATTCAGATACAGCGGGGCGTGGGCACGTCTACCAATGGTGCCGGTGCCTTTGGCGCGACGATCAACATCAACACCACTGAGCTGAAGCCCGAGGCCTACGCTACGCTGAATGGCTCCGTGGGTTCCTTCAATACACAGCGGGCGAATGTGGAATTCGGCTCCGGCCTGCTCAACGGCAAGTTTACGCTCGACGGGCGCCTGTCGAGTATCACCTCGGATGGGTTCATCGACCGGGCTTCTTCTGACCTTTCCTCCTACTACCTCTCGGCGGCCTACCTGGGGGAGAGCAGCAGCCTGCGCTTCGTGACCTTCTCCGGCCGGGAGCGGACCTATCAGGCGTGGTATGGGGTGCCTAAAGATTTTCTGGAGGTGGACAGCCTGCGCACGTTCAATCCTTCCGGTACAGAAAAAGAAGGCGAGCCTTACGAAAATGAGGTAGACAACTACGGGCAGGATCACTATCAGCTGATCTACAACAATCAAATCAGCCGCAACTGGAGCTTCAATACCGCCCTGCACTACACCCGGGGCGCAGGCTACTTCGAGCAGTACAAGGCAGGCGAATCGCTGGCAGACTACGGCCTGATGCCGGTAGACCTGGTGGATACCGTCATTACGCAGACCGACCTTATCCGGCGATTGTGGTTGGACAACGACTTTTACGGGGGCGTGTACAGCCTCAACTACATCAGCGATGATAACCGGCTGGATGCCACCCTCGGCGGCGGCTACCACCACTACTTTGGCGACCACTTCGGGGAGGTCATCTGGGCTGAGTTTGCCTCAAATAGCGAGAAGGACTTCCAATACTACCAGAATGATGCCACCAAAACGGACTTTAACATTTACGCCAAGTTCAACTACGAGCTGCTGGACGGGCTGCACGCCTATCTCGATCTGCAATACCGGCGCGTTGGCTATGAATTCCTCGGTTTTGACCGGCAGGGCAACAACGTGGAGCGGACCGAAACGCTCGACTTTTTCAACCCCAAAGCCGGCCTGTTTTACCTGATTAATAACCGCTCGGAAGCCTTTGCCTCCTTTGCCGTGGCCAACCGGGAGCCCAACCGCAATGACTTTGTGGAATCCACCGCCGACAGCCGGCCGGACCCGGAGCGCCTGTACGATACCGAGATTGGCTACGAATACCGCTGGGACCGGGCAGCCATCCACCTGACCGGCTACTACATGCTCTACCGGGATCAACTGGTCCTGAATGGCGAGGTCAATGATGTGGGCGCCTTTACGCGTGTGAATGTAGACCGCAGCTACCGTCTTGGGCTGGAAGTCGCCGGTGGCGCTCAGCTTGCCGATGGGCTGCGTTTGGATGGCAACTTTACGCTTAGCCGCAACCGCATTGCAAGCTATACCGAGTTCGTGGATGTATACGATGAGAACTTTACATACCTGGGGCAGGAGGCTTTCACTTATGAGGAAACAGACCTCTCTTTTTCCCCTGACGTTATTGCGGCAGGCGGCTTATCCTACGAGACGCTGCGCCTGAAAGACAAGACCGACCTCATCTTCACCCTGCAGACCAAGTACGTCGGGCAGCAGTACATCGACAATACCTCCGATGAGAATAATACCCTCGACGCCTACACCTTCAGCGACTTCCGCATCAACTTCAACTGGCGACCGGGCTTTCTGAGGGAGCTGTCGCTCAAGCTTTTGGTGCAGAATGTCTTTGACGCCCGGTACGAGACCAATGCCTGGTCCTACCGCTATCAGTTTGACGGGAGCCCGGCCCTGGATCAGGGCTTCTTCCCGCAGGCAGGGCGGAACTTTTTGGTGGGGCTGAGTGTGGGGCTGTAGTGGAGATCGCCGGTTTTGCTTTGGTAAGGCCGGCGATTTTGTCTCTTTTAT
>NZ_VOOR01000009.1 GCF_007993045.1 Phaeodactylibacter luteus
TTGGCTAGCCGACAATACTCCGCGATGCTTCGTACTGCGGCTAGCCTGACCGTTCTGTGCAAGGAGGATAAACCCAAAAATGGAATCTGGACGATTTTCGTAAATAAATGTTAGATTGGTCTCAGAATAAAATGAATGGATGGAACCAAGTTTTGATATTCGAGGTAATTTGAAACCTTATGAGCGAATAAAATTAGATGCCCGAGCATTTAAATCCACCTTCGTAGATTCCTTCGATGAAGATTCGACTAGATACGGTCTGTTCGATAAGTATTTGGACTATACCGAAAACTTTAAGGATAAGGTAACCGGCAATTTTACCCAATGGATAAACGGCAGCTTTGTCACGAGTAAGAAAAATCCGAACGATATAGATTTTGTCAGCCTGGTTGATTTCTCAGTGGCTAACGAGAAAGAAGATATCATCAGAAGAGAATTTATCAGGAATGATGCCCTGAAAAGATATGGATTAGATGCCTACCTGTTGATTGTCTACTCAGAAGGTCATAAATTGAGGAATCATACCAAGTCAGATATCTTGTATTGGAACGATTGGTTTACGAAGAGCCGGAAAGACAAAAGGTGGAAGAGGTATACAAAAGGGTATGTTGAGCTTGAATTCAAAGAAAAAGACTAGATCAAATGGAAAATGTAAAGATCAAAGACGAAAGAATAGCGAGGATATCCGATTTATTAGAACAAATACAGTCGGTTGACGAGATGATCTCCTTGCATGAAGATAAAGGGGATCAAGAAGATTTAATGCTGATACAGTATAAGTATCGGAGAGAACAGTTTTTAGGAGAACTAAAAGAGAAGCTTCAAGAACTTAATATAAACCCTTCAGATTTAATTGCTGCTTAAGATTTGGGATAAAGATCAAAGGTGGACCCTGCGCAGAATCGAGTAGGTAAGGAGGGGCGCAAACCAGATTGTCGTTTTTTTTGGGGGCCTGCCCCTGCCGTGAGGGCAGGTGCCGCTATGCTACGGGGCTCGCTCTTCGCTCGGCCTTATCAGGCCTGCCGCCCCTTCGCAGCGCTAGGCCAATGCCAGGCTAGAGCCTTAAGCCATAAATCGCTGATACTTAAGTTGAAGTTATTTTCCGGCTAATCAAGGCGAAGGTTAGCGACTTTAGCCCGAGCTAAAGGAGCGGTTCTTTAACGAAGAGTAGGCGGAAAAGAACGAAACTTGGGGTGGCAAGGATTTATGGCTTGAGGCACTAGAGCCCCAAAAGCATAAACGCCTGCGACATTTTGGTTCACGCCCGTAAGGAGCGGCAAAATTACCACTCCTTATCCCTCTCACACCACTTAGCGTACGGACCTCGTACTAAGCGGTTCGTGAACCATGGAAAAGTTGTTCATAATAATCGAGGAAAGACTTATACCCGCGTTTGGCTAGTCTTTCCTTGGTGAAAATGTCTTGCCTTCCCTTGCGGTAACTGTAGGACTGACTACGCCCGCAAAGCGGTCGGCGGTCCAAGTCGATCCCACACCCACCGGTTGTTCCGGCGATTCACGTTCAGGCCTTCAGGCTAGCCTCTCGGGGACGGTTACTAGCAACGATGGCGTTCCCCCGTTTATCCCGGTTTGCCTCCCTGATATGCCTTCGGCTGACTTCTTGATCTATAGGAATACCGAACCTAGTTCAAGACCTCCCCGGGTAAGACCTCCCTCTTTCTGCTGATCCCGGCCGTATCTACTGCTCAGGGTTTGTTGGTTGCGGCCTTTGACATGATGTGCTGCCTTGGCCACCCTGAACAGCCTCTTATACGGTTCCTGTTCAGCCTGCCCTGTAGCTTTAGCGTATCAGGGTCCGTACCAGCATTTGCAGAGAGGCCCGGAGCCGCCCCACGCGCCCTTGCGGCTTGCTAGGCAGCTTCACCAACTCGCTGACAGTGGACTTGCACCACTTAGAAAACTCGCTATCTTTATAGCGAGGGGAGCCCATTCCGGGCACACACAAAGGCTAAAATGTCAATAGCCTCCATTCGTCGGCTACTGCATTTAGCCTGACCGTTAGGTGCAAAAATAGAATAGACCAAAACGAATAATGTTGAAATGAAATACACGAAAAAACAAGGTCAATATTTAAGTTTTATCTATTATTACAGGAAGTTGAACAATGAATCACCTGCACATTCAGATTTTCAAAAATATTTTGTTACAAATCCTGCGAATGTAAATGATATGCTGAAAACATTAGAGATCAAAGGATTTATCAAAAGAGAAGCGGGTAAAGCAAGAAGTATAGAATTGTTACTGAAAAGAAAAGAATTACCAGACTTGCAATAAAGAATAAGATGGACCAGAAGATTGAATTATCAAACGAACAATATAAAGGCTCTATGCGAATTTGTGTGGGTGCCTAAGATCGAGTTTGCCTGCTAATAAATAAATCATAGTGATAAAAGAGTTGATGATCCACGCGTTAAAGGAAGCGCGAGTAAAGCCCTAAGCCCGTCCGAGAAGCGATCGCGCGTACGTGACTTCCAGCATCAGGGGCTGCGTCTGTCCCTGGCGCTACAGGCTTTCGGCCTGACGCGCCATCAGTACTACTACCGTCCGCCGGCTGCTGGCCGTGCGGACAGTGCTTCTCGGCCGGGCTGTCCGGCATCGGCCTATACGCTCTATCAGGACGAAGACGGGCTGTCCAGCGAGCGGCCCAACGAGGAGGTCGTCGAGCTGATCCAAGAGGTCCAGCAGGACGATAACCTGCACTGTGGCTATAAACGCATGACGCCTTATTTGCAGCTGCGGGGCTACCAGATCAATCACAAGAAGGCATACCGCCTGATGCGTAGCAATAGCCTGCTACTGAGCCGGTTGAAGAAGGTCGGCCGCTCGTATGTACAGCACCTGCGGGCACAGCCCGAGCAACCGCTGACGCTACTGGAAATGGATATCAAGATGACCTGGGTCTAGTTTGCCCCCTATCCCTCCCACCAACCGCCAAAATACTGTAGCTTAGCGCCCTCACCTATTCAAAATACGGATGCAGCGGATATGGCTCTTTCTGTTCTTTTTAGCTGCTTTGGCCAATCTTTTTGGCGAGCACTACGAGGTTGCCGGGCTGGCCCTGGCTTCCAAACCACTGCTGATGCCCTTGCTGGGGCTATGGTTTCACCAAGTGGCCCCTGCTTCCCCATTAAAACCGTGGCTGATGGCGGCGGTAGCCGCTTCTTGGGGCGGGGACGTACTGCTGATGATGGTAGAGCATGGCCCTGGGCGGGCTGAGTTTTTCCTGGCGGGGCTAGGGAGCTTCCTGATTGCCCAAGTCAGCTATGGCGTAGCGTTCTGGAAGGCGGCCGCAAAAGGAGGGGCGCTTGCCGGAAAACCTTGGGCAGCCTGGCCATTCTTATTGTACCTCTTGGCGATATTGGGATATCTGTGGCCGGGGCTCGAGCCAGGGCTCAGGGCTCCGGTAGCGGTTTATGCCCTGGCCATCACGCTCATGGCAGCCTTGGCCTACAACCTAAAGACCGTCTGGGCACAGCCCCGCTTTTGGGGGCTCATGGCGGGGGTAGCCTTTTTCCTCTTATCCGACTCCCTCATTGCCATCAACAAGTTTGCACATCCTGTGCCGGCCTCCCGCCTGCTCATCATGAGCACCTATATCGCAGCCCAATACCTCATATTGCGGGCCGCAGCCCGGCAGGCCCCGGCCTGAAACAGCACCGCCGGCTTGCACTTGCTGCAAACCGGCGGTATCGCATTGCTGCTGAGCAGCACGGCTAAAATTAGTGGAGGGGCAAGGGCTAAGCCAGTGCCTTATTCTTTGCGCGTTTGCGCTCGTGCTCCTTGAGGTGCATTTTGCGCAGGCGGATCGATTCCGGAGTGACCTCCACAAATTCATCCTCCTGAATGTATTCCAAAGCTTCCTCCAGGCTGAACACCCGTGGCGGGATGAGCTTCAGCTTATCATCTGCGCCAGAAGAGCGCATATTGGTCAGCTTCTTGGTCTTAGTCAGGTTCACAACGAGGTCGCCCGGGCGGCTGTTCTCGCCTACGACCTGGCCTTCGTACACCTCATCGCCGGCAGCAATGAAGAATTTGCCACGGTCCTGAAGGTTGTTGATGCTGTAAGGAATGGAGGTGCCCGTTTCCATAGAAATAAGGGAGCCGTTGATGCGGCCGGGGATGTCCCCTTTGTGCGGCTGAAACTCCAGGAAGCGGTGTGTCATAATGGCTTCCCCGGCAGTAGCGGTCAGCATTTGGCTTCGCAGCCCGATGATGCCCCGGGAGGGGATTTCAAAGCGCAGCTGTATGCGGTCGCCTTTTGGCTCCATAGAGAGCATGACGCCTTTGCGGCGGGTGACCATATCGATGGCAGTGCCAGATTGCGGCTCAGGGATATCGATCGTCAGCTCTTCCACCGGTTCGTGCACTACCCCGTCAATACGCTTGTTGATAACCTGCGGCTGCCCGATCTGCAGCTCGTAGCCCTCCCGGCGCATAGTCTCGATAAGGACTGCCAAGTGGAGTACCCCACGGCCAAAAACGCGGAAGGTATCCGCAGAGTCGGTCTCTTCTACACGCAGGGCGAGGTTGCGCTCCAGCTCCTGAGTCAGGCGGTCTTTAATGTGGCGGGAAGTCACGTATTTCCCTTCTTTGCCGAAGAAGGGGGAATCATTAATGGTAAAGACCATGCTCATCGTAGGCTCATCGATGGCAATCGTCGGCAGGCCTTCCGGCTCTTCGTGGTCGGCGATCGTATCACCGATTTCGAAGCCTTCGATACCAAAGACGGCACAGATTTCGCCAGCGACTACCTGCTGTACCTCAGTCCGTTCGAAACCATCAAAGACGTAGAGGTTCTTGATGCGGCTTTTCTGTATGCTGCCGTCCTTTTTCACCACAGAAACCGGCTGCCCTGCGCGCAGCTCCCCGCGCTGTAGGCGGCCTACTGCGATACGGCCGATGTACTTGGAGAAATCGAGGGAGGTGATCAGCATCTGAGGAGTGCCTTCGTCAACCTTAGGGGCAGGGATGTGCTCCAGGATGGTATCCAAAAGCGGGGCGATATTATCTGTCTTTTCCCGCCAGTCGTGGCTCATCCAGCCAAACTTAGCAGAGCCGTACACTGTTGGGAAGTCGAGCTGATCTTCGGTAGCCTCCAGGTTGAACATGAGGTCGAAAACCGCTTCCTGAGCTTCATCGGGCGTACAGTTCTCTTTGTCCACCTTATTGACCACGACGATGGGCTTAAGGCCCAGTTCAATGGCTTTTTGGGTTACAAAGCGGGTCTGAGGCATAGGCCCCTCGAAGGCGTCCACCAACAAAAGCACACCATCAGCCATATTGAGCACGCGCTCTACTTCCCCGCCAAAGTCGCTGTGGCCCGGGGTGTCGATGATGTTGATTTTTACCCCTTTATAGGTAATGGAAACGTTTTTGGAAAGGATAGTAATCCCCCGCTCACGCTCCAGGTCGTTGTTGTCCAGAATCAGCTCGCCCGGCTTTTCGTGGTCAGCGAAGAGCTGCCCAGCCAGGATCATTTTGTCCACCAGCGTAGTTTTGCCGTGGTCAACGTGAGCAATAATGGCGATGTTTCTAATTTCCATAAAAAGTCCTAAGTTATGACAGCGCTGCAGGGCGCTTTCCAAAAGAAGGCGCAAAGATAGGTTTAATTTCAACGCCCCGCTCTTTCTAGCCGTTAATTTGGCATTAATTTATTTGATAGACAGGGGCTTATCCAGAAAAGGGATCGGCTTTCGCCAAAATGTGTAAATTTCGGCTGCGCACCAAATTAAAGATTCCCGGCATGCTCCGTATTTTCAGAAAGGCAGCACCTGACGACCTCCCCGACGAAGCCCTTCTGCGGCAGTACCGGCAGAGTGGCGATCAGCACCTGCTCGCTGCCTTGTTCAGCCGGCATGTGCCTCTGGTGTACGGCATTGGGCTCAAGTATTTCAAAGATCAGCAGCAGGCAGAGGATGTCTGCATGGCTGTTTATGAACTGCTGGTAAACAAGGTGCTGGAACATGACATACAGCATTTTGTTGGCTGGCTGCACGCCCTGGCCCGGAACCACTGCCTGATGCATTTGCGCAAAGCAGCGGTACAGCGGGAAGAAAATACCCCGCCCGAGCTTATGCAATCTGCCGATCAGCGGCATCATACCCTTGAGTGGCCGGAGGAGGAAGCACAGCTCAAGGCCCTGCGCAGTTGCCTTTCCGGTCTGCCCCCTGCCCAACAGCAGTGCATTGAGGAATTTTACCTCTCAGGCTACTCCTACAAGGAAATAGCCCAAAGCCGGCAAGAGACGGTAGGGCGTGTGCGCTCTTATATTCAAAATGGCAGGCGGAACCTGCGCATCTGCATGGAAAAATTGATTCATCGTGCCTGAGCATCAACCGACACCACGGGCAGCACATCTGCTGCAAAAGTACCTCTCTGGCGACATCAGCAAGGGCGAAGAGGCTGAGCTCGACCGCCTGGCCTTGAAAGATGCTGTGCTGAAGGAAGCCATGGAAGGGCTCCGGGAAGTGCCCGAAGCGGAGCACGACGAAGCCGTACGCCGGGTACGCGCCCGTTTGCGCACAGTGGGCGGCCGCCGGCTGCGGCCTGGTGCGATCGCCGCTGCAGCAGTGGCCGCAGGGCTGGTACTTGCGGCGGCCTTATGGCTGCAAAAGGGGGATGACAGCGCCCGGGAGCTGGCTATGGAGGCTGCCAAACCGGCCACGGAGGGCACACGGCCGCCTGCCGCTGCCCCTTTGCCCGCTCCCGCCCCACAAACAGCCCGCCCTGAAGGAGTGCCCTCTCCTCTGGCTGCCCCACCTCCTGTAGCAAGGCCGGAGTCCGATAAAGAAAAAACTGCCCCGCCGCCCCAACCGCCCGTGCTCGCCCAACTGGAAGAAGATGCCAATGGCACTGAAGCTAATGAGCCTGCCACATTCAGTACTGAAATGGCCATGGAGGATGCTGCAGCGGACGCACCCGCTGTGCCCCTGCAGAGCCCCCCTCCGCCAAAGGCGAAGATGGAGCGTGCAGCCCCTTCAGCTTTTGGCGGGCCTGCCCGCATACAGGCGTCAGCGGATACTCTACTGCTGTTAAAAGCTTGGCACCAAGCCTACCCCCGCTTGCCCCGGGCAGGCAGGGTCGTACTCGCTTTTGAGGTAGACGAGTCCGGCCGGCCCGCTCGCATCAGCATTCTCGAAGGAGCCTCCCCTGAAGCAGATTCCCTTGCACAACGGATACTGCTCAATGGGCCACTATGGAGCCCCGTGGGCGCAAGCGGGAAGATGATTTTCTCCCCTCCCCAATAGCCCTTTGCAGTTGTTAAAGAAGCGTTAAGGGGTGTCTTAATTTTTTGCCGGTAGGCAACTACTCTGCCCCAAACTGGGTTATAGATGTCACTTAGCATGACCAAAAAGCTTTGAAATTTTATCCCCCTGACCGGACTGCCGACGGGGGGGGATTTCAAACAAAGACCAAGTCCATGAGGGCATTACGCAATATCATTTCCCTACTGTCCATTGCAGCCGTTGCCTGCAGCCCCTTCAGCGGGGTATTGGCGCCTGTAAAAGCCCATGCCGGCTGGGGAGTGAAATACGTAAGCCAGAACATTGATGCCCCAACGGATGAAACCGCTTTAAGCTTTGAGCCAGACCCGTTCTCGGGCTGTGGCAGCAGCATACTGCCCACGCCAAGCCCACGCCAAGCGGTACCGCAGCAGGTGGCTGAGCATCTCTACGCCGCTCCCCTTTCTGGCAAAAGCCTCCCCATCTACTTACTATACCAGTCTTTGCTTTTTTACGATGCCTGCACCCTGGCCTAGCCAGGATTGCATATTTGTTCATCAGGGCTTGCCGAAGAGGCAGCTCAAAAAAGTTGAAGCCATGAATCAGGTAAGTGACCCCCAAAACGCGTTTACCCTTAAAAGCTGGTTTAAGGAAATCCGGTTTTATGAGCAGGAAATCCGCAATTGCGAATGGAGCTTAGAAGAAGTACTGCTGAAAGCCCAATCTGAAGAAGACCGGGCAAAAGTTGAGCATTTTCAAAACCAATTCCTACTGCAGCGGCTCAACCTGCAGCGGCTGAACAAACAGCTGCGCGAAGCCCTGGCCTATTCCGCGCAAGTGCGGGAGCACGCCTTTTCTGAGGTCCGGCATTTCCGGAAGTACTTCAAGACCCTGCTGAAAGAATTTGATGCTTTTCTGCACCGGTACTTCGCTATCCCAGAGCTCAAGATTTAGTGCGATCAGGCTAAAGGCTGCCGTTCTTTCTTTTATGCCGGCTGAAGTAATGGGTCAGCCGGAAACGGTCTTGGTCGTACTCGTTGAGGAACTTTTCGCTGTCGGTGAAGATGTCGCTGCTCAAGAGCTCGCTCACCGGCTTGAGCGGGTCGATATGCTCCATGACCACCTTAAGGACCGCCACAAAGGGCAGGGCCAGGATCAAGCCGGCAACGCCCCAGAACATCCCCCCCACAAAAAGGAATAAGATGGCTGCCATAGGGTTGATGCTCACGCTGCTCCCTACGACTTTAGGGGTTATAAAGTTGCCCTCAAGCGTCTGTACGCTCATGTACAGTAGCACTACCGCTGCGGGCTGCCAGAGTGTGCCGGTAGTAGCCAATGCGTAAATGAACGGCAGTGTCCCCCCGAGCGTGGTGCCGATGTAGGGGATGATAGCAAGGCAGGCAGCCAGGAAGCCCCAAAACCAAGCATAGCTTATGCCGATGAGCCACAGCCCCAAGCTGTTAAGCACCCCGAGTATCAATATGACAGCCCCCAGGCCGAAGAGGTACTCTTTGAGCACCTGCTCTACTTGACGGGTCAGCTCTTCCGCTTCCTCTCGCCGCTGACGGGAGAACTGCATCAGCAGGAAGTTCTTGAAAGAAGTGCGGTACAGCATGATAAAAAAAGTGAACAGCAAGGTCAGCAGCAGGCTGATGAGGATATTGGAGCCTGAGCTCAGGCTCTTGCCCAAGATCTGCAGCGGGGCTTCAATGATTTTGCTGAAGTTGGCCTTTATAGACTCCTCCAAGCTCTGCGTGTCCACTGCAATATATTGTTGAAGGAAAGCCAGGAGCTCATCAAAGCCTGAGCGCAGGCGGTCCCCTATTGCTGGCATATCATCCACTACAGCGCCAAATTGGACAGAGAACAGGACAATCAGCACGAGCACAGGCAAGATTGCAATGAGCATGGCTAAAATGATAGCGAGCGGGCGGTTGGATACCCAGCGCTCTACCTTGCGGGAAATGGGGAGCAGCAAAAAAGCGAACAGGGCTGCGAAGGACAAAGGCGCAAGTATGGCTTGCCCGATGATAATGAGGTACCCTCCCAAAAACAGGATGATGAGCAGGGAGGCCAGGCGGTTCAGGTTGATGGAGTCGCTCCGCATGTGTCTTGTTGGTTATTGGTGTACTGATGAAGGGCAAACGCTTGATCAAAGCAGCCCCTACAATATCGTTAAATTATGGCAATCGATGCTCTCAACGTACAAAAGCCCCTTCGGAAATGGCGCGGGCTTTTGCCCGGGCAGCCATCCGAAGAAGCTCGTACAAACCAAAAGGCGCTGTATTTCTGATGGGCACTGCCGCTATAAGCCAAAGTACCGCAGGGGCCTAGGCTTTCTCAGCTTTATGGTGGGGCCGGGCTAGCGCTTCGAAGGGGTGGCAAGCCCGACAGGGCCGAGCGGACAGCGAGCCCCGTAGCATAGCGGCACCTGCCCTCAGGCAGGGGCAGCCCCCAAACCTGCCTGCCTCCTAGGGCAGCTCCTGAAGGGACAGCCCATGAAGCGCTATGAGATCGGCTTGCTAAGCAGTGGCCCGCTTCTTGATTTTCACCTTGTCCATAAACGCGACCATGTCCATGTCTGCGTACATCCCGTAGGAAGAAATGATAATGCCCTTGGCGCCGTCTCTAGCTTCTACCGCAAAAACGATAGACATATCACTGGGGTTGGACGCCCCTTCAAAACGGTGATACTCTGCAATTTCCATATCTGAAGGGCTGTACATGCGTTTAGTCTTCAGGTTCTGCATTTTCCCCTTTTCCTTCAATTTGAACTCGGTCGTGTACCCCCGTTTTTGCAGTGCCTGAGTAGCATGCACAACGGAGGAGTATCTGTTCAGTTTCATAGTCCGACAATTTCGTTTTTTGTTTATGCTCAATCCCCTGCCACAGGCGGGGGGCGCCCTATGCCGTGGCATGCGCTTCCTTGCGGGCGTGCCAGGCATCGAGCATCCAGCTCGCTTTTTCTAAGCTCCCGAGGAACCCACCTATCATATCGATAGTGCCCTCATCTTCCACTTTGCCTGCCGCTCTGATGACCTCGCGCATATTGGCGATCAAGACCCTGTGGTTGTCCAGCACCGTTTCGGCCATTGCCATTTCATTGGTGGTGATTTCGGCCTCTTTGATTTCCGCTCTTTCCAGGTAAGCCGACATTTTGCTCACCGGCCGCAGCCTAAGGGTCAGGATGCGCTCTGCTATTTCGTCAATTTTGAGCTTTGCATCATCGTACAAAGCTTCGAACTGTTCGTGGAGGTCAAAAAAAGCTTTGCCCTCAACATTCCAGTGGTAGTTGCGGAGGTTTTGATAATAGATATGATAATTGGACAGCAAGTCATTCAGCAAGTCTACTGTCTTAGCCATTTCTTTGCGGCTCAAACCCAAGTAATTCATATTCAGCTTTTTATTTTACCTAAAATACACTTATGCAACGGAGGGGGTGGGCTTCGTGTTCGATAAAAAGCTGAATGGGCACAAACCAGATTGCCGTTTTTTTGCTTGCCCCCTCCGCAAGGATAGGGGCCTGCCCCTGCCGCGGGCAGGTGCCGCTATGCTCCGGGGCTCGCTGTCCGCTCGGCCCTGTCGGGCTTGCCACCCCTGCGCAGCGCTAGGCCAATGCCAGGCTATATAGCCCGAAAAGCTTAAGACTGTGTTGGGAATTCGCTTTTGGAGCGAATGTAGTCAAATTTCATTCTGAACAAGACGCGATATATTCAAGAATGGGGCAAAAGGGCCCCATTCTTGAATCCAATAGCCTGAGCTAAGCGACTGAAGAGCAACGAAGTGCAGGATGAAATTTGGCAAATGCAGCCCAAAGGGTGAAATCCCAACACCGTCTAAACGCCTGCGGCATTTTGGTGTACGCCCAACTGAATAGCGCAGATGCACCGGGTCAGTCGATAAAATCCTTGCGGTGAATATCGAGCCGCCGCATTTTGGAAGCCAGGGTACGAGGGTTGAGCTGCAGCATTTTGGCAGCCCCTTTGGGGCCGCTGATGCGCCAGTTGCAGCGGCTAAGGGCCTGAATGATATAGTCCCGTTGCATAGCTTCGAAGGATTTGAACCCAGCCTCTTGCCCTTCCCCCGGCCGGCCGGCATTTTTATGGAAGGCGTCTGCCAAATTGAGCGTGCTGCCGGCTGAGAGGATCACCGCTCTTTCCACGATATTCTCCAGCTCCCGGATGTTGCCCGGGAAGGCATAGCGCAGCAGCTCATCGAGCGGCTCCTGAGGGATATCCTCAATTTTCTTCCCTGCCTTTTCGGCATACTTCTTTACAAAGTAGCGCACGAGCAGTGGGATGTCTTCTCTGCGTTCCCGCAAAGGGATGTTGTAAACGGGGAAAACATTGAGCCGGTAATAGAGGTCTTCTCGGAATTCGCCTTCGTTCACCATATCTACCAGATTGCGGTTGGTAGCTGCGACCACACGGACATTGGTTTTGAGGGTCAGGCTGCCGCCTACACGCTCAAACTCCCCTTCCTGCAAGACGCGGAGGAACTTGGTCTGTAGGTCGAGCGGGAGCTCCCCTATTTCATCCAGGAAGATCGTGCCGCCATCTGCCATTTCGAACCGGCCTTTTTTCTGTTGAAAAGCGCCAGTAAAAGCCCCTTTTTCGTGGCCAAACAGCTCGCTTTCGATCAGCTCCTTGGGCAATGCTGCGCAGTTCACTTTAATCATGGGAGCATCGCTGCGGCGGCTCAGCAAGTGGAGGGAGCGGGCCAGCAGCTCTTTGCCCGTGCCGGTCTCGCCAATAATGAGGACGGTAGCGTCGGTTTCGGATACCTGCTCTATCTGGTGCAGCACCTTTTTGTAGCGGGGGCTTTCGCTGATGATATTTTTGAAGTTGTAATTGAGGTTGATCTCCTCCTTGAGCAGGGTGTTCTCTTTCTGCAGGCGCCTGGTCAGTTCTTGGACTTTATCGAGGGCGGTAGCCAGCTCCACGCTCTTGCGGATACGAGCGGAGATATCCCGCACAAAGGCGCAGCCATAGGCATGGCCTTCATAGCTGATGTAGTTGATAAAAGCCTCCACAGGGATTTCCTCCCCATCGGCACCGGAGATGCGGGTTTCAAAACTGAAGCGGCGCTCTTTTTCCAGCTTTTCCCAGATGGCTTTGGTCTTAGCTTCGGGGTCATTGGGGAACAGCTTGTCCCAAGTCTCAAAAGCAGTGTATTCCAGCTGATGGTAAGCGGTCTCATTGACATAGCGGACCTCCCCTTCCGGTGTGAACCAAAAGATCATATCCACGGCATTGTCCATGGTGAACTGGGAAAGCAGCAACCGTTCATCCCGGGCTTTTTTGCGCCGCCAGTCTCTGGCAAAGATGCAGTTGATCTCTTGGTCTTTGAAGCGGATAAGGCTGAACGAGCAGTAGACCGGGATGACGGAACCGTCTTTGGCCCTGAGGCCCATTTCGCGGTCCATGTGGCGGGAAGCCGAGAGCTCTTCCCAAGCGCTGTGCCGTTCTTCATCGCTGTAGTTGTGTACGATATCGCAGGCCTTCATGTTCAGGATATCGCGGCGGGAGTACCCCAAATGCTCCTGCACAGCCATATTGGAATACAGGAAGCGCCCGTCTGCCGTTTCCCAAAAAATCATCTCTTTGGCATGGTCCAGTGTAAATTGCGCCAATTTCAAATCCTCGTCCTGAGGGGAAAAGCCAGAAATATCTTGTAGGGTGCCGTAGAGCTTTATGGTCTGCAGCTCTGATTTTTCTGGCACAACGGTGATGGCCAGGTTGGAAAAATCGCCGCCGGGCTGTTGGACATGAACTTCGAAGCTTTCAGGCTCGCCGGACTCGATAGCGCTGCGGAGGTGCAAATTGAAAGCGCGGTAGGCTTCGGGGGCGAGCCGTTTTTCCAAGTGGCGCTCCAGCTCTTCCCGGTTAGCCGGCTTGCCCGGCATATTGAGCAGGGAGACCACCTCTTCGGTCATGCTGATGGCATCGTTGACCAAGTCCCATTCCCATCCGCCAACTTTGCTGACCTGAGCGGTCAGCTCCAACAACTTTTTATAGCGGTTGACCTGTAGCTGATTTTTAACGCTCATCAGGCAAAAGCTTTTGCCGTCGTATTCGATCAGCAGCGACTTCAACCTAACCGGATAGAGCATTTCCTGCACCGTCATATACTCTGTATCCAGCTCAAAGTACCCCGTTTGCTGCAGCAGCTTCCAACGTTTTTTCCAGTCGACCAAACTGATATGTGGGTTGATTTCGAAAATCCGTTTTTTGAGCAGCTGTTGGTGCTCATAGCCCAAGTCTAAAGCAATTTGCTTTGAGGCTGCACAAATCTGGCCGGAACGGTCTAACAATAAGGTGCCGAGCCCAAAGGACTCAAATACTTCCTGGTAGGCGTCAAAATTATTGGCTTCCAGTACTTTGGAAGCCTCTTTATTGGTGAGCTTTCTGCTCATTGTTCGCTAATCCCTGTTCTAGTTAGTAAGGCCTGCCCATCCTTAGCAGGTGAGCAGTATTCATAAAAAACGCCAAAAAGATAACAACGGTTGACAGGGCTCGGCAGCAAAGCCGGAGCGTTTGAGTATGAATTCTTGAATACAGAACTATAAGAAACGGGCTTTCGAGAGCAGTACGGCAGTTTTTGACAGCCGGCGGGCTGTTAAAATATGGAGGCGTCTTTGCGCCTGCGGTCGAGCTCTTCTACGATGATTTTTTCGATCAGCCGGGCATCGCGCACTGCTTTGTAGCGTTTGTTGATCATTACATTGCCTATCGTGAACGCGATGATCGTAAGTGGGACCATGGCCAAGGTAAAGTAGACCCCTAGGGTAAAATCGAGGCTCTGAAAAAGGAAGCTGAAGGCGATCCAAAGGGTAGTGGATGCCCCAATGAGCAGGATGAGCCGGCGGGCATGTGCCAGCTGCTGCGTGCGCTCATCTAGTTGACGGAGCAGAGCCTGCAGCTCAGGGGTAGGGTAATAGTTGGCCCCAAATGTGAGGATCTGCAGGAAATCATCATTGCCTTCTTGTTCTATCCGGCTAAGCTGGCGCTCGAGGAAAAACTGTTTCATTGTTGCCGCGCTATTAGAATTTATGGTGACGAGCTTTTGGGATGCCGGCGCCCCGACCAGCAAGAGCAGGCTTGAATTCGCGTTCGCCCGCTATCAATCATAGCCCTCTAAAATACGCAAAAATAAAGCAGGCGGCCTTTGCCTGACTGCTTCTTAACATACTATTAAGAAGAGTTGTTTGAGGCGCAAACCAGATTGTCGTTTTTTTTGCCTGCCCCCTCCGTAAGGATAGGGGCCTGCCCCTGCCAGCGGGCAGGTGCCGCTATGCTCCGGGGCTCGCTATCCGCTCGGCCCTATCGGGCTTGTCACCCCTGCGCAGCGCTAGTGCCAAGCTAAAGCCCGGAAAGCCTCAGCGCAAGCGACACTTCGGTTTACCCACGTAGTTTGAGCACTGCCGCCAATTTTTATGGCGAACCTGCTTAGCCCTGCTGCGTTTCAAAATAAATCACGAAAATCCAACTATGGCTATACTAGGCAGCATTGTAAAATCGGCTATCGAGCTGAAACACGCCCTGACCACCGACCTCCTCAACCCTTATGCCAGGCAGAAGGCACAGCTCCTGCAGCTGATCAAGGCCGCAGCCCCCACTTCTTTTGGCCTGTACTACGGCTTCCGCAATATAGCGGAAGAGGAAGACCCGGTAGCCGCTTTCCAAAAGCAGGTGCCCATCTTCGATTACGAGCGCATGCACAATATGTGGTGGCAGCGGCAGCAAAAGCAGCCTGACATCACCTGGCCAGGGCAGCCTGCTTATTTTGCCCTCAGCTCCGGCACAACTGGCAAGGAGAGCAAACGCATACCTGTTACCCGGGAAATGCTAGAGTCCATCCGTTCTGTAGGCCTTGCACAAGCGGAGAGCCTCGCCCGCTTCGATCTGCCCCCCGAGCTTTTCGAAAAAGAAATCCTCATGCTCGGCAGTTCTGCTAAGCTGCAGCAGCACCCCAATGGGCACTTGGAAGGGGAGATCAGCGGCATCAACACCAACAACATCCCCAATTGGTTTGGGGGGTTTTACCGGCCTGGGCTCGAAATTGCCAGTATTGACAACTGGGATGAACGGGTGGGAGCCATAGCCGAAGCAGCGCCCCAATGGGATATCGGCGCACTAGCTGGCATACCTTCCTGGGTTCAGCTCATGCTCAAAGCGATCATTGAGCGCCATCAGCTCAGCTCCATACACGATATCTGGCCGGGGCTGTCGGTCTACGCTACCGGTGGCGTAGCTTTCGAGCCTTACCGGAAGAGCTTGGAAAAACTATTCAGCCGGCCCCTGATTTACCTGGACACCTATCTGGCCTCGGAAGGCTTCTTTGCTTACAATGCCCGCCCTGGCACAATGAATATGCAGCTGGCGGTAGATCATGGCATTTTTTATGAGTTCATCCCCTTTGATGAAAGGGGGTTTGACGAGACTGGCGCCCTTCTTGATTCGCCCCAGGTTTTCACCTTGCGGGAAGTGGAGCCCGGGCAGGAATACGCCCTGCTGATCTCCACCCCTGCCGGTGCATGGCGCTATCTCATCGGCGACTGCATCACGTTCACTGATCTGGAAGCACTGGAAATCCGCATTACTGGCCGTACCAAGTATTTCCTGAATGTGGTAGGCTCACAGCTCTCAGAAGAAAAGCTCAACGCTGCCGTTCGGCACTTAGAGCAGCAGGCCGGCCTCTCCATCAATGAGTTTGCCGTAGCAGCAGTAGAAGACGAAGCCGGGCAGTTCGCCCATCAGTGGGTACTGGGCACCGATGCGGGGCAGCAGGAGCTGTCTGCTATTCTCGACCGCTTCCTTAAGGACAGCAACAAAAACTATGCTGTAGCACGGTCGAAGGCCTTGCAGGAGGTGCGGGTGCAGGCCCTGCCCAACGATACACTATACCATTGGCTGGAAAGCCGGAAGAAAAAAGGGGGGCAGGTGAAAATGCCTCGGGTGATGAAAGCTGAAGACATGCAAGACCTTCTGGATTTTGCACGCCCGTAGGCTTGGGAGAGCGGTTTTTCCATAAAAATTAAGGGCTTATGCCCGCCCGCTTTGCCAGCAGGAGTATGGCGAAGCCGCTACATTTGGACTTAGCGGGCCAAATGCGTATTCAGTTAGGGGCGAAATTTTATAAAGGATTGATTTACAACAACATCTACCCCCTTTTGTCCTGTCCTAAATTAATTGGTCAAGGCGCAGAGAAGGGTGCTCTTTCCCGTCGATGAGCTGCGCCACTTCGTCTACTGACATATAATACTTACGGATGCGCGACTTGTAGGCATCAGGCAGCGGCGACTGCTCCAGAATATAAATTTTGGTGGCCTGCAGCTCATCCCCAAACCCTTGCCGGATAGCGTACAGGTCTGCCTGCCGCTCTGCTCCGGAACGATAATTGGCCAGCCACCAATAGCCTATCCCAAATTTCATCATGCCCCATGCCGAGCGCTCCCGGTAGTCGCACAAATGCCCCATCTCATGGGCCAGCCATCCGGACATCACCTCCCTGGGCAACCCTGCCAAGTTGATCTGCCCCGGCAATTGAAGGTATTCGCCAATATTGATCCGGTACCTGCGGCGGGCTTTTTGCCAAAAACGGGCATCTACCACTGGCTGTGCGTTCATGGTCGTTTTACGGAGGCGGTGCTGACGCACTTCGAGCTCATAAGGGTGCAAAGGGCTAAAGCGTTCATAAACCTGCTCTATCAGGCGCCGGAGCCGTTGATCTTTGATGTTGGTTATGTGCAAAGGCATATTTAATCAAGTCAGTTTAAATGCATGGCTAAGCTGCTGCCTACAACACTTCCTCAAACCCCACAAGCGCGCGCTTGTTTACACAACAGCCTATTTAACAACACCTTACACCCACCCCTATTCGAACATACAGGCGCTGCCCCCCGTTTTAAAAGAAAAGCCGCACATGAAAAACCTGCTCGCCCGGCTCTGCTTTCTCCTGGCATTTTGCCATGCCCCCACCCTCTTGTCAGCTCAGGAAGGCGGGGCATCAAAAAGCCCCTACAGCAGCCAGAAAACCATCGGTCAAGGACAGGAGCTATGGTATGAGTCTCCTTTTTTATGGATTGGCGCAGCCCTTTTTATCGCCCTCACAGGCTACCTCATTTACAAACGGAGCAAGCAGGCTTACACCTAATGCTAAGCCCCCCCATTTACAAGCAGGGCTTAAGAAGCTGGAAAATGAGCGGAGCTTAGCGCCTGTTTGGAGCGCTTAGGGGGAATTCCACCCACCCACATTTCTTTCATCATCAAAACCAGACCACATGATAAACGATAAGCAGTTTAGAACTTTAGCAGCATATAAAGGAAAGTACCTTATCTCTATTTTCATCCCCACCTATCGTGCGGGCCATGCAAAAGAAGACCGGCTGAGGTTCAAAAATGCACTGTCTGAAGCCAGCAAACGGCTCGAGTCGGCCGGTGCGCCAACTAACGAAGCCCGGAAAATACTGAGGCCTGGGCAGGAGCTGCTGGAAGACTCCCGGTTTTGGCTTCACCTATCCGACGGGCTCTGCTTTTTTGCAGGCCCAGATTTTTCCCATTACGAGATCATGCCCATCACCTTTGATGCCAGAGTATCTATAGGCCGGTCCTTTCTATTAAGCCCCCTCCTGCCAGTGCTCAACCATGACAGCAGGTTCTTCCTGCTCGCCCTGAGCCAAAATGAAATCCGCTTTTTTGAAGGCAGCCGCTACAGCATCACCCCTGTACAGATCGAAGACTTAGTGCCAAAGGATATGGCGAGCCTTTTTGAGCTGAGCGATGCTCCAGGCACGCTTCAGCACCATGGCAGCAGCCAGCAATCTCAAGTTTACCACGGTCATGGATATGGCAAAGACGATCAGGAGCAAGACCTGATAAAATATTTCCGGGAAGTTGACGAAGGGCTGATGCAAATGCTTCACGATGAGCAGCCCCCTATGGTTTTAGCCTGCGTAGACTACCTTTACCCTATCTACAAATCCATCAGCAAGTACAGCCGAATTTATCCAGAGCCCATCCCCGGCAACCCCGACCATCAGGACGCAGTGCTGCTGCACGAGAAAGCTTGGTCGCGGTTAGGGCCGTACTTCCATCAGCAGCGGGAAGAAGATGGCGCACAGTTCGGCGAGCGGAAATCGAAAGCGATGGGCACTGTGGAGCCCACCGAAATTATCCCGGCAGCTGCCTATCAGAAAATCGAGGTTTTGTTTTTGCGCAAAGGCGCCCGCCTGCCCGGGAAGTTCGACCCCTCTGTCAACCAATTGGACATAACCGAGGGCTTTTCCTATGAAAACATGGACCTGCTTGACTTTGCAGCTGTACAGACTTACCTCAATGGTGGCAGAGTATACCTGATGGAAGCGTCAGAAATGCCAGCCCCTTCCACTCCTGCCTGTGCTATTTACCGCTACTAAGAACAGGCTTGGAGCACACAGCAATAGCAAGGTCCCCTGCCGTTGATCAACGGCAGGGGGCCTTGCAGTACAAGCTTATGAGAAAACAATGGGAGATCAGTTGCCTGATTTGTTGTCCTGCCGGGCAAAGACCCGCTTAAGGAGGTCGGTTGTACGCGCACTGACGTTGGTCCGGATTTCTTTTTCCTTTTTTTCTACCATAGTGAACAGCCCTTTCAGTGCCTGCCGGGTCACGTAGTCATCCAAGTCAGGGTTGGCCTGCTCAACGAAGGGGATTTTGTTGTAAGCGTTGACCGCATCTCCCCAATATTGCCGGGCTTTGAATTTATCCAGGGAGGAAACGATGACCGGGTTGAACTCCGCGTACAGGTTGTTGTAAGTGACCCGGTTGAGGTATTGGGTAGCAGCATCGTCATTGCCCATCAAAATATCCAGGGCATCCCGGAAAGTCATGGCCTTGATGGCGTCCACAAAAATAGGCTTAGCCTTGGCAGCAGCATCTTCTGCCCCCCGGTTGATTTTTTCCAGAATGACCTCCTCCACCTCCCGGAAGCCAGGGATGTTCTGCAGGCGGTCAGCCACTTTTTGCGCTTCAGGCGGCAGGCCGATTTTGTAAGGGCTTTTGTAGTAGCCGTCCTGTTGAGAGAGCCGTTCGGCCCCTTCGCTGATGCCAAACTCCAAAGCCTGTTTCAGCCCCCGGCCGATTTCTTCGTTGGTGAGCGCGCCAGAGCCGGAAGAGAGGGTCTCCAGGGTGGCTTGGATCTGCTGTGCAGTGCAACCGACCAAGAGGGAAGCAGCAAGAATAAAAAGCGTGAGCGAGCGGGCAAACCGATGGTTCATAGTCATTTGTTTAAGGTACTGTGAAGAGGTGTTGAGTGATAAAAGAACGCAGCAGGGGCAGGCGAGGTTGTACCTGGCTCAATCCATAGCAGGCAAATAGCCGGACAGGTCGCCTTTGGCAATCATGACCCAAGCGGCACTGACATTACCGCCAAGAGGCGGGTTCTTTTTCCGCAGCCGGACATACAGCCCGGTGATGTTATCGAACTGCTCTATCAGGCGGTCGGCAATCCGCTCGACTACAGCCTCCAAAAGCCGGGTGGGCTTTTTCATTTCTACTTGGCAAAGCAGATAAATCGTCTCATAATTGACCGTAGTGGGGATGGCCGCGTCTTCATCTTCATCTTCCCCCAAGTCTAAGTAGAGGTCATCCGATTCAGCAGCCAAGTCCGTTTCTGTATTGACCATAACATCAAGGAGGAACTCATTGCCGAGGATCTGCTCCTCTTCGTAGTAGCCGTGCGGGGCAAAAAAGCGCATGCCCTGGAGTGCAATTGTTGCCATAAATGCGGGTTTTGCCCAAAAGTAAGGCAGGCTGTCAAAATTAGGTAGCATTCAAAGGCTAATGTAGCGCAGCCGGGCATTATTCCTTACCTTTGCCCAATTGATGCAACAAACATTTTTAGGGTGCCCACCCTGACCAAAATCCAAAAATAACTTCAAACTATGCCTGATACAGGACAAGCCGTAAACGGCACCATCGAAAAGCGGGCCCGGGAAGATAAGTTTCAGGGGCATGATTATTACGCCATTGACGAGCTCCTCGAAGACGACCACCTCATTGCCCGGGACGCTGTGCGCACCTGGGTTAAGCAAGAGGTAAGCCCTATCATTGAAGAATACGCTGAACGGGCAGAATGCCCCAAGCACCTCTACAAAGGCCTGGCTGAGATTGGCGCTTTCGGCCCCAACATCCCTGCAGAGTACGGCGGTGGCGGCATGGACGAAATCGCCTATGGCCTGATTATGCAAGAGCTGGAGCGGGGCGATTCTGGCATCCGTTCTATGGCTTCTGTGCAAGGCTCTCTGGTGATGTACCCCATCTGGAAGTATGCCTCTGAAGAGCAAAAGCGGAAGTACCTGCCCAAATTGGGCAACGGGGACTTCATCGGCTGCTTCGGCCTGACGGAGCCCGACCACGGCTCCAACCCTGGCGGCATGGTGACCAACATCAAAGATGATGGCGATGCCTACATCCTCAATGGCGCAAAAATGTGGATCACCAACTCCCCGGTAGCGGATATCGCGGTAGTCTGGGCAAAGGATGAGGAAGGCAAAATCCGGGGCATGGTCGTCGAAAAGGATATGCCGGGGTTCTCTGCCCCAGAAATACACGGGAAATGGTCTTTGCGCGCCTCCATCACCGGCGAGCTCGTCTTCGAAGACGTACGCGTGCCCAAAGCCAATGTATTCCCAGAAATCCGGGGCTTGCGCGGGCCGCTCTCCTGCTTGTCTAAAGCCCGGTTTGGCATTGCCTGGGGCGCTATCGGAGCAGCTATGGACTGCTACGATTCGGCTCTGCGCTATTCGCTGGAGCGCGAACAGTTTGGCCGCCCGATCGGCGGTTTCCAGCTGACGCAGAAAAAGCTGGCGGAAATGATCACAGAGATCACCAAGGCCCAGCTCTTGGCTTGGCGCCTCGGCACCTTGGCCAACAAGGGCAAAGCCACACCTGCTCAAATCTCCATGGCCAAGCGCAATAATGTGCACATGGCCCTCGAAGTAGCCCGCGAAGCGCGGCAAATCCATGGCGGCATGGGCATCACCAGCGAGTACCCGGTCATGCGGCATATGATGAACTTGGAAACCGTGCTGACCTATGAAGGCACCCACGATATCCACCTCCTGATCACCGGGCACGATGTTACTGGCCTGAATGCCTTTCAATAGGGCCTGCCGGTAAAACAGCATCACTTGTCCCTTACAGGGGCCTTCTCGAGGGAAGGCCCCTGTACTCATTTTAACAGGATATGCTAAACGGTATCCGCTTTTCGTTACTCCTACCGACGTACGCTTCTGAACAAGCCTGGAAGGGGTTAAGAAGTTGCTTGACTTGCCCCGAGGGTGCAACAATCAGCTGATTCGTTTATTTTTACTAAGGAATAGTGTAGATTCCGGCTTTCACTGTGGCCTCCCGCCACATTTAGCCGTCTTTAAGCAGAGCCCTCCCTGTGGCTTGCACAATATTCAGACAAAAATCCAAATATGAGAAAACCGACCATTCTCCCCCTTTTGCTGCTTTGTTGCTTCGCTTTTCAGGGGCTGGCGCAGGACACCATCTTTCTGAACAACCCTTCCTTTGAAGACTTCCCCCGCCACAGCCGCCCGCCAAGAGGCTGGAAAGACTGTGGCTTCCCTGGAGAATCCGCTCCGGATACACAGCCGAGCGGCGACTTTGCCGTTACTTATCCAGCCACAGACGGCGAGACCTACCTTGGCATGGTGGTCAGGGACAACGAAACCTGGGAATCCGTTTCTCAGCGCCTGAGCCGACCATTCCAGCCGGGCACTTGCTATGAATTCAGCCTGCAGCTCGCCCGGTCGCCTTATTACGTAAGCGTCAGCCGGCGCACAGAACGGGAGACCAATTTCAACCAGCCGGTTAAAGTCCGCATTTATGGAGGCTTCGATTACTGTGAAAAAAGGGGCTTCCTTGATGAGACCAATCTGGTGAAGGAGTCTTATTGGATGCAGTACAATTTTAAATTCGAGCCTACACAGGCTTATACCTACATCGTCATCGAGGCTTTCTACGAGACGCCTACCCTCTTCCCTTACAACGGCAACGTTCTTGTTGACAACGCCTCTCCCATCCGGCCTATCCCTTGCGATGAAGATATCCCTGCGGAGCCACAAGATATCCCAGAAGTGGAGCAGCCTTCTATTGCCAACCTCAACACCCCTCCCCCAGCAGCAGAAAACCTTCCTGCGGAAAACAACGAGCCGGTCAAACCCGCTGCCCCTACCCCGTCTAAGCCAGATACACAAGAACAAACACCCCCTCCTCCTGCGCCCAAAGAAGAAGTGACCATTGCTGGGGTAAAAAGGTCTGAAATGAAAAAAGGGCAGACCATCCGTTTGGACAAACTCTACTTTGAAGCGGACAGCGCCCGGATCACCAAGCAATCGTCTACCGTACTCAAAGAGGTGGCAGACTTCATGAAGCAGAACACTGACGTCTCCATTGAGATTGGAGGGCACACCAACAACCTCCCGCCCGATGACTACTGCCTCCGCCTTTCCACAGCGCGCGCTAAAGCGGTGGCAGAGTACCTCAAGCAGTATGGCATTGATGCCAAACGGCTGCAGTACAAAGGGTATGGAAAAGATAGGCCTGTCGCCTCCAACAAAACGGTTTATGGCAGGCGCCAAAACCAACGGGTAGAAATCAAAATCCTAGAAATAGGCAGCGATGGGTAAACCCTGTGCCGCCCAAACACCAAAAGCCCCGGGGGAAATCCTCCGGGGCTTTTTTGTCCAAATCATTGGGGGCAACGGGGCTATCCTGCTTCCTCTACCTCAAACCCCAATGAAGCCAAGTCTTTCCAATAGTCGGGGTATGACTTGACCACAACACCCGGTTCTTCAATCTCAATAGGGTGCTGTAAGGCCAGTGGGGCAAAAGCCATCGCCATCCGGTGGTCTTCGTAAGTTGCAAAAACAGGGGTATGACGGTACATGGTCTTCCCTTGCACCTGAAAATAATTCCGCTCGCCAGAGAATGGCAGCTCCACCAAATTGGCATTGACCTTTTGCAGCTCTTGCTGCAGCGCTAAAATGCGGTCCGTCTCTTTGATCCGAAGCGTTTCCAGGCCGCAAAAAGTAGCTGGCACGCCCAAGCCCGCACAGCACACGGCAAGGGTCTGCGCCAGATCGGGGCAGCGCAGAAAGTCCCAGGCAAACTCTGCGGGCACTTCTGCCCCCTTGGGCTTATGCAAGTGTACCCCCGTTTCATTAAAAGTAGACTGAATGCCAAAGGCCTCCATCATCTCTACCAACACCGCATCGCCCTGCACACTATCCTGGAACAGCCCATCCAACTGTAGGCTGGCTTCCTCAGCCAAGGCTGCGATGGCATAATAGTAGGATGCTGCGGACCAATCTGCCTCCACCGTGAAGGGCTTCGGCTCATACGCTTGCGGAGGCACCGTAATGGTATTGCCCTCCCACTTATGGCTCACGCCAAAATAGGCCATCAGGTTGAGGGTCATCTCTATGTAGGGGCGGGAAACAACTTGCCCTTTGAGCTGCAGCGCAAGCCCTTCGGGCAAGGTGGGGGCCAGCATAAGCAAAGCGGAAATGTATTGGCTGCTTGTACTGGCAGCAATCGACAAGCGGGCTGTCTGGCCAAAACGATGGCCTGGGCCTATTTTCAAAGGCGGATAGCCCTGCTGCTCCAAGTATTCGATGTCTGCCCCAAGCTCCCGGAGCGCCTCTACAAGCACTCCGACAGGGCGCTGCTTCATCCGCTCGGTGCCTGTAAGGGACTGCGTGCCATCCTGGCCGGAAAGGTAAGCCGTAAGGAAACGGAATGTGGTGCCCGCCGCCCCTGCATCGAGCACCTCCTCTTTGCTTTGCAGTAGGCGCTCCAGCAGAACGGTATCCTTAGCATTGGCTAGGCGCTGTATTTCAAAGCCTTGCCCGCTGAGCGCCCTGATGATCAGGGCCCGGTTGCTAATGCTCTTGGAGCCTGCCAATTGGACACGCCCGTGGATGATTGGCTTGGGGTGATGTACCAGATAGGTCATAACACTAGGAATGGTGAGGCCGAAAAATGAGAAAAAAAAGGCAGAATTCCTTTTTTAGCAGCAGCTATAGTCCAATACACTGAAAATTGCAGCCCAGGCTTCTGCCGTTGAGATCGGGGCCTGCACCTGCCCGCGGGCAGGTGCCGCTATGCTCCGGGGCTCGCTGCCCGCTCGGCCCTATCGGGCTTGCCACCCCTGCGCAGCGCTAGGCCAATGCCCGCCTAATGCCCGAAGGGCATGAACGCCTGCGATATTTTGGCTCAAGCCCCAGCTGTTTGCAGCCCGCTCCCCCGGCTAATCCACCAAGTCTCGGTATCGGCTGGCAACATCCTCCACCTCCTCAGGTTGATGCCCAGCCTGTCCGCTACTTGCGGTACGGTCTGCAGAGCAGGCGTTTACCACACCAGCTTCCTGCATTGCAGCGACAAACTTCAGGAAAGCCTCTTCCTGTTCTTCTGGCACGTCTACTTTGAAACTAACCGTATTCATTGTGGTAAATTTTATCAAGCCTTAGCGCTTATTTAGAGCATTTTTACTCTAAAAATCAAGGAGTTGCACCTGCCCAAGGCTCCAGCATGGCCTTGGCGAAGCCGCTAAACCTGAGTTTGCCGGGCTAAAATGAAAGTTCAGCCAGGAAGCAAGGCTTATAAAGCTTTGGGGCTCAACAACAAGCCCCAAAGATTCGCTTAGCCGCCAGCTTACATCTTGGGGCGCTATTGCTATTCCTCATCCGCCGCATTAGCGGAGGTTTTCCCATCAGCAGGCTTTTGCCCCTCTTCCGCTGCTTCCCGGGCTGCCTTTTCAGCAGCTTTCCGATTGCGCAGCTCCTCATCGGAGCGCTCGTAGGCCAGGATGATTTCCTTGACCAAACGGTGGCGGACTACATCATTGGCATCGAGGCGGATGGCAGCGATCCCAGGCAGATGCCCTAAGAGGTCTGTAGCACGCCTGAGCCCAGATTTCTGGTGGAATGGCAGGTCAATCTGGGAGAGGTCTCCCGTAATGATACATTTGGCAGAAGGCCCTAGGCGGGTCAGGAACATCTTCAACTGCATGGTGGAGCAGTTTTGGGCTTCGTCCAGGATAATGAACGCATTATCTAGGGTCCGGCCCCGCATAAAAGCAAGGGGCGCTATCTCTATGACCCTTGTAGCCATAAACTGCTGCAGCTTTTCAGCGGGGAGCATATCATCAAGTGCATCGTAGAGGGGCCTGAGATAGGGGTCTACCTTTTCCTTGAGGTCACCGGGCAAGAAGCCCAAGCTCTCGCCAGCCTCTACAGCCGGGCGGGTCAGGATGATTTTCTTGACCATTCTGTTTTTCAACGCCCGTACGGCCAGGGCTACCGCAGTGTAGGTTTTCCCTGTACCAGCTGGGCCAATGGCAAAGACCACGTCATTATCCTCACTTGCTTCAATGAGGCGTTTTTGGTTGATGGTCTTGGCTTTGATTTGCCGGCCGCCACGGCCATGAAGGATGGTTTTATTGGCAGCGGCAGCACTGCTCAGCTTAGCCTCAAAAGGGTTGTTGCCGTTCATCAGGTCCTCAACCATTTGCACGGAGAGCTCTTTATGCTCCTTAAGCAAGCGCACCATCATCTCGAATTTAGCCTTAGCTTGTTGGGCCTGCTTTTTTTCGCCCTGCATCCTCACATTGCTCCCCCTGGAAGTAATGGTGACATCAGGGTAAGACTTCCGAAGAAGGTTGAGCTTGGAGTTGTTCTCTCCATAAAGCTCAACCAGATCGACGCCTTCTACCGTTAGGATAATCTCGCTCAATATGATTGGTCTCGTGTTTGTGACAAAAAAGGCTTTCCCGGGATATACCGGGCTGCCGAGTGTTTTCACAACTCGAATATATCCTAAAAAGTTCAACTCTGCCCAACCACCTGTTTCAAGATTCTATTAATTTTTGGGGCCAGCCGGGCAATGTTTGCAGTGAGTGCCCTGCAGCCGGGCTATGACTGGGCTGCAGGGCGGCTCAATATCCTGGCTATCGGGCAAGGATGACCGGGGCTGTTTGTTGCCCCTCTGCCCCGCTAAGGCGCAAGAAATACAAACCGGCAGGCAGGTGGGCCGCATCGTACCCCCAATGATAGACACCGGCAGAAAGCCTTGTTGCAGCGACAGGGGCCGCAACCTTCCGCCCCAGCTGGTCCAAAAGGCTCACCTCAAAAATGCCCGGGCGCTCCACCTCCATTTTTATGGCCATCTGGCCGTTGACTGGGTTTGGGCCAAAGCCGAAAGTGGCGCCCGCTACTGCTGCATTTGTAGAAGAAATACCGGAGGCAAAAAAGCCCAGCACAGCCTGCATGTGCAGTTTAGCCATAGTGAAGTCTTCAACGAAGAACAAATCAAAGAAATAAGAAAGCGTTTTGAATGTGCCATTATCGTAAAAAGTAGCCATTGGCATCCCCTCTAAAGGGTAGCCGGCCCCTCCCCCCATGGTGTAAATAGCCTGAGCGCCATCGGCCGGGGTCACCGCATCTGGCCACCATAAGGTTTCGAACTGCCAGCTCAGGCTGCTCAGGCCCGCAATGGGCCCATTTTCCGCCAGCTGAGCGGCAGACACCCCTATGCCGCCGTCGCTTCCATAGGCTTGAGCATCATAACTGCTGATGCCCAGGTAATCGTAAGGGAAAGATCCTGGCTCAAAAGTAGCAGGAGGCACGCCATAGCGGTCAAAAAGAAAGTCATTCCCAATCAGCCAAAGGCTTCCCCCTTCTTCCAAATACAGCTTGAGGGCATCGTTGTCTTCGTCCATACCTGCCCAAAGCGAAAGGCCCACGCCATCGGTGGAAGTATGCCAGATCAGGAGGTCATAACCCGACATCAATTCATAAGACGGCGGTAGCCCTTCAGCAGCTGCATCGTAAAGATCGTATTCGTACCCGGCGGAGTCGACAGCTAAGGTGATAAAGGACGTGTTCTCAAATTCATCCGCAGAATCATCTACCACTAGGATGCTCAGCTGAGCCCAAAGCGGCAGGGAACCTAATAGAAAGAGGGAGAACGTAAAAATTGATTTCATCATAAAACGGTTTTGAAGTTATGAAAACAGCAGCCCAGGGACAGCCTCAAGCAGCTGTAGGGCTACATTATGCAACACAATATGCGCGTTCTGGATTGCGGTTACTAAAATAGTCTTTACTTTTAGGCCGTCATACGGTCAACCCTGATAATAAACCCCTTTTCATGGCGATCATCACGCTCACCACAGACTACGGGCCCGGCGGGTACTACCTCCCCCGCCTGAAAGGGGCATTGCTCAGTGCCTGCCCTGGAGCTCAGCTGACCGACCTGGCGCACCATATCAACAATTATGATATTGTGCAAGCTGCTTTTCTGTTCCGCAACGCCTGGCACCGATTCCCAAAAGGGACGATCCACCTAATTGGGGTGAACGACATTGCCAGTGCTGCCCCCCGTTTTCTGGCTGTCGCCCACCGCGGCCATTACTTTATTGCACCGGATAATGGGCTGTTCAACCTCATATTTGCCGACGATCAGCCGGTACAGTACAGAGAGGTCCTTTATGAGCATTCAGAGCTCATGGGCATAGAGCAAATTTATGCCCGTGCAGCCGGGCACTTGCATGCTGGCAGGCCAGTCATTGAGATAGGGCCTGCCGCAGAAGGCATTGTGCAGCGCATTACGCTGCAGCCTGTCATCAGCCCTGGCCTGATCCGGGGGTCTATTATTTATATTGACCACTACGAAAACGCCATTACCAACATCCATCAGCTCCTCTTTGAGCAGGTTGGCGCAGGGCTCCCTTTCGAGCTTTACTTCAAACGCCACGACCCAATACGCAGGCTCAGCCACCACTATCATGAGGTGGAGGTGGGCGAGCCCCTCTGCCTCTTCAACTCGGCCGGGCTCTTGGAAATTGCGGTGAATATGGGCAAAGCGGGCAGCTTGCTTGGGCTCAAGGCTGAAGATACCGTTCAAGTAGAATTCAAAACATGATCAAGCGCATCGTTAAACTGACTTTCCGGCAAGACGCCATTTCGGGCTTCCAAACTATTTTTGACCAGTCCTGCGAAAAAATAAGGGCCTTCGACGGCTGCCAGCACCTCGAGCTTTGGCAGGATGTAGATGCCCCCGAAGTCTTCTTTACCTATAGCTACTGGGATAGCGAAGCTGCCCTGAACGCCTACCGCCACTCTGCCCTCTTTCAGGCTACTTGGGCCAATACCAAAAAATTGTTTGCCGCCAAACCACAAGCTTGGAGCGTACAGCTCAAACGGCAACTGCCCTGACTCAGACGGTCCCCCGGTTGCGGGTCCGCCATACAGAGACCAACAGGCGGAACGGCAGGGCTACGCTTGAGATGACCGCAGCTACGCCAAACAAGATGAGCTCACTGCGGATGTAGGTCATCAGGTTGGCTTGCGCACCGTAAGCCCCGCTCCCAACAATGGCTTCAGGCCCTTCCTCATCTAGGAACGTCTGGAAATAGTTCAGTTCCTGTATCAAATAGAAAACCAGGGGGATACACAAAAAGACCACAACGACCTTCAGTGGCTGCCGCTGTGCCAAAAAGGTGTGCTTCAGCAAGAAGAGGTAGCGGGTCATGGTGATGGCCGTTACCACAAATACGATATTGGGGAGCCAAAACTTATAGGTATTCAGTGTAGTGAGGATGGGGAGCAGCACTGCCGCTGCAATGATGAAAGTAAATACCCAAAAAAATAGCTCTAGCTGTAATTTCTTGCCCATGGAAAGCCTGTTTTTTTGCGTTCACAGATTAAAGGAGATGCGCACTGCCCACTCCCATTGCCAAACGGGGCAAAAGTAAACCTAAACCATCACTTTGGCAGCATCTGCCACTCGGTATTGCTCAAACAAAAGCCCCGGCAAGCTAACCACTTGCCAGGGCTTTTGTTCGGGCCTCTGTGCCCTAACGCTATGCCAGAGAGATTACCGGATAACGACTTTCCGGGTGGCAGCCTTGCTGCCGGACTCGACCCGTACAAAGTACATGCCAGCCGGCAAGCTGCTCACATTGAGCGTTGACATCTGGTACTGCCCATCGAGGCGTACCTCCTGCTGCATGACCCGGCGGCCATCCATCGCAACCAGCGAAATCACCGCATCTTCCTCTCCTGCTAAGTCGAGCGCTACGTGCAGCTGCCCCTGTGCAGGGTTAGGGAATACCGCTACTGCATCTGCAGGCAGCTCCTCTTGGGTGCGGGTTGGCAACTGAGAATCAACGATTGTCCCTTTCTCACGGGCAGCGGCACAGGCTAGGTCGCCCTGATCGGAAGAGATGCAAGCCTCCCCGTTGTAGTTGACCATGTCCATCAGCTCGATGTCATCTACAAACCAGCCCGGAGTGCCATCCAAAGGCACATTGGCCGCATCAGAGCCGAAGCGGAAGCGGATGTTCACCATCTGCCCGGCATACTCAGAGAGGTCTATATAAGAGCTTACCCAGCCCTCTCCAGAATTGCCAGAGAACGCATCGAGGAAAGGAATGACCAGGGTCTGATAATCCAGCGTGCTATTGTACCCGCCACGGATGAACTTGTCCGGAATGCGGAACCAGCTCTCGTCGTCCAGGGAGATTTCCACCAGGCCGCCGTCGAAGCCGATTTCTGTGTTGTATTTGTGGAAGAAGCGCATAACCGGCTGTTCCCCTGTCACCTCGATCTGCTCGCGCAAGAAAAAGACCTGGTCGTTTTCAGCTTCATTGTTGAGGACAAACCAGCTGTTTTCTCCACTGTAGGCATCGAGATCTGAAATCTGCCACACGTCGAACCCGTCTGGGTTGAGGTTGAGGAAGAACCAGTTGTCATCGCCGTTTTCCATGTCATCAATAAACTGAGTAGTGGAGAAGATGCCCTCGTCGGAATCCATGGTATAGGTGATGGTCATGCTTTCGCCATTAGCCAGCTCGCCGACTTCAAAAGTGACCACACCATCTCCCAGGGTAGCTGTAGCCCCAGTTTCAGAGCCTGGCGCATAAGTCAGCCCGGCAGGGATTTCATCTTCAATCATCACACCAGATACCGGCTCGCCTTTGTGGTTGATGATGCTCAGCGTCACTTCTACCGGATCGCCCGGCTGAATCAGGGGCGTCACTGTTTTACTGATTTTCAGCTCCTGAATGCATTCTGGGCGGGCTTCAAAGTCCTGCTGATTATCGTTGCGGTTATCACTGCTGCCCTGATCCATAAAGAAGCCCATACCCCGGCGGGCAAATACTTCCCAGATCAGGCATTCGTGCGCACCATCGTAGTTGATCATGTCTGCAGCCATGATGGCATCTCGGCCATCTTCGAACCCAGGGCTGCAAGCCTGCAGCTTCATGCCATCCATCACCAACTGAATGGCCATGTTATTGCCGCCAGTGCCATTGACCGGGTCTGGGTCCCAGCCGTACTGATCGACCATAGCCCAGTACAGGTCCCAGGTTACCGCTGCCCAGACCTCCCCAAGCGGGTGAGGGGCAGTAGTGCTTTTCACATCATCGTATACCTGGTCGTTCACGCTCATATCCGTAGAATAGCGCTGACGGCGGATGCCCGGCCCAGTAGTTTCCTGCCGCAGCGCAAAGGTGCCGATGCCACGGGGCAGCTCGCCGTTTTCGCCCGGCTGTACCGTAGAGATCAGTGCAAAATAGTCGCTCCAGCCTTCGCCCATTTGCTCGTCGTTGCCTAAGCAGCCTGCAGCTGACGGGCCACCCGTCAGGCGATTGGAGATACCATGCCCGTATTCGTGAGCGATAATCCCGTTGTCCAGGTCGCCATCAATAAACTCAGGGCCATTATCGGCTGGCACTTGGAAGGTGACATTCAAGCCCTGCCCTGAGAACTGCCGGATAGTCTGACAGTCCGTCAGGCCCATAGAGACGACAGGGATAGTGACCTGCCCGCCTACGGCACCGCCAGCCATGCCAACAAGCTCATCCTCAAAGTTGCAGATAATGGCTGCGATAGCCCCGGCATTCTGTGCGTTTAGGGCCTTGAGGCCAAACTCGCACCCGCCACGGTCGATGATCGCGACTTTCCCAGCCATCTCATCGCCATTGATCAGCGCATTGCAAGCCAGGGAGCCCTCGGGCGATCCATCGTCGGCAATAAGCCCATCGCCAGTAACGGGATCTTCGGTAATCGGTGCCCCAAAAGTAGCGGCTTGTACTTCGTATCCGCCTGCTACAGGCTGAGGTGCATTTACAGAAAAGATGCTGCCGCCCCCTGTCCACAGGTACATCTGCATACGGCCATTGCCCCCATCAGGCGGAGTTGCGAAATTAGCATTGTTAGTGCCGCCGCCGTCCTGTGCTTGTGCCAGGACATAGTCGTTGCCTACACCGCCACGGCTGTAGTTGTTCTGCTGAAAGTTTCCGGCCTGCTCGTCGAAGCCATAGGCATAAGTGATATCGTGCATCATATTGTTCATGTAGAACAGCTGAGTCACGGCTGCCTCCTGATAAGTTTGAGGCTCTTCATTGAGGTCAAGCGGGAAGTCGAAAATAAGGTCTTCGCCCCCATCAGGCTCATCGCCCTGAGGGGTATCTGAATTGTCCAGGTCAAGAAAAGCATGTGCGTTATTGCCCCGGGTAATGGTATACTCCGGGCCCGCCTCTCCGTTGGTATCATGCCAGCCAAAGGGGGAAGCGAGTGTATCTGCCGGGTTGGAAACGATCACGCGTGGGCCATGAATAGGGCTCTCTGCCAGCAGGGCAAATACGTTATATACTGCGCCGTCGGCCTGCATTTGCATGTTCTGCATAGCTAGGGCTTCTGCCGCAGGAAGGGCAGGAGCAGCAGCGGCCTGATGTGCACAGTTGTGGGCGTGGTGGTGGGCATCGGGCGCTCCGAAGTCGCACTTCACGGTCCAGTTCTGCCGGCCGATGACCTCTCCCGTGAGGGCGTCAACCCGCAAGCTCCAATAGTCTGCGGAAGAAGCCATATCGATAGAAAGGTCCCACGCCAAGCGTAGGCCCTGCTTTTTGGTAGGCTGGAAAACCAGCTGAACGGGGATAGGGCTATTCGCCAAGTTGCCGCCTTCAAAAGTGTAGCGGTCCCCCTCTTCAGCTGTTTGAGCCAGGCGGGCGTCTAAGATGACGCCCAGCTCAGTCGCGGCTGCTTCTATAGCCTGAAAAGGCGTAAGGGCAGGCACTGTCGTATTGATTTTAGCGGCTACTTCTGGCACAAAACGGTTGGTCGCAAATACCACTTCCCCCCCTTTCACGTGCACACCGTTGATGGCGTTGTACACTTCGATGCCAGCATAGCGCTGATTGAAGTACAAGTGGGTGGTATTGTTGTGCCTGCTGCCTACCTGATCGCGGAGCACGAGGTCTTTGGTATCATCAGGTGCCAGCCCCCAATCGGCAGGAGCTTTCTCCATGTAGCGAAGCGCCACATCAAGCGGGGTCTGCAACTGTGCCTGCAAAGCGGGCACGAACAGCAGAGCAGCGATGAGGGTTAAAATAGGGGTAATCGTTTTCTTCATACTTAAGCGAAATTGATCTTGATGAAAGAATTGAGCAAAGTAAATTGAGGAAGACAGGAGCTTAGAACGTGTTGGGATGTTGGCCTTCTAGTCGAAAACTAGCAATTTTTTGATTAGCCGAGACCCGAAAACCGGAGTTTAGCCAAGTCCCGCTTTTGATGCACAAAAGCAGGAAGGATTTTCGGGGCGAAGCATAAGCGAAAAAGTGTCCCGCTGTCTAGCGGGATAGACCGATCACTAAAGTCCCAACACGCTCTCTTAAAGCTTGCTGCTACCATTAGACTTGATGCGCAGGGTGATCATTGCAGGGTTTAAGGGCTTGTTTGGGTTTTGCAGCCCGCCAAAGCCTTGCACGGCGGGCAGGTTGATCAGGACAAAATTTGGCTGCGTTGGCTCCAAAAGCAAAATCCCAACAAGCGCTAAATGGCTCTTTTTTCCCACTGCACTGACCCGATGTGCCAAGTCTATTATTTTGCAGTGGCTAAATTAGGCAAAATAATCAGGCACCTGCCCTATCAGATGCGGATAATAATAAACAGACGACAAAAGTTAAGCCGCTGCAATTGCCCAGCTGCTTGTGTTATATGTAGTTGTTAATCAATTGCTCCAGCTGTTCCTGCTTGCCGCTGACCAGCGGGGGCTCGCCTTGCTGAGCTGCAATATCGCACAGGGCTTCCAGGGTGAGCTTGCCAGCCTCATAGCCGGCACCAGCCCCTGAGTCATAAGAGGCATACCGCTTTCCCCTCAGCTCCAGGTAAGGGGATTCCTGCAGGATACGGTCAGCAATGAGCAAAGACCTGGCAAAAACATCCATGCCTCCGATGTGGGCGACGAAAATGTCCTCGAGGTCGGTAGAATTCCGGCGCATTTTGGCATCGAAATTGACCCCTCCGTGTTCAAACCCTCCGGCCTGAAGGATCTCGAGCATGGCTTCTGTTACTTCGTAAATATTAGTAGGGAATTCGTCAGTGTCCCAGCCATTTTGATAATCGCCCTTATTGGCATCTACGGAGCCCAGCAACCCTGCATCGGCGGCCATGCGCAGCTCGTGGGCAAAGGTATGCCCGGCCAGGGTGGCGTGGTTGACTTCAATATTGAGCTTAAAGTCTTGGTCTAGCCCAAAGGCTTTCAGGAAGCCGATTACGGTTTGTGCATCGTAATCGTACTGATGCTTGGTGGGCTCCATGGGCTTGGGCTCAATAAAAAAGGTGCCTTCAAAACCAGCCTTGCGGCCATAATCTCGTGCCATGCCCAGGAAACGCCCCAGGTGTTCTATTTCACGCCGGGTGTCGGTATTGTGCAGGCTCATGTACCCTTCCCGCCCGCCCCAGAAGACATAGCCGGTGCCCCCAAGAGCGATCGTGGCGTCGATAGCATTTTTCACCTGCACCGCAGCATTGGCCAGCACCCTGAAATCAGGGTTGGTCGCAGCACCATTCATGTAGCGGGGATTGGAAAAAACATTGGCCGTGCCCCAGAGCAGCCTCACCCCGGATGCGTCCTGCCTCTCTTTTGCGGCAGCCACCATCACCTCAAGGCGCTTCCCAATCTCCCATACTGTCCCGTCCCCTACCAAGTCTACATCGTGAAAACAATAAAATGGGATGTTCATCTTGGTAATAAACTCAAAAGCCGCATCCATCCTGTGCTTTGCTGCATCCAAAGCCCCGCCGGCCGTATCCCAGGGGAAGGCTTTTGTCCCCGGGCCAAAGGGGTCTCCTCCTGTGCCGCAGAAGGTATGCCAGTAGGCGACCGCAAATTTGAGGTGCGCTTTCATCGTTTTGCCGGCAACGACCCTGTTCTCATCATACCATTTAAAAGCCAGTGGGTTCTTCGATTTTGGCCCCTCATACTGGATTTGCCCAATGCCTTTGAAATACTCTTGGCTGCCTGTTAATACTTCCATTTTACTGCTGTTTGATTTGAATCGCGTTCTCCAATTGTTGTTTCCAGTGCCTGTAGGCCTGCGCGTACTGCGCTGTAAGCTTTGGGGCAGGCTCCGTGAGCTCCAAAAGGCGGAGCCCGCTAAAGGCTTCTTCAAAAGAATGGTAAAAGCCAGCGCCTACCCCGGCGCCCCGGGCAGCACCTATTGCCCCATCTGAGTTGTACAATTCGACCCTTGCCCCAGTGGTATTGGACAAAGCTTCCCGGAAAACCGGGCTTAGGAACATGTTGGCCTTCCCTGCCCGGACCACCTCAGCTTCCAGGCCTAGCCCTTGCATGATCTCCAGCCCGTACTGAAAAGCAAAAGCGATGCCCTCCTGTACTGCTCTGGCCAAGTGCCCTCGAGTGTGGCGGTTGAAGCGCAGCCCGCTGAAAGAAGCGCCCAAGTCGCAGTTGCCCAGCATGCGTTCTGCGCCATTGCCGAAAGGGAGCACGGCAAGCCCCTCCGAGCCGGGCGCAACAGCCTCTGCCAGATGGTTCATCTCTGCATAGCTGAGCCCTCCGCCCAACATGCGGCGAAGCCAAGCCTGTTGTATGCCTGTGCCATTGATGCAAAGCAGTATGCCCACTCGGGGGCTGGCCTTGGTATGATTGACATGCGCGAAGGTGTTCACCCTCGACAAGGGGTCGTACTTCAGCTCATCGGACAGCCCATACACGACGCCAGAAGTCCCGGCGTTAGCTGCCAGCTCTCCTGGCGACATGACATTAAGAGAAAATGCATTGTTGGGCTGATCCCCAGCCCGGTAGCTGACGGTTGTGCGTGCAGAGAGCCCCAGCTCACTAGCGGCAGCAGCGGTGAGCTGCCCCTGATGGCCAAAGGCAGGGACCGCCTCCGGCAACAGCCCCTCCGGTATGCCCAGGCCCTTTAGCAGAAAGCCTGCAGGCTCGTGCTGGGGAAAGTCCCAGAAAACCCCTTCTGAAAGGCCGCTTATCGTGGTCAGCGGCTGGCCCGTCAGCTTCATGGCGATATAATCTCCGGGAAGGAGGGCTTTGTGGATTTTGTCAGCCAGCCTAGGCTCGTGATCCAAAACCCACTTGAGCTTGGCTGCGGTGAAATTCCCCGGAGCATTCAGCAGGCTCTGCAGGCAACGCTCCTCCCCTATCTCCCGGAAAGCCTTGCCACCGGCCACTACCGCTCTGCCGTCGCACCAGATGATGGCCGGGCGCAAAGGGCGCCCAGCTTTGTCTATTATTACCAAGCCGTGCATCTGATAAGCGATACCGATGCTCAGGATATCCGATGGCCGGGCACCGGACTGAAACACCACATCCTTGACTGCAATTTTCAGATGATGCCACCAGGTTTCCGGGTCTTGTTCTGCCCACCCGGGGTGAGGGGAAGCAATAGGCATCTCCTCTTTGGGAGAATAGGCTGCCGCTATGACGCTGCCCGACTCACCGTCGAGCAGTGCTGCTTTTACAGAGGAACTGCCAATATCTAATCCCAATAAATACATATGGGGCGTTTTAGGGCGTAAATCAAAATGTCGCAGGCGCTCAGGTTTTATTGGCTTTAGCTTGGCATAGGCCTAGCGCTGCGAAGGGGTGGCAAGCCCGATAGGGCCGAGCGGATAGCGAGCCCCGGAGCATAGCGGCTCCTGCCCACAGGCAGGGGCAGGCCCCACCCCAAAAATGGCAATTGGGTTTGCGCCCGCGTTTTGAATTTTCATGCAATAGGCTGCACTTATGGCACAGCCGCCATTAAATCTACCAATATCCTGTGCTTTTCTCATAGAATGCCGGCCTTTAAATCTTGCTTGCACCAACATGGCAGGAAAAACCTCATATTTGCAGGATGGAAAAACGCAGACTACCAGACTTTGAGATCCTATTCGGGCGCCACCCGGTCACAGAAGCCCTGCAAAATGGTGTACCTATGGAAAAGGTGATGTTGCAGCAAGGCATAAGGGGCGAAATGGAAAAAGAGCTCCGCCACCTTTGCCGGGAAGCGGGCACCCCACTGCAGGTCGTGCCCAAAGAGCGGTTCAAACGCTACACTAAAGGCAATCATCAGGGGGTAGTAGCTTTCCAGGCATTGATCCGGTACCAGCGTATAGAGGATATCCTTCCCACGATTTACGAAAAGTCGGAATCCCCTTTGCTGATCCTGCTCGACGGCGTTACTGATGTGCGCAATTTTGGGGCTATTGCACGCTCCGCAGAAGCCTGTGGGGCACATGCCTTGATCATCCCACAAAAAAACAGCGCCCAAATCAACGGGGAAGCTATCAAAACCAGCGCCGGCGCGCTCAACCTCATCCCGGTATGCCGGGAAAAGAGCCTAATCACCACCATCGAGTTCTTACAAGCCTCGGGGGTGACCGTCTTGGCCAGCGACCTGCAGGCGGAGAAACCCCTGCATGAGCTAGACCTTAGCCGCCCTGTGGCTTTCGTGCTTGGTGCAGAGGGTGAAGGGATAAGCCCTGCGGTGGCCAAAAGTGCAGATGAGACCTTCATCATCCCACAGGTTGGGCGTACGGACTCCCTCAACGTCTCGGTGGCCAACGGGATGATGCTGTACGAAGCTATGCGGCAACGGATGGGCTAGTGGTCTGTCAAGGCTAAAACTAGGGGTTGCCTGCGGCGGCTTTTGAGGCTACTCTTCGTTGGACAACCCCTTACGTAGCGCTGCTATGCGCGGGAACATCCGCCTTGATTAGCCTCAAAATTCGCTCCCACTCAACCCATAAATTAACACTTGACAGACCACTAGCCTTTGGGCTTTATGAAAGCAAAAAGCCCCCGCTTGCCACTATCTTGGCAGGCGGGGGCTTTGTACAAACAAGCTCTCTTAGTTTTCGTCGATACGATAGGGGGTTGCAAAAAATATGGCCCTAAGCTGAATGGGGTCGTCAAGGTCCGGATCGAACATTTGGGTCGACCGGTTGTAGATGACGGTGTAAATGTTGGCGATCAGCTCATTGATGTCATTAAAGCGCTGCTGCAGTTCTACAGCATCTTCCGCTTCCACGAAATAGTTTTCGCTGCTCGCTAAGCCTTTTAAGTAGTTGGTATTGTACTCCAAGCCCTTGCCCTTCAGGCCGATCATATAGCGCGGCACCGTGGAATCCATGATGCGGGCCTGATTGGCAGACGGGTTGTTCGAGCCATTGTCGTTGCCATCGGTAAAAGCGACCAGCACCCGGTCGTCGACATCAAGGTCGGCTTGCTCAATTGCATCCAGGCCAGCGATGATGCCATCGCTAAGGCGGGTGAAGGTTTGTGCGTTCAGCTCCGGATAAGGGAAGCCGTTGATAGCGGTAATGATATCTGACAACTGATTGGTGAATGGGTACGTGATGACGGTATCTGCAAACAAGGTGAGCCCTACATAACTCTCGCCATTATTGTTGTTAAGTACTTGACTGGCAAAGTCGATTGCATACTGCTTGACCTGATCGCGGTCTTCTCCAAGCGAGCTGCTGACGTCAATGCACAGCTGTGTCGCCAGTTTGGTCTGCGAAAACTCTTCTTGGTTCTTGAACTCGGTCTGCTCAAACCAGCGGTCGTTGGCAGGGCGGGTTTCGTCCAGTTCTTCTATGACGACGCATTGGGCGGTATAATTGAAATCATTGTCGCTGAGACGGATATTCGGGATGCGGATGACCATTTTGTTGCCTTCTACGGTAGGGGTAAAAGACAGCTCGTCGTACTGCACCCGCTCATCGGTACGGGTGGGGACAATTTTAGCGGTTGGCTCCTGCCCTTGATAGTTGGTATACTCAAACCGGAGGACAATCGCATCGTCTTTATCTACGCCAATGCAGGATGGGTCTGGAATTTCGTTCGGATTGGCGTCCGGTACGGTTTTAGGGTCTTTGGAACAACTGCTGTAAAAGACAGCCACTGAAAGCAAGGCCAACATGAAAAGGGAATGCATCGATTTCATAAACAGGTGTTTGAGTGGTTCAAGGGGAAAATGCAGCCCGGCTGCATCGAACAGCTCTTATAACTCTTCTCTGCCAAGGAATATTCGACAGCTTGTCTTAAATTTTATTTAATGGACCGTTAAATTCCAAGGCAGGGGCGGGCTATGCCTGGCGCACCACAAAAAAGAAGCTCCGCCAACTGACGGAGCCTCGTGCTAATAACAAATCATAATCTCATGAAATAAATAAGACGACCTAAGTCTTATGCTGTTATAACGTCAACTAAACGTGCTAAGTATCAGTGTGCCAGTCTTTTTAACCAATTATTAACGGATGATGAGCGTGCCAGCCGCTACTTTCTCTCCGTCAGCACGCACCAAATAGATGTAGCTGCCTGCGGGCAGGCCCTCCCGGTAGATAATGCACTGCGCGCCGTCAACTTCCTTTTGCCGTACCGGCTGCCCATTCATGTTCAGCAAAGTGAACTGATAAGAGTGCGCCCCCTGTATGCCTACCACTTCCAAAGTAATGAATGCTGAAGCCGGGTTGGGGTACACCTTAATGGTTGCGTTTTCTGCCCAGTCAGGCACATCTATATCCACAGGGATGGCCTCAAGCAGCTCTCCATAATCAAGCGCTTCAATGACATGATGCGTCAGGTTGGTCTCCACCGGTGCATAGTAATCAAATATCACCTGCGCCCGGTTGTTGATGACCGTGCCTGCGCTATTCCCCGGGCGCTGCTGCACCTGGAACTCCAGATAGGCATAGTCTGAAGTGCTTACCCCCTCAGCAGCAACCGGCAGCTGCAGCCCATTAAAGGTCGCTTTGATGACCCCTGTGTGGTAAACCTCGAAATCTACAGGGTGGCTGCTCGCTCCGAGGGTGACGGTGGTAATGTCCAGCTCTTCGGGCAGCGTGTCCCGGATAACGGCCCGTGTCAGGGTATCTTCCCCTATATTGCGGAAAAAGATGCGGTAGGTAAGGGTCGTCTCAGCGGTAATGACAGAATCCCTCAACCCTTTGGGATGAGCCGTCATATAAACCTCTGGCTGCTCCTCAAAAATCTCATCTACATGTACAGAGACCGCAGGGTCTGCGTCATTCTCAGGCCACTGTGTGACAAAGCCAGTGCTGTAGGTCCCCTCATCGTTAGTGCCACAACCTTCTACGGCCTTAGTAGGGAACAAACTGCCCGGATGCCCTTCCACCTGCTCGGCAACAATCCGGTAGGTGGCCCCTGTAGCAGGCAGCGCGACTACAGTATCTTCAAGGGGCCCCAACTCAAAGGGCTGAGTAAGGAAAACCACAAGGTCTTCTTCTACGATGAAGAAATCACGAGCAGCGCTCATCGCTGCTGTCCCTGTATTGGAAACCCCAAACTCGATCACCCCCTCTTCCTGCTTGCAAAGCCCATCTACCCCTACACTTGCCCCGTTCCAGTTGGGGTCAAGCGGCAGGCAGGTGCTATCTGGAAAGATCCGGGCACTGACATAAGCGGCCTGCCCCTCTACTATACCCTCACAGGCCATCTGCGTGCTGACGGTGAAAGAACCGCCTTCGTTGTAAGGGACCGAGCCAAGGTCGAACTGATAAACCCCATCTTCCACTACAAATGGCAATGAAGCTGACTCGAAGGTGAGCAGGGGGTCAAATGTAAGGCTTACCATAGCGCCGGCTTCTGCATCGCCGGTGCCCGTATTCTCGTAGGCTACGGTATACTCAATATTTGTGCAGTTGGACAAGAAAGGGGTAGATACATCTACCTGCATCAGTGGGCAATCCGGGATGACAGCCTGAATCGGGAAATTGACCGTAATATCATCATAAGTGTCTTCAAAGACAATATTCACGCCATTAGGCAGGCAAGTTTCCCAATACGCATTCAGAGGCAAGGCCTCGAGGATGTAATCTCCGGTATCTACGCGGATTTCAAACCGCCCGTTTTCATCTGTTGCACTGTAGAACACTTCGTTGTCCATGGCATTCGTCGCCCGGACCAACCAACCCTTCAAGGCAGGCTCGCCGGGGTCCATGTCACAGGCCAAGTCGATGTCGTGAAATACCTTGCCCCGGATATAATTCGAGTGTATCAGCCCGTTGGCGTCTGTCAAGGTGAGCACCACATCGTTCACAAAGTTGAGCAGGCTTCCGCTAGAGCCGACCATCACATAGCCACCCCGGCTAGTTGGGGCGATGCCCAAGGCCTCATCTGTATTGAAATCGTCCCCATTATTGTTGAACCATTCCAGATTGAGGCTGGCATCGAAGGCCGCGATCAGCATATCTACGTTCGCGCCGTTCACCTCTGTGCTGCCGCCAATCACGTAGCCCCCGTCTGGGCCTGGGATGATGGCGTTGGCCGCATCGCTCTGCCCAAAGAAATCGACAACGACAGAATCAGCCAGCGCACCGGAATCATCGTACCGCCAGATACCGACATTCCGGTTGTTGCCAATAAACCCAGCTACGACTGCACGCCCTTGCCCATCGACCAGGACATCGTTGCCAGCTTCTTCTTCCAGAGTAGCCACCCGTGCTTCCCATAGGACGCTGCCAGCCGCATCTACCCGGTACGTGACGATATCGGTGCCAAAGGTAATTGGGGGTGGGAAAGGGCTGTCTTCCCGGCCGGTTATGACAAAGCCATCGCCCATCACAGCTGCAGCTTCTGCCTGTTCATCCCGGCCCGAATCAATAAACTGCACCCATTCCTGCTCCCCTTCAGCGTCCGTCTTGATCAATAGGATATCATCATCGACATCTTCGTACTGCACATAGCCCGCCATGAGGTAACCGCCATCCGGCGCTAACACAATATCATTGACCCGGACGCCGACTATACCTTCTTCTGGGTAGGAAAACGTTTTCACCCATTCCTGTTTGCCGTCCCGAGAGACTTTGATCAGCAACCCCTCGAATGGGCCATTGACTGCATCGAAGGATACTTCTCCTGCAATCAGGAAGCCTTCGTCCGGAGTCTGGACAACAGACCGGGCAAACTCTGTGAACCCGGGGTCAAAAGTTTTTTCCCAGACGACTGTGCCGTCCACATCCGTTTTTACGGCATAGACATCCAAATCCTGATCTGGCCCGTTGGCAAAAGACTCGCTGTAGCCTATGAGCAGGTAGCCAAGGTCTGAAGTTTGGATAACGGCATGGCCAAGGTCTTCCTTGTTGCCGCCAAAATACTTGTCCCAGCCTTGTGCATGCAAGTTGAAGAAGGATGAGAAGAAAAGCGCTGTCAACAGCGCAAAGGCTTTGCAGCGATAAAATTGGAGGGTTAAAGCACGTGACGTCGTCATCGAGAGTTTATTTAGGCCGTTTATGAAGCGCTAGGGAAGGCAGGACCGCGGTGCCGCCCCGGCAGCATGTGTGTGTCATCTCTTTATTTGGCGGGCAGTTGCTTAGAGCGTGTTGGGACTTTGGTAATCGGTCTATCCCGCTAGACAGCAGGACTCTTTTTCGCTTATACTTCGCCCCGAAACTTTCGCTAAACTCCGGTTTTCGGGCCTCGTCTAATCAAAAAATTGCTAGTTCCCGACTAGAAGGCCAAAATCCCAACACGCTCTCTTAACAGCATAGCAAGGTGTTCCGTTCCGCTGTTTTAAGCACTAACTACCTCACCCATTACAAAAGTGCTATAATAAATGTAGGCACTCAAAGACAAAATTCCTATTTTGTTGAAAATATAAAAGCAATCAGAGCACACACATTCCGTTATAATCTACCTAAACAACTCAATACCATTTAAAAACAGAGATAAAAAAACAAAATCTGTGTTGACCAATCTTTAAATATCAGCCATGACGAACAGCCACCTCACGCTCATTCTGCGCACCCTCTCCAAAAAAGAGGTCCGCGATCTTAGAAAATGGCTTCATTCCCCGGCCCACAACCAACGGGAGGATGTGGTAGAGCTCTTTGAGTACCTCGTCAAAGGGCAGCACTTGTATGAAGACAAGTTCCTAGAGAAGGAGCGCGTTTTTTCCCGTATCTTCAAAAAGGAACGTTTTGACGATGCCAAATTACGACAGACCATGCACTTCCTGCTCAAAACCCTGGAAGAGTTCCTCATTTACCAAGAACAACAGAGCGATGAAGTGCGTGCCCGTATGGCATTGGCCAGCGTTTTCCGCAAAAGGAAACTCGACCGGGCTTTCCAGAAAGCCATACGGTCTGTAGAAGGGCTGCAGGAGCAGGCCACCTACCGCAACGAGCAGTTCCTGCGCAACGAATACCTCTTACAGCTGGAAAAGTACTCCTTCTACGATGGGAAAAAAAGGACAACGGAGATGAACCTCCAACAGGTTTCTAATGCCCTTGACCTGACTTTCATCGCAGATAAGCTACGGCAGGCTTGTGCCATGACCACTCACCAGAAAGTCTACAAAACCGAATACAAAATACACCTCCTCGATGAAATCATATCTCATGTAGAAGCGGAAGGGCTGCTCGATTACCCAGCTATTGCCATTTATTATTACGGCTTCAAGGCCATCACCAGCCCTCCAGGCATCGGAGAGCCTTACTTCCTTCAACTGCGCAATGATATCCGGAAATACAAAGGCTTGTTCCCCAAACATGAGCTGCGGGATATTTACCTCATGTCCATCAATTACTGTGTGGCGCAGATCAACAGGGGGCAGGATACCATGAGGAGCGAGCTATTTGACCTTTACAAAAACGGCATCGACAGCCAGATATTGATCGAGAACAATACGTTGTCCCACTTTACCTTCCGCAATATTGTCAACTTGGGCACTGCGCTCAGGCAGTTCGAGTGGGTAGAAGATTTTATCGAAAAGAACCAGCGCTTCCTACCCCTACGGTACAAAGAGACTTTTGTGCAATACTCCAAGGCTAAGCTCCACTTCACCAAGCGGGAGTACAACCAAGCCATGCAGCTTTTGGCACAGTTCGATTTTGATGACATCCTCATGAACCTTTACGGCAAAGCGATGCTCATCATCATGTACTACGAGCAGGAGGAGACTACCGCCCTTGACTCCCTATTGGAGAGCATGCGGACCTACATCCGAAGGAAGGACATCATCGCCTCTTACAAAGCGCTCTACTCCAACCTGATCACTTATACCCGGAAGCTTGTCCGTATCAATCCTTATGACCGTGCTGAAATTGCCAACCTTCGTAAGGAGATCACTAGCGCCAACCCCCTGCCAGAGAAAGACTGGTTCCTTGAGCAGCTGGCTAAGCTGTAGCAGCCGCTGGCCAGGCACCTTGGGCGCAAACCAGATTGCCGTTTTTTTTGGCCTGCCCCTGCCGCAAGGATAGGGGCCTGCCCCTGCTCGATGGCAGGTGCCGCTATGCTACGGGGCTCGCTATCCGCTCGGCCTTATCAGGCCTGCCGCCCCTTCGCAGCGCTAGGCCAATGCCAGGCTAGTGCCTTAAGCCATAAATCTCTGATACTTAAGTTGAAGTTATTTTCCGGCTAATCAAGGCGAAGGTTCGCGACTTTAGCCCGAGCTAAAGGAGCGGTTCTTTAACGAAGAGTAGGCGGAAAATAACGAAACTTGGGGTGGCAAGGGTTTATGGCTTGAGGCACTAGAGGCACTAGAGCCCCAAAAGCATAAACGCCTGCGGCATTTTGGTTCACACCCGGCACCTTTGCGCATTGGAGTATACTGCTTTTTAAAATTTGTTTTCTTCCTGCCAAACTGCTTAGTTTTGCACCCTCACCAAGCTTTCAAGCATGCAGACGCTAGCCCTTGGCTCCTACCATATCCATATCGGCCCTATTGGCCCATCTGTTTCAGCCTTTTTAAAGGGGCGCCACTTCAGCCAGCTTTTTGTACTGGTGGACGAAAACACCAAAGCCCACTGCTGGCCAGCTTTTGCCCCTGCCCTGAGCGGCTACCCCTCTACCCTGATTGAGATACCGGCGGGGGAAACGCACAAAAACATTGCCACTTGCCAGCTCATCTGGGAGCAGCTGATGAAGGCCAGCGCAGCCCGGGACGCCCTCCTCATCAACCTTGGCGGGGGCGTCATTGGAGACATGGGCGGCTTTGCAGCCAGCACTTTTAAGAGAGGCATACCCTTCATACAGGTCCCCACCACCCTGCTCTCTCAAGTAGACGCCTCCATAGGGGGCAAGCTGGGCATTGACTTTATGCAGGTCAAAAACAGCATCGGCCTTTTCTCTGACCCCCAGGCTGTGCTCATAGACCCTGCTTTCCTCCGGACCCTTTCTGGCCGCGAAATCCGGAGCGGTTATGCCGAAATCCTTAAGCACAGCCTGATTGCAGATGCCGGACAGTGGGGGCGGCTCAACACCCTGGCCCAGCTCGACACAGCAGAATGGAGCGAAATCATCCCTCAGTCGCTTTTGGTCAAACAACGTATTGTAGCAGCCGACCCCTTTGAGAAGGGGATACGCAAGGCGCTCAACTTCGGGCATACTATTGGGCACGCTGTAGAAGGCATCGCTCTGGAAACCGATACCCCTCTTTTGCATGGCGAAGCCATAGCGGTAGGCATGATTTGTGAGGCCTGGCTCAGCCACAAAAAGCTAGGGCTGCCCCAGGAAACGCTCCATACTATCACCAACTATTTATTGCGCGTCTACGGGAAGCCTGCGATCCATAAAACGGACTATACCGCTTATTTGCAGCTCATGGGCAACGATAAGAAAAACGAAGGGCAAGCCATCAACTTTAGCCTCCTTCCAGCCGCCGGGCAGGTGGAAGTCAACTGCACCGCAACACAAGAACAGATTATCGGCGCCCTAGACTATTACCGGCAGCTGCCCAGCCCTGCCCCTAGCTGATAGGCAGGCATCAGAGAGGAGGTGCTATAGTATTTTCCAAGCCAGCACTTAGAGATGCTATGCTAGCATCTCTTAATGCCCGGCCAGCATCCACAGCTGCCCAGCTAAGCGCTGCAGCAGTGAACGGTCTGCCGTACGGATACGGGCAAGTGCAGGCGTACCGGGCTTGATGCTGAGCGTATCACCATATACCGTAACCCATGGGCATTCCACGATCAGGCTCAAGGGCCATTGGCTTTCTTCGGCTACTTGCCCGATGCTCGACACCGTGGCTTGCAGCGCGCCAAACTCAGCTTCAGGATAGCCTGGCAACGAAAGGCGGGCGGGCTGCCCTGGCCTGACCTTCCCGAGCCCTTTGGCAGAGAGGAACCCTGCTGCATGGCATCCCTGCTGCGGTTCATCTGGGACAAGGGCTAGCATTGCCCCCCCAGCTGGAATGTAAACGCCGTCCTGTAGCTGCCTGCGCAGCTGCACACGCCCTGAGACCGGCGCTTCCCCTACCGCAGCAGAGCGCCAAGTTGCATAGGCAGATTTTAGCTGGGCGAGGGACAAGCTGAGCTCGCTTTCCCGTTCCCGCAGCTGTTGACGCCCCTGCTCACGGAGGATGATCTGCTCACGGCGTAAGCGCTGCAGCTCCCGGTTGTTGCCTTGCTGGGCCAAGGCCACCTGGCGCAAAGCTTCCATAGCCCTCAGCCAAGCCACCTCCGCCCGATCTACTTCCAATTGGCTGATGCCCCCACCTGCCAAAAGCGTTTTTGCCCGCTCCCAGTCTACTTCCGCCAGAGCAGCTTCCCGCTCCAAGCTAAAAGCCTGCGCTGTAAAAACACTATCAAGCTGCTCCTGTGCCCGCTGCTGAACGGCCAAGCTTGCCAGTTGCTGGCTTATGGCACTAAGGTGAGTTTCATCTTCAAGAGCCAGCCTGGCCTGTAGGTAGGCAGCCCATGGCGCTTCCAGTATGCCAAGGCCTTCAAGGCTCGGCAACGACCCGGCTGCACCGCCAGCAAGCCAAGCTTCAAGCTCCTCCGCAGCGGCCCCGCTCATGCTTCCTTTTCTGCTGAACAGCCACTCTCCTTCCGCTACTTGTTGCCCATCCTCCACCCATAGCGCTACAACGCCGGAGAAAGGGGCACGGACTTCAATCGGGAGCCCCCCTTCCCAGAGCAACACCTCGGCTTCCACCACATCCGGGTAGCGGATTACTGCCGCCAGGGCAATCAGCAGGGCAAGGGCAACTCCTGCCGCAACCATGCCCCAGCGGAGCGCCCAGCCCGGCGGCCGGCCCAGCATCTGCCGTACCAAGAGCGGAACGCTCTCGCCTTCTGGCCCCGTATGTCCTTTATTCTCCAAGTTCAAGCTGGTTTCTGATAAGCTGGAAATAGGCGCCCCGGGCATTTATCAATGCGGCATGACTGCCCTGCTCCACAATTTGCCCTTTCTCAAGCACGACAATCTGATCGGCTTGCCGGACGGTGCTCAGGCGATGGGCGATGACTACCGTAGTCCTCCCAGATTGGAACGCTGCCAAGTTCCGGTTGATGATCCGTTCTGTGTTGGCATCCAAGGCATTCGTTGCTTCATCAAGAAACAAATAATCTGGGGATTTATAAACTGCGCGGGCCAGCAATAGGCGCTGCCGCTGCCCCTGACTGATGCCGCTGCCCTGCCCGCCTACTTTGGTCTGCAGCCCTAGCGGGAGATCTTGCAAGTCCTCTTCAAGCCCTGCCATCCGTATTGCTTTTTCCAGCTGATGAGGATCTGGGGCGGTGCTGCTCTCTGCTATATTGTTCGCCAAGGTATCTGAAAAGACAAAGCCATCTTGCAATACCGCCCCGCACCGGCTCCGCCACGCTGCTTTATCCAATTGTGCGAGCGGCTGCCCACCAACAAAAATCTGCCCCTGCTCTGGCTCATAAAACGACAAAAGCAGTTTTAGGAGAGTGGTTTTCCCGCTCCCGCTGCGCCCAACAATAGCCGTTACCTTGCCGGCAGGGATGGCCAGACTGACCTCCCGAAGGGCTAATGGGCTAAGGGCAGAATAGCGGAAGCTGACCCCCTCCAGTTTGATGGCCTGCGCCCCTGCGCGGAGGGGCAGGCCCGGGGAAGCCGATTGTTCTGGTGCAGCGTGATGTACATCTGCCAAGCGGGCGAAGCTAAGCTTTGCATCCTGCCATTGGCGGGCAAAGGATACTAGCCTGCTCAGCGGCAGATTGGCTTGCCCCAGAATAAATTGCACCGCTAGCATCATGCCCAGTGTGATCTGCCCCTCAATGACGAGCTGTGCGCTCAGCACGGTGATCAAGATATCCTTCAGCTGACTGATCACTGCAGCGCCATTATCTTGCGCCTCTTCAATATTCAGCGCCTTCAGGTTGGCCCTGAACAGCTGGGCTTGTACCTCCATCCACTGCCAGCGCCGCTTCTGCCCGCTGCCCTGCAGTTTAATTTCTGCCATGCCCTGAATGATTTCGATAAGGCGGTTTTGGCTGTTGGCCCCTTCGCGGAAGCGCATATGGTCCACTGCACGGCGCCTCCCTAAGAAAAGGGCGACCCACCCCAGATAAGCAGTACTGCTCAGCAAAAAAACCAAAAACAACCCCACGTGATAAAAGGCCAAGATCCCCCCGAAGACCAACAAACTGAATACCGAAAACAAAAAGCTGAGGGAAGATTGTGCCAAAAACTGCTCTATCCTGCGGTGGTCGCCTATGCGCTGCAGCAGATCGCCCGTCTGCCGGGTATCCAGGAAGGAAAGCGGCAAAGACAGCAACCGCTGCAGAAAGTCGGCAATCAAAGAGACGTTGACCCGGGTGCCCAGGTGCAATAGTATGCGGTTTTGCAGGATACGGATTGTGGCCCGCCCGGCAAACAAGGACAGCTGTGCCAGGAGGGCCAAGCGGATGAAGCCCAAATCTGCATTCCGGATGCCAATATCGACAATAGCCTGAGTCAGCAAAGGGAAAGCCAGCTGAACAATACTGGCCAGCAGCAGCCCTAGTGCCAACTGCCCAATATAATGACGGTAGGGGCGGAGGTGAGCCCAAAGGTAGCGCGCACTGCCCTCCCCTCCGGGCTGTGGCGGCTCCTGTTCGTAAAAAGCGGGCTGTGGCTCCAGCAATAGGGCGATCCCAGACGCCCCCTTCTGCTCATAAGCATTTAGGAAGTCAGCCTTGCTCAAACGCCGCAAGCCCAAGGCCGGATCTGCAATACGTACCGTATTGCGCCCAATCTGATAGACCACTACGAAGTGCCGCTGCTCCCAGTGCACGATAAGCGGCAAGGGGGCATCTTCCAAGCCGGGCTGCTCTGCAGCACCGGTTAGGGGCAGCAAGGCCGGCAAGGCCTGAAACCCCATTTTCTCTGCAGCATATACCAGCCCTTGCAAGGCGCTGCCCTCTCGGTCAACCCCCGTTTGCTCGCGCAGATATGGCAGTGGATATGCCTTGCCATAGTGGCGCGCGACCATCCGCAGGCAGGCCGGGCCACAGTCCATGGCATCGTGCTGGGCATCAAAGGGGAAACGCTTGGGCATGGGCAGTCACATCGTTGTCGGACAGCTAAAATGCATAATCTGCCGTTACCCGGCAAATCCGATTGGCAGGATAATTGGAAAGGGCGATGGCCTCTTCCTGCTATCAGGCAAAAACCACAGCTGCCGCTAGGCCCCGAAATGCGAGCAGCCCGGCAGGGGGTAAGGCCTGCCGGGCTACTCGTCTTGGCGCACTTAAGCTTATTCCATGCGGCGGACATCCCCGCTGCCTACGATGCTTTTTTCTAAACGGGGGTTGCCTTTGTAACGGACATCGCCGCTACCGGCTATGCTCACTTCTAGCCGTTCGGCATTGCCAAGTTTCACATCGCCGCTGCCGGCAATGCTCACTTCACAGGCTTGCATATCCAGCCCGGAGGCATCCACGTCGCCACTGCCGGCTACGCTGATTTCCACTTTGTTGGCTTTGCCTTGGATGTTGATGTCGCCGGAGCCCCCAATAGCCAGCTCCAGGCGATCCAGGTTATTGAAGCCGGGCTCTACTGTCACATTGCCTGAGCCGCCAATGGAAATGGCTTTCAGGCTCGGCATGCTGACCCGGACCACAACGCCCCGGCCTCGCCAGTTCCTTACCTTTTTTTTGAGCCCAATGCCCAAGGTCTCCCCATCTGCGGTGATGGCGACCTCTTTTACCGCATCTTCTGGCCCCTCCACTTCGTAACTATGAGGGCCCTGTGTGATAATGACATCTGCGGAAATGGCCAGCGCGACTGCCGAAAAGGTTTTGCCCTGGCTCTGTGCACAGGCCTGGTAGGCAAAGGTAGTGGCCATAAGCAGGCCAAGAAGAGTAAGCTTTTTCATGATTGGTTGGTTTTTAGTGCCTGTTTGGAGCGGTTTAGCCACGAAAATCAAAAGTTTATGCACGCTTGCTGTGCCTGCGAAGCCACTACATTTGAGCTGAGCGGGCTAAATAGAAAACCAGTGAGGAGGCCAGGCTCATAAAACGTTGATTTGCAAGATTAACGAGCTCCAAACATGCTTTTAATGATACATTGGCATTGATGGGCCGGGGCATTGCAGGGTTATAGTACGCTGGCCTAGCGCATCGAGCCTATTTTGTTGTCCGGCAGGGTGCTCCCCCCCGGGCTTAACAGCAAAGATGGCATTTGTGGGCAAAGGTTGCTTGGGCGCGGGCCAAAATATCGCAAGCTTATGGCACTCGGATCGCACCGGACTAGCGCTGCGCAGGGGCGGCAGGCCTGATAAGGCCGAGCGGATAGCGAGCCCCGTAGCATAGCGGCACCTGCTGTATGGCAGCAGGTGCAGGCCCCATCACATTGTGCAGGGGCATCTGTTTGGCGCCGGGTTGCTTTCTTTGGCCTTGAAATTCGGCTTGCACATTTTTTTTAGCTTAAAAAGGCCGTACGATGGCTGCCCCCCTGCTGCAATAAAACATTCAAAATGCTACATTTGCCCTTAAGGACATAATACCCGATACCATGAAGAAACACAATTTCAGTGCAGGCCCGGCCATTTTGCCGCAGCCCGTTTTTGAACAGGCAGCAGAAGCTGTACGGGATTTTAACGGCATGGGCTTATCGCTTTTGGAAATATCCCACCGCAGCCCACAGTTCACTGCAGTACTAGATGAGGCACAGGTGCTGGTGCGCGATCTGCTTGGGCTGAGCGACGCCTATGAGGTTCTTTTCCTGCAAGGCGGTGCCAGCTCACAGTTTTTCATGACCGCTATGAACTTGCTGGACGAGAAGGGCAAAGGCGGCTATGTGGATACCGGCAGCTGGTCGGCCAAAGCCATCAAAGAAGCACAGGCCTTCGGGCCAGTAGAAGTGGTCGCCTCGTCCAAGGCCTCCAATTACAACGCCATCCCCAAGGGCTATCCTATCCCTGATGGGCTTACTTACCTCCACATCACGACCAACAATACTATTTTCGGAACGCAGTACAAGGCCCTGCCAGAAACAGCAACCCGGTTGGTAGCGGACATGTCTTCCGACATTTTCAGCAAGCCGGTAGATACGGAGCGCTTTGACCTGATCTATGCCGGGGCACAGAAGAATATGGGCCCGGCTGGGGTCACCTTGGTCATTGTCCGCAAGGATGCGCTTGGCAAGGTGGGCCGTCATATCCCAACTATGCTCGACTACCGGACCCACATCAAGAAGGGCTCTTCTTTCAACACCCCGCCGGTATTCCCGATCTATGTGAGCATGCTCACCCTGCGCTGGGTAAAAGCCAACGGGGGGCTGAAGGCCATGCAGGCCCGCAATGAAGCCAAAGCCAAGCTGATGTACGAGGCCATAGACAGCAACCCTTTATTTGATGGGACGGTGGCTGCGGCAGAAGACCGCTCTGTCATGAATGCTACGTTCAACCTCATCGAAGGGCGGGAAGACTTGTTTGCCCCTTTCTTGGAGCTGTGCGAAGAGGCGGGCTGTTCTGGTGTAAAAGGGCACCGCTCTGTTGGCGGTTTCCGGGCTTCTCTGTACAATGCGATGGACTTAGAAAGCGTGCAAGTATTGGCGGACGTCATGCATGCCTTTACAGAAAAGTACGCCTGACGGGGGCCTGCCCCCGGCTGAACGTACAACTACCAAGGGCCCCTGCCCGGTATAGCTGAGCAGGGGCGTTTGGTGCAAAGACAACGGGCTGCCAGCCCTTTAAAGCTGCAGCCCGGTCGGCAATAGCGTTCTATGAAAAAATTAGGTTTGCCAGCAGCTTGTGTGCGTGGCGAATTAGTACAGATACCTTAGCAAGAGCTGATCGTTGGTCACTTCAGCTACTTCCCGGAGCTGATCATAGCCATTTTGCGAAAGCTTGATGGTGAGCGGCATATCGCTGACCTGCTCCCAGGTGCCATCGTACCAACCTGTGTAGGAAGGCGGCGTACCGCACCAGCTCCATTGGAACACCCGGTAGGTGCCATCCGCTCGCAGCTCTATCATCTGGCTTTTCTCCATCACGTCCAGGCCCTCATCATTGGGCACGCGCAAGTAGGCTTGGGTGTCGGTAGCAGGGTGGCCGTCGAACTTCCAGTAGCCCAGCAGCGGAGAATCTGCATAGGCTTCGCTCTTTTCGCAACTAAAAGCTAGGGTGCTCATCAGCAGTACGGCCAGACCGAATAACAGTCGGGTATTCATAGGCTTATGTTTTTTGGTTTATGCTGGTAAGGTAGACCCCCGTGCGGGGCAAAAAGGTTGGGTAGGCAGCAAAAATCAGGAGATCCGGCTCCAGCCTTTGAGTTTGCGGCCATGTTTTTCGAGGTGCCACTTAGCCGGGTGGTGCTCAGGGCGTTCCAGCTGAGGGTCATCATCCAGTATGCGGGCAGCCACTTCGCGGGCCGTCTGCAAAATGCGCCCATCGCGGGCGAGGTCAGCAATTTTGAAATTGAGGATGCCACTTTGCTGTGTACCTTCAATATTGCCAGGCCCGCGCAGTTTGAGGTCGGCTTCAGCAATTTCGAAGCCGTTGTTGGTGCGCACCATAGTGCTGATGCGTTCTTTGCTCTCCTTGCTCAGTTTGAAGCTAGACATGAGTATGCAATACGACTGTTCTGCCCCCCGTCCGACCCGGCCCCGCAGCTGATGCAATTGGGAGAGCCCAAAGCGCTCGGTGTTCTCGATGACCATAACGGAAGCATTGGGCACATTCACACCGACCTCGATGACGGTAGTGGCTACCATGATCTGGGTTTTGCCGGAAACAAAGCGCTGCATTTCATAGTCCTTATCGTCTGGCTTCATGCGCCCGTGCACAATGCTGATCTGGTAATCGGGGGGCGGGAATTCGCGCTGCAGGGCCTCGTACCCGTCCTGCAAGTTTTGCAAGTCTAGTGTTTCGGACTCTTCAATGAGCGGGTAGACGACATAGACCTGCCGCCCTTTCGCAATTTCTTCCCGCATAAAGCCAATGACCCGCATCCGGTTATTTTCGTTTTTGTGCAAGGTCTTGATTTCTTTTCGGCCCGGCGGCAGCTCGTCGATGACAGAAACGTCGAGGTCTCCGTAGAGGGTCATGGCCAGGGTACGGGGGATGGGCGTAGCTGTCATGACCAAGATATGAGGCGGGCAAGGAGAGGCTTTGCGCCACAGCCTCGCCCGCTGTGCTACGCCAAAGCGGTGCTGCTCATCGGTAATGGCCAGCCCGAGGTTTTGAAAGACCACGGGGTCTTCCAGGATGGCGTGTGTGCCGATGAGGAAATGCACCTCCCCGGCTGCCAAGCGTTGGAGCAGGGCCTTGCGCTTCTTACCTTTTACACTGCCCGAGAGGAAGCCTACCTCTACGTCCATGCCTTCCAAGTAAGCGGAAATGGAGTGATAGTGCTGTTGTGCCAAGATTTCAGTTGGCGCCAGCAGGCAAGCCTGGTAGCCGTTGTCCAGGGCAAGCAGCATGGTCATCAGGCCGACAATGGTTTTGCCGCTGCCGACATCGCCCTGCAGAAGGCGGTTCATTTGCACCGCCCGGCCCAAGTCCCGACGGATTTCGCGGAGCACTCGCTTTTGGGCATGGGTGAGCTCAAAAGGCAGTTTTTCCTCATAAAACTTCATAAAGTACTCCCCTACTGTCCCAAAGCGGTACCCTTTGATGGCATCTCTGCGGCGGCGGATCTGCAACAGGCGCAGCTGCAGGAAGAAGAGCTCTTCAAATTTAAGGCGGTTGCGGGCGAGCTGCAGTTCTGCCTCCGACCTTGGGAAGTGGATAATCCGAAGGGCTTCGTAGCGGGAAGGGAAACGGAATTTTTGGACCAGGTAGGGCGGAAGGTTTTCGGCTAGGTCTTGTGGGTTGAGCTTTTCGAAAAGGCCGGCCATGATGCGGCGGCGGTTGCGGGCATCAAGCCCTTTGGTATTCAATTTTTCGGTACTAGGGTAGACCGGGGCGAAAGCCACCGCTTTTTTTTGCTGTTCTGCTGCAGCCTCCTCCATTTCTGGGTGCGGGATGCTCAGCTTGTCGCGAAAGGCATTGACCCTACCATAAATCACATACGGCTTCCCGACTTCCAGCTGTTTTTCGAGCCAGCTCACACCAGAAAACCAGACCAGGTCTATGGCGCCGGTTTCATCTCTAAAACGGGCAGTCAAGCGCTTTTTGCGCCCTTCCCCCACCGTTACGAGCCGCCTCAGGGTACCTTTCAGCTGCACTTCCCCGCTGTCCTCCCTCAGCTCGTTAATGCGGTGGAACTGCGTCTTGTCAATATAGCGATGAGGGAACTGTTGCAGCAGGTCACCTACGGTAAAAATGCTGAGCTCCTTATTGAGCAGTTCGGCCCGCTTGGGGCCAACGCCTTTGAGGTATGATATGTCAGACTCCAGAAAATTCATAGCTGCCTTCAAAAGTAGAAAGAATAGCGCGGTGTTGAAACCCTCCTGCTCACAAATTGTTGGAATCTTGGAAACATATGAATGCCCCCTTAAGCTGCTGCCAGAATAAGCGTTGACATACCCACTGAATAATCGTATCTTTGGCGCCCCAAATGAAAAGGCAAGCCGCAGCAGCAGCTAAAATGAAAAGAAATTTATGGAGACGAAAAGACAATTACAAGTTGCAGAACTCATCAAGCGCAATTTCGGGCTTGTCCTTCAAAACGAAGGCAGCTACGTATATGGCCCGGAGCCTTTGGTAACTGTCACCCAAGTCAAAATATCTCCGGATTTCAGCAGTGCCAAAATCTACCTCAGTGTTTACAATACAGAGGATAAGCAGTCTGTCATCCTACAAATGGACAATGAGATGGCACGGCTCAAGCAAGCCCTCTCCCACCGCATCCGCAAGCACATCCGCCGCATCCCGGAAATAGCATTTTATATGGATGATACACTAGATGAGATGTACCGGCTGAACCAATTGTTCGACAAGCTGTACGAAGAGGGGCACATCCGGGAAGAAGGGGAGGAAGAAGAGGGCGAAGGCCCTGCTGAAGCATAAGGCGGCTGCCCCTACTTGATCATTTTCATAAAGGTACCTACGAACCAATTGGAATCTGCTTTGACCAGGGTGTCCAAGGTAGAATCCGCTTTAGAGGAGAAAAGCTTGATTTCACGGATAATCTCTGTGAACTCGCGAGCTTCTTTACTGTTGCCCTCAATGCTGGAGATTTCGTCCAATACGCGGAGCATAGGCTCGAGTTCCCGCTTCTTGCGCTGCACGATGATGCTTTTGACGACCTCCCACATATCTTTTTCTGCTACAAAGTACTCCCGGCGCTCTCCGGTTTTGAGCTCTTTATAAGCCAGCCCCCAGTCTATCAGCGCCCGGATGTTCATATTGGCATTGCCCCGGCTGATTTTGAGCTCTTCCATCACTTCCTCTGCGCTCAAAGCTTCTGGAGAAATCAGCAAAAGAGCGTGTATTTGAGCCATTGTTCGGTTGATCCCCCAGCTTGATCCCAGGGCTCCCCACGATTGTAAGAACTTCTCTTTGCCTTCTTCGAGTGTCATTTGCTACTAATTTCGCCGGTAGATTCGGTACGTCCGGATGTATTACAATGAGTAAGTGCGCACTTTTGTTTAGAAATGGCATGGGCCAGGCTAGAAAAATCACCGCTTGCCTGGCCCGAGCTCCAAAGAAAATCAAGCGCCAGGCTTGTAGAAAGGCGCCTTGGCCACGGTTGCTTTGAGCTGCTTTTTCCCAGCCTGTACCCATAGCGTAGTGCCGGGGGCATGTGCGCCGTTGGCGACATAGCCCATACCAATGGGGTAGCCCAAAGATGGGGATAGAGTGCCGGAGGTCACTACACCGATCTCCTCCCCAGCCTCGTCCAAAATAGCATAGCCATGGCGGGGCACGCGGCGCTCATCGGGCAAAACAAACCCACACAGCTTTCGGCTCACCCCCTCTTCGCGCTGTTTGGCAAACACCTCGCGGCTGATGAAAGGCCCTTTCTTGGTCTTGGTGATCCACCCCAGCCCAGCTTCTATTGGGGAGGTCGTGTCATCGATGTCATTGCCGTAAAGGCAAAAACCCATTTCCAGGCGGAGCGTGTCGCGAGCTCCCAGCCCGATAGGCTTTATGCCAAAAGCGGCTCCTGCCTCCATCACAGCATGCCACAACGCCTTAGCCTGATCTGAGCGCACATACAGTTCAAAGCCTCCTGCGCCAGTGTAGCCCGTAGCGGAGATGAGCACATTATCTATACCTGCGAAAGTACCTTTGGCAAAGGTGTAATACTTCATGCCAGCCAGGTCTACCTCCGTCAGGGGCTGCATCACTCCGATAGCCTTGGGGCCTTGCACGGCGAGCAAAGCCGTATCGCCAGAAATATCGATCATAGCAGTATCGAAGGTATTCTGGGATTGGATCCAGGCCCAGTCCTTTTCTATATTAGAAGCGTTCACGACCATCATAAAGGCCATTTCGCCTGCTGCGCACATATCCTCGGGCAATCGGTACACCAGGCAGTCGTCTACAATCCCCCCTTTATCGTTGGGGATACAAGAATACTGCGCATCCCCGATAGCCAGCTTGGCTGCGTTGTTGGAAGTGACATGCTGAACGAGGTCTAGCGCTTGCCGGCCACGGATGATGAACTCCCCCATATGGGAAACGTCAAAAACGCCAATCCCGCTGCGGACTTGGTGGTGCTCTTCTTTGATGCCCTCATAAGAAATGGGCATATTGTATCCGGCAAATTCAGCCATACGAGCGCCCAGCTCTTGGTGTACGGCGGTAAGTGGTGTGGTCTTCATGGTAGTTGGTTGGTCAGGTTTCCAGGCCAGGGCTACTTTGCCAAGGCTACTTTATTAATGCGGTCGCCGATCTGCAGCTCGTGCACGATGTCCATACCGGCGGTAACGCGCGCAAAGATAGTATATTCTCCGTCGAGATGAGGAGTAGGCGAATGGGTGATAAAAAACTGCGTGCATTCGGTATCGTTGCCAGCAGAAGCCATCCCTACATACCCTTGCGCATCGTAGTGCAGCTCGGGCAGCTCGGAGCGGATGCTGTAATCGAGGCTGCCATAGCCATCGCCTCTTGGGCAGCCGCCCTGCACGACAAAATTAGGGACGACCCGGTGGAAGGTCTTTTCGTTATAGAAGCCCTGCCTGGCCAGGCCAATAAAATTAGCCACAGTGCCGGGCGCAAACTCAGGCAGCATTTCCAGGCTGATATTGCCCTTGTTGGTTTCCAGCACGACTTCCCGGGCGGGGTTCAGCCCATTCAGCATCGCCCAATCAATAGGGTGGTTATAAACTGGCTTGCGCGGTTGTGGCCGGCCTTCCCCTTTCAAGAAAGCGATAGTATGCGCCAGTTCGTTGTAGGTTTCTATTTCCTTAGGCAGCTCTAGGCGGGCCAGCGCCTGCTGTGGGATATCGAGGTTGGAGATGAGGGCATCGAAGTTCAGGTTTTCATTGCGCAGGGCAACGGCGGCCACAGCGATCATCCCCGGGTCGCCAGCTTGAAGCACTTCCAAGTACATGCCAAGGAGCTCCCGGCGCACAGACCGGTAGCCAGAACCAAAAAACGCCCGGAAATCTGCACGCCCGCTGATGGCCGCAAGGGCTTCCATTGTGGCGGTACGCACCACAGGGGAAGAAGACTGCGCCCCTTGCTGATAAATGTAGCGGAAGTTCCAGCCAAATTCTGCCAGCGCCCTCAATGCAGCTGCTTTTTCATATACTGAGGCCGTGCCCTGCAGCCATTGACGCAGCTCAGCATTGATGGCATCACGGGTGTTCACCGCATAGGCCGGAAGATGGCGGTTGGCTGCCCGGTACAAACCCAACTGCACCATAGCCGGCAGGGAGTCTTTCGCCCATTGCCAGTAGCTGCTCGCATCCCGGGCAATGCCGTTCTCCAAGAAATATCCGGCTGCCCTAACCGCTTCCTGCTCTTGTGCACTGCTCAGCGCCCGCTGCACATCTAGTTGTACCGAATCATAAGGGTAATTGGCATAGGCTGCCAGGACATTACAGCGCACCCGATAATCGGGGTCGCTGCCCCTCAATTTCAGAAGAGCAGGCAGCGCTTCCTCACTCAGGGTCTTGCCCAAAGCAGTAGCCAGGGCCATACGCACATCCGCTTCCGGCTCCTGAGCGATTGCGCCAGACAACTGCCCACCCGCACCGGTCAGGTCTATGCCGGGCGCCCGCTGCAGATAGTGGGCAGCTTGTAAGCGCACCTCGGTGGGGTACACTTTTGAGCAAGCCAGCTGCAGCATGCGTGCTGTGCCTTCCGGAACGACTTTCCCCCTAAGGGCAAACTGATAAACCCCACGGGCCTGGCCCAACAACAAAAGCGTATCTGTCGCCTGATAAGTGCTTATGGTAGCCAGCGCCTTTAGCTCTTCCTCTCCCCCGCACTTGCCTACCGCCTCCAAAATAGCAGCATTGGAAAAGGCAAAAACGCCAGCCGTATCTGTGCGCTCAAAGGCTTGCAGAAGAGGCCGCGCCCCGCGCTCATCCCCCGTTTGGCCAATAGCGTATGCCGCTGCTGCACGGACCCGCACGACGGGGTCCCTCAACAGCAGCTGAAGGCTGTCTATGCCGGAGCCATCACGGATAGAAGCAAAAGCACGGGCTGCCAGGTAACGCCAAGAAGGGTCTTCATCCCGGAAAAAAACATAAAGGCTATCAGCCTCCTTACGGTCTTGAAAATCTACGACCCGCTGAAACACAGGCGACCGGGCGTCCAGAGAAATTTCCGTCTTCACCTCATCGGAAGGAGGGATGCAACCCTGTGCCAACACGAGAGCACCCAAAAAAAATAGCAGATAGGTCGGTAGTCGGTTCATGCGTCTTGGTTGTTGATGGTGCGGCCCATACCAGCCATACCGGTACGAAGCCAAATACGAACAAAGACAAGCTGGACCTTACCAACCGGCGCCAATCAGCTTGTCGTTTTTTAGGCCTGCCCCTGCCGCAAGGAGGGGGGCTGCCCCTGCCTGCGGGCAGGTGCCGCTACGCTTCGGGGCTCGCTATCCGCTCGGCCCTATCGGGCTTGCCACCCCTGCGCATCGCTAGCCCAATGCCGGCCTAAAAGCCGGCAAGCGATACCTGGGCCGATCAGTGCTCCCAGCTTCTGGGCTCAAACGGCCCTCCTTGTATTTTGCAAGACAGGCAAGCAAACACGCAAGCCCCTGCCCCGCCTTGCTGAGCTTTTTCCACGCCCTACCTAAAATCCTCGCCAAACAAGTCTTCCGAGAAGCCTTCGTTCTCGAACTCCTCGTTCTCTTCCTCATCTTCAGGAAGCTGATTGCGCAGGTATTCGCTGCAGTCCATTTCTATCCCGATGTCACCGCTTGGGCGGTAGAAACGGGCTGTGGGGTCATAATCGATAGAATCCCGCTTTTCGAGCTCCTGCAAGAACATTTTGAAAAAAGGCTTTGCCATTTTTGAGCCCTGCCCATACTGTATGGAGCGGAAGCGGATCCAACGGTCCTCGCCCCCTACCCAGGTGCCAACCACCAAAGAAGGGGTAATGCCCATGAACCAGCCGTCCACGTAGTCGTTGGTCGTCCCCGTCTTCCCGCCAACCTCGCTCTTGACGTTGTACACACCGGCGGAGTACTTCAGCATCTCCACCATTACATGATTCGCATTGGGGTTGATGGCGACATTTTCTTCGGGTATACCCTCATAGAGCTTCTTGCCGTCCTTATCTTCTATGCGCTCGATAAAGTAAGGCTTATTAAAAATACCGTTGTTGGCAAAAGTGGTATAGGCGCCAGTCATCTCCATATTGGTGAGGTCTGTGGCCCCCAGGCAGATAGAAGGCTGACGAGGCACGCGGTAACGCCCATTCGGATAACGGGCAGAGCTGTCAATGCCCATTTGGTTGACAAGCCCGCGCACCGGCTCGGTATCTCCAAGCTGCTTCATCAGGTGTACAGAGACGGTGTTTTTGGACTGCTTCAGCCCTTCTTTCAGCGTAAAGAGCTGGCCGGAGTACTTCCCATCTGAGTTGCGGGGCGTCCATTCCTTGAGCAGGTTGAAATTGCCATCGCCCGGTGTGATGGTCTGCGGCAGGTCGTACACTTGGTAACATGGCGAAAAGCCTTGCTGCGCAATCGCGGTAGCATAAACAAAAGGCTTGAAGGTAGAGCCCACCTGCCGGCTAGTGCGGTTGTGGTCGTACTTGAAGTACTTGAAGCCAACGCCGCCTACCCATACTTTCACCTGCCCGGTCACCGGGTCTACGGCCAGTATGCCCGTTTGCAAAATCATACGGTGGTACTTGATCGAATCCAGGGGGGTCATCACCGTATCCGTTTCCATCCTATCGTTGTAAGCAAAGACCTTCATATCCACTTCCGTGGAAAAAGCTTTGTCCACCGCTTTCTGCAGTGCCGCCCACTGTTTTTTCAGCTTAGGGAAATGCGGGCTGCGCTTCACCTTGCGGTATTGTGCGGCCAAGGCCGTACTGATGAGGTTGCGCTCCACCAGGCCCGCGATAGTCGTCCCATCTTCTTCATCGGCTATGATGCGCTCCACCTCCCGGTCGTCTGCATGAAAGACCAGCTCGACGTCTTCGTTGATATTGGCCAGTACACCGTCGAGGTACTGTGCCCGCAGAGACTGATAGCGGTCTGACTGCCTCAGCAGATCCTGAAGGCCCGCTTTGCGGATGCTCACCGGCACTTCATGCTCGGAGGAGGTAGTGTATTCCCAGGGGTCTTTGTTCACTACGCCCCAAGTCTCCCAAAAGCGGCCTTGCACCTGCGACATATGCTTCTTCATGACCGTTTCAGCTATGCGCTGCATTTCGGGGTCGATGGTGGTATAAATGCGCAGCCCGTCCCGGTAAATATCATAATTGCTGCCATCCGCCTTCCGGATATTCTCGCTGGCCAGCAAGCGCTTGACATCCTTAGCCAGCTCCATACGGAAGTAAGGAGCGATGCCATCTACATGCGACTGCCGGGTATACCGGAGGTTGAGCGGCCTTTGCCGTAGAGTATCATAAGCTTCTGCTGTGATCAGCTCGTTTTTCTCCATTTGCTTCAGCACCACCATCCTCCGGTGCAAGACGGTATCGGCCCGCCTCAGCGGGTCAAAGAGAGAAGGGTTTTTCAGCATCCCGATGAGCATGGCCGCTTCGTCTACCGACAGCTCGTCCTGTTCTTTATCAAAATAAATTTCAGAAGCAGCCTTGATGCCATAAGCCCCATTGATGAAGTTGAACTTATTGAGGTACATCGCAATGATCTCCTCCTTAGTGTACCTTTTTTCTAAGCGTACAGCGATGATCCATTCTTTGAGCTTTTGTAAGCCCCGCTCCCAGATGTTGCGGGAGACCTGTTCGGTAAAGAGCAGCTTGGCCAGCTGCTGTGTGATGGTCGAGCCGCCGCCTGAGCTGCGCTGCCCGAGCAATACCGTTTTGACCGCTATCCGGCCCAAGGCTTCAAAATCGATACCGCTGTGGTCATAAAAACGTTCGTCTTCGGTAGCGATCAGCGCATTGACCAAATTGGGGGAGAGCTGATCGAAGGTGACCGGCACCCGGTTTTCGGTATAATAGCGGCCGATGACTTCCCCATTGCTGCCGATGACAAGGGAAGCCTCCTCGCTTTTGGGGTTTTCCAGCTGCTGCACAGAGGGCAGGTCGGTAAACGACAAGCCAATGAAAACCAAGCAAATACCAAGCAGCACTGCGCCTGCAGCCAGCCACATCCACTTGGCAATCTGCCGATAGATAGCTTCTTTATCGTTACGCCCCGTTTGTTGTTTCATAAGCAGGTTTCGGTTACGGTATCAAAAGTAGTGAATTATTGGGGTTTGGAACAAGGGATGCCCCTACAAGGTACTACAGAGGTAGTAACGTTAAAATAATTACGGCTCATGCCTTTACCACATGGAAAACGCAGATTCTTAGCTATATTTCGGCTATGAGAACCTGCACCCTCATTTTTATCATCATCAGCATTGGCAGCTGTGCCCCTAGAGCACAGCAAACTGCGGCTTTGGCCCTGCCCCAACAGCTTGCCGCCTGGGCCGAAGCCTTCCCTCCTCCCCAAGAGGCCGGCGGCATACGCCCTTTTTTCGACTTTGTAGACGCTCAGCTGGCAGACACCCTCGCCTCCTTACAATACCGGGCAGCGCTCCTGAAGCTCATCCTTGAGCAAGAGGCAGGCTGGGAAGCCTACAGCCGGGCGGTCACTCCGGGGGAAATCGCAATGATCGACTTTCAGCTGGGGAAGGCCAACCCCTACCGGGGCCAATATGAAGCCCCCCTGCAGCGGTTTTATGAGACCCGGCAGCTCGCCAAGGCTTTTGATTTTACGGCCCTGAATACGGCAGGGGATACCGTGCGCATCAGCGACTTTGGGGCGCATGTCCTTTATCTGGACACCTGGGCGTCTTGGTGCCCGCCCTGCATGCAGCAGCTGCCTTATCTGCACGAGCTGGCTGAAGCTTATGCCGATCAGCCCGGTTTCCTAATCGTCACCCTCTCGTTCGACCGCTCCCTAAAAGCCTGGCGCAAAGCGCTGTCCCGGCAACCGGCCCACCCCAATATCGTGCCCCTCTTCATACCGGGCGGCATGAGTTCGGATTACAGCGACTTGTACGCTGTATCAGCCCTGCCCGACTATGCACTGCTCGGGCGCCGCCTCCGAGTTATCGATATGGAGGCTGGCAAGCCTGGCAGCAGCCACCTCCGCGAGCAGATCAATCAGGCACTGCGGGAACCCTAGCCCGGCCATTGTTGTTTTCCGCAAGGATTATCTTTCCATGAACTTTCCCCAACCGACAAAAATGCCCAAAAAGACCATCAAACATTCAGCCCGCATCGACTTTCAGCTAAAAGTGGAAGGACAAGAAATACCCGCCCGCCTGTACCGGGAATTCCGCACCAATGTGCGGGCCAGCATAGGCAAAACTGCGGCCATCCTCCGGCTCCCGGTCCACCTTTCTAAAGCGGAACAAGACCGGCAGGTCAAGTGGTTCACCTCTTGGGTTGCGCAGCGGGTCAGCCAAAGCAAAGCCCTCTCCGATCACTTTGAGCCCCGCACCTATCGAGATGGGGATATCCTGCAGGTTGGAGAACGCCGATACTCCCTGAAGCTGCAATGGGAAGACCGCAAAACCCATACGGGCAAACTTTTGCCGGAAGGCAGCATCCTGCTCAAGCTGAGCCGGGAAGACAATGGGCACAGCCTTTCCAAAAACATACAGCACCTGCTCAGCCGGATTGTCGCTCAAGACTTCCTGCCGGCCATCACCCAGCGGGTGCAGGAGCTCAACCAACAACACTTCCAACAGCCCATCAATGGCGTACACCTCAAGTACAACCACAGCAACTGGGGCAGCTGCTCCTCTGCTGGCAACATCAACCTCTCTACCCGTTTGCTGTTCGCCCCTCAGGAGGTTATAGACTACGTCATCATCCACGAGCTGGCGCACCGCTTGGAAATGAACCACTCGCCAAGGTTCTGGAAATTGGTGTCCGATGCTATGCCCGACTACAAGGACAAAGAGGAGTGGCTGAAGGTGAACGGCAGCAAGCTCACTTTTTGACCAGCCTGCCGGTGCCCACAAAAAAGCCGGCTGCCCAGGTTGCCCCAGTAGCCGGCTTGCTTATGTAGATTGTTTATAGTTCAGCGGCAAAATTACGCTTTGCCGGATAGGCAGCTTACTCTGCGATGACCTCGAAGTTGACCTTGATGTCCACTTCAGGGTGCAGGTTCAGCTGAGCAGTGTAAGTGCCGAGGGTTTTGATGTCCTCTTCAGGCATGACCACACGGCGGCGGTCCACCTCGATGCCCATCTGATCTTTCAATGCAGCAGCAATCTGAACATTGGTTACGCTACCGAAGATTTTTTCGCTTTGTCCTGCCTTCGCGCCAATTTTCAGCACTTCGCCTTTCAGCTTAGCCGCCATGTCTACGAATTCAGCTTTGCGCGCAGCCAGTTCAGCCTCTTCTTTGCGCTTAATTTCATCCAGCTTAGCCATATTGGCAGTATTAGCTACCAAAGCCAGGCCTTGAGGGATGAGGTAGTTGCGTGCATAGCCCGGCTTAACCGTTACGACTTCATGCTTGTCGCCTACCTTATCCATATCTTGCAACAGAATGATATCCATCTTTCAAAAATTTAGAGGGCTAGAGAATTACTTCAGCAAGTCGGTTACATAAGGCAGGATAGCCAAGTGGCGGGCCCGCTTCACCGCAGTAGCGACTTTGCGCTGATACTTCAGAGAGTTGCCAGTGATACGGCGGGGCAGGATTTTGCCCTGCTCGTTCACGAACTGAGTCAGGAAGTCTGCGTCTTTGTAATCGATGTACTTGATACCGAATTTGCGGAAGCGGCAGTATTTGGTGCGCTTCTGGCCAATCTTCGGGTTGCTGAGGAACTTAATATCGTCTCTTGATGCCATGATCTTTCAACTTTGAGGATTAAACAATGTAGCGCGGCCTACTCTTCTTCTTCGCTTTTCTTAGCAGGTGCCGGCTTAGCCTGTGGCTTGCCACCTTTGCGGCGGTCGTCGCGGCGATCACTTTTCTTGTCATCGCTTTTCTTAGCGGCTTTCTTCACCTTGCCAATTTTGCCGGCGCGCTTGTCTGCGTTGTACTTTACGCCGTACTTGTCCAGTGCGACGCTCAGGAAGCGCATGATGCGCTCGTCCCTGCGGAAGGCAAGTTCCATCGGGTCGATAAGCTCGCCGTTAGGCGCTTCGAACTCAACGCAGTAGTAAATACCGGAAGTACGCCGGTTGATTGGGTAAGCCAGCTGACGCAGGCCCATTTCGTCCACATGTACGATCTGGCAGCCCTCATTCTTGAGGTGATCGACATATGTCTGAGCTGTCGCTTTGATCTCGTCCCCCGACAGCACCGGGTCTACGATGAATGTTACTTCGTAATTCTTCATTTTGGATCAGACATATTAATGAATAATAAAAAACGCCCACAAGGGCTTTAAACAGCTGAACACCAAGCTGCTGTGCAAACACAACAGGGCCTTGAGCATTTAGCGGCTGCAAAGATAGGCAAACCCTTTGATTTACACAAGCTTTGCAGCGCTTGCCTTCAGGCATTGGAAGGTAGTTCCGTTTATGGTTTTGCACGGTACCCCGGATTGCTTATCTTTCCCGCTCTGTAGAAGCTTGCTGGGGTTTTGGCCTTCTAGCCAAAAAGCAGCAGCAAGCACGAAACGCCCCTATGCGCACCGCAAAAGCCAAAGGGGCCAGCCCTGCCCAGAACACTACAATCACACGTTACAAGGAATTATGAAGCCACAAAGAAAGCGATTTAAGAAGCTACTGGTCGCCAACCGGGGCGAGATTGCCATCCGGGTGCTGCGCGCCGCATCTGAGCTCAACCTGCGCACCGTTGCCATATACACCTATGAAGACCGCTACTCCCTGCACCGCTACAAAGCGGACGAGGCTTATCAGGTTGGCGCAGATGATGACCCCCTCAAGCCTTACCTCGACATTGAGGGGATCATTCAGATAGCCCGCGAGAACGAAGTGGACGCCATACATCCGGGCTACGGCTTCCTTTCGGAAAATGTCAACTTCGCCCGCCGCTGCCGGGAAGAAGGCATCGAGTTTGTCGGCCCCAGCCCCGAAAGCATGGAGCGGCTGGGCGACAAAGTAGCGGCCAAAGCCCTTGCCCGCCAGGAAGAAGTGCCCCTCATCGAAGACAGCCAAGAGCCATTGGCAGATGTGGAGACCGCCCTGCGCGAAGCAGCGCGCATCGGCTATCCTATCATGGTAAAAGCAGCAGCCGGCGGTGGCGGCCGGGGCATGCGCGTAGTGCGTTCAGCCGATGGCCTTCCTGCTGCCTTCCAAGAAGCCAAGCGGGAAGCGGGCAACGCCTTTGGCGATGACACCATTTTCCTCGAAAAATTCATCGACCAGCCCAAGCACATCGAAGTGCAGCTCCTAGGGGACAAATACGGCAACCTTGTGCACCTCTACGAAAGGGACTGCTCTGTGCAGCGACGGTTCCAAAAGGTGGTGGAAGTCGCCCCCTGCCCTTCCATCAACGAAGTGACCAAACAAAAACTGTACGACTACGCCATCCGCCTCGGCAAAGCGGTCAACTACAGCAACGCCGGCACCGTAGAATTTTTGGTAGACCGCAACGAGAACATCTACTTCATTGAAGTGAACCCCCGCATACAAGTAGAACACACCATCACAGAAGAAATAACGGGGGTTGACATCGTGCGCTCGCAGATCCTCATTGCCATGGGGTACGAGCTGAGCCATCGCACCATTTACATCCGAAACCAAGATGATGTGGAGTGCAGTGGCTTCGCCGTGCAGTGCCGGGTCACTACAGAAGACCCCAGCAATGGCTTCAAGCCAGACTACGGCACCCTCATTGCCTACCGCTCTGCCTCTGGCATGGGCATCCGCCTCGACGCAGGCAGCGCCTTCCCCGGAGCAAAAATCTCGCCCTACTTCGACAGCATGCTGGTGAAAGTGACCGCCTGGGGCCGTACCCTCAAAGGCGCTTCCCAGCGCCTGCACCGCGCCCTGCGCGAGTTCCGCATCCGCGGCGTGAGCACCAACATCGGTTTCTTGCTCAACCTACTGCAGGACGAGACCTTCCAAAGAGGGGATGCCACAGTCAATTTCATACAAGACCACCCGGAGCTGCTCGCTATGCCGGATTGGCGCGACCGGGGCACCAAGCTCTTGCGCTACCTGGCAGAGGTGATCGTCAACGACAACCCCGATGTCAAGTTCAAAGACCCGAGCAAGATTTTCCTAGAGCCGGTAGTCCCCTCCTTCGACCCCCTGGCCACCCCGCCGGATGGCACCCGGCAGATACTCCAAAAGCTGGGCCCGGAGCGGTTTGCTCAATGGCTGAAGGAACAAAAATCTATTCAGTACACGGACACGACCTTCCGGGATGCCCACCAATCGCTTTTGGCCACCCGTATGCGCACCTACGATATGGAGAAGGTGGCCCACAGCTTTGCCCAGCGCCATGCCAACGATGTATTCTCTATGGAAGTATGGGGCGGTGCCACCTTCGATGTCGCTATGCGGTTCTTAAAGGAATGCCCGTGGAAACGGCTGGAATTCCTACGGGAGGCCATCCCTAATATCTGCTTCCAAATGTTGCTGCGGGGCTCTAATGCTGTAGGCTACACCGCCTACCCCGACAACCTTATCGTTAAGTTTGTAGAAGAGGCTGCCGCCGCCGGTATCGATATCTTCCGGATCTTTGACTCCCTCAACTGGGTAGAGGCCATGAAGACCAGCATCCGCGCGGTGCGCGAGCGCACCAACAGCGTGGCCGAAGCTTGTATCTGCTATACCGGCGACATCACCGACCCCAAGCGCGCCAAATACAACCTACAGTACTACATCGATCTTGCGCGGCAGCTGGAAGACGAAGGCGCTCACATCATTGCCATCAAAGACATGGCAGGATTGCTGAAACCGCTTGCCGCACAGGAGCTCATCGGGGCCCTGCGCAGCCATATCGAAGCACCTATACATCTGCATACCCACGATACCTCTTCCATACAGGCCAGCACTTATATTAAAGCCATAGAGGCTGGGGTAGATGTAGTGGATGTCGCCATCAGCTCTATGTCTGGCCTCACCTCACAGCCCAGCTTCAACGCCGTGGCCGCCATGATGCAACAGCACGAACGGGAGCACCCTGTAGACCTGCATTCGCTCAATGAGTTCTCCACTTATTGGGAAGCCGTACGCCGGTACTACTACCCCTTCGAGACAGAGCTGCGCGCAGGCACAGCCGAAGTCTATGAGCACGAAATCCCCGGTGGGCAGTACTCCAACCTGCGGCCCCAAGCGCGGGCGCTCGGGCTGGAAGAACAGTTTGAGGCCATCAAAAAGAACTACCGCATCGCCAATCAGCTGTTCGGCGATATCGTCAAAGTGACGCCTAGCTCCAAAGTAGTGGGCGACATGGCCATGTTCATGACCGCCAACAACCTCACGGAGCAAGACATTTTCGAAAAAGGGGACAAGCTCGCTTTCCCAGATAGCGTAAAAGCGCTGATGAGGGGCGACCTGGGGCAAACCCCGGGCGGTTTCCCTGAAAAAATCCAACAGCTCATCCTCAAAGGCGAAAAGCCGTATACGGAGCGGCCTAATGCCCACCTCGAGCCTGTCGATTTTGACAAGGAGGTCCCTGCATTCCGGCAAAAATTCGGACAGCACCTCGATATGCGCAACTTCCTAGCTTACAAGCTTTACCCTAAAGTTTACGAAGACTACCGCGAGCATTATGAGACCTACGCCTTGGTACGGGCGCTGCCCACACCGGCCTTCTTCTTCGGGCTGAAGCCCAACGAGGAAATCATGGTCACCCTGAGCAAAGGGAAAAGCCTGCTCGTGAAGTACATCAATATGTCTGAGCCAGACGCACAGGGCGTACGCCTCGTCTTCTTTCAGCTGAACGGGCAGACCCGTTCTGTGCCTGTGCGGGACAAGAGCGTACAAACAGAGGTTGTCCTCAACCGCAAGGTAACGCATGACAAGCAGGTAGGCGCCCCGCTACAAGGCAACATCTCTAAAATCTTGGTGGAAGAAGGCCAAGAAGTCGCCCTCAATACCCCCCTGTTCACCATAGAGGCCATGAAAATGGAATCTACCATTACCTCCCCTGTAGCAGGCAAGGTAAAGAAGGTCTACCTTACCGAAAAAACCTTGGTAGAGCAGGATGACCTTGTGATCGAGCTGGAGTAAGCAGTGCGCTCCACCAAAATCGAGTAGGAGAAAGTTAATCCACGCCATCAGTGCTGCAGGCACTCCAAAGATGGCTGGGTTAGCTTTCCTCTGCTCACACTGAGATGTGTTAAAAAATCAGGACATCAAATTCTCTTAAATTTGTGTTCTTCTTCCATCAGCGAAAGAAAGGGAAACATAGGGCGGAGGGAAGATTTGTCAAGTTGAGAACGCTAATTGTATACATTTTATCAAGCCACTTAGAAATACAACTGTAAGCCCAGGCCAAACTGGTAGTAGCCCAGACTAAATGGATTGCGAAAGTTTTTTCCGTACAGTAGCACACGCTCTTCCCCTTGTTTGGCTATTACCTCCAACTTATTATACATACTGAAGGGAAGGTAGCTGTCCAAGGCCAGGTAAGAACGGGCACCTACTCGGTATTTCAATTGCAATCCGGTGATCAAATTTATCTGTTGAGAGGATTCGTTGACCTGCACAGCTTCCTCTTGTAGGGTAGTATTTTGCAATAAATCACCAAAGGGCAATCCCTCGCCGGTTTCCAAGTCAGCTTCAAAATAATTAGCACCTGCGCTGATTCCAATCAGGCATCTTTGATTTTTTGTTATAGGTTGACTCCTGGTCATCAAAAGGGAATGCGAGTTTACCTTTCGGGTAAAACCTATGGAAGCTCCCCCAGCATACCCTATCCCCCAAACGTTATTGAGGCGGTAATTCACTTGGAAAGCCAAAACAACCTCATTCACACCACTGCGCAATTGGCCGTCAAGACCGGATTCGTACAGTGCGGACAGCTCGCTCCAGGGCTTGTACCTCAGCAAGCCAAGCCCCACATTATATGATATATTTTTAAATACCCCCTGAAAGCCCCTACCTTGCAATTGCGCAGTTTCACCTTTAGACAACTCCTGTACGAGTCTGTCATTATAATGAACTTGGTCTTTAAAAGAAATTAGGTCTGTTGAAGGAGTATGCCTGTTCAAATAGAAAAAATTATTCAGGTATATGCAGTTAGCGGGTTCCACATCTTTTTCTGAAAACCCAGTCCGGTAATTGATGAAACTCAGCCGAAAGAAACGATCCTCTTTAAAATACTCGATGGTGAAGTGGCGAAAGAGCCGGCTGGAATATCTATTTTGTACAAAGCTTTGTAATTTTTCTTTCTTGGTTGTGTATTCTGCTCTTACCAGAGCATAAGTGCTATCCTGAATATACAATGCACCATAATACCCCGGGGTTTCAAACTCCATTTTGAACAAGGCCCCACCCATATAACTGAGGGTATCCAAAAGCTTGAACCGGTATTTCTCCGCAAAGATATCATCTAAGGGGGCCTCTCGGGCAGCCACAACATCAAAACGGTGTACATTGTGCGCCCCTGCTATAATTGTTGTAAAAGGCGAATACCCGGGCTTTTGAAATTCGACCTCTCCATCAAGGATTCGAACGGTGCTATACTTATTCGGCTTGGAATAGGTCAGCTTATCTGCTTCGATAATAGCATCAGCTGAGTAAATCAGATCTTGGTACAAGCTATCGGCAGCCAATTGCTCAATTACACGCCCGGTGATTCGTTCGCTTTGCTGTGGGTAGTTCTCCGGAATGGCGTCTAACACTTTTTGAAGCAGGTCTCTTTCGCGGTCTACGTAAGTGACGACTACTTCGGAAAGCGACAGAGAAGCAGCATGTAGCCCGATAATGTTGGGGGCACCTACAGTAAGCTCTGCTCTCTTGGGTTCATAACCAATTGCAGTGATCATGACTTCTATCTTCTGCTCATCTGCCCGGTGCGAAAAAGTACCGTTCAGATCAGCGACAAAGCCGGATTGACCTTCGGGCAGTATTTGAAAGTGTGCATAAGGTATTAACTCCTTACTATCCACATCTTGTATTTCTCCATAAAAAGTATGCTCCTGAGCCGAGATAGCCAAAGACATCAATTGCAAAATAAGCACAATCAAAGTAATCCCTTTCATAGGTGGTGATATTACAAAATTGCTCGCCCTTGGACACAAACCAGACTACCCTTTTTAAAGGCCTGCCCCCTCCGCAAGGATAGGGGCCTGCCCCTGCCAGCAGGCAGGTGCCGCTATGCTCCGGGGCTCGCTGTCCGCTCGGCCCTGTCGGGCTTGCCACCCCTGCGCAGCGCTAGGCCAAGGCTAGCCTAAAGCCCGAAAAGCATCAACACCTGCAGCATTTTGGTTGACGCCCTTTTCCCTTTCTATTAATATTGATCTCCAACTTGAATCTATCATCAAGCAGATTATATATCAGCTGGGCATGCTGCCGCTGCAAGCAGCCCCTGCTCAAGGTAGTACACTCCTGACCTTAGACTTCCAAAATAGGGTTTCTCCGTCGATACTGGAAGTTTTGATTTCATCTGCGGCTTTAATCTTAACTTGGCAAGCCCCTCTCTCAAATGGCCTTCTACACAATAAGGCTTCCTCAGGCCAGGGCTTTGCGGACAGCTCCCCTCACGAAGAGAGCCCTCTTGCTATTCACTGATATACCCCTCCTGCCCAACCTGTAGCAGCCTGCCCCCAAGCTACGCCCAAAGTAAGTGGACGAACAGAAGGCTGTACTGCTTCCTGCCGGACACCCTTTCAGGTTTCAGGAGCAGCCCGGGGCTGTACAAGCGGCACCTCCCAGAGCGAAAAGCTAGGCCTCTGCTGTAGCCTCCTCGTGCGCCTTCATCAGCTCGGCCTGCAGATCGCCAGGGACGGGCTGATACGCCAAAAACTCCTGATGGAATTTAGCGCGCCCCTGAGAAAGGGAGCGCAGGCGGGAAGAGTATTCGTACAGCTCTGCCAGTGGCACATGAGCCGTGATTTTCTGATAGTGCCCATCGCTGTCCATGCCCATAATCATGGCCCGGCGGGTCTGAAGATCTCCCATGATATCCCCCATCGACTCATCAGAGCAAAGGATGTCTAATTGATATACCGGCTCCAGCAATTGAGGGGATGCATCCCGGAAGGCTTGCCGGAAAGCTTGTTTTGTGGCCAGCATGAAGGCCATGTCGTTGGAGTCTACCGCATGCATTTTGCCATCGTAAATGCACACGCGGATATCCTGGCAGGGCGAGCCAGTGAGCGGCCCTTCCTCCATGCGCTGCATCAGCCCTTTCTTGATGGCATTAGCATACTTGGCATCGATTGAGCCCCCTACTATACACCAGTAGAACGCCAGCTTGCCGCCCCAAGGCAGTTCCTCTACTTCCTTGTTGCGCACACTAAGCCCCTGTGGGTCAGCCATGCCTTCCTCCCAAGGATCTATCCGGAGGTGTACTTCGGCAAATTGGCCTGCGCCGCCAGATTGCTTTTTATGGCGGTACATACTATCTGCTGCCCGGGTGATGGTTTCGCGGTAGGAAATGCGCGGCCGGGCAAACTCCATGCTCACCTGATTGACTTTCTCGATCCGGTAGCGGATAAGGTCGAGGTGGAGCTGCCCCTGCCCGTGGAGTATCGTTTGGCGGAGCGCTGCAGACTGCTCCACGATCAACGTGGGGTCTTCCTCCTCAATCTGATGAAGGGCCTTGATCAGCTTCTCCATATCGTTTGCGTTCAACGGCTGTACCGCTTCCCGGATGCGGGGCTCGGGGAAATCTATCAAGCGTATCTGCCGGTCTATACCTTTGATATTGAGCGTATTGTTAGTATGGCTGTTCTTCAGCTTGACCGTCACGCCGATATCTCCGGCTTTAAGCCGGGGCACCGCCTCCCGGTTTTTGCCCTCTGCGATAAAGAGCTGGCCAAAGCGCTCTGCCGTGCCATTCTTTGCATTGATCAGCTCATCGCCTGCGCTCAGCGTACCAGCGTACACTTTGAAGTAAGAGACCATGCCCACCTGCGGCTCTGTCATGGTTTTGTAGATGAACACCGTAGTGTCCTCCTCTGCATCACAGGGCAAAGTCGCCTCCTCCCCTTCCAATCGCGCGGCCGGGCGGTCGGCAGGTGAGGGGCAAATGTCATTGATGAAACCCATAATCCGGCCACTGCCCATATTCCTTACCGCCGAACAGACAAAAACAGGGAACAGCTGCTGATGGGCAATCGCAATGCGCAGCCCTTCCGTCAGCTCTTCCTCAGTGAGGGAGCCTTCATCGAAAAAACGCTCCATCAGCCCTTCGTCATTCTCGGCCGCAGCCTCCACCAAGGCGTTGTGCATTTCTTGTGCCCGGCCCAGCTCTGCCTCAGGGATAGGCACTTTCTCTGGCTTGCCGCCCCCATCCGGGAAAACGTACATCACCATCCGCAGGGCGTCTACAATCGTATGGAAACCCACCCCTGTACTGATCGGGTACTGCACCGGCACCACTTTCTCGCCAAAGCGGGCCTGCGCCTGTGCCAGGGTCTGCTCAAAGTCCGCTTTCTCATGATCTACTTGATTGATGACAAACAGGCAGGGCGTTTCAAAACGGCTTACGTAGTCCCAAATGAGCTCAGTGCCCACTTCCACACCGTTTTGCGCATTGAGCATCATGATACCGGTATCTGCTACCTTGAGCGCGGAGACCACCTCCCCTACGAAATCATCAAAGCCCGGGGTATCTATAATGTTGATTTTAGAGTCCTTCCATTCCGCGTGTGTAAGGGAAGCAAAAATAGAGTTGCCCCGCTCCCGTTCGATATTTGTGTAATCAGACTGCGTATTCCGCTCTTCCACACTGCCCATGCGGGTGATATCCCCTGCTTCAAAAAGCATACATTCGGTAAAGGTCGTTTTGCCACTGCCTGTATGGCCCAATAAAGCGACGTTGCGGAGGTTTTGGGTTTCGAAACTCATAATGCGGATGCTTTTGGTTAGTAATTGTGGGCGCGGCCAGCGCACTGCAGAACTGTCCAAAAATGAAGCGGACAGCTCGCTGCATACCTGAGCCCGGGCATATTTTCCACGACAAGATCCCTCATCGCCTGCCTGTCGCTGATGACCTTTCACAACACATCAAATGATATTTGACAGCCATCTATCAACAAGCAGGAGAGAGAAATAATAAACTGCCAAAATAAAATTAACAGTATTAAATCAGGAAAACAAACCTTAACGCAAAACAAAGGCAACAAAACACTACCTCTTCTCATTCCGCCTCATAAATGGCCGTTACCGGGGGCGCTCCTGCCCGGGCCCAGCCCCGGTACATCCCCTCCGAGTTGAAGGGCAGCGCCACCTGCCCTTGGGCATCCACTGCGATCAGCCCGCCATCACCGCCAAGGGCCAGCTGCTTCTCCAAAATGACCCGCTCGGCGGCCTGCTGCAGGCTTAGCCCAGCGTACTCCATAAGGCAAGAGACGTCATAGGCTACCACCCCGCGCAGGTAGTACTCGCCAAAGCCAGTACAGGAGACCGCGCAGGTCCGGTTGTTGGCATAATTCCCAGCACCAATCACAGCGCTATCGCCTATGCGGCCAAACTGTTTGTTCGTGAGCCCGCCCGTGGAGGTCGCTGCGGCCAGATTGCCGTGCAAGTCGAGGGCCACGGCCCCTACCGTCCCAAACTTGTCGCTATGGTCCAATTGAATTTTCTTGGCCGCCCGGGCCTGCTGCAGCTGCTCGTGCCGCAGAGGGGTAAAAAAGTAATCAGGGGAAGCTTCAGGCAGCCCAAGCTCGCGCGCAAAAGCCATAGCGCCGGGACCGCTGAGGAAAACATAAGGGCTCTGCTCCATCACTGCGCGGGCCAGCAGCACGGGGTTTTTCAAGTGCTCCACCAAAGCGACAGCCCCAGCCTCAAGCGTGCGGCCACACATGATGGAAGCATCCATTTCGTGGCGGCCATCGTGGGTGAAGACAGCCCCACGCCCGGCATTAAAGCAGGGGGCATTCTCCAGGACGGTCACCGCCCGTGCCACGGCATCAACGGCAGTGCCCCCCTCTGAGAGCACCGCCGTACCGGCATTCAGTGCAAGCCTAAGCGCATCGTGATGGGCTGCCTCCTGTTCTGTGGTCATCTGGGTACGCCGGATGGTGCCCGCCCCGCCATGAACAGCTAAAGTATACGACATCTGTTCCAAGTTTAAAGCTGGTGAGGAATGGTGAATGTGCTGCCAACCGTGTTATTGGTCCCACCAAAAGCGGTCTTGCAGGTTCGGGTTTTCTGTTGGGAAATTATTGTTGAACAGGCGCTCATTTTGTGGATAGACGAACCGCCGGGGTATGCCGCCGCCGGGGTTCTGCGGGTTGGCCCCTCCTGCATTGGGCACTAGCTCAGGAAAGCCCGTACGCCGGTAGCCTGTCCAGCCCTCTATTTGGGTAAAGTGGATAATATACAATTGCTGCAGGGCCTGTGCAAGGTCTTCCCCAAAATTTCCGGACAGGGTGGTTTGAGCATCCAGGTAAGCGGCAAGGGCTTCCTCTGCCAGCCCAGGCACTACACTGCGGATATGTGCTTCCACCCCAGCCTTCAAGGCAGCTTGCGCACCATCGCCCCCTGTGCGCAGTAAGGCTTCTGCTTCCAGCAGCTTAAGCTCTGCATAGGTCATTAGGGGTACCGCAGCATCTGTAGCAGCATAGTAGTCCCCTACCCGCTCTATGCCGAATGAACGGCGGATCAGGGCTGACCGGCGGGGGTCGCCAGTGCTTTCCAAGAGGTTGGAAAAGTAGGGGTCCACTTCCACATAGGGCGTATTTTTGAAGTAAACGAACCAAGGGTTCTGCTCAGCTTCCGTAAAACCAAAGGGGTAGGACAGCTCCGCCTCAGGCGATTGGAAGGCCTCTGCTATGGCACCTAATGCCAAAGCTGCCGCTTCCGGGCGCTGCTTGATGGTGTGCAGGTAATATCGGGCTTTAAGGGCATGAGCAGCCTGCACCCAGCGCTGCAGGTCGCCCTGATAAATCACATCGTCGTCTCCCGGGCTGACCGGGCTGTCTGCTTGCAGCTGTGCAATGCCTTCGTCCAACAACTGCTGAACGGTGGTGTACACCTCTTCTTGTGGGTCATAAGCAGGGCTGAAGCGCTGCCCGCCCTGCAAGGCTTCGCCGAAAGGCACATCCCCCCAAAGGGAAGTCAGGGTGCCCAAATTGAGCGCCAAGAGCACATTGGCCACCCCCGCATAATGAGGCTGCCCCTCTTCCAGGGCTTTATCCCTGATGATGCGCAACTGGTTCAGCGGGCCATTGTAAAAATCCTGCCATACCGGGTTCATATTGAAGGCTTCGTCCAGCAGATAGGCTTCTACGGTCACCGCCCGGTTGTCTACCCCTTCAAAGTACTGCGCAAAAATGCCCGCGATGACAGCAGCCTCTCCAGACATCAGCTCCGCCGTCTCTTCCATAGCAGTAGGGAGGAGCACCTGCACGGGCACGTCTGTAGGGTCGTTGGGGTTGATGTTGGCCTGCTCTAGGTTGCAGCCTGCAAAAATAGTTAGGAGCAGGCCCAGTAGGATATATCGGTAGTAAGTCATCTCGTGTTGGTTTTTATGGTTGAAGGGCCAAACTAAAGCCCGATTTTCAGGTTCACGCCCAGGCTTCTGGTATTGGGGCTATTGAAATAATCGCGCCCGAAGCTGTTGCTCGCACCAGCCAGATTGGTCTCCGGGTCAATGCCGCTGTAAGGGGTAAACAAAAACAGATTGCGCCCGCTCAGCCCTAGCTCCAAGCTGCGCACCGGCAGGCGGGCAGTCACCGCTTCCGGGAAACGGTAGCTGATGGTCAGTTCGCGCAAGCGCACCCAAGAGCCATCTTCGATAGCGGCTTCCGACACTCCGGCAAAAGGGTAACGGCTGTAATAGCGGGAATCTCGCCTCACTGCAGTACGGTTGGGCTGCCCGCCCACCTCTTCCCCATCTATGACGGTGCCTGGAGCATACACCCCTTCAATCACTACTTCCTCCTCCCGCTGCTCGGTGCTCTTGTGGGTGCCCAAGTTTTTCATCACGCCTACGGTGCCGTTGAAGATGTCGCCCCCCTGCCGGATATCAAGCAGGACAGAGGCATAGAGCCCTTTCCAGGAAAAGCTGTTGCGGAGCCCAGCGAGCCAGTCCGGGTTGGGATCGCCCACTATGCCGGGGTCCTGAGGGTCGTACACAGGGTAGCCATCAGCGTCTATCAGCAGGTCTCCCGCTTCGCTCCTCGACCACCGGGTGCCGTACAGCACGCCAAAGGGCTGCCCCTCGATAGCCCGGTTGTTGGTAGACGCAACACCAGCTGAGCCGAAGGAGAGGTCGGGCACCCCTTCGCCCAGGGATTCCACCGTATTTTCATTGGCGGTAAAATTCAGGTCCACGTCCCAGCTAAAGCTTTCGGTTTGCAAAGGCGTAGCATTGAGCTGCAGCTCGACCCCCCGGTTGCGCACCCGGCCTGCATTGGTAATGACAGTCGAAAAGCCCGTAGAAAAGGTGACCGGCACCGCGAGGATTTGGTCGGTGCTCTCCAGGTCGTACCAAGTCACGTCTAGCCCCAAACGGCTCTGAAAAAAACGCAGGTCAGCCCCGATCTCCATGGTCCGGGTCTGCTCTGGGCGCAGTCCTGGATTGCCAATACTCGTGGAGGGGGAAAAAGCCGTCTGCCCTTTCACCGGGCTGCCCAGCACAAAGAAATTGTCGAGGGCATAGGCGAAAGCATCCTTCCCGATACGGGCATAGGACAGCCGAAGCTTGCCGAATGAGAACACGGGGTCTGTAGCCAGCCCCAAAGGCTCTGTAAATACAAAGCCTAAGCTGTAACTGTCGTAGAAAAATGGGACATTCTCGGTAGGCAGGGTCGATGACCAGTCCCAGCGCCCGGTAAAGCTCAGGTAGAGGTAGTCCCGGAAACCCACCTGCCCGTCGTAGAAAGCGCCCGCAATCCGCCGCCGGGTCTCGCTATCGTCCACGAAAGTGACCTGAGAAACGTTGGAGATGTCATAAAAACCCGGGATGATGAAGTTTTCGCCTTCCTGCACGCTAGAATATCCGCGCTCGCTGAAATAGTTGTGGCCCGCCGTGAGCCGGGCGGTAAAAGACTCGCTCAGGCGGCTTTCTGCCGTCAGGAGGAAGTCCGAATTGACACTCCGGTAAGCATAAAGGTCATTGAAAATGACGCCAGTGCCAAATTCATTGCTCTGATTGTCCCAGTGGGAAGTGCGCTCCTCAAAGTAAAAGTCGGTGCCCAAGCGGTAAACTGCATTCAGCCAGGGCGCCAGCTCGTAGCTGAAGCCGGCATTGCCGATAATACGGTTGACACGGTCCCGGCTCAGGTTGCGGTTGACCGACCAGTAGGGGTTGTCATAAGCGCCCCAATAGGTACGCGGGGTGCCATCGGGCAGCAGGTAAGCGCCGGTTTCGTCTTCTGCATCCTCATACCCATTGGCCAAATCAAAAGAGGCCGGCGCCCGGGCCAGGCCCAGCATAACGCCAGAAAGGTTGCTGCCCCGGTTGGTACGGTCACCCCCAGAGTTGATGTAGTTGGCAGAAGCCTGCACCTTGAGTTTTGGGGAAAGCTGTGCATCGCCGCTGACTTTCAGGGTGATGCGCTCAAATGTGCTATTGGGCACAATGCCCGTTTGCCTAAGGTACCCCCCGGAAGCAAAATAGCTGGCCGACTCCCCTCCCCCGCTCGCACTGAGGTAAGTGCTGGAGGTCACTCCTGTATTAAAAAAGTTGCCCAGGTTGTCGAAGGGCGCTACTGCTGCTGCTGTAGCTGTGGGGTCGCTCTGCCCTACAATGCGGCCAAGCCGGCTGTAGCGGTAGGTGGGGTCGCCATCATAGCGCAGGGTATCCATGCGCGGCCCCCATGAGCGGTTCGACTCTCCCGGGGCTGCATATACAGGCACCCCTCCTGAGAGGTCGCCCTGTGCAAAAAGCTGCTGCTGCTCTGGCAGCTTATTGACCTGATCGAAGGTGATGGACTGAGCAAAAGACAGCCCGCCTTTTTTCCGGCCTTTTTTGGTCGTGATCACCACGGCCCCATTGGCCGCACGCACCCCGTACAAAGCAGTCGCCGCACCGCCCTTGAGGATATTGAGGCTTTCGATATCATCCGGGTTGATGTCAATGGCCCGGTTCGACTGATCGGTGAAGTTGGAGCCGGCAAAACTGTTGTCTATGGGCACGCCATCAATGATAAACAACGGGGAGTTCTCCCCCAGGGATGTCCGCCCCCGGATGACAATATTAGCCGACGCCCCAGGATTGCCCGAACTGCTGACCACCTGTACGCCCGCTACTTTGGCGCTAAGGGCATTGACCAGGTTGCCCTCCCGGGCATTGGAAAGCTGTTCGCCGCCAACTTCCTGTGCAGCATAGCCCAAAGCCTTCTGGCTCCGCTCTATCCCGACTGCTGTCACTACGACCTCATCGAGCAAAGCCGCCGCCTCTGACAGGCGGACGTCGATACGCTCGCGCCCGCCTACCGGCACCTCGAGCCGGCGGTATCCAATATAGGTGAAAATCAAAACAGCCTCCTTTGAGCCTGCCTCAAGGGTATACCCCCCATCTATATCAGTAACCGTGCCGGCCGAAGGGTCATCTTTAACAAATACACTTACCCCGATCAGGGGCTGAGGAGAGGGCTGCCCATCTGTTACCGTGCCGCTTACGGTATGCTGTGCGTGCACAGGGAGCATGCCCATCACTGTGCACAGTATTGCTAGTACATAATCTTTGGCCATCGTTGCACCAAATTGTACCCCTCCGAACACCCTTCGAAAGCGCAGGAAGGAGTGGATTAAACAGAAATCATAATTGGGGAAATGTGCGGCAGGAGATCGCCGCAAGGAAGATCAAGAACTGGGCTAGCAGTCAAAGATGGGCTGTAGCCCGCGCAGGCTAGGCGCCTCTTGGCAGCCTCCCCCGGCAGGAGGCAGCGCAATGAAAGGCGGCACGTGTATTTTATTTTCTTTATTCACCTGACAAAAGTAAGCACCACTTTTTTGATTTCAAAACGAATGCCTGCAATACCTCTTTTTTACCGCTCAAAGCAAACCGATGGCAAAAAAGCCCCGGTATTTCTATGGCACAAAACCTATTTTACCTTATATTTGCTGCTCAATATTTCTGCAAAAATAAGATTTACGTGCAAAAGCGGCTTACTCCATCCTTCCTCAAGCCCACCCACAAGCAGCTCAGCCTGATGGGCCTGCAGCCTATATTCGACTGCTAAGCCAAGCACGGGGAAACCGCCTCGCTCTGCAGTCTTTCCATCACAGACATTACCATGTACTTTAGCGTTCTTGGCTCTGCCCGGCGGTGCAGCCTTGAACGATAACAGGCCCAATGCAGCAGCAAGCCGCAGCCCTTTTCCGCATACCTCATTGCCCGTACGGGCAATACGCAATACTCCAATTCTTTACCACTACAAACTTATGCCATGAAAGGACCAATACAACTCCTTATCGTATTGCTGCTTGCAGCAGGCTCCTTCTCTGCTCAAGCACAGGAGACCATTGTTTATGATTTTGAAGACGGCCTGATGCCTGAATCTTTCACCCTGATCAACCGGGACATGCTGGTGCCCAACTCGCCAGAAGACGCTGGCTTCGCCGATACCGCTTGGATGGTCATTGAAAGCGGGCTCCTAGAGAGCTTTGCCGCCCTAAGCCTCTCTTGGTACGTAGACGATGCCGGGCCAGCCGATGACTGGATGATCTTGCCCAAAATCACCGTGGCAGAGGGCTCTACCCTCAGCTGGACAGCCATTTCCACCACTTCTTCTGGCAACTTCCCAGACAGCTACCAGGTGCTCATCAATGCTGGAGAGCCTACTTTTGAAAGTTTCGAGGCCAACGGCGCCATCCTCCTCACCGTAGACCCGGAAGAGTCGGAATCGCCCCAAATGCGGGACATCAGCCTGGCAGATTATGCCGGCCAGGATGTGCACATTGCCTTCCGCAATATCACACCTAGCGGCGATGCCCTGCTCATAGACGACATCACGATCACAGAGGGCATCCTCTCCAGCACTCCAGCGCTGGCTCCTGATCATTTTCAGCTTCAGGTGCAGCCCAACCCCGTACAGGGCCAAGCCATCATCCAATATACCCTGGAGCACAGCAGCCCTGCCCAGCTGATTGTCCGCAATATAAACGGGCAGCAGGTCATGCAAGCCAACCTCGGGCAGCAAGGGGCCGGGCAGCAGCATGTATACTGGGACACCGCCGGGCTCGCAGCAGGGCTGTACACCATCACGGTACAAACCGCTGAGGCCGTCGGCACCATCAAAGCCATGGTACAACCCTAAAGCTCGAAAAGGGCGCAAACCCAATTACCTTTTGGGGCCTGCCCCTGCCCCAATGGGCAGGTGCCGCTATGCTACGGGGCTCGCTATCCGCTCGGCCCTACCGGGCTTGCCACCCCTCCGCAGCGCTAGGCCGGTGCCACCATAGTGCCGATAGCACCCAAAAGCTTGCGATATTGGGATCACCACCCTTGACGATGGGCTGCTCAGCCTGCTGCCTGCCTGTGCCGGCAGCAGGCTATATTGCCCCAACAAGTAGAAAACCTTATCTTTTCCAACCTCAACCAAAATCCGCCCATGCGCCTCATCCTACTAGCCAGCCTTTGCCTTTTAGCTGCCGCCGCCCGCACACAGAGCTACACCTCTTTTTTCACCGGCGACACCACCGATGTGGCCACAACCACTGTGCCGGGCATCGTCCTCGCAGGCGGCGGGGGCGACAATGACGAAGCCATGCAGTGGATGCTGCAGCGGGCCGGCGGAGGGGATGTCGTCGTCATCCGTGCAAGTGGCGCGGATGGGTACAATGATTACTTTTTTGAAGACCTTGGCGTAGACGTCAACTCCGTCGAGACCATCCGCTTCGAATCCGCAGCAGCAAGCACAGACGAATACGTCATACAGCAGATCAGGAATGCAGAGTGCCTCTTCATTGCAGGAGGAGATCAATACGACTACTACTCCTATTGGCAGGGCAATGCCATCGGGGAGGCCATCAACTACCTGCTCAATGAAAAAGGGGTGCCCGTAGGCGGCACAAGTGCTGGCATGGCCATTTTGGGCGGCTGGTACTATGCCCCTTCCGGCTCCGCGCTCACTGCGGAAGAGGCCCTCTCCGACCCTTTCCACCCAGATTTTGAAGTACTGGGGCAAGGCGATTTCCTACAGGCGCCCTACCTTTCCCAGATCATTACCGATACCCACTACGAACAGCGGGAAAGGCCTGGCCGCCACCTCGCTTTTCTTGCCCGTATGCTACATGCCGGGGCCAGCCAGGCTTTTGGCATTGCTGCCAATGAGTATACAGCGGTCTGCATCGATGAGCAAGGCACCGCCCGCGCGTTTGGGGAGTACCCCGCCTATGCTGAAGATCTCGTCTACTTCCTACAAGCCAATTGCCAGGATGAGCGGCTGCCAGAAGCCATGCAGGCCGGCCAGCCCCTGACCTGGGACCGCGGGCAAAGCGCAGTGAAAGCTTACGCCCTGCCCGCCCGCCCGGGGGGCGCTGGCGCCATAGACCTGGCCAGCTGGTCGGGCTTTAGCGGAGGGAGCTGGGAAAACTGGTATGTGACAGCAGGCGAGCTGCACCGTGTACAGAGCCCCAACGGGGACTGTGCGGATATACTGAGCACCACCGAATACAAGGAGCTGCCGCCCCAAACATTCCGCATATCCCCCAACCCTGCCCGCGGGCAGCTCCAATGGCAAGGGCCTCAACCAGAGCACATCCGCATCTACGGCCTCACCGGCCAGCTGAAACGGAGCTGGGCGGCCCCGACTGCCCCATTGCCCCTGGGCGGCCTCCCGGCCGGGGCGTATCTGCTCGAAGCCGTGTTCCAAGGTAAAGCTCAGGCCCTGCGCCTATTGGTTTATTGACCCTAGCGGCTGGAAGCTGCAGCTCAAAAATACCCACATGAAAAAATTCCCCGATACGCTGGTTATTATTTTGGGAATCATGGCGGTCTTCGCTGCCCTGACCTGGATCATCCCTGCCGGAGAGTTTGCCCGGGCAGAAAGCGGGGGGCGGGCAGTGATCGTGCCTGGCTCCTATGAGCTGACTGCATCTAGCCCGCAAGGGCTGGGGGCCGTGCTCATGGCACCAGCCCGGGGCTTTATCTCTGCTGCGCAGATCATCGCCTTTGTCTTCCTTGTTGGCGGGGCTTTCGGGACCATCACCCGCACCGGCGCTATCGATAGCGGGCTGCAGCAAATTGTAGCCTTCAGCCAGTCCAACCCGCGCTACAAACGCAGCATCCTCCCTCTGGTCATTACGCTTTTCTCCTTGGCCGGGGCTACTTTCGGCATGAGCGAAGAAGTGCTGGTGTTCGTCCTCATCACCATCCCATTAGCCCGTGCGCTGGGCTATGACACCATTACAGGAGTAGCCATATCTTTCGTTGGGGCAGGGCTAGGTTTTGCAGGAGCTTTCATCAACCCGTTCACAGTAGGCGTCGCACAAGGTATTGCAGAGCTACCGCCCGGCAGCGGACTGGGCTACCGCCTAGCCGCCTGGGGCTGCATAACGCTTACCGGCATTGTATACATCATGCGCTACGCAGGCAAGGTAGAGCAGCACCCGGAAATGAGCCCAGTCTACGAAGCCGGCGGCGAGGACAAGCCCACTGCTGGCACAGCCCCTCAGCACCACTTTACAGCAGCGCACAAAGCCATACTGCTGCTGTTGGCGGCAGCTATTGGGCTGCTCGTCTATGGAGTCAGCAATTGGGGCTGGTACATCAATGAGATAGCGGCCCTGTTTATCGCCACAGGCCTCATAGCAGGGGCAGCAGGCCGGCTGGGCTGGGGCAAAGGGGCAGCAGCCTTCAAGGAGGGGGCAGGGGACATGCTGACCGCAGCGCTCGTGATTGCCATGGCAAAAGGGCTGATCGTAATTGCAGAGGACGGGAAGATCATAGACACCCTGCTGCATGCTATGGCTAGTGCTACTGCTGGCTTGCCCAAAGCAGTCACGGTAGAGCTGATGTTTGCGCTGCAGACTGCACTCAACTTCTTCGTCCCTTCCGGGTCCGGGCAGGCCGCCCTTACGATGCCGATCATGGCACCGCTGAGCGACCTGCTGGGCATCGGGCGGCAGACCGCTGTCTTGGCTTTTCAGTTTGGGGATGGGCTCTCCAACCTGATCATCCCTACAAGCGGGGTAACGATGGGCGTTTTGGCTATTGCACGCATCCCTTATCAGGTATGGGCCAAGTGGTTCCTCCCCCTTTTCCTATGGCTGTGCCTGGTCTGCATGCTCCTGCTGCTGCCCCCCGTACTCTGGTTCGAATGGGCTTAGGCTATTGGGCGTGAACCAAAATGCCGCAGGTGTTCAAGCTTTTCGGGCTTAAGGCACTAGCCTGGCAATGGCCTAGCGCTGCGCAGGGGTGGCCGAAGGCCAGACCCGACGCCTGCAGGGCGAGGGGCCGAGCGGATAGCGAGCCCCGGAGCATAGCGGCACCTGCCCATTGGGGCAGGTGCAGGCCCCTCACATGGTGCAGAGGCAGGCTCTAAAAAGCGATAATCCGTTTTGCGCTTAGGCTATTCGCCTTTGTTGTTCAGGATACCCAGTACATCAGCGGTGATGTCGTAGCTATCTTTAGCCCCAAGGATGCCTGAGCCCTGGCCGTACTGCAAGATGTAATCATAACCACGTGCTTCCTGCAGGCTGTCCATAAGCCGCATCAGTTTTTCCTGAAATGCCCCGAGCAGCAGTTGCTGTTCGCTCCCTAACTGGCTGGACAGTTGCTCCTGTTCGGCCATCAGCTCCTGCTGTTTCTGCCCCAGGCGCTGCTCCTCCGAAGCGATCTGATTGGGCGCCAACAAGCCCTGCTGAATCTTGGCCTGCACCTGGCGGAACTCCGTTTCCAGGGCCTGCATCTGCTGGTTCAGGCGCTGAGAAGCCTCCTTCTGCCGGGCCGCGAGCGCCTGCTGCTTTTCCCGGAAATCCTCGTACTTGCTCAGCAGGGTATCTGCATTGAGGTAAACGATCTGCCCGGCGGCAGCCCCATCACCGGCTGTAGCGGCAGGGGCGCTGGGGGTGCTGCTGCCCCCTTGCTGGGTGAACAGGTAGGCTACCGCGATGATCAATAAGGCATTAAGCGCTAATGAGATGTTTGCTTTCATAGTTGTCAAATTTGAGGCGAATATCGGCAAAGCAAGGCTGTTGTCCCCTTTTTAAGGCCGGTTTGTTTCAAAAGGGCCTGCTTCTGTTGGGTAGCCAAGCGGCCCAAGGTAGGGCAGGCGCTCCAGCTCAAGCACCTCCACTGTGGGGAAACCAAATTCCAAAACCACCTTGCCCCTGACCCGGTACACCCCTTTTCCCCGAAAGGGGTATTTCCCCAAGCTGGCCGGGAAATGCACCGTATCCCAGAAGTGCCCGTCTTCCCCTAGCCAGGTGCCAAAAGCCATCCGCTTGCCCCCTGCCGTGCGCACTTGCTTTTGGCAAACATAATACCCTAGCAAAGTGACTACCCGGCCCGCTGCCTCCCGGAGCCGCCCGGCACAGGAAAGGCTGTTGGCCCGGTAGCGCTGATCAATAAGGCGGAAAGGCGGACAAAGCGGGAACCCGAACAGCTCCATTTCGTCCATAGCATCTTGCAACTGCTGCTGTTCAGGGGGCACCTCATCTGGCACAAAAACAGGGGCGGCACGCTCCTCCTCCGGGAACAGGCCCATGCCGCCCCCTTCGGCCTGCTGCCCGGCTACCTGTTCCCACAGCAGCGCTGCCTTAGCGCGGGCTGTAAAGCGGAATGCCCCCGCCCGGATAAGCAGGCCGGTCTGCTCTTTCCCGGCATCTACCCGGCTCATGAAGTCGGCCAGCCCCCGGAAGGGGCCGCCTGCAGCCCGCTCCCGGGCCACTCTGCCGGCTACCTCAGCTTCCAGCCCTTTAATGTGCACAAAGCCCATATAAACGGCCCGGCCTTCTACTGTAGTCAGGTACGAGCTGTGGTTGACACAGGGCGCATGCAGCTCGCCCCCGCAACGGCGCAGCTCGTGAAAGTAAAACTCCGCTTGGTAAAAACCGCCAAAGTTGTTGATGACCGCTACCATAAATTCAATCGGGTAATGTGCTTTAAGGTAGAGGCTTTGGAAGCTCTCTACGGCAAAACTGGCAGAATGGGCTTTGCAGAATGCATAGCCCGCAAAACTTTCCATCTGCTGCCAGACCTCAGCGGCAAGCTCCTCGGGATACCCCCGCGCCCGGCAATTGGCCTGGTACTGCTCCCGGATGCGCGCCAGGCCGAGCCCGGCTGTACGCTTCCCGCTCATAAGGCGGCGCAGGACATCGCCCTCGGCCAGGCCGAGCCCGCCAAAGTGGTGGGCAATTTTCATAACGTCTTCCTGATAGACCATGATGCCAAAGGTCTCGCTCAGGTGCTCTTCAAATACCGGATGGGGATAGGTAAATGAGTAAGGGTGGTGAAAACGCCGGATATACTCTTTCATCATCCCAGAGCGGGCTACACCGGGCCGGATGATGGAGCTCGCAGCGACCAAATGGATATAGCTGTCGCACCTCAGTTTGCTCAGCAGCCCCCTCATAGCAGGGGATTCGATATAAAAGCACCCCATGCACTGCCCCTCCCGCAGCAGCGCCCTGGCCTTTTCATCCTTTTTGATCTGTTCCAGGTTTTGGAGCTCTACCGTACGCCCAGTGTTCTGCTTGATGAGGCCCACGGCCTCTTTCAAATGCCCAAGCCCCCGCTGGCTCAGTATATCGTACTTGTGAAAGCCCAGCGCCTCAGCATGGTGCATATCGAAGTGAGCCACTGCAAAGCCTTTGGGCATCATCTGCAGGGCGGTATGGTAGTACAACGGCTGCTGTGCAATGAGCACGCCCCCTGCATGGATGGAGAGGTAATTGGGGAACCCCTCTAATTTTTGGCCATAGTGCAGTACTTTGCCCGCCAGCCCGTGGTGCCGGGCTGATCCTGCGGGGGAAGCAATGATGGCATCAATCTCCGCTTTGGGCAGCCCATATACCTTGCCCAGCTCACGGATTACAGCCCGCCCCTGAAAAGTGACATAGGTGGCCAGCAAAGCGGTATAGCCCCGCCCATAACGCTTGAAGATGTAATCCGTTACGTCGTCTCGTTCATCCCAAGAAAAATCAATATCAAAATCAGGGGGCGACTGCCGGTGGGGGTTGATGAAACGTTCGAAATACAGCCCCAGCTCAACAGGGTCGACATCCGTGATGCCCAAGCAATACGCTACAATGGAGTTGGCACCGCTGCCCCGCCCTACGTGCCGGTAGCCCATAGCAGCTGCGTAGCGCACAATGTCCCAAGTAATCAGGAAATAAGGGCAGAACGATTGCCCAGCTATGGCTTCAAGCTCCTGCCGGACCCGCTGCTGTGCATTTTGGTACTCCGGGCTGCCAGTGCCCAGGTGGCCGTAGCGGCGCTCGCACCCGTTGTGCGCCAGCTTTTCCAACAACTGGAAATCCCCCTGCACACTGCCCGTAAAATTTTGCCGGTTGAGGTGCAGCCCTGGCTCAAACTGAATATGACAGGCAGCAAGCAGGGCCTCGGCTTGTTCGAGAAGGTAAGGCTGGCTTTGGTAGAATGTCTGCAACTGCTCCGGTGGCATCAGCCGCTCTGAGGCTTTACAAACCGTGGCGGCCGGCAACTGGCTGAGCAGAGCGTTTTCGTCAATCGCGCGGAGTAGGCGGTGCAGCTCAAACCCCTCATTGTCTACAAAAAAAACCGGGCTTAGAGCGACCAGCTTATGGCGGTGCGCCAGCAGCTCGTGCCCAAACAGGCGGGCCACATGCTCAGGGCGTATCCCAAGGTATTCCTCCTTACGGAAATCTGTGATGGGCTTCACCAAGCGGGGGTACACAATGAAAGCGTGCTCCATGGGCGGGGCCACATCAGGAAGGGGCTTGTTGTCTATTGATGACTCACTGAGCAGCTGGTTCAGCTCCCGGAAGCCTTCCAGGTTGCGGGCAAGCCCGATATAAAGGCAGCGCTGCCCCCTGCGGAACTCCACGCCCAGTACAGGGTGCAAGCCCGCCTCCCGGCAGCAGTTCCAAAACTCAAGCGCACAGCTCGTATTGTTGACATCCGTAAGCGCCAGAGAAGCATACCCTAGGCCTTTGGCCCGCCGGACGAGCTCAGCCGGCGGCAGGGTGCCCATTCTAAGGCTATAGTAGGTGTGCGTATTGAGCAGCATGAAATATGAAGTGGTGGGGAAAAGCGGGGGGTGGCACAATAAAAAACTTTTTGTTTTCAAATCAAACCCCATGGAAACATAAATTAAAAACAAATTATTTTACCTTGCATTCGAAGCCGAATCTGCACACCGGAAAAAAGGAGCGATTTATTCCCTGCCCTTTGCCCGCTGTACTTTTGCAATTCGGCTCCTGAATTGTATCTTTGCGCGAAATTCCTCAAGATAAATGAGCGACATTCAGCAAGTTCCCGCCGTACTCCTCCTTGAAGACGGCACGGTATTTCACGGCCTCTCGGCTGGAAAAATCGGCACGACTACAGGAGAGATCTGCTTCAATACCGGCATGACCGGCTACCAGGAGATTTTCACAGACCCCTCTTACTATGGGCAGCTCATGGTGCTGACAAATGCCCACATCGGCAATTACGGCACCAAGCGGACCGAGTCAGAGTCTTACAGCATCAAAATCAATGGGCTGATCTGTAAAAACTACACCTACGAGTACCACCGCCCCCTTGCAGACCAGTCTATACAAGCTTATTTTGAAGAAGAGAACTTGGTGGGCATTTGCAATATCGACACCCGCGCGGTCGTCCGCCACATCCGTAGCAAAGGGGCTATGAATGCTATCATCTCTTCAGAAGAGACCGACCTTGATGCCCTGAAAGCCCGCTTGGCGGAAGTCCCTTCCATGGATGGGCTGGAGCTGGCCTCTAAGGTGAGCACCAAAGAGACGTACACCTTCGGCAGCCCGCAGGCCAAGTACCGGGTAGCGGTGCTCGATTTTGGGATCAAGCAGAACATCCTCAACAATTTTGCGGAGCGCGACTGCTACCTGCAGGTATTTCCGGCCCAGACGCCTATTGAGGAGCTGCGTGCTTGGAACCCCGACGGCTATTTCCTTTCCAATGGGCCTGGAGACCCCGCCCCTATGGCGTATGCGGTAAGCACTGCCAAAGCTATTTTGGAAGAAGACAAGCCGCTTTTTGGCATCTGCCTTGGCCACCAGCTGCTGGCCCTTGCGGTAGACATCCCGACCTACAAAATGCACCACGGCCACCGTGGCATCAACCACCCGGTCAAAAACTTGGCTACCGGCAAATGTGAGATCACCAGCCAAAACCATGGCTTCGGGGTGTCGCCAGAAGCCATTGAGGCCAATACCGACAAGGTAGAAGTGACCCACATCAACCTCAACGACGGCACGATCGAAGGCATGCGCATCAGAGGCAAAAAGGCGTTTTCGGTTCAATACCACCCCGAAGCCTCCCCTGGCCCCCACGATGCCCGCTACCTCTTTGATGAGTTCGTAAAATTAATGGAAAATTAATCCGGCCGGGATAGCTTGTTTTGTGCCGGAGCGCTACTTTGAGCCCTAATGGCTATCCCAAAGGAAACCGCCCTTGCCATATACCCAAATTATGGGAGAACCGGACCAGCCCGGCCACAAGCCGGCTTTTTAACTCAATTTAAAACCAACAGGTATGAGCATTATCCTTGATATCAATGCCCGCGAAATCCTTGATTCCCGTGGCAACCCTACCGTAGAAGCAGAAGTCATCACCGAGTCGGGCTTCCTCGGCCGGGCTGCAGTGCCCTCCGGCGCTTCAACTGGAAAGTACGAAGCAGTGGAGCTGCGCGACGGCAACAAAGGGCGCTACCTTGGCAAAGGCGTACTCAAAGCCATTGAAAACATCGAAGACCAGATCCGCGAAGAGCTGATCGGAGTAGATGTCACTGAGCAGCGCTACATCGACCAGATCATGCTGGATATCGATGGCACCAACAACAAGAGCAAGCTTGGCGCCAACGCTATACTCGCGGTTTCCCTGGCTTGCGCCAAAGCCGCTGCAGAGGCTACCGTACAGCCGCTTTACCGCTACCTGGGCGGCGTGAACGCACACGTGCTGCCCGTACCAATGATGAACATCCTCAATGGAGGCTCGCATGCCGATAACAGCATCGACTTCCAGGAGTTCATGATCTTGCCTGTCGGAGCAGAAACCTTCGCCGAATCCCTGCGCATGGGCACCGAGGTTTTCCACCACCTCAAGGCTGTGCTGAAAAGCAAGGGCTACTCTACCAACGTTGGAGACGAAGGGGGCTTTGCGCCTAATATCAAATCTAATGTTGAGGCGATAGAAACTGTTCTTACCGCTATCGAAAAAGCTGGCTACCGCCCAGGTGAAGACATCTTCATCGCCATGGATGCGGCAGCTTCTGAGTTTTACAACGAAGAAGAAAAGGTATACCACTTCCACCAGTCTACTGGTGATAAGCTCAGCACCTCCGATATGGTGAGCTACTGGACAGACTGGGTCAACAAATACCCCATTTTCTCTATCGAAGATGGCCTGCACGAAGACGACTGGGCGGGCTGGCAACAACTGACCGCTGCCATCGGCAACCGTACGCAGCTGGTGGGAGACGACCTCTTCGTGACCAATGTGGAGCGCCTGCGCCGGGGCATAGCAGAGCAGTCTGCCAACTCCATCCTCATCAAGGTCAATCAGATTGGCTCCCTTACGGAAACGATCGACGCGGTGAGCCTCGCCACCCGCAATGGGTTCACCAGCGTGATGAGCCACCGATCTGGCGAAACGGAAGATACAACGATCGCAGATTTGGCTGTAGCACTCAATACCGGGCAGATCAAAACGGGCTCTGCTTCCCGCTCTGACCGGATCGCTAAGTACAATCAGCTGTTGCGCATTGAGGAAGAACTGGGCGAGCAGGCCGGCTTCCTGGGCCAGAGCCTGATCAGCAAAGGGTAAGCCAAAAGGGGGCGGGCATTTTGAGTCCAGCCCCCTTTTGTCAGGATATATTAGCGGGTCTCTTTGCTTATTCGTAAGTTTAGGTGTCCAAAATCAACCTGTACGCTTATGGCCAAGCGCCCCAACCCACTGCAGCCGCTCTTAGAACGGTTGCCCAAGCCCCTCCGGAACAAGTACTTCCTGACGTTGTCGCTGTTCTTGGGATGGATGGTCTTCTTTGACAACCATGACCTGCTCACGCAAATCCGCTTGCAGCGCACGGTCAATCGTATGCACGAAGACAAAGCGATGTACGAGCAGCGCATAGAAGCGGCTAAACAGGACCGGCTCGACTTGGAAGTCAACAAGGAAAAATTTGCCCGCGAGCAGTATTACATGAAGAAAAGCGGGGAAGAAGTATTCATTATTGAAGAGGAAGAAGACTGATGGCTTCTTGCCTTTCGTACCCAACTTGAAAAATCAATCGATAAAACCATAGTTATGTCAGTTCTTGTAAATAAGGATTCTAAGGTCATCGTTCAGGGCTTTACCGGAAAGGAAGGCTCCTTTCACGCTGAGCAAATGATCGAGTACGGCACGAATGTCGTAGGCGGTGTAACGCCGGGCAAAGGTGGCCAGGAGCACCTGGGCAAGCCTGTTTTCAATACCGTAGCAGATGCTGTAAAAGAAGCAGGTGCAGACACTTCGGTCATTTTCGTGCCCCCTGCTTTCGCCGGTGACGCGATCATGGAGGCTGCAGATGCTGGCATTAAAGTCATCATTTGTATTACCGAAGGGATCCCTGTGCAGGATATGGTTAAGGTGAAAGCCTACCTCAATGGCCGTGACTGCCGCCTCGTTGGGCCCAACTGCCCGGGTGTCATCACACCTGGCGGCGCCAAGTGCGGCATCATGCCTGGCTTTATCCACAACCCGGGCCGTATCGGCATCGTTTCCCGCTCTGGCACACTGACTTATGAAGCAGTGGACCAAGTGACCAAGGCGGGCATGGGCCAGTCTACTTGTATTGGCATCGGTGGTGACCCCATCATCGGCACTACGACCAAGGAAGCCGTTGAGCTCCTGATGAACGACCCGGACACGGACGGCATCATCATGATCGGCGAAATTGGCGGTGGCATGGAAGCAGAAGCTGCTCAGTACATCAAAGCGCACGGTACTAAGCCTGTCGTTGGCTTTATTGCTGGACAGACAGCGCCTAAGGGCCGGACTATGGGCCACGCAGGTGCGATCATCGGCGGCGCAGAAGATACTGCTGAGGCTAAAATGAAAATCATGGAAGAGTGCGGCATCCACGTTGTCGCTTCTCCTGCTACTATAGGCGAGACCATGAAAAAAGCACTTCAGGGCTAAGCGCCGCGCTTCCCTGCACAGGCTTGCACCACGACAAACGGCCCGGCTCCTTCACAGGGGCGGGGCCGTTTGCCGTTTGGCATGTACTTCCGCTGGGCATGAACCCCAAATGCCATAGGCGTTCAAGCTTTTCGGGCTCTAGTGCCTCAAGCCATAAACCCTTGCCACCCCAAGTTTCGTTGTTTTCCGCCTACTCTTCGTTAAAGAACCGCTCCTTTAGCTCGGGCTAAAGTCGCGAACCTTCGCCTTGATTAGCCGGAAAACAACTTCAACTTAAGTATCAGAGATTTATGGCTTAAGGCACTAGCCTGGCAGTGGCCTAGCGCTGCGAAGGGGTGGCCGAAGGCCAGACCCGACGCCTGTAGGGCGAGGGGCCGAGCGGACAGCGAGCCCCGTAGCATAGCGGCACCTGCCATCAGGCAGGGGGCAGGCCCAAAAAGACGACAATCTGGTTTGTGCCCCTTCCGCTAATAAGACAACAGCACGATGATCGCAATCAGCAGCAAGATGATCAGGGTGATGGTGATGAGGGAATTGCTGTTGTTGCGGTATTTATTAAAAAGCAGCTCCAACACCTCCCGCCAAACTAACCGGCTGCCTACCCTTTCATTAACCAGCACGAGGTATTCTGGGCGCCTCAGCTTTTTATTATCGCCATGCTTCGATAGGATGAAAAAGTCGGAATCCAAGAAAGCGAGGTCATAGAGCTCGGTATCGCCTAGAGAGATCATCAGCTTATTGGAGCTTGGCAGATAGCGCCAACTGCCCTCCTCTACATCTCCGTTCACGGAGCGGAGGTACTCGCCCTCTTCATTGAAGAAATGCAAAATGGCATCATGAAAGGCTTCGTCGTCGCGGAACTCCAGCCACGGGCGGTCCAGATAAAACTCCTGCTCCCGCAAATCTTCGCTCAACGGCCGTACGACCTTGAGTATATCGCGGAGGCTCTCATCCATAGCGGTATGCTCCGGCGGGGTTTCGTTGAAGGTTTGATTGACCTTGGCAAGGTATTTATTCTCCACGTGAAAAGTATCAGTGATTAGGATTGAGCAGGGCGAAACAGCCTCTCCAAAGGTAAGCACACTACAGGAGAAATGCCAGCCGCCTTGCCCCGCGCTGCTGCCTTTTAAGCACAGATTTGAAATACAGCCCGGTGTGCAGGCTAAATCTATAGTGGCTTGGGGGTATTTTCTGCCAGATCGGCATGGAGCATTTGGTCTCAGTGCTGCGCTGTGTGCCCGGTGCCGCTGTGCCTGTTACCGCCACGGAGACAGGGAGGTTCACAAAGTATCTTGCCTTAGCGGGTAGTTTGTTAAGGGCCGAACCTGTACTAATGCTCTTTCTGCCCAGCCCACTCCGAGCGCTTCCGGAAGTATTTAGGATTGACGATCAACAAGCCGAAGGACTCGCCGTCCTCTTTATCCTGTTTGGCGTGGTGGGCACCGTGCGCCCTCAGGATAGCGCGGGAATACTTGCTGTCCAGCTGCCTAAACCACTTGAAACGCTGATGAATATAGACATCATGGATCAGGAAGTAGATGAGCCCGTAAATGGAGATGCCAATGCCTACGAACAATAGCCAGAAGTAGCCTGGCACGGACAGGCCCACGATATAAGAAAAAGCGCTAGGGATAGCAAAAACCAAAAAGAACAAGTCGTTCTTTTCAAAAAAGCCATCTTTCTCATGGTGCGGCTTGTGATGGTCCTCGTGCCAGTCCCAAAGGAAACCATGCATGATGTACTTATGCGCAAACCAAGCCATAAACTCCATACCTACAACAGCCGCTAGTGTGACCAGCGTATAAATCAGGACATTCATGCCGTTATTCAATTTTATGTCTTTCAGAATAGAACCCGTGCGCTTTGCCTGCTTCATGCGGTGCCCAGCACTAACAAAATGGCAAAGAAAGCAACCTGCAGGAAAAACAAGGCTACCCCCACTTTGTTGCGCAGCCCGGGGTGAAGATAAGCAAACAGCAACTGCAAAGGCAGAGCGACTGCCATCCATCCTGCGAAATTCTGCAGCGGGATCTCTCCGCCGCCCCACGACCAGAACCCGAATGCCATAGCCACCGGCTCGATGATGACATCAAGGGCCACCATCAGCACCGCAGAAAGGCTGCCCCTCCACCAAAAAGAGCGCCCGGGCAATAAACGATTGGCGAGCACCCCGGATGCATAGCCGAGCATCAGCCAATTGACCCCGATCATAAGCGGAGTGCCCCACACCTTAGGCCCCAACACCTTACCGTAGGCATAGTCGCCAAACAGCAGCCCGGTCTGTACGCCAAACAATTCGGCACCAAAACCCACTACATAAGCCACTAGCAGATAAAACAAGGTTGGCTTGCCCCACCCCCGATGAAAAGAAAGCATTACCCCTACCGATACCAGCAGGTTGAGCGGGGTAAGCAGTATAAAATCAGGGTGGACAGGGAGCAATATCCCCACTACGCCCACTGCATAGAGGATAGCAAGCACGGCTATGGCCCGGGGTGCTGTCCAGGCCCGCTTCCCGGCGGGTACAGAGGTAGCTGCTGCTGTAGGTTGCATAAGTTCAGGTTTTAGCTGGCCATTTCTTCAGCCATGAGCTCTTCGACAATTTTGGCAGACAGCAAGCACAAAGGGATGCCGCCTCCCGGGTGGGCACTGCCGCCGCAGAAATACAGCCCGCGGATACGGCTGGAGAAATTCGGATGCCGCATAAAAGCGGCCATACGGTTGTTGGAGCTCGTGCCGTAAAGCGCCCCAAGGTGCGACTGCGTGCGGCTTTCGATAGTGCGGGGCTCGAGCACATCCTCACAAGCAATGAGCGGCTCGACATCAGTGCCCAACATCCGGCTCACCTTTGCTAAGACCTGCGCCCGGCAACGGCTGATCAGCGCGTCCCAATCTTGCCCGCTGTTGTAAGGTACATTGATCATCGTAAACCAGTTCTCATGCCCGGCGGGCGCATCTGCCGGGTCGGCTTTACTGCTGATGTTGATATAGACCGTAGGGTCGTCAGAGACCGCTCCGGCCTCCAACAGGGCAAATTCTTTTTCGTAATCCTCGCTGAACAGGATATTGTGCAGCCCCAGTTCCGGAAAGCTCCGTTTGATGCCCCAATAAAAAATCAGGGCGGAGGTAGATTTTTGCTGCCGCAAAATGCGTTTGGGCTGCCGGGCGTTCGGCAACAGCTTTTTGTAGGTAAAGAAAACGTCCATATTGCTGACCACCCGGTCGAACGGCAGCTCTTCTTCCCCCACCCTAAGGCCAGCGGCCCGCCCATTTTCTACTAAAATCTCACGGACCGGTGCCCCAAAATGGAAAGCGGCCCCCTTGCGAAGCGCAAGCTCATAAACCGCTTCTGTGATGGCGTGCATCCCGCCGATAGGGTAATACGCCCCCTGCTCGTGCTCAAAATGAGGGATGATATTCAACAGGCCCGGCGCTTTGTAAGGGTTGGAGCCATTGTAAGTGGCAAAACGGTTGAACAGCTGCACCAGCTTCGGGTGCTTTGCCAACCGTTCGTTGACACGGTTCATGCTCGTGAACAGGTCTAGCCCAGGGATTTGCAGCATCGCCTTCAAGACTTTGGCATCGGCCCAGGTAGACCATTTGTGCAGCGATTTCTCCAGAAAAATCCGCCCGGTCACGCCATATTTGTGCGCACTGTCGGCCAATACCGCCCCCACCCGCTCAGCAGGCACGCCCAACTGTTGCTCCACCTCCGCAGCGAAAGCCTCCTTATCGGAATGAGCATGCAGGCGCGTGCCGTCTTCCCAAAAATAATGGCACACTACATCCAGACGGTTGTACCTGAAATGCACATGCGGGTCCTCACCTGCAGCCCGGAACAAGTCATCTACATATTGAGGCATAGTGAACAAAGAAGGGCCCGCATCAAAACGGTAACCCTCCAGCCAAAAAGCCGATAGCTTGCCCCCGGGGTAGCTGTTCGCTTCATAAACGCTGACCTCATGCCCCAATGATGCCAGCCGGGCCGCAGTCGCCAGCCCGGCTATCCCCGCTCCGATTACTCCTATACGCATCCCAATGTACTTTTTCTCTGTACGGTCAAACCTGCCGGGAGGCAGCCGGCCCGGCATAAAGCCGCGCGTACCGTGCAATGTATTTTCCGATGATGTCAAACTCCAAGTTGACAGTGCTGCCTGCTGCGAGCGCCTTGAAATTGGTATGCTCGTACGTATACGGGATGATCGCCACAGAGAAACGGTCCTCTTCCGGCTCCACCACAGTCAGGCTTACCCCGTTTATACAAACCGAGCCTTTGTCTACTAGCAAATGCTCTTCCGTTGGCTGATAACGGAAGCGGTAATACCAGCTGCCATCGCGCTCCTCTACTTCCGTACAGACTGCCGTGGCATCCACATGCCCCTGTACCATATGCCCATCAAGCCGGGCATCGGCTTTCATAGCGCGCTCCAAGTTCACCACACTGCCCAGGGCCCAGCCGCCCAAGTTGGTCCGCTTGAGGGTTTCCTCAATGGCGGTCACCGTATGCTGATCGTCTTCCAGAGCGACTACCGTCAGGCAGACGCCATTGTGAGCTACGCTCTGATCAATCTTCAGTGCGGCGGAAATACTGCTGCGGATGGTGAAGTGTACGTTGGTGCCCTCCTCCTCTATTCGGGTAATTTCACCCAGCGATTCGATTATGCCTGTAAACATGCTAGTCTCCGATTGTTCATGGCCAGCCGGCTGTACGTAACGTGCGGCAAGCCCTCATTTTCAGTTTTGATAACAGCGCTTCCTGCGTTTAGTTGCCGACGGGGGGGCAAAACCAGCAACCCCCTCTCTTTTGGCAACAGAGAAGAGCAAAGTAGGGCAAACCAGGTTGCCGTTTTTTTTGCCTGCCCCCCCCTGTAAGGATAGGGGCCTGCCTCTTCCGAAAGGATGGGGCCTGCCCCTGCCTGATGGCAGGTGCCGCTATGCTACGGGGCTCGCTGTCCGCTCGGCCCCTCGCCCTACAGGCGTCGGGTCTGGCCTTCAGCCACCCCTGCGCAGCGCTAGGCCAATGCCAGGCTAGTGGTCTGTCAAGTGTTAATTTATGGGTTGAGTGGGAGCGAATTTTGAGGCTAATCAAGGCGGATGTTCCCGCGCATAGCAGCGCTACGTAAGGGGTTGTCCAACGAAGAGTAGCCTCAAAAGTCGCCGCAGGCAACCCCTAGTTTTAGCCTTGACAGACCACTAATGCCTTAAGCCATAAAAGCATAAACACCTGCGGCATTTTAGTTTAGGCCCGAGCAAAGTAAGGGAGGGCTGCGTGCTGCTTTTCCCAACTTTCGTTACTTTTGTAAAAACGAACCGACTACATGGAGTCTTTTGATGTTGAAGCCTTGTTCAGTGACCTCACCGCCTACCTGTCCGCTACCGGGCCTATGGAATGGAGCATAGGCGGGGGTATCGCCCTACTGCTCCTTATTGCCGGGGCATCTACAGGGGGCAAACGCAAACGCAGGAAGAAGGCTGCTGCCATTGCCCCAAAATTGGCCATTGGCGACTTCCAGGTCTCCCCTCTCGGCAAAGATGCTTACTTCAAAATCTACAACCACGGCAACCTCGCCCGCCTGAGCCAGATCATCATCAAAGGCAAGGGGCACATACAAGTCAAAAACGCCATTGCCGGGCACGAAATCGTCACCGGCGATTCCTACCGCATCTTCCTCGAAACTACTGGCAACCGCAAAATCAATACCGACTTTATTGTGGACCTGACCTATATCGATCAGGCCGGCAACGTTTACCAGCAGGATTTCCCAATGTCAAAACCCAAACCTCAGCCCGCCCGCCTGGTGAAGTTCGCCCCTTAATCCGTAGCATAAGCGGAATCAACCGCTTTAGTGAAATAAAATTTCGCCATATTCCTGCCTGTTAGCTGGGAATTCTGTTTACATTTGCTTTGCCCCGTTAGTGTCAAATCAACACTTTGGGCATAAACGTAACACCAGCGATTCATGAGGCTTACCTTCCCTACACTCCTGCTGCTGCTCCTGTTTAGCAGTTGCCAACAGGACTCCCCTGTAAATGCCGGCCTTCCCGAGCGCGGGCACTCCCCTTGGGCAGTGCGTTCTGTGCTAGACGGGCAGGCCCGTATGCTTTCTCTTGCACTTTCCAATGGCCACTGGGCGGCCTACAGTGCGCAGAACGGGCAGTTTTACAAGTTCTGGAAAGGCGGCATCAACTTTGACGGTGCTGTTTACACCACAGTGCACGGCCCTCAGCCCAGCAGTATCGGCGATGCTTACACCATACAGCCCAAAGAGGCACAGCAGTGGCGCCTGCGCACCGCACAGGGCGAGGTTGCCCCGGCGATCAAGTACCTTGGCCACCGTTTCGAGAGCGGGCAGGTTTACCTAAAATACGAACTCCGTGCCCCGGGCAGCCCCCCCATAACGGTAGAAGAACGGCCCGAAATACTGGAGACCGGCAATGGGCAAGTGGGGCTTGAGCGGTCCTTCACCGCCACAGGCTTGCCCGAAGGGGCAACCCTTCTCCTTCATGCCTACTATCAATCCCTGCCCACTTTGCGCAGCCTGGAAACCAACGGCCAGCTTTCCCTTACCGATAGCCTGATGGAAGAAAACAGTGGCAGACGGTCGTGGCAGGCAGAAGGCTGGCTGGCGCTCAACCCATCAGGCCCAACCCGGCTGGCCGCTACTTTCACAGCAGAGCCTACCATCCCCAACCCTAATACTACCGTAGACGAAGCAGAAGCGGAGCTGCCGGAAGGTGCCCGCCTTATTGCCCGTAGCGACTGCAAAGCTTGCCACAATACCCATGTCAAAACAGTAGGCCCTGCCTACGTAGAAATCGCCCGCCGCTACCCCAACAATAGTGACAACGTTGCTATGCTGGCCGCAAAGATCAAAAATGGAGGGGCCGGCAACTGGGGGGAGGCCATGATGACGCCCCACCCAGACTTGGACGATGCTACGCTTGAAACCATGGCCAGCTATATCCTTGGGCTGGACGGAGAAGCAGAAGCAGGAGAAGAAGCGCAAAACAACATCGGCCCGGCTCAATTAGCGTTTGTAGATGCCGCGCCTGGCGTACAGAAAAACGAACTGCTGCCCGGGGTACTGGCCCAAGTCTTTCAGTACAATAAAAGCCTGCAGCAGCTCTCGGATATCAACTTCCAGGGCACGCCAGAGTACGAGGGCATTATGCCAAATATCTACATCGGCCCTAGCGAGTTCCAATCCCTAAGCGACAACTTCGCCATCAGCTTTCAAGGCTACCTGGCAGTGCCTAAAGACAACAACTATGTCTTCCGGCTGCGCAGCGACGATGGCTCCCGCCTGATACTAGGGGGCAAAGAGATCATTGACCACGATGGCTGGCACGGGCCTTCTCCCAAAGACGGAGAAGTCGCGCTGCGTGCCGGGCTACACCCCATCCGGATTGAATTCTTCCAAGGCGGTGGCGGCAAGTTTGTGTCCCTAGAATGGAAATCTTTTGACGACGACAAATTCGCCCTCGTGCCCCCCACACAGTTTTTCCATACCAAAGCCGAACAGCCTGCCCCAGGGGCTGAGGCCCCGCCCATGGCACAAACCCTGCGCATACCGGGCCACAAATACCCGGTCAATGCGGTACACCCCAGCTACACCTTGTCTCAAGCCCGCCCAGACGCCTTTATGCCCAAAGTAGGCGGTATGGACTTCCTTAGCGACGGGCGGCTTGTGGTCAGTACTTGGGATGCGGAAGGCGCTGTCTACATCGTAGATGGTGTGCAGAGCGGAGACCCGGATAAAATGACCGCGCGCAAGATTGCTTCTGGCCTCGCAGAGCCCCTCGGCCTCAAAGTCGTGGACGACACCATCTACGTCCTGCAAAAGCAAGAGCTGACCCGGCTGATCGATCATGACGGAGATGAAGTGGCCGACGAGTACCAGACCGTTTCCAACGATTGGGAGGTATCAGCTAATTTTCACGAATTCACCTTCGGCCTGGCTTACAAAGAAGGGTTTTTCTATGCGGCCCTGGCCATTGCGATACTCCCTGGGGGCGCGAGCGCCAACCCTCAGATACCCGACCGCGGCAGAGCCATCCGCATCTCCAAACAAACTGGAGCGGTAGACTTTATCGCACGGGGGCTGCGCACCCCGAATGGCGTGGGCCTAGGTGTGGACAACGAGCTGTTTATCGCAGACAATCAGGGCGACTGGCTCCCTTCCTGCAAAATCCTGCACATTACGGAAGGGGACTTTTTCGGCTCACGGGCGGTAGACTCCGCCACGGTAGCCCAGCTGCCGGTCAAGCCGCCCGTAGTGTGGCTGCCTCAAGACGAGATCGGCAACTCTCCGAGCACGCCCTTAGCCCTGAACGACGGCCCCTACAAGGGCCAAATGATACATGGGGAAGTCACACATGGCGGCGTGAAGCGCGTTTTTGTGGAAAAAGTAAAAGGCGAATACCAGGGCGCTGTATTCCGTTTCATACAGGGGCTGGAAGCCGGGGTCAACCGCATGGCCTGGGGGCCAGACGGAGCACTCTACGTCGGGGGCATCGGCTCTACTGGCAACTGGCAGCATACTGGCACACAGTGGTACGGGCTGCAGCGGCTGCAGTACAACGAAAACCCTGCGTTTGAGATGCTTTCCGTAAGCGCCCGGAGCAACGGCATGGAAATCACCTTCACCGAGCCCCTTGAGCCGGGCACCGGCTGGCTACCCGGAGCCTATACGGTACAGCAGTGGTGGTACAAGCCTACAAGCAGTTACGGTGGCCCCAAAATGGACCTGGAAGACCTCACTGTAAAATCGGCTACTGTATCGGAAGACCGGCGCAAGGTCTTTCTCGAGCTGGATGGCATGAAAGCTGGCCACGTCATCTACATCCGTCTGCCCTATCAATGGGTAAGCGAAAGCGGGCTGGAGCTATGGTCTACCGAAGCCTGGTACACCCTCAACAACATCCCGGAGGGCAAGCTTGGCACCGTGAAAGCGCCACCGCCCGCGCAAGCGCCCAACACCCTTTCTGATGCAGAACGGGCCGCCGGATGGCAGCTCCTCTTCGATGGGGAATCTACAACAGGCTGGCGCAACTTCAACGCTGATACGCTGGGCCGCGCATGGAAGGTGGACAACGGCGCTTTGTACCTCGACCCCGGGCAAAAGCCAGAGGGCGCCTGGCAAGCCGATGGCGGAGGGGATATCATCACCGCTAGTATATACGAGGATTTTGAATTCAAAATAGACTGGAAAATAGCCCCCTGCGGGAATAGCGGTGTATTCTTCAATGTGCAGGAAGGGGAAGGCTACAGCTACGTCTGGCATACCGGCCCGGAAATGCAGGTGCTTGATAATACCTGCCACCCGGACGCCCAATACGAGACCCACCGCGCAGGCTGCCTTTATGACCTGATCCCCGTGAAGTACGAAGCGGCCCGCCCGGCGGGCGAATGGAACGAATCCAGAATTATTTCCCAAAACGGCCAAGTCAGCTTTTGGCTGAATGGCCGCAAGCTGGTTTCTTTTGAAATGCACAACGACGAATGGAAAGACCGGATTGCTGCCAGCAAATTCCAGGAAATGCCTGATTTTGGGCTGGCGCGCAAAGGGCATATTGCCCTGCAAGACCACGGTGACCCCGTATGGTTCCGCAACATCAAAATCCGCCCGCTCGATTAAGCAACTGACCACACAAAAATCATACACATGAAATCAACTACGCGAATACAACTCTCCTTCATGATGTTCCTGGAGTTTTTTATCTGGGGCGGATGGTTCGTGACGCTGGGCACCTTCCTGGGGAGCAACCTGGCTGCTACCGGCGCACAGACCGGGATGGCTTTTTCTACACAATCTTGGGGGGCTATCATTGCGCCTTTCATCATCGGGCTTATAGCCGACCGCTACTTCAATGCAGAGCGCATCCTAGGAGTGCTCCACCTGGCTGGCGCATTCCTAATGTACCGCATGGCCAATGTGCCTGATTTTACAGCTTTCTACCCGCTGGTGCTGAGCTACATGATTTTGTACATGCCAACGCTGGCTTTGGTCAACTCCGTATCCTTTAATCAGATGCAGGACCCCGCCAAGGAGTTCTCGCCTATCCGGGTTTGGGGCACTATTGGCTGGATTGTAGCGGGGCTCACCATCAGCTTCATCTTCAGCTGGGATGCGCAGGAAGCAATTAAAGCCGGGGCGCTAAAGAATACGTTTTTGATGGCTGGGGGCGCAAGCCTTGTACTCGGCATTTTCAGCTTTTTCCTGCCCAAAACACCGCCCAAGGTGGAGCAGGGGGAAAAAGTGCGCATAGCTGACATCCTCGGCCTGGAAGCCCTGCGCCTGCTCAACAACCGCAACTATCTGATTTTCTTTGTCTCCTCTGTGCTGATCTGCATCCCTCTGGCTTTCTATTATCAGCAGGCCAACCCCTTCCTAGTGGAAATTGGGATGCAGAATGCTACTGGGAAAATGACCATCGGGCAGGTCTCTGAGGTCCTGTTCATGCTGTTGCTGCCCGTATTCCTCAAGCGTTATGGCATGAAGGCAACCCTGCTCGTAGGCATGGCCGCATGGACGATCCGGTACCTCCTGTTCGCTTTTGGAGATGTAGGCCAGTACTCCTTTATGCTGCTGCTGGGCATAGCCCTCCACGGCATCTGCTACGATTTTTTCTTTGTCTCCGGCCAAATTTTTACCGACTCCAAAGCCGGGCCTAAAATCAAAAGCGCAGCGCAAGGGCTCATCACCCTGGCCACTTATGGGCTGGGCATGCTGATCGGCTTCTGGGTAGCAGGAAAAATTTCCGATGCCAACCTGCTCGCCGACGGCACTCACAGCTGGCAGAATATCTGGGTATTCCCCGCTATTTTTGCAGCGGCTGTGTTTGTCTTGTTCGGGCTGCTGTTCAAAAATGAAAAGCTGGAAGCAGCAGAAGTGGAGGACGTGCCTGTCGTCCCTACCGAGCCAGGTGCGGTGGTTTAAGCGCTCGTTTTTTTTGCGGTTGGACCATAAAAACAGTGGGGCAAACCAAAATGCCGCAAGCGTTTATGCTTTTCAGGCTTTAGGCGGGTATTGGCCTAGCGCTGCGAAGGGGTGTAAGCCCGATAGGGCCGAGCGGACAGCGAGCCCCGTAGCATAGCGGCACCTGCCCGCTGGCAGGGGCAGGCCCCTCCTCACGTCAACGGCAGGCCCATCCCGCTAAGCAGGCAAAAACGACAGCCTGGTTTGCGCCCAACCAAGGGTTTTGCCGAAGCCACTAAATTTGAGTTTAGCGGGCTAAATAAAAAACCAGGGAGGAGGCCAGGTTCACAAAGCGTTGGCTTACAATAGGTAAGGAGCACCAAACACGCGCTAAGCCCTTCGGCTGATATAGACAGGCTGCAAAAGGGCCTGCCCGTAAGCACCGGCAGGCCCTCTTGTTATTCAAACACTTCTTTCATTTTGCTTTTCAGCTCCCTCCAATCATTGCGGGCACCGCGGAGGGCGTCATCGAAGGCAGCTTCGGGGGAATCCCACAACGCTTCGACCGCCTCCTTCATGCGCTTAGAAGTACGGCTGCTGCCTTTTAGCTCTTTGGCTACACCGTCTCCATACCGTTGGTAGTAATAAGAAAGCGACCGCGACCAGAATTTCCGTCTTTCCCGCCGGCTCATAGCCGGTTCATGCACCTCGTAACACTCCTCCACGTAGGCCCGGAAGCGCTCGTCATACTTCCCCCAAGCAGGGTCAGAAACAGGCAGGTCTGCTTGTTTGGCTTCGTCCAGCAATTCGTAATAAGCATGGAGGAAGCGCTCCTTGTCCGGCTGGCAGGGGCTAGTGCTGCAGCTCGGCAAGGATAAAGACAGCAAGCACGAAAAAGCCAACAGCAAGTTCTTAGATTGGGGCATAACTCAAGTGGTTGGTTGAAAAGAGCTAACGAAAAACGGGGCAAAAAATTGGCAGCCGCCTGCTTTGTGCCCTCAAGCAAAGCGCATATCTAGACATTGTTGAAAACCCCAGCGTCATTTGTACCCGCCCTATCCGCCTTTCCGCCTGATTTTTATGCTATCTTAGCCCATGGAAAACAGGAAGCCCTACCTTAAAGGCTATCAAAATAAAACATGACCCACCCAGGCAAAATATACCAACAGATTACCCAAGCCAAGCAAGCAGGCGAAAAGCGCTTCGCTTTATTGATCGACCCCGACGAAGTGTCTTTGGCGGGCCTTCCCGCCCTCGCAGAACTTGGGGCACAGACCGGCGTCGATTTCCTCTTCGTTGGCGGGAGCTTGCTGGTCCACAACACCCTATCAGATTGTCTGTCGAAGCTGCGCAGCTCCTGCAGCCTGCCGATTGTGCTATTCCCGGGCAGCCCACTGCAAATTGACGATAAGGCGGACGCCCTGCTGTTCCTCTCGCTGATCTCTGGCCGCAACCCGGAGCTGCTCATTGGGCAGCAAGTCATCAGTGCGCCCTATCTGCGGCATGCCGACCTGGAGGTCATCGGCACAGGCTATATGCTCATTGACGGAGGGGCCCCGACCACTGTATCTTACATGAGCAATACTACGCCTATCCCTGCAGACAAACCGGATGTGGCCATGGCAACCGCTTTAGCCGCAGAAATGCTCGGGCTGCGCATGCTCTACCTCGATGCGGGCAGTGGCGCGCGCAACTCCATACCCGAGGCCATGATCAAGCGGGTCTCCGGCGCGGTCTCTATCCCCTTAATTGTAGGCGGAGGCATTAGGACTCCCGAGCGGGCCTTTCAGGTCGCTAGTGCTGGGGCAGATGTGGTCGTAGTGGGCAATGCTATAGAAAAAGACAGGCAGCTGCTGCGGGCAATGGTAGAAGCCGTACACGCTGGCACAACGATTTGAGCATGCTCAGAAAATGGTTTTTCTCCTGCACCATAGCCCTTCTCCTTGCCCCCCTGGCTCATGCGCAGGAGCCGGTCTTGCTCCAAAATGCCTCTTTTGAAGGAGAGCCGGGCTATTCCCGCATCCCTGCCGGCTGGTACTTCTTCGGCGAGGCTGGGCAAACGCCCCCCGATATACACCCCCATCACCACCTTTATCCCTCACTTCCTCTACTCCCACCACGAGACGGCCACACTTACCTCGGCCTGGTGCTTAGGGAAGATGGCACAAGCGAAGGGCTTGGGCAGGCTTTATCGCGCCCCATGCAAGCCGGCTCCTGTTACCAGCTGATGCTCTACACCGCACGGCCTAAATTTTATCTCGCGCTCAGCAAATCCACCATGCAGCTCACCAATTTCAACCAGTCAGGGCGGCTCCAGGCCATGGCCGGCTCTGAGCATGGCCAGCCCGAACAAACCCTATGGGAAGGCCCAGCCAACACCATAAACGACTGGCAGCCAATATATTTTTCCTTTAAGGCAGAAAAAAGCTATACCCATTTTTTCCTGAAGGCAGTACACAATAATGGAGCAACCGCTTATGATGGCGGCATTTTTATAGACCAACTTTCCCCTATCTGGCCTGTAGATTGTGAGACCCTGGCCCCTGTGCCTGCCACAGCAGCACAATGGGTTGGGGAGCCCTTTTCTATTGCTGCCCTCAACCGCCTGCTGGGCCACCCCATTTTTACCGCCGACAACCAATTGGAGAACGCACTCCTCCACCTGCCCAACGGGGATTTCCTGCAGGGCAACCCTGTTTTTTGGCAAATTGCACAGTGGCTCGCCAACAACCCCAAAGCTAAAGCCCGAATGGCCGGCCCCAACCCTGCGCTTTGGCAGCACGAGCTGCATTACCTGATGAAAGCGGCAGGCGCCTCTCCAAAACGGTATCGCATCAAAAGAGGCGTGCCCTTGGGGAAAAAATGGATTGCCGGGGACCGCTTCTACCTCAAATGGAAACCATAACCGGGCAGCTCCGAAGCCTGAAGCGGGAAATAGCCGCTACTTTGTAGGGCGTATATTATTGCTACTCGGCTGCAGCCTGTATCTTCGCCCGGCAAGCCTTTTGCCAAAAGGCAAAAGCCAACTCAGGAACCTGCAGATATGGAATTTATTGCCAAGACATTAGCCGGGCTCGAGCCCGTTTTAGCTGAAGAGCTCCAACAGCTGGGCGCTTCGGAAGTCCTCCCCGTCAACCGGGCCGTCCGTTTTGAAGGAGATAAAGCCCTCATGTACCGGGCCAACCTTGAGCTGAGGACCGCCCTGCGGGTCTTGGTGCCGGTGCATCAGGGGAAAGCGCAGAACGAAGAGGCCCTCTACCGGCTTATCCGGGAGGTAGACTGGTCTCAGTACATGGGCGTCAATGATACCCTTGCCGTAGATGCAGTCACCAACTCCGACTTTTTCCGCCATTCTAAGTATGCTGCACTGAAAACCAAAGATGCCATCGTAGACCAGTTCCGGGAAAAAAGCGGGCGCCGGCCAAGCGTCAACGTCTATGCGCCAAGGCTGCAGGTAAATGTGCACATCTACAAGGATGAAGTGACCATAGCGCTAGACAGCTCGGGAGAGTCCCTACACAAGCGGGGGTACCGGGTCAGTACAGTAGAAGCGCCTATCAATGAGGTGCTTGCCGCAGGCATGGTACTGCTCAGTGGCTGGAAAGGGGAACAGCCTTTTATCGACCCTATGTGCGGGTCTGGCACCATACTGATCGAAGCCGGGCTCATCGCTACCCGCAGGGCCCCTCAGCTCACCCGCGAGCGTTTTGGCTTTATGCGCTGGCCCGATTTTGATGAAGGCCTCTGGAATTCCATCCTAGATGCTGCGCGAAGCCGCATTATCAAAGCCCCACACCCACTGCAGGGGAGCGATAAAGACTTTAAAGCCGTGCGGCTGACTGAGCAGAATGCCTCCCTGGCCGGGCTGGACGGGCAGGTGGACGTGGTGCGCAAAAAATTTGAAAAACTAGAGCCAGAACACCCCAATGGAGTACTCATCATGAACCCACCCTATGATGAACGGTTAGAAGAAGATGACATCGGCGCACTGTATGAAATGATCGGCGACCGGCTTAAGCAGGCCTTCTCCGGCTATACCGCATGGATGATCAGCTCTAGCGGGGAAGGGTTTAAGCGGGTCGGCCTGAAGACGTCTAAAAAGCATATCCTCTTCAATGGCCCCCTCGAATGCCGGTTCGCAGCCTACGAGCTGTACGAAGGGAGCCACAAAAAATAACCTACATGAAGTACAATGCTTCTGCCTTATTAGTAGTCGGGCTAATTTTTTCAATATTTTTGGAAGGATATGCACAGGAAAGCTGGATGATATCCGGGCATTCCATACCGGAGCTAAAGTCAGCAGCAACGTATCCTGCGCTGAAAAGCCATTCACTTTGGCTGCTATTGCCTGCCAAGCGGCAAATGGTCACGCTCACGCCACCAAAAAGCCAACTGGAGCCCGAGGCTTTTCATAGCTTAGCCCTCATCAATCCAGATAATTCCTATAAAAATTTAGGAGTATTCTGCAAATGGGAAGTACAGTTGGAGAAAGCCGCCCGCTTCCCTGTGCGCTTCCGGTTGGGCGAGTTCAATTACGTCGAGCAACTGGAAGGCAAACAACCTAGCTATTAGCACCGTCCGTTATGCACAATGCGTGCTGGCAACAACTACAGCCGCTCTAAGCTTAGTTTTAATCATCCCCCTTGTCACCAACCCACAACGGGGAGTTGCCCATAACAGCTACCTGAAAACACCAATAGGAACATGCAGCGCCTTAGCGTTCCCAATGGCCCGTTTTCAGGATCATAGACAACTCCCTGCGCCAAGGCCTTCTAAATGACACGGCCCGCTGGCAGATTTTGAAACATTATGGAAAACGCTTACCGTTCCCGTTTCCTTCGTGAGCAGAGCCAAAAAACACGTATGTATGGCTTGATCACTACAGCTGTTGCCCTGCTCGCCATCCCTGTATTCTACTACATCGATGTGTACGAGCTGCAGCTGTCCGGCACGCTCCCCTGGCGCCTGCTCGGGCTTTCTGGAGTAGCCCTTTACCTGATCAGCCTGCTGTTCAAGCTTAAGCCCCGCCAACGCATCTTGGCCCACACGGCCTCTCTATCCATCTATCTGCTGATGATGCTGGGCCTGGCACTTGACATCCTGCAATCTCCTGCCTACAAACTGGACCATGGCTTTGCAGTGACCACAGGCGTACTCACCGTTTGGCTCGTCATTGTGATGGTCTCTAGAGGGGAGCGCATCTACCTTATGTGGACAGGCATAGCCCTTGCCCTATTTTTCGGCAGCATGCTGCTCCTGGGCCCTGTCCAAGATATCGGGTTCCCTATCACCATACTGCTCATTTCTGGGTTTGCAGCCTTCACACTTTACTCTCAGCACAGGCAGGAATTGCAAAAATCTATCTATCTCTATCAATTGGAAGAGAAAGAGGAGCGCATAGCCCGCCAACGGGAAGAGCTGGCTACCGTAAACGCCAACCTCAACAGCTTTAACTATGCCATCACTCACGACCTGAAGGCGCCGCTGCGGCGGGCACAGTCCTTTGCCCAGCTCATCGAAAGAAGACTGAGGAAAATGGGGCTGCATGATAAGGATACCGAGGAATTCATGGCCCACATCCACCACGACCACCAAAAGCTGTTTGAGATCATCGATGGGCTTACCCTGCTGAACCAACTGGGCGTGGCCCGCCCTAGCCCAACATGGGCCGACGTACAGCTGCTCACAGCTCAAATCTGGAAAGAGCTGAAAGAGGAAGGGGGGCAACAGGCACACGCAAATATCGAGTACAGCCAGGCAGGGCCGGTTTTTGCCGATGCCAAACTCATCTGGCACGTACTGCACAACCTCCTGGCCAACGCCATCAAGTATTCGGCACTAGAAACCGCCCCTTGCATACAGGTGTCTACTTACGATGAAGCCCAAGAGCGGATACTCAAGGTGCAGGACAACGGCGCCGGCTTCCCTGCGGCCATGGCTGCAGAGCTCGGGCACCCCTTCAAGCGCCTGCACGCCGCCTCAGAGTTTGAGGGCTCTGGCATCGGCCTGGCTATCGTCCGTTGTGTAGTAGAGCTGCACCGCGGCCGCTTTTGGGCAGAGGGCGAAGAAGGCAAAGGCGCTGCTTTTTACTGCAGTTTCCCAATGCCCGATCAAGGGGCTAGCTGAGCGCTTCCGCATGGCCTTAGCCCCCCTTTTTCATCCCCCTCCAATCAAAACAGCTCAAACAAGCTCCGCACGCCCGGCGTACGCGCCACATTGAACCCCTCGGCATAATCGAACCCTGCAGGCCGGCCATAGGCCGCCGCCTTCGCAGAAAGAAAATCCATAAAGCTCTTTGAAGAAATCGGGGAGTTCAGCTCCTCGGCGTATTCGGTAGCCTCCGGCACATAAAACTGAGAGCGGAAAGCCTTCACCAGCTCCAGCTTGCGCCCCATGAATGGGGTGATGTCCACGACAAAATCAGGCTTGAGGTTGTAATCTTGAATGTAATGGTAAACGGCCGACGGGCGCCAGCGCTCCTGCAGCTGCCCATCCTTGCCCCGGGTCTCTATTTTCGCCAGCCCCGCATAAAAACAGGCATCGGCCGTCAGCTTAGCCGCCCGGCCATGATCAGGGTGGCGATCGTCCAAGGCATTGCAAAGGACAATCTCGGGCCGGCACTCCCGGATGACAGGGATGATCTTTCGGATATTCTCCTCCGAATACGCAAAGAAGCCATCTGCCATGCCCAGGTTCTCCCGGAATTTAGCCCCCAACAGTTGCGCAGCATCAGCCGCCTCCTGATCCCTGATCTCGGCAGAGCCCCGGGTGCCGAGCTCCCCACGGGTCAGGTCCAGCAGCCCTACGGTTTTCCCCTTCTCGATATGGCTGAGCAGAGTACCGCTGCAGCTGAGTTCCACATCATCGGGGTGTACCCCAATGGCCAGTATATCCACTTTCATATTCCTTTAAGATAAGCTATAGAAAAGAATGTAGCCCCAGCGGAGCAGCCTCAAGGGAGTTTGAGCCCTAATCGTTTGAAGCTTCCCCCCATTGCGCAGTAACACAACCCCCTTGCAGCAGGAAAGTTAAATAACAGCGTTAAAACTTTGAGCCCGCAGGCCGAAATAACCTGCCCTTACGGTAAACCTTCAGCACGAGAAAGCGCTTACATCCATACCTCCGCCTAACCGGTAAGGCCTTTGATTTGGGGCCTCCCCTCGCCTCCCGGCTCGGGGCGCTACGCTCCGGGGCTCGCTATGCGCTCGGCCCTATCGGGCTTACACCCCTTCGCATCGCTAGTCCGGCACGGCTAGCAGACTGCAAAATCACAGCACAGGCATGAACATTAAACTGAACACCGGTTAGTTCCACTGCCCATCATCATCATCTTCCGGGCGGAAACCAGGGTCCCAAAAACGCCGGTAAGTAGGGTCTACGCCATCTTCTTCCTCATCCTCTTCCCACTCGTCTTCCTCCTCGTACTCATACCCATAAGCATCTCCACGGTAGTAATAGGCATCCTGTTCAATCGCGTTTTCCGCGTTCAGCAGGAAATCCGGAAGGCTGGCAGGGCCATCGCTCGGCTCAGGGCTGCTCTGCAATTGGTCCAGCCATTTTTCGTACACCTTGCACTGACAATAACGGGCGCCAAACGGGCAGGCCACGGTATCGTAATTGCAAAAATCGATCTGCCAGGTATTGTACTTCAAGACGGGCACCTCTTTGCGCAACTGCTGGGCCAAAATGGCATACCGCTGACGGGAGGGCAAGCCCAAAGGGAAGTTCAGGATGAAGCCGTATGCATCAAGGCAATCGTTCAAGGCATCGAGTATCTGCAGCAGCTGATCGTCCTCTAGCCGTTCTTCAGGCGGAAACCAATTCGGATCGAGCCCGGCAATGAGCCCAAGCGGCTTCCGGGGGGCATCCTTCGCCTCTTCATCCGGGGTAAGGAACTCGAGGTCTTCTTCTTCCTCATCTCCCATAAGATAATGGGGCACATTCTCCATGGCCGCGAGGATATCCTGAACCAAGTAGTTGACATACTTTTCCATACGGGCAGCGTCATTCCATTTTAAGGCAGGATGTCTCCTGCTTGTAAGCAAGGTAGTTAAAAAAGGGCTGCAATGCCAGCCCTTTCAAGCCCGAGTTATCCACATATTCCAGCCTGTCTAGTCTTTGAGTGCTTCCTGCACCTTATCCATCCGCTCGTTGGGCACCATGAGGGACAAATCATAGTGGCGGATCCGCCAGCCTTCATCATCTAGGGCCAGCACACCGGAGCCACGGCAAGTGCCCATGTTCTTGGTGTCGAGCAGCTCTTCAAACCAAGCTGTCTTTCCATCCTTCGAGAAGTACAGCTGCCGGCTGTAGGGGCGGAAGTCCCAGGCTACTTCGCGCTCGAAAGCAAAAGCGGCCCACTCCCGGAGCTCATCCCTCAGCCAGCGCTCTGAAGCATCGGTGCCCAGGTAAATGCCTTCTTCGTGCATGCCCCCAAAAAAAGCAGCTGCATCGGCCGTGGCAGCAGCGCGGTGCCAATTGTCCAACAACTGCCCGATTTCGGCAGCATGGTCAGGGGCTTCCGTACGGCAGCCTTCCCGGTTGCGGGTATCTGTAATGTGGGAGATCTTCCACCCTTCAGCCGTTTTGAACAGCTCAAAGGCATTGGTGCCACAGTGCGATAGCTCCCCATTGTAGAAAAAAGTATAGTCGGTCCAAGCGGTGGCCAACAGCCCGTCTATCCGTATATCGTAGCTCCATATCTGCTCGTCCAATGCCCCTTTGGGCGCCTGCCCTACGCTCTGCACAAAACGCTCCAGGCTGCCGGCCCGCAGCACCGCCTCCCCTGTTTTATCGGCAACAGCCGTATACATGCCCGCACCGGGCAAAAAGGCAGCACGGACCTGAGTACTGTCGGAAGCCCGCATCCCGTCAAATAGCTGCTCGATAGGGGCTTTGACGGCCTGAAAAACGGACATAGGCTGTGCGCTGAGCTGCAGCAGCCCGGCCAGGGAAAATAGGGTTGAAAAAAGGTACCGCATCGTCGTTGGGGTTTGAGGGGTGATTGAAAATAAGTGCCGCCAACCGGGCGTTATACCCGGGCTGAAGGGCCGGCATGGCCAGCTCCAGGCTCATTGTCAGGGTAAATATGCCACAGTATCTGCAATTCCCCTACCTTGGCAGGTGAGATAATTGCTAAACCTTACCCCAACCCCTCTACAAAACGGCCAACTACGCAGTCATGGATATTTACAAACGAAAATCGAGATGGAAACTTTACCTCGGCGTAGCCGGGGCGCTCATCGTAGCCATCTCTATGGTCTACACCAGCTACCTGACCGGAAAACTGGCAGAGGAGGAGCGCAGCAAGGTCGCCCTCTATGTAGAAGCACAAGAACGCTTCAATAATCAGCTGGAAATGGAAGCCATACAGGAAAATGGCTGCCCCGAGCCCGACTTCACCCTCCACCTGCTCATCCTACAGTCCAACAACACCATACCTGTTATCGCGGTAAATGAACAAGGCCGGGTAGACTTCACCGTTAATGTACGGGACACCAGCCAGGCTTATCTGCTTGCGGAGCTGGCCCAAATGGATGAGGAAGGCTTTCAGCCCATCCAAAGCTCCAACCACCGTATTTACTACAAGGAGTCTACCCTGCTCCAGCAGCTGCGCTACTTCCCATTCGTACAGCTGTTCCTGATCGCCGCTTTTGTCGCCTTTGGCTACCTTGGCTTCAGCTCTACCCGCCGGGCCGAGCAGAACCGCGTTTGGGTGGGCATGGCCAAAGAGACCGCCCATCAGCTGGGCACGCCTATATCGGCCATCGTCGCTTGGATCGAGCACCTGAAATTGATACGCGACGAAGACGAAGAGGTACAGGAAGTGGTGACGGAGCTGCGGAACGACGTCAGCCGCCTTGAGCTGATTGCCGACCGCTTCTCCAAAATCGGCTCCGCCCCAAAACTCGACCCCATCAATGTGTTCGAAGAGCTCGAACAGTGCCGGGCCTATATGCAGCGGCGGGCTTCCCGTAAGGTGGCTTTCCAATTCCCAGACCCCGGCAGCCCGCCTCAGACTATCCACATCAATTCCCATCTCTTCGATTGGGTGGTGGAGAACCTGCTCCGCAATGCCCTCGATGCCATGGACGGGCAGGGCGAAATCAGCGCTGAAGTCTATGACGACAACGACTTTGTCTACATCGACATCACAGATACCGGCAAGGGCATACCCGACAACCGCTTCAAGACGGTCTTCCAGCCGGGCTTTACCACCAAGAAAAGGGGCTGGGGCCTTGGCCTCTCACTCGCCAAGCGCATCATAGAAGAATACCACAATGGGAAAATCTTTGTCAAACGCTCGGAAGAAGGCGTAGGCACGACCTTCACAATTCAGCTGCCTAAGCTCTAGGGCTTGCCGCCTGCGGCTATCCGCAGGCGGCAAATGCCCCTACTCTACCACTACCTTTTCTGCCAAGAGCAGCTCGCCCCTGCGGCCCTCTACCGTGAGCACGTATACCCCCGGAGGCAGGCTTGGCAGGGCAGCAGACCAATCTGCAGCGGGGGGCACTTCGGCCGGTAGGCCACCTGCCCCTGCAAGCTTGACAGCTGAAGGATGGACAGCCCTTCCGGCGGAGCGGCCCACTGCAACTGAAGAACCTGCCCCCGCACGGGGTTGATCACCTTTACAGCGGGGCCGGCTTTGCCGCTCAGCACCACGCTCAACACCTCGCTGTAGGCCGACTGCCCGTCGTAGTCTACCTGCAGCAGCCGGTAATACCAACGGCCTGGCCCGGGGCGGTCCATATAGCGGTAAGATGTTGTTTCCTGTGTGGTGCCCTGCCCGGCGACCTGCCCCACCGCTTCCCACCTACGCCCATCTGCGCTGCGCTCTATGCTGAAGTAGTCGTTGTTGAGCTCCTGCGCGGTAGCCCACTGCAGCAGGGCCGCCCCGCCTTCCTCGCGCAAGGCTAGGGCAGAGTAGGTGACGGGGAGAGGGGCGTTGCCTGTAGCTGCTGACATTCGCATCTGATCTACATTGAGTGTACCCAAACCAAGTAAACCCGTAGAATAGCATTTTGCCTGTACCGTAGTAGTATTAAAATCTGCCCCAGTGATATCGCCTCCACCTGGATTGGAAAACACAAACCTTAAGTCTTGATCAGCGCCACTAATCGAAAGCAACGTAGCACTGCTTAACATTGCTTCTAAATTGTTGTCAACCCATAACTCCATGGTAAAACCAGAACCTAAACTGACTAGAGAGTTCCCAAAGCCCAGTACATCTACCCAAACCTCTGTTACCTCTAGTGTATCCAAGCTTGTAAAGTTAAATGTTGCAACAAGCTTATCTGTCCCCCCAAGTATTGGAGTTACAGAAACTTTTGCTAAGTCAAGTGACTCGAGAACTGCAGGACTAGACGTATTTAACCAACTTGGTAAAAGTACCCCTCTATTCTCATTTTCAACATCACCTGCATTCACCGTCTGTGAACTCTGCCCCCACCCCTGCACGCCAAGGCCAAGGAGGAGTGCGGCCGTCCAAAAAATGCATACTTGTTTTTTCATAAGCTCGATAGTTGCCAGCGCTGTGCACAGGCAGCCCGCCTGGCCACCACGGTGGTGCTCAGACGCTGAAGTTGTACATATTGGTTTAAAAAGCCAGCCTTAGTGCTGCCCGGCGGGGCCCACGCCAAACAGCAAACCCCTGCCCTGCCCAGCGGCCATGAGGCTGCCGGACAAGCAAGGAGAGCTGCGTTTTTGAGCTTATTTGTATTGGGTAAGACAAGGAGGAACGCCGTCCGGCAGAGCCGAGCGAAGATCTTTGCATTAAATCGGGCGCTGATTGCTCAGCGCCCTACTGGGGCAAGTTTTTGTGTAAATAGATTGGGCTAAAATGGGCAAATGCCCCGGTGGGTGTATAGCACAACCACAAGAACTGATGCAACATGAAATGCAGCTCAGCTCGAGAAGAGTACCATCCAAGCACCGCCGGGATAAGTCGTGCCCCCTTCTCAAGGAGAAAGGGATGGAATTTAATTTCTACGGGAATGGTGAGCAATCACAACGGGAGGGGGACAGCACAGGGCGTCCGGACAACGTTTTTACCGCTTCCGTTGATTTTAGTGCTGTTCTAGTGATTTATTGGTTCAAATATCTATATAAAACCCTAGGGCTTTTCGATAAAAAAATATTTTTTGTGACATAACAACAGCCCCTAAAGCCTAAATAGCCTGACACGAAAAAAGCCTGCAGCAAGCTGCAGGCCGGACCAATCGAAACCAGTATTGTCTGAAAACTCAATTTTAGTGGGCGAACTGCGCCTCCTCCGTGCTGCCTTTCATAGCCACAGTGGAAGAGTTGCCTTGCTGCACTGTATTCTGCACATAATCAAAGTAGGTCGTGCCTACAAATGCCTGATGCTTCACCGCTTGGAAGCCAGCCCCTTGCAAGGCAAACTCCCGCTCCTGCAGCTCGCTGTAGCCTGCCATGCCCCGTGCCTTGTAAGCTTGTGACAATTCGAACATGCTCGTATTCAGGGCATGGAAGCCAGCCAAGGTGATGAACTGAAAGCGGTACCCAAGGGCGGCGATGTCCTCACGGAAAGTCAGCATCTGCTTTTCGCTCAGGTTGGCGGCCCAGTTGAAAGAAGGCGAGCAATTGTAAGCCAGCAGCTTGCCCGGGAATTGCTCGTGTATAGCCTGTGCGAACTCCCGTGCCTGCCCAAGGTCAGGGTTGGAGGTTTCCATCCACAACAGATCGGCAAAAGGGGCGTAAGAGAGCCCACGGCTGATGGCTTGTTCTACACCGCACCTCACCTCGAAAAAGCCTTCAGAAGTGCGCTGTTGGCTGGTGACAAAGGGGCGGTCTCGCTCATCGATATCTGAAGTCAGCAGGCTGGCCGCATCAGCATCGGTACGGGCGATGATGACCGTAGGCACCCCTGAGACGTCGGTTGCGAGGCGGGCAGCGACCAATTTATTAATGGCCTCCTGTGTTGGCACCAAGACTTTCCCGCCAAGGTGGCCGCACTTTTTGGCAGAAGACAGCTGATCTTCAAAGTGCACCCCGGCAGCCCCCGACTCGATCATGCCGAGCATCAGTTCATAGGCATTGAGGTTGCCCCCGAAGCCAGCCTCTGCATCGGCAATGATGGGCACCATATAATCGGTATTCCCCTGCCCGCTCACCGACTGTATCTGATCGCGGCGTCGCAGGGCGTTGTTGATGCGGCGTACTACATTCGGTACGGAATTAGCGGGGTAGAGCGACTGATCGGGGTACATCGTCCCAGCCAGGTTGTTGTCCGCTGCGACCTGCCAGCCACTAAGGTAGATGGCATCTAGCCCGGCGGTCACTTCCTGTACCGCCTGATTCCCGGTCAGGGCACCGAGGCCTGCCACCCAATCCTGGGTGTGCAGCTTGTGCCAGAATTTCCGAGCCCCTTCCCGGGCAAGGGTATACTCCATGTTGACGCTGCCACGCAGGCGGAGTACGTCCTCCGCGCTGTAAGGGCGCTCAATACCCTCCCAGCGAGGGTTGGTCAGCCAATCGGCTTTCAGTTGCTGAATACGGATGTCTTGCTGCATGACTAAAAGAATTTTATCGTTTGTCGTCAAAAATGAGGTTATAGGACGCCTGGGCTGTACGAGGAGATTTCCCCGCAAGCAAGGCGTTGTGGAATAAATTTTCTTATTTGTGCCGGGCTAGTCGATCAGCTCGTAGGCCGGCAGGGTCAGGAACTCGATGTACTCGTCCGAGCGGATCAGCTGGTCGAACAGCTCAATAGCTTCCGGGAAACGCCCTTTTGCGTAAGCATCCGCCCCGACGTAGCTTTCGATTTTCTGCAACTCCTCGGGCAGCAGGCTTTGGCACAGCTCATAGGTAATCGTGCGCCCGTCGTCCAATTGGGCACCGGCTTGTATCCACTGCCATACTTGTGTCCGTGAAATTTCTGCCGTAGCGGCATCTTCCATAAGGTGGTAAATGGCCGCAGCGCCCTGCCCCCTGAGCCAGCTTTCGATATACAGTATGCCCACGTTCATATTGAGGCGCAGCCCAGCCTCGGATATGCTGCCCTGAGGGGGTGTCAGCAGGTCGTTGGCAGATACAGCGACATCTTCCCGTTTGTTGCTGATCTGGTTTTTTTGTGGCATGTACTCATCGAATACCGCCATTGCGATTGGCACCAGCCCAGGGTGGGCAACCCAAGTGCCGTCGTGCCCGTCCTGTGCTTCTCGGAGCTTGTCCTTTCGCACCTTCTCCAATGCAGCGGTATTGGCCGCGTCATCGCCCTTGATGGGGATCTGAGCCGCCATGCCGCCCATAGCGTGCACCCCACGGCGGTGGCAAGTTTGGATCACAAGCTGAGAATAGGCCTTCATAAAGCCAACGCTCATTGTGACCTGTGCCCGGTCGGGCAAGACATAGCCTTTAAGGTTGCGCAGCTTTTTGATGTAAGAGAAAATATAGTCCCACCGTCCGCAGTTCAGCCCGGCAGAGTGGCCGCGCAGCTCGTACAATATTTCGTTCAGCTCAAAAGAGGCCAGGATGGTCTCAATGAGCACTGTGGCCTTGATGGTCTGTTGGGGTATGCCGAGGAAGTCCTGCGCAAAGACGAACACATCGTTCCACAACCGGGCTTCGAGGTGGCTTTCCAGTTTTGGGAGGTAAAAATACGGCCCAGAGCCATTGGCGAGCAGGCTCCGCACATTGTGGAAAAAATAGAGCCCGAAATCAGCCAAGGCACCGCTCATCGGCCGCCCATCAGCCAGCAAGTGCTTTTCCAGCAGGTGCCAGCCCCGAGGCCGCACGAGCAGTACGGCGGTCTGTTCGTTGAGGCGGTAAGATTTGCCCCTGCGGGCATCTTCAAAGGAGATATCCCGGTTGATCGCGTCCCTAAGGTTGATATGGCCGCTGATATTGTTGTGCCAGTTTGGGGTATTGCTGTCCTCAAAGTCGGCCATAAAGCACTTGGCGCCAGAGTTAAGCGCATTGATAACCATTTTGCGGTCTACGGGCCCGGTGATCTCTACCCGCCGGTCGAGCAGGTCGGGCGGCAGTGGGGCCACCTTCCAATCGCTTTCACGGATGTGGCGGGTCTCGGGCAGGAAATCGGGCAATTGCCCCTCGTTTATAGCTTGCTGCCGGGCCTCACGGGCCTCCAGCAGTTCACACCGGCGCTCATCAAATTGGCGGTGCAAGGCCAGCAGAAAGCGCTGTGCATCTTCCGTTAGGATTTCGGCGAAAGCCGGCTCAAAAGTGCCTGTAATCTCCAGGCCTTCAATTTTTGGATAAGCGGTTTGTGTCATGGTCTCCATCGCAAATATTTTTCAGCTTTTAGCAGCCTGTTGGTAGCCAGCTGCCGGTCTATTGAGCACCCCACGGTGCGTAATTCTTCCACAATATCAAAAAACTATTCAAAAAGCGGAAATTCCGCTAATAGAAAATTTAATCTTTTTTTGTGGATTTAGTTTAGCAGGCGTACATTTCCGTTTAGAAAAATCAGGTACTGCAATGCCCAGGCCGCTTTTGCGCGGGTTTGGGCTGCGGAAATAAAACTTTAGGGCCCGCCCGCAACCGGGCTGCCCTGCCTAACCAAGTGCGATATGGTCGACCCACAAGATGTCATCAAGATGATTTTTGGCTTCAAAGCCAAATACCTGCGGCAAAAGCTGGGGCTCTCCCTAGAAGAGCTGGCAGAGCGCGCCCACCTGTCCAAGTCTTACCTCCACGATATCGAAAAAGGGAAGAAGTACCCGAAGGTGAATAAGATACAAGCCCTCGCAGCTGCATTGGGGGTAGATTACGACTACATGGTCTCCACGCGGGCGTCCAAAAAACTACAGCCCATCGTTGACCTGCTGACTTCTGACTTTATCAAGGAGTTCCCGCTAGATCTTTTTGGGATCAGCCCCGAAAAGCTATTTGAGCTGTTTTCTAATACCCCGGACAAAGTGAACGCCTTCATCAGTACAATCTTTAAGATCACGCGAAACTATCAAATGCAGCGGGAGCATTTGTACTTGGCTGCCCTTCGGTCTTATCAAGACATGTACGACAACTACTTTGCGGATTTGGAAGCTGCCGTTAAGGCCTTTAGGGAAAGTACTGGCCTTTATGCATCGCCGGGCAGCCCGCCGGAAGTGTTGGAACAAATACTCCAAGAGCGGTATGGCATCCGGACAGACTATACGGCCATGCCCAGGGCTGCAGAGCTGCGCAGCCTCCGCTCTCACTATCAGCCGGGCAGCAAAACGCTTTTCATCAACCGGGGGCTAAGCCCGGCACAAACCCGCTTTCTCCTCGGCCGGGAGCTGGCGTTCCAATACCTGGAGCTTGGCGAGCGCCCCTATTTCACCCGTATTATAGAGATAGACTCTTTCGAGCGCCTGCTCAACAATTTCAAGGCCTCCTATTTTGCGGTAGCCCTGATGATGGATGAAGCGCATATGATAGCCGACCTGAAGGGCTTGGCAGGGCAGGCAGAATGGCGCCCTGAGCTGATTTCCGGCCTGCTGGAGCGGTATGATGTTACCCCGGAGATGCTGCTGCAGCGCTGGAGCAACCTATTGCCACAGCATTTTGGCATTAAAGACTTGTTTTTCATCCGGCTTGTGGGGGCAGCTGGGCTACAGCATTTCCGGATGACAAAGGAGCTGCACCTTTCACAGATGCACAACCCTTATGCCAATCAGATGAACGAGCACTACTGCCGGCGCTGGGTTTCTGTCAACCTCATCAAGCAGTTGAAATCGGGGCAGCATACAGGGAGTGCCCCCATCATTGATGCGCAAATTTCGGAATACTGGCAGACCGACAACCGCTACCTCTGCATCTCTCTGGCCAAGCCCGACTTCCATCAGCCGGAGCAGGGCGTGAGCGTCACGATAGGGCTGATGATCAACGAGCAGCTACGGCGGCATTTCAGGTTTATCGACAGCCCGGGCCTGCCTTCCCGCCTGGTACATACCACCTGTGAGCGGTGTGGCATCAGCGACTGCGAGGCACGGGCCGTCGCTCCTACAGTGCTGGAGCAACAACGGGCGAAAGAGGAAATATTGCGGGCAGGAGCAACGCTGCGGGCAGGAGGCTAGCGAGCAGAACTGGTATGCTCTTTGGCACCTACTGAGCGTGAACCAAAATATCGCAGGCGTTTATGCTTTTGGGGCGCTAGCTTGGCATTGGCCTAGCGCTGCGAAGGGGTGCAAGCCCGTTAGGGCCGAGCGGATAGCGAGCCCCGGAGCATAGCGGCACCTGCCCTCAAGGCAGGGGCAGGCCCCCATCCCACGAAGCAGGCTGGGCAAGCCAAAAAAACGACAATCTGGTTTGCGCCCGGCCTACTCACCTTTAGCGCGCTCCATGGGCGGCAGCAAGGGGGCGCTTTTATCTTGGTGGGGCTCCATATCCTTCAAGATGCGGTCAAGGAGGCGTACAGCGTCGAGGATGTAAGGCCCTTTGTTGAGCATAACGCACTCAGCTCGTTGTGCCATCACTGCATCCGTGATTTCTGCCCGTGAAGGGATGCCCTTTTTCGCCAAGTTCTCTAAAACTTGCGTAGCCCAGATGTCGGGCAAATGAGCGGCCTGGCAGAGGGCCTGGATTTCTTCCTGTACCCGGCCAATATTCTCCCAGCCGCATTCCACAGCGAGGTCGCCCCTGGCTATCATGACCCCGACCGGATAGGCCTGCATCCCTGCGAGTAAGATTTGCGGCAGCTGGTCAAACCCCGCCTGAGTTTCTATTTTTAGGATAACGCCGAGCTGGCCTGTAGCGCCTAGCCCGTCAATGGCTTGCAGCAGCTCATCCACATCGGCTGCACTATTGACGAAGGACAGGTTAACCACGTCTGCATGAGCCGAGACGAAAGGTAGATCTGCCCGGTCTTTTTCAGTGAGCCCGCTGATTTGAAGGCAGCTTTCAGGAAAATTCATGCCTTTGTCTGCCCTAAGTAAGCTGCCGCCCGCCTTCGCCTGCTGTACCTTGGCCACAAAATGAGTGGGCTCAGCGGCCACAATTTCGGCTCTGATTTTGCCGTCGTCGAACAACACAGGCTCCCCTACCCTCACAGAATCAAACACCTCTGGGGCTGTACAAGAGATGCAAGCAAGGGCAATCTGCTCCCCTTCTAGGCTGTACTGTGCGTTCTGTCCTGGCCGCCCGTCGCGGTACACTGCGAGCTCATCGCCCGGTTTTAACAAGATAGCGGCTTCAGCCGCCGGCAGTCCGCTAACAGCAAAAGCCGCTTTTTCCATGCTGGGGCTGGTAAAGAGGTAGCTGCCGTTTTCCAGATAAAGGGTACGGGAGGAGGCAGCCCAAACGCCCTGCGGCGACCAATCGGAAAGGGGCAGTTCCCTACTGCGTGCGCGTGTATCTGACAACCATATCGCAGGCTGGCCTTGCAAAGCTGCAACTTGTGTAATCGTAGCAGGTAGATGGAAAGCCCCTTTCTCGACGGGGGGCTGCGGGCCAATCCAAATGCGCGCAGGCTCAACGACCTGCCCCCAGGCATCTCGCTTAGGCTTGAAGCGGCGCACGGCGGGCCCAGGCAATAGGGCTCCGGTACGGATTTTAGGCCCGGCAAGGTCCATGGCCACTTGGCATCTGCAGCCCAAAGCTTCAGAAGCTTTCCGGACGTGAGCAATCATTTGCGCCCACTTTTCAGGACCATCATGGGCACAGTTGATCCGGGCACAGTTCATGCCAGCGCGCAGCAGTGCCTCAACCATAGTATAGTCCTCGGCAGCCTCAGAAGGCAGGGTGACCATGATACGAGCGCGGCGCCCCTCAGTGCGATAGCCGAGCAGCTCCCGGGTATGGGTGCGTACGACTGTAGTGGCCTCAGGTATACTGAGCCCTGCTGTGCCGCCAAGCTGCAGGGGCACTTCGTTCGACAGAGATTGTAGGGCAGCTTCGGCTGTATCGAGGCTGGCCAGGACATGGCCTTCTGCCCGGGCTAAGCGGGAGAGCCCCATCTGGCCGAGGCTGCGCTGCAAGGCCCGGATATCGAAGGTGCGCAAGGCACGATAATGGACCAGGTTGCGGGCGGAAGGCTGCAGGCGCGGACAGGTACGCTCCACGGCATCAGCGTAGCGAGCTTCCATCTGTAGGGCATGGGCTTTGATTTCCTGGATTTGTGACAGCATCTGCTGCAGCACGTCCTTTTCGGGTATGATCATTGTGGAGCGGTATTTGCGAGTTGTGCCCCGGCCCAGTCGGCGGTTTGGTCAAACCATTGATCAAGGGCAGGGTTCTCACCTTTAATAAGAGCAGCAATTTGCCGGGAGTTTTGCAAATAGGCTGCTTTTTTTTCAACTGGCCAATCAATGGGGTAAGTAAAAATATCCCGGAGGTTGGCACCTTTGTCGGCGAGCCGGATTTTGCGGGCTTCTTTAGAAAGGGACGAGGCATTGGCCAACTGAAGTTCCTTGCGGGCAGCGTACGGCAGGCTCATGTCGTCGGTCAGTTCAGCTACAATGCCGGCAACGTTCGCGCCATAGTGCTGTGCCAGTTCTTCCTGGGTGACGGGCGTGTCTTCTAGGATATCATGAAAGAGGGCGGCGAGCAGGAGGGTCTCGTTGGTTTCACCAAAACGGGCTAGAATTTCTGCCACTTTAAGCAGGTGGTTGAGATAGGGCAGGCGGTCATATCCGGCGCGGCGCTGATACTGGTGCTGTTCCGCAGCAAATACAGCAGCCTTGAGCAAGCGGTGGCTGGTGTTGGGCATACGCGTTTTTTTTTGCAATAGACGAAAAAAATGGGAAAGGGGGAAAGGGGAAAGGGGGAAAGGGGAAAGGGGAAATAGGAAGTAGGAAATGGGAAAGGGGAAATAGGAAGTAGGAAATAGGAAATGGGAAGGGGGAAATAGGAAATAGGAAGTAGGAAATGGGAAGGGGGAAATAGGAAATGGGAAGGGGGAAAGGGGAAGGGGGAAATAGGAAGGGGGAAATAGGAAGTAGGAAATAGGAAATGGGAAAGGGGAAGGGGGAAATGGGAAGGGGGAAATAGGAAGGGGGAAATGGGAAATAGGAAGTAGGAAATAGGAAGTAGGAAGTAGGAAATAGGAAAGTGGGAAAGTGGGAAGTTAACTATTCCGAAGGCAGGCAGGGGAACTAATTCGGCAGGAGAGGGGTATGCAAAGCAATCACCTGACAACTATTATGAAGAAAATCGTAGCCCTTGTGCGACAGGCACTCTCAGGCCAAGAGGAAGATTACACCCAAGGCAGCATACGCCGTGCAATTGTACTGCTATCCATCCCAATGATTATGGAAATGGCAATGGAGTCGCTCTTTGCCGTGGCCGATGTCTTTTTCGTATCGCGGGTAGGAGTAGCTGCTGTGACTACAGTAGGGCTGACGGAGTCTGTAGTCACCCTCATATATGCCCTGGCGATAGGGCTCAGCATGGCTGCCACTGCTATGGTATCGAGACGGATTGGGGAAAAGCGGCCAGAGGCAGCGGCACAAGCAGCGGCACAAGCTATGCTGATTGCCCTAGGCGTGAGCACCGTATTGGGCATACTCGGGGTTTGGTTCGCTGCCGACATTTTAAGGCTGATGGGCGGCACTGCAGAAGTGGTGGCGATGGGCACGCCTTACACCCGCATCATGCTTGGCGGAAACCTCGCAATCACATTTTTATTCCTGTTGAACGGTATCTTCCGAGGAGCTGGCGATGCAGCGATTGCAATGCGCTCTCTTTGGATTGCCAACCTCATCAATATCGCCCTAGACCCTATCTTTATTTTTGGCTGGGGCCCCATTCCTGAGATGGGCGTCACCGGTGCAGCCATAGCAACGACCATTGGGCGGAGCGTAGGCGTGCTTTATCAGTTGTACATTCTTTTTGGGCCCAAAGGGCGTATACAGCTCGACGGGCGCGCTTTCCTCCCAGCACCACATCTGCTCGCCAAGCTGGGCAAGATAGCGGCTACGGGTGCCGGGCAGTTTATGATCGCCTCAGCCAGTTGGATTTTCCTAATGCGCATCATCGCCACCCTTGGCAGTGAAGCCGTCGCCGGTTATACGATTGCGATCAGGCTCATCATTTTCACCATTTTGCCTTCTTGGGGCATCTCCAATGCAGCAGCGACCCTTGTAGGCCAAAACCTTGGCGCCGGGCAGCCCCAAAGGGCTGAGGAAAGTGTGTGGAAAGCAGCTTGGTATAATATGATTTTCCTCTTCAGCGTATCCCTGGTTTATTTTGCCGGCTCGCACCAAATCTTAAGCTGGTTCGATACCAACCCCGCCGTACTGGAAGCCGGAGTTACAAGCCTGCGCATTATCTGTACAGGGTATATTTTCTTCGCCTATGGCATGGTGATCAGCCAAGCCTTCAATGGGGCTGGGGATACCCGTACCCCTACCTGGGTCAACTTCATCTGCTTCTGGCTACTAGAAATCCCCTTGGGCTATCTGCTAGCGGTAACGCTTGGCTGGGGCTTGGCCGGCGTATGCTGGTCCATTGCGATCAGCGAAACCGTGCTCGCAGCTTTGGTAGTCCTGATATTCCGGAAAGGAAAGTGGAAAACAACAGAAATATAAAGGCACTGACATGCAAACGTTAAAATATGGGGGTAAACTAGGCAGAGTATAAGATTATCCCTTATATTTGGAGCAAACAGCTGATGGGGCAACCCATTACAGTTCATAATCCCTTAAATTAACATAATCCCATGACTGAACAGGTACAACTCCTGCGTTTAACGCTGTCCCTTTCTATCTGCTTTCCTTTATATCCATTCGGTTCCTAATTTTCAGCGCACCAGAGCATCAGCCTCTTTGTGCGCTAAAGTCATTTTCCTAAAAACCGATCAGATATGTTACTGAAGCAGCACTACGCAGTATTGCTATTGTGTACGTCACTGTACGCCAATCTTCTTTGCGCTCAAAAAGAAGCCGCCTTTCTTATTGGGGTACACCCTACGGTAAACTGCCAAGAAGAAATCCCATTAGTGCCGCCGGTATCCGCAAGCACAGCTGCCCAAGATTTGCGCTTTCAAGATCAATACTTTCCGATAGGCTGTAACCACAGCGGTTTCCAAGGCTATTTCGCATGGGACCGCTGGTCTTACAGCACTGCAAAATATGGTGACGCTGGGGTAGATGTCACCGGAGCTCCCAATAGCGTATTAGTTGAAGGGGCTAATAGGGCTTCAATGATTCTGCCTCCTCACAGTGGTGCCGCTTACGAGCTGGCCATCCCTGCAGAGGGTTTTGTGCAGCTGGATTGGGGCTACGTTGGGGGCTCCTCTTTTTCTAACTCTGCTTCCTTTCAGATATTGGTCAACGGCAGCCCGGTGGATATGCTCCGGGAAGAACGGGACGGTGGCCGTTACTTTTCGGCCGTCCTTGATGCTGGCGACCTGCTGCGCTTCGAGGCTCAATCCGGAGCCCACGGGTTCGAAATCCGCTTGGGCAATTTTGAGTTCTACAGCAACGCCATTGGAGTGATCGCCCGGGAGTGGCAGGGCCATCAAGCCTACTTCACCCAACTCATCAGTATTGAAAAACCAGATTTCTCCCAAATCATCTTTCCACCCCACTACGATGGTTTTCATGCACCGGTCATTGACCACCCCGACTTTGCCAGCCCAGAGGTGGCAGGTTACCCGGTTATCGACAAAGACGGCCTGCTCGACACCACATACGATCAGCTGGCCCTAAAAGGTGAATCCTGCAGCTATCAGAGCAGCTGGGAAGATGAGCTCTTGTATGAGAACGGGCTGTGCATCATCTTCAGGAAATGGACGGTCCGCGACCTGTGCGGGCAGAACATCAGCGAGGCGACCCAATTATTAAGGGTACGTGGCGGCTGTCCAACAGAAGGCTTATATTTGCCGCCTGCTCAACAGGCAGACTCCCCACCCCTGCCCAACGAGGGGGCTGAGCCTTGTATCGTCATGCCTGGCAACCGATTTACCCTGTAGCGTCCACACCCTTTGTGGAGGCCCTAACGCCTACACACAGAGCGCTTTGCCTGTTCTGTGTGTAGGTTTGTAAAGGGTTTCTTATTACAGGACACTTTGAGGCGGAGAGCAAAGGCTCTCCGCTTTTTTTTATCTTGCAGGCAAGCTCTAAAGAACCTGCGCTGATATGAAGAACCTATTAGAAGACTTCCAACCTGTTTCCAAAGCCGAATGGCTGGCCAAAATGGAAAAAGATTTAAAAGGGAAACCCCTCTCAGATCTGCAATGGCACATTAGCGAAACGGTGAGCACACCCCCATTCTATCATCCTGAAGATATGAGCAGACCCGCCCCTCCCCTCCTAAAAGGGCGCAGCTCCAATGAATGGGCTATAGGGGAATACATCAATGTAAAAGCGCCTGAAGATGCACATACCGCACTGATGGAAGGCCTGAACGGTGGAGTGGAAGCCCCGCTATTCCGGCTGTACCAACCAATAGGCGAGGCTGACATAGCACTGCTCCTCAGCGGTGTGGCCCCTGAAATGGTCGCGCTCAATTTTGGAGAGTACTACACCAACAAAGCCCCGGAAGCCCTATTCCATACTTTTGCCAATTGGCTAAACAAGCAGAAGGCGCCTTTGAAAAATATAGCCGGCTCTATTGACTTTGACCCCCTTCTGGACTGGAGCGAGCCCCCAATTCAAACATTGGCACAGCTCATGCGCAACTGCATAGAGAAAATGCCGCTTTTCCGCCCGCTACAAGTAAATGCCAAGACGTTCCACGGCGGCCCCGAACAAGTCGTTGATGAGCTGGCCATGACACTAGCCAAGGGCAACGCCTACCTCAATGCGCTAGAGGCAGAGGGCATCAACAGTCAGGCAGCCAATGCGCACCTTCAGTTTGGCCTGGCTATCAGCAAGAGCTATTTTGTAGAGATTGCTAAACTCCGGGCCTTCCGCCTCCTTTGGGCCAACATCCTCAAAGGGCACGGCAGCATTGGGCAGCCCTTCATTACCGCCCACTTTGCCCATGAGTCTCAGGATGACAAGGTCAACACCAATATTATACGGGCAAGCACACAAGCGATGTCAGCTGTAATTGGCGGAATAGACCGCTTGTACGTCCTCCCTTCCAACCATGTGACCGGCGAGCCTGATCAGCCTTTCGGCAGGCGCATCGCGCGGAATGTGCAGCACCTCCTGAAAATGGAGAGCCATCTGCACAGGGTAGCCGACCCTGGGGCTGGCAGCTTTCTTATCGAAAAACTTACCGCTCAGCTGGCCGAGCAAGCTTGGGCCCGCTTCCAAGAGCTCGATCAACAACAAGCTTTTGGGTTTTAATGCATCAAACTGAGGGCTAACTGTCTTGCGCTCAAATCAGAGGGCTAGTTTGGGGCCTCCCCTTGCCTAACGGCAGGGGCGCTACGCTCCGGGGCTCGCTCTCCGCTCGGCCCTAACGGGCTTGACACCCCTTCGCATCGCTAGGCCGATGCCAACATAATAGCAGACAGCTGCTAAATTAAAAGGGGGCAATTGACCAAGCCCCACTACACATTCCACTCCCAACAAAAATGGGGCCACAGCGCACCTCTGCACCATAGCCCCATTTTCATCACTATATCACACACTTACTTAGGGGAGCAGCACCGTGTCAATGACATGGACCACACCATTTGTGCCTTGAATATCTACAGCTACAATATTTGCTGTGCTGTTAGCAGCAACCACCTGTGGCTGATCAGGGTTGGACAAGTCAATCTGTAGGCTCTGATTTTCGGCAAGCGTAGGCACCTCCATCTGATCCATCAGGTCGCCAGAACGCACGTTGCCTGCAGCCGATACATGGTAAGACAATACAGCCTCCAAAGTTGCGGCAGGGATATCGTCCAAGCTATTCCAATCCGGATTGCTATCGAGCAGAGCAGCAAATGCATCATTAGAAGGGGCAAAGACCGTGAACGGCCCGTCGCCATTCAGTGCAGCCACAAAATCTGTGCTGAGATCAGCGCGGGTCAAAGCAGCCACCAGCGTAGAAAGTGCAGGGTTAGAAGTAGCAAAAGTAACGATATTAGCAGGCATGATCACTGCATCCACACCGTGGATCACCCCATTTGACACTTCATTATCTGCAGCCACTACTTGAGGCCCACCATTCAGCGTTACCCCGTTGTCAAGGTTCACGTACAAGCTGACATTTGCATCCCCGAAGCCTGTCGCGCTCAAGGTCGTATAGTAACCGCTCATAAGCTGGGCAGAGGTAACCTCTCCCGACACTACATGATTGGTGAGGACTGCAGTGAGGACCTCCTGAGGAATGTCATCCAGCCCGTTCCAATCAGGGTTAGAGTCTAACAATGCTTGAAAAGCATCGTTATCTGGAGCGAATACCGTAAAAGGCCCTGTGCCACTGAGCGCAGTTTCGAGCCCTGCAGCCTGAACTGCTGCTGCGAGTGTTGTATAATTATCGCTATTTGCCGCAAAGGACACGATGGTTACCGGATCTGGATCTGGCATATCGCCGTCACCATCGTCATCGCAAGAAGTGAACGTTGTAGTAGAGATTAGAGCGAGAGCTAGGAGCCACAACAAAGACTTTTTCATCTTGTCAATTTTAAGATTTTGGAGAATTATCATCATTCGCCTACCCTAACCCTGCCTTGCCCCTGCTTGTTCTGAGAAAGCAAGGCTTCAGCTGTCCAAAACCCGTCCTTATGCCAGTCCTTTACATTTAGGCAACATTCGCCCTATATCCGTGAACTTCTTAGTCCACTACCTCTCGGATTTGCCTGAGGGCCTGCGCAGCAACCTGATCGGGGCTGCTGCGCTCTGGGGCCAGAACGCTCCACCCCTGCCCCCTGGCAAATTGCTCCACTAGCCTCTCCAACCGGAGCTGCCCTGCTGTATTGAGGACGAGCACCTTGGGCATGGGCTCTTGGGCCTTTAATTGCCTCGCCAGAGCGTCGAGCGCCTCATCCAAAACAGCAGGCGCCGTCCCGGCGCGCTCATCAGCTGCCCCCACCTCCATTAGGATGAGCCGGGGCTGCAAAGACAGCAAAGCGGGCAGGCGCTCATTTAAGCCCGACAGTGGCTCTCTAGAGATAGCGGCATTCAAAACCTCGCCTCCCAAAAGGCCCGCCAGGATTGTATCCTCAAGGAAATAATCCGCTCCAGCAAGAAGGATGTCTACAGGCTCATCCTCTGGCCAAGCAGCATTCTCATTCAGACGTTGAACCGCCACCGGCTGTGGTTCGGTAGGCAAAAACTGCTTTTTATCGCCAGTTTCTTGATTGCAGGACACCGACAGCAGCAGCCAAAAGATAGAAGCCCAGTACTTCATTCCGATTGTTTTTTCCCTTCTCTCAGGAAATCGAGGTTCCGCTTTAGCCCGCTGTATTTTGTCCGCTTTACTGCAGATTTTCTAAAAAGCTCACGAAAAACCTCCTCGGTAAGCTCCTGCCATTCCTCTTCTCGCATACTGAGCAGGTCCGGGTGAGGCTCGAAATCAGGCTCTTTGTGAGGGGTAGAAAAACGGTTCCAAGGGCATACTTCTTGGCAAATATCACAACCGAACATCCAGTTTTCCATCTTGCCACTAAACTCCTCCGGGATAGACGCTCTGAGCTCAATGGTTAGGTAAGAAATACAGCGGCTTCCATCTACTACATACCCTCCGGGGCTGATGGCGTCTGTAGGACATGCCTCCACACAACGAGTACAAGTGCCACAATAATCCTTTATCGGCTCATCGTAGACAAGCTCCAAATCTACAATAGCTTCTGCTAAAAAAAAGTAAGAACCGGCTTTAGGGTGTATGAGCAGCGTATTCCGCCCCACCCAGCCGAGGCCAGAACGGCGTGCCCAATCCCTCTCCAGCACCGGTGCAGAATCTACAAATACCCGCCCTTCAACAGCTCCTACCTTTTCCTGTATAAATGTAAAAAGTGCTTTAAGCTTATCCTTGAGGACAAAGTGGTAATCCTTACCGTAGGCATAACGAGACAGCTTGGGGGCTTCCGGGTCAGTCTGTCCCTGCTCCGGGAAGTAATTATACATCAGGCTTATGACAGTCTTCGCGCCGGGAACCAACTTAGTAGGGTCGACCCGCTTTTCAAAATGATTAGCCATATACCCCATTTCCCCATGCAGGCCTTTATTGAGCCATGACTCTAGACGGCGCGCTTCTTCGTCCATATGCATGGCTTTTGCGAACCCAATGAAAGCAAAGCCCAAGCGGCCTGCCTCCTCACGGATTATTCGGGTGTATCGAGTTCGATGGTCCATCCTCCAAAGGTAGGGCTATCCGTGCCAAATCGAAAAAGCTTTCTGGACCAAAACCCTTCACCCATCCAATTCTGGCAAATCCTCCAATGAAAGGCCCAATTGAGCAGCGACCTCCTCTCTAGGCACACCTAAGCGCAATAGTAGCCGCACAGCTTCCTCCTGCTTGCGCACAGCCTCCTCCTGCTTGCGCACAGCTTCTTCTTTTTGCTGATCGGCTTCAGCAAGCCGGCTTTCGTATTCGTTGAGCTCTGCCAGAAAATCGTCCTCTACTGTCATGATATCCCGCACCTCTGATTCCTGTACCGCTGCTTGTAGGCGGCGGATGATCGGGCGGAACCGCTCTGGAAAGTCAGTTTCTTTTACATTCATGATGTGATGGTTTTCCTGCCGGTTCGCTTGATCAAATATGCTCAGCAGCTGCTCCAACTCATTTCGGCGCGCTTGGCTTAAGGCAGGGACATTAATAATAATACCCTTATGAAAGAGAGCGTCAATGAAATGATGCCGTCCATAAATAGGTTGACCGGAATAACGATCGCTTATCGCTAAATCTATATTTATAATGGGCACCTCCTCAAACCCCCTGATCCTCTCCCCTAATATATAGATAGGCAGGATAGGCAAACCGCTTTTATAGGACCGGCCGTTATCCTTTCTAACCCACTGAAAGAAATTTCCGTTCATATACTGCTTGCCCAGATACTTTCGAAAGCGCATACTTTCGTTCGTGAACTTTGATTTCTGAATTTCAATAATGATAACGCTCTCCTGTCCATCCGCCTCCCGGATTTTAGCCGAAAAATCAAGCCGGTAAATAGAAAGGCTTAATACTGTTGCCTTGGGGCGTTTATCATCATTGGCATCTACGGATAGCTCCTGTGGGAGCATCTCTAGGGATAGGATATCAAGACCGGTCACAGCAGACAAAAAAATCTTAGCTACCCTGGCATCCTCCATAAGGTATTTGAATACCACATCGTAGATCGGGTTTGCGATTTCCAATTCATCTGAGTTTTAGTCATACCAAAATACACAATTTGGCGAGTAAGTGCAAGATGAAAATGGGCGCGAACCAGATTGTCGTTTTTTGAGGGCCTGCCCAGCCTGCTTCGCGGGATGGGGGGCCTGCCCCTGCCGCAAGGAGAGGGCCAGCGGGCAGGTGCCGCTATGCTACGGGGCTCGCTGTCCGCTCGGCCCTATCGGGCTTGCTACCCCTTCGCAGCGCTAGGCCAATGCCAGCCTAATGCACGAAAAGCTTAAACGCCTGCGATATTCTGGTTGACGCCCGATGAAATGCTACCTACCCCACAATAGCTCCGACACATAAACCCCGAATACTGTCAATGCCTTATCTTGGGGCTCAGACCCCAACCTGACGCC
>NZ_VOOR01000090.1 GCF_007993045.1 Phaeodactylibacter luteus
CCTCATCCCCCCCTTTTTGTTGCTCATACAGCCCCAGCCTCCAGCTTGCATCCTGCACATACCTTTGCCAGTTCTGAAGCCACTCGGCTTCTACCAAAGTCTTTGCACCAGCCCACTCCACAGGCGCCCCTTCGGCTTCCAAGGCCGCAGCATACTCCTGTGCAAGCTGCAGGGCTTCCTCCTGTTTCAGCTTACCACTTTCCACCAGTTTTTGCAGCTGATGATGGTGGAGGGAAATAGCCTGTTGCAAGCTGTTCGTCAGCTGCTGAGCGTATTGTTTTAACTGGTTGGGCATAACCATTGGCTTTATGAGGGCCTGTTGCTTTTTAGCACTGCAAAAGCAGGGGCTAGGCAGCAGGCTTGAGCAACTCGGGGTGAACTTATTCTCAATTGAACAAGGCCATAGATTTAATGAGAGTCTGCGTAATCCCCCAAAGCAAGGGGATCCCAACAAAAAGCCAGGCTAATAACGCCCCGGACGTCAGTTTACTTTCTTTCGTTGACATATTTCGTTTTTTTTCGCCAGCACAGGGCAAGACATTGATAATCAACAACAATACCTTGCACCTGTTCGGGCTTGGACACAATTAGTTCATAAAAACATTCCGAGCTTCAGCAGCTTTCGCCAGTCCGGCTCAAGCAGGCTTGGCCACGGGGCTGAAAGCGCCAGCTTCTTCTCCTTCCTTCATCATGTACTTTTCCTCTACCGGCTTGACCATGATGTTGCACACAAAGCCGACGAGCAAGAGCCCAGCCATGATGTACATCGTAATCGAATAAGCCTGGGCTGCAGGCAATTGTAAAGTTTCGATTTGATAGGCGCGGATATAATTGACCAGCACCGGGCCAAGGATAGCAGCCGCTGACCAGGCCAAAAGCAGCCGGCCATGAATGGCCCCCACCTGTGCAGTGCCGAACATATCGCGCAGATAGGCCGGGATAGTGGCAAAGCCTCCCCCGTACATGCTCATGATAACAGCGAAACAAGCGACGAAAAGGACGATACTGCCCATATTGCCAATACTCGGTACTGCGAAGTAGAGGACAGCGCCCAGCAGGAAAAAGACGTTATAAGTGTTTTTGCGCCCAATGCGGTCAGATAAGGACGACCAAAAGAAACGTCCCGCCATATTGAACAGGCTCAGCAGGCCCACAAAACCCCCTGCGGCGGCAGCAGAGACAGCAGCCTTCTCTCCTACAGATGCCACGCTGAACATCTCCTGAATCATAACCGAAGCCTGCCCCAGCACGCCGATGCCAGCAGTAACGTTCAGCATCAACACGCCAAAGAGCAGATAAAACTGAGGGGTGCGGATCGCCATATCAGCATCTACATGCCCCTTGGCCACCATATGCCGCTTGGAAGCTTTGGGCGGCGTCCAACCTTCCGGCTTCCAATCTTTTTGGGGCACACGGACGGTAAACACCCCAAACATCATGAACAGGAAGTAAATTGCCCCCATTATCAAGAAAGTCTCCCCTACCCCCGTTGAAGTAGCCGACTTAAAAGTATCCATCAGGGCTACGCTGAGGGGAGAAGCGATCATCGCGCCACCGCCAAAACCCATTATCGCCATGCCGGTCGCCATGCCCGGCCGGTCCGGGAACCATTTGATCAGCGTAGAGACAGGAGAAATATAGCCCAGCCCAAGCCCGATGCCGCCGATCACCCCGTGCCCCAGGTAAACCAGCCATATCTGATGCAAGTTGATCCCTAGCGCAGCAATGAAAAAACCGCCAGCAAAACAAAGTGCAGAAGCAAACATCGCTTTGCGAGGGCCTACCCGCTCAAGCCATTTCCCAAAAATAGCAGCAGAAGCCCCCAGCGTGAACAGCGCTATCGAAAAAATCCACCCCAGCGTAGTAAGCTCCCAATCAGACGGTGCGGATTCAGTGACCCCAATGATGCGGGTCATAGGTTTGTTAAATACACTGTAAGCGTAAATCTGCCCAATACAAAGGTGGATAGCCAAAGCAGCCGGCGGTACCAGCCAACGGTTGTAGCCCGGTTTGGCCACAGAGTGGTCTCGGTCCAGAAAGGAGAACAATGCCATACTATTTGAGTTTTTTTTGTGCTTCGGGCTTTCCACCAGATCATGCCTTTTATCTATGGTATCCGCCCGAATGCTCTTGTTTAAAGGATTCAAAATTTACTTCTACAAAGTAACCATATTGCAGAATTAAAAAATAAAACCATTTTCTCAAACCTTCCGAAGGTTTTGATAAAATAGCGTTATCTAGCCCTAGGCATTACTTTTACTTTTGTATAGTGCAAGGCTGTAGCTGCTTTGCCCGATAGCATAAATTTTTGAACGCAGCATATTTGACCATGGAAGAGAACACACCGAACGGCAATGGAATAGAAAACAAAGGGCACGATATTGTAGTAGCCTCACACGCGCCCACCCCCGGTGCACAGCCGCCGGAACGCTTTACGGGGCTCCGCCTAGGTGCAATAAAAGGCAAGGCCGCAGGCATCAAAGGGGTAACTACAGCTTTGGGCCATGCTGTAAAGTACATGGCGCCCGGGCAAGCGGTCAAGACCATGTTCCGGCTCAACCAAAAGGGGGGCTTCGACTGTCCGGGCTGTGCCTGGCCTGACCCCGACGATGACCGGTCTAAGCTCGGCGAATACTGCGAGAACGGCCTCAAAGCCATCTCAGAGGAAGCCCAAAAGAAAACCATTGGGAAGGATTTCTTCGCCAGCCATAGCATTCCTGAAATGCTGGAGTGGACCGACTACGAAATAGGCAAACAAGGCCGGCTTTCAGAGCCTATGCTGCTTCGGCAAGGCCAAAATCATTACGAGCCTATTTCTTGGGCAGAGGCCTTCCAACTGATTGGGCGCAAGCTCAATGCCCTCGATAACCCCGACCGGGCGGTGTTTTACACCTCTGGCCGGGCTAGCAATGAGGCCGCATTCCTTTATCAGCTGTTTGTACGGGAATACGGCACCAACAACCTTCCGGACTGCTCCAATATGTGCCATGAGTCTAGCGGGCAGGGGCTTTCCCAAACGGTGGGCATAGGCAAAGGCTCCGTAACCCTTACCGATTTCTATGAGGCAGAGGTCGTTATGGTCATTGGCCAAAACCCAGGCACCAACCACCCGCGCATGCTCTCTGCCCTAGAGCGCTGCAAAGAAAACGGCGGACAGATCATCACCGTCAACCCCCTGCCAGAAGCAGGGCTACAAAACTTCATCAACCCTCAGCGGCCCGGCAAAATACTCAGCGGCGGCACCAAACTGACCGACCTTTTCCTACAGGTCAAAATCAATGGAGACGTTGCCCTGCTCAAAGCGATCATGCTGCAGCTTTGGCACGAAGAGCAGCAAGCGCCAGGCACCGTGTTCGACTGGGAATTCATCCAATCTAAGACTACCGACTACGAAGCCTTTATTGAGGACTTAAAGACACACGATTTTGAAACCCTCGTAGAAGCCTCGGGTGTGCCGCGTGCCCAAATCAAGCAAGCGACGGCCATGATCCGCAACAAAAAGAAAATCATCATTTGCTGGGCAATGGGGCTCACGCAGCATGAAAATGGGGTGGAAAACATCCGCGAAGTAGTCAACCTCTTGTTGCTTAAAGGCAGCATCGGAAAGCCCGGCGCAGGCACCTGTCCTGTACGTGGGCACAGCAACGTACAAGGCGACCGGACCGTGGGCATATGGGAAGCCCCCAAGCCTGCTTTCCTTGATGCCTTGCAAGCCAACTTCGGCTTTGAACCTCCCCGAAAGCACGGTTATGCTGTAGTAGATGCCATCAAAGCGATGTACGAAGAAGAGGCTAAAGTGTTTTTCGCCTTGGGCGGCAACTTCCTTTCTGCCACCCCGGATACCGAATACACGGCCAAAGCACTGCAGCGGTGCGACCTTACTGTACATGTCTCTACCAAGCTCAACCGCAGCCACCTCATACACGGCAAAGAAGCGCTTATACTGCCCTGCCTAGGGCGGACCGACCAAGACCTGCAGGCCAGTGGGCAGCAGTTTGTCAGTGTAGAGAACTCGATGGGCGTAGTGCACAGCTCTCAAGGCGTCTTAGCCCCGCCATCCCCCCACTTGCTCAGCGAGCCGGCTATCGTGGCCGGAGTCGCACAGGCTACCCTCGGCAGCCGCTCCAAAATAGATTGGGCACATCTCGTGAGCGACTATGACAATATCCGGGAAGCGATTGAAAAGACTGTGCCAGGGTTCGACGACTACAACCGAAGGGTAAGGGAGCCCGGCGGCTTCTACCTGCCCAACGGAGCACGGGAGCAGCAGTTCAACACGCCTTCAGGCAAAGCGGTGTTCACCGTGAACACCGTGCCCGACAAAGCGCTGCGCGATGAAGAGTACATTATGATGACCATACGCAGCCACGATCAGTTCAACACGACCATCTACGGGCTGGACGACCGCTACCGCGGCATTTACAATGAGCGGCGCATCGTCATGATGCACCCTGAGGACATCAAATCTGCAGGGCTGAAAGCCGGGCAGGTGGTCGACCTGCATGGAGATTACAAAGGCGTGCACCGGGTAGCCCGGCAGTTCATTGTGGTCGCTTACGACATCCCGCGCCGGTGCATAGCTACCTATTTCCCAGAAGCTAATGTGCTCGTGCCAGTAGACGCTTACGCCAAAGGGAGCAAAACTCCGCTGTCTAAATGGGTAGCGGTTACGATACAGCCAGCAAGCTAGCTGGAAAAGTTGCGCCCAATTTGGTAATACCGGGCACAACCGGGGCAGTACGCCACAACCCGTACTGCCCTTCTTTCATTAGCCAAGCCATAGGATGGCCCCAGGCCGCTCAACGCAAACGCGAAAAATTTCGTTACTCCATAATGGAAAGTGTATATTGAGGCTAGCTCCCGGCTCCAACCGGTATGGACGCTCTCTATAAGCCGCCCGCAATGCATAAACCAAGTGACTATGAGCGCTAACCAATCTCTTTTTGACAACCACGGCCGGAAAATCAATTATGTCCGGCTAGCTGTAACAGACCGGTGCAACCTGCGCTGTTTTTACTGTATGCCCGAAGAAGGCATAAAGTATGTGGGCAGGGAGGAGCTCCTTTCTTATGAAGAAATGATCCGCCTGGTCTCTACCCTTGCGGAAATGGGCATTACTAAAGTGCGGGTGACCGGAGGGGAGCCTTTCGTACGCCGGGACATGATGAAGTTCCTGCAAGCCTTGTGCAGCACTCCCGGCATTGAAAAAGTGAACATCACAACCAATGGCACACTGACAGCCCCCCTTGTACCGGAGCTCAAAGCAATGGGCATCAGCAGCGTCAACCTTAGCCTCGATGCACTAGACCCCGCCCGGTTCTTTAAGATTACGCGCCGAGACGTCTTCCCTCAGGTCATGGACACCTTTGAAGCCCTTCTACACCACGGTATAGATACCAAGATTAATGCCGTGGTCATGGACGGGCAGAATACGGAGGACATCATCCCTATGGCCCTGCTGAGCAAAGACCACCCCGTGAGCGTCCGCTTTATCGAAGAGATGCCTTTTAACGGGGAGGGCAGCCACTACGAGCGGCTGGCCTGGAACCACCGGCGTATCCTTTCGCACCTGCAAGCGCATTTCCCGGACATCGAAAAAGTCCCAGACCCGCCCCACTCCACCTCTTACAACTATCAAATACCCGGACATCAGGGCACAGTAGGGATCATCGCAGCTTACAGCCGTACGTTCTGCGGCACGTGCAACCGCATACGCATCACCCCTAAAGGGATGCTGAAAACCTGCCTGTACGATGACGGAGTATTCAACATAAGGGATATCATGCGGGCGGGGGCCACGCAGGAGCAGCTGCGCGACACCTTCCTGCAGGCGCTCGGCAACCGGGCGAAGGATGGATGGGAGGCTGAAAAACAGCGCACGCTCAACCACCCTATACAAGAATCTATGGCCACTATTGGCGGCTAGCACTATTGACCTCTACTATGATCGACATCCAACAGGCAACAGAACTCGTACTTGCTTCTGCCCGGAGCTTTGGGACGGAAAAAGTGCCGCTGCAGGAGTGCCTCGGGCGCATCTTGGCTCAAGACATGGCTGCAGACCGGGACTTCCCCCCTTTCCATCGGGTCACTATGGATGGCATCGCAATTTTGGGGGAGGCCTACGAAAGCGGGCTGCGCACCTTCCCTTTGCAGGGCACTCAAGCAGCAGGAGCACCACAGCTTTCGCTGAACGATAAAGCGGGAGCCCTAGAAGTTATGACCGGTGCTATGCTCCCAGCTGGGGCAGATACGGTCATTAGGTACGAGGATGTTAAGATTGAACACGGGCAAGCAACTATTGTCGAGGGAGCAGCAGTAAAAACTGGACAGAATGTACATCTACAAGGGACAGACCGGCGGCAGAGCGACATCATTGTCAAAGCAGGGGCACCACTCTCTCCTGCGGAGCTGGGCGTAGCAGCAACAGTAGGCCTATCACACCTCTATGTGCAACGCATGCCACGTGCTGTCATCGTTTCCACTGGCGACGAGCTCGTGCCGGTAAGCGCAGCGCCCGCCCCTTATCAGATACGGACCTCCAACGCTTACACCATTCAGGCGGCCTTGCGGCAGTGGGGCGCGGCCGCTGAGCTGCTGCACATTTCCGATGAGCTGGAGGCGACCCGGGCAGAGCTGAAGCGGTGCCTGCAAGCTTACGACTTCATACTGCTGAGCGGGGGCGTTTCCAAAGGGAAGTTCGACTATGTGCCTGCAGCACTTACCGACTTGGGCGTAAAGAAACACCTGCATAAGGTAAAGCAGCGCCCGGGCAAACCTTTCTGGTTTGGGGAGCTGCCAGGGCAGTGTACTGTTTTTGCGCTGCCAGGCAACCCCGTATCCTCTTTTATGTGCACACAGCGCTACGTAGGGCCGTGGCTGCGGAAGTGCCTCGGGCAGCCTGCCTTTCCCGGCGCTTTCGCTATGCTGGACCGTGATTTCCACTTCCGGCCCGACCTCACTTATTTCCTTCAGGTGCGCCTATACAGTGATGCAGAGAGCGGCAGGCTCATGGCGTCCCCCGTTGAAGGCAAAGGGTCGGGCGACCTGGCCAACCTAGCGGATGCAGATGCCTTTCTCGAACTGCCGCGCGGGCAGGATACCTTTCCCAAAGGGGGCGTCTACCCCGTATACCGCTACCGTTGAGCCCTACTCCACTAGCGTATACACATTGCCGTTTTCGGAAATAGCGATCACTCCTTTCCCTGGCTGCAGATAAATCGCCAGGTTCCCTTCTGCCTTTTGCAGGACATCCGTGTACTGCCGGCCATTGAGCTCTACTGTGCTTACCTTGAGCAAGGGGCTGCTGAAGGGCACTTCGCTAGCCACAAAGCTACCGCTGAACCGCGGCACAATTGCGGTATTCCCCTGTATTGCAGGAGCCCCGGCAGAGTAACCGACCTGCAAGGCATCGTAGAAGTTTTCGGTATCCTCTTCGTGAAGGGCGGAGTACAACAGCAGATCAATGAGGTGGCGGTTATCATCAGAGACGAAGACATAGCGGCGATTGCCCGCTGTGTAAAACTCGCAGCTAGAGGGGCTGTTGTACCGGGCCTCCGTACAGATTGTGCGCACACAGACCTGATCTGTGCCCGCCTGCTCACCACGTGGGGCTGTAAAAGTGAGCTCTTGCCCATCGGCACGGGCAAAGGTGAGGGCCTCAGCGCCAGAATAGGGGAGGAAGCCCAATGCCTCCGGGCTTAGGCTAAGCGTGCCGACCTCTTCGTCGGGCGGGCACCGGCAGGCAGACATCGAAACCATCAGGAAGATAAAAAACAGGGCGAGTAAACGGGGCATGAGATTCCTTCTTTTGGAATATAACGCTAGAACCCCTTCGCGAGGTGCGGTACAAAGGATAAAAAAAGAGCCACCGTGCCCGGAAGCTCT
>NZ_VOOR01000091.1 GCF_007993045.1 Phaeodactylibacter luteus
AATAAAAACACTCATGAAAAACACTTTTACAGCTCTTGCCCCCAAAGGGTTGAGTATTTCGGGACACTCTCTTACGTTAACAAGCTTGTTGGCAGTGATGCTATTCTGCATCAACCTCCCAGCACAAAATGTATGGATGGGGACTACCAATATGGACTGGGCAACTGCCGCTAATTGGAGCGCCGGTTCGGTACCACTAAGCACTGAAGATGTGGTCATCCCAATTACCAGCAATGACCCAATCATTTCGGGAGCCACCACTGCAGCAGTCAACTCTGTCACGGTACAAATGGGTGCCCAACTGACCGTGACGGGCAGCCTGAGCATTGATAATTCCAGCCCCTTTGCCATTCACAACCAGGGTACGGTCAACAATAATGGAACCCTTAACCTCGGCACTGTGGCTTCGGTAGCCAATCAGGGTATCCTCAACTATGGCACCTTTAACAATAATAGCAGCGGCGAGATCAATATTGATCGAGCCTTTGCCGGCATCACCAATTATGAGGGCACATTTACCAACCTCGGCACTCTCACGATCGGGGAAGTCTCTGGTATCATAGGGCCGGGCATTTATAATGAAGCGGCGTTTACAAATGGCCCTGGGGCAGAAATATACATCATTAACACATCTGGTTCAGGCCTCTACAATTTGGCAGGCAGCTCCTTTTCCAATGACGGGCTGATGGCCTTCGGCTTAGGCGGCTCTATCACTGGCCCAGCCATTTACAACTTTGTTGATTTCACCAATGGGGCAGCAGCAGAAATCAAAATTGAAAATTCTTTTTACGGAATTGACCATCGCAGTGGGGCCACTTTTAATAACCTGGGTATCATCACCATCGGTGCAAATGCCCCGGTCCGGAATTCCGCCATCTTTAACGAAGGTATTTTTAATAATACCGGCGCCACAATCAACGTGGATAGTACAGGGGTTGCCATCGACAACCGCTCTACTGGCGTTTTTAATCATAGTGGGACACTTACAATTGGCGCGAATCATTCTATGGAAAATATCGGCATCTTTAATCAGGGCGAATTGACCAATGATGGAGGTGAAATTACGATTGATCGGATTTTCAATCAAAATGGCTTTTACAATGATTATAATGCATCAGTTGACAATAGTGGCACCATCACTATTGGGAGCGTAGCGAGTGTGAGCGGTCACGGGCTCATCAACAATGGCCTATTCGAAAACCGGAGTACGGCAGCAATATCAATCAATCGCATCACTTCTCCCTTCTCTTCAAATATCAATGGTATTTATAATGGACGTCAGGCTACATTCTACAATTGGGGCAAGTTGTGGATTGGCAATGAAGCAGGTAGCTTTAATCACGGGTTGTACAATACTCATATCTTTCAAAACTACAGTGGAGCTGAAATGACCATTGACCGTATCGAAGGAGAATTCAGTGCCAACGCTCTTTTCAATGAGAAAACATTCACCAATGCCGGCAGTATCCATATAGGAGATGTCGGCACTGTCGGAAAATTTGGCCTTTACAATGGCTTCAGCGGTGCGAACTTCAACAATGACGGTGGCGAAATCACCATCAATAATGTGCAAGGCGGGGAAAACACCCATGCAATGTATATCGAATCAGCCTTTACCAACTCCGGTACCATCCGCATCGGGAACATTGCCAACTCGTCAGACTGGGGCCTTTTTAATACTGGCAGCCTCAATAATACCGGTGGTACCATAACCATCGACAATACGGCTTTAGCAGGCATGAGAAATCAAAATTCCGCAACGGTAAACAATAGTGGCCAAATTCGTATCGGACAAACCGGAACAGTGGGTGATTGGGGGCTTTGGAATGTGGCTACGGTCAATAACCAAGAAAATGGGATGATCACCATTGATCAAACCACCATGGCTGGCTTGCTACACCAGAATGGTTCCTTCAACAATTATGGTTTCATCCGTGTGGGCACCAATGCCGGTGTAACACAATATGCTTTCTGGAATGATGACGCCTTCAACAATTTCGCTTGCGGCACTTTTGAAATCGCTGCAGCATTTAGTAACGAGGATGTGTTCACCAATACCGGCTTAATGATTGTCAACACTGCGGTGGCACACGCCAATACCGGTTTTGAGAATGATGGCATCATTGCCTACCCACAAAACAATCCGATTCCCAATGTGACGAACAATGAAATCATCGTCACTCCCGTCAGCACCGATTGTGGAGAGGTCACTCCTGCCCTTGACCTGGCAGCCATGATTGATCTGACCATTGCTACCACCTGGTATCAGGACGAAGCACTCACCGTAGTAGCCGGCACTTACGACCAGCCCTCCAACACCTTTACCTTTACGGAAAGCCCAGCGGCTACCATCAGCACACTCTATTTTTCCGCCACCAGCACCACCGAGGGATGTTCCATGACAGCCCCCATTGAAGTCACCTTCACCGATGAAGAAGCTCCGACGATCAGCTGCCCAGCAACACAGACCCTGGTGCTTGGCGATGATTGTACGGCTATGCTAGGCGACTATATAGCATTAGCTACAGCCAATGACAATTGTGATGTAATCTCCCTTGAACAATCGCCGGAAGCAGCCAGCACCGTAAGTGGTGTGGGCAACGAAATCATCACACTGACCGCTTTTGATCTAAAAGGATGGAGCAACAGTTGCACCTTTACCGTAGAAAAGGTGGACCAAACGGCCCCCACCGCACTTTGTCAAAACACTACTGTACAGCTTGACGCCAATGGAATGGGCTCTATATCTACCGATGATATTAACAACGGTTCTTCTGATGGATGTGGGTTGGCGGCAATAGATGCGCTGACACTAGATATCACCCACTTCACCTGCGCGGACGTAGGCGGAAACAGCGTGACCCTCAATGTCACCGACGCCAACGGCAATGCCAGCTCCTGCTCCGCCACGGTCACCGTCCTGGACAACATCGCCCCTACCGCGATTTGCCAAAACGCCACCGTACAGCTCGACGCCAACGGCAACGGCAGCACAACGGCTGAGCTAATAGACAACGGCTCCAACGACGCCTGCGGTATCAACTTGGCTTTAAGCCAAACCGAATTCGATTGCAGCCACCTGGGATCCAATTCGGTAACCCTCAATGTCACCGACGCCAATGGCAACTTCAGCTCCTGCTCCGCCACGGTCACCGTCTTGGACGACATCGCCCCTACTGCCATTTGCCAGAATGCCACCGTGCAGCTCGACGCCAACGGCAACGGCAGCACAACGGCTGAGCTTGTGGACAACGGCTCCAACGACGCTTGCGGCATCTTCTCCCTTTCGCTTTCGCAAACCGATTTCACCTGCGCGGATGTAGGCGGAAACAGCGTAACCCTCAACGTCAGCGACGCCAATGGCAACTCTAGTACCTGTACTGCTGTCATCGAAGTCGTAGAAGGCAACGCCCTGCCTGCTCCTTGGTATCAGGCCGAGATCGGCAATGCGCCGGGCACCCTGGCCGGTTATCTCCCATGCACCGGAAATGAAGATGAGATCACCCTCGCATCTGGCGCGCTCAACCCCATCAACGGCAATCAGGACCACCTCGGCGCAGCCCTGCAGCCCCTGTGCGGAGATGTCGTTATCACCGCCCGCGTCAACGGGGCAGAAAACGGCTACGCGGGGCTCATCATCAGGGAACACAACGGCAGCGGCAGCCGGTACATAGGCCTCTTCACTGCCGGGGCGCCCATCTACCGCAGGGAGTCGCGCGCAGCGCCCAACGCGCCAAAACAGGCCGCCCTCTACTTGGGCAGCACCTCCGGATGGATGAGGCTGCAGCGCCAGGGTAACCTCTTCCGCCTCTACCGCAGCAACAACGGCGTGCAGTTCCAGCTCCTCACCCAGGTCGTCATCCCAATGGGCAGCTGCGCTGAAGCTGGCCTGGCGGTCTTCTCTACCCGCCCGGGGCAGAGCGCCTCCGCCATTTTCTCCGATATCAGCATTGCCACAGCAGGTGCCGACATGGCCAGCGGGGCCGCACACCCGCAGCTCATGCCAAAGGCCGGCCAGGCTATGGATGCGCCGGGCATGTTCCTCGAAGACCTCAGCCCGGCACTCCAAAGCCAATTGCAGCACAAGATCTTCCCCAACCCTGCCAAAGGGCAATTCACCCTACAGCTCGGCAGCCCCCTCGCTGCGCCTGCTGCCGCGGATCTCAGGGATCAGCTGGGGCGGGCAGTTGCTACACAGCGGCTAGAAGCCGGGCAGGCACAGGCTCTTTGGGACGTACATGAGCTGCCCGCAGGGATATACTGGCTCCTGCTCGATGAGCAGGGCCAGCCGCCCCTGCGCCTGAAGGTCGTGATTGAATAATTCCCCCTTATGTTTTTGGAAAGCCCTGGCAAGCCCCTGCTTGGCCGGGGCTTTATTTTCACCGCTCCAAGCGCTTATCTAAAGGCTCGGGGAGCATAAAAGGCTGCGGCATTTTAGTTTACGCCCAGCCAAATCGGTTTGGGCGCACTTCGCATTTTTCTAGAGCGAGGATAAGAATTATGCCTAAATTGTCTAGAAAACAAGCGGTATGAGCGCATCCTCTTTTTTCGACCGGCTTAATGATTGGGCCCGTAATTCTGTAACCCTAAAGTTGCTAACGGTAGGCATTCTAGTGCTGGTCCTGCTCATCCCAGCTAGCTTGGTGCAATCGCTCATCCGGGAGCGGGAAAACCTCCGAGATGAGGCAGTGGAAGAAGTGAGCTCAAAATGGGGCGGGCCGCAGACTGTCGCCGGGCCGGTCTTATCAGTGCCCTACGAGATCACATTGCCCAATGGAGATGGGCCGCCCCTACGGGAGCAGGGCTACGCCCATTTTTTGCCCGACACCCTATCCATGGAAGGGGTGCTTTTCCCACAAGAACGCTACAGGGGCATCTATGTCGTAGTGCTTTACAATGCCCAGCTGGAGATACGTGGCTCCTTTAAAGGGCTCAATGCAGAGGGCTTGCCCGTGCCCGCAGAAAGCCTGCAATGGGAAGACGCCCTGTTCACCATCGGGATCAGCGACATGAAGGGAGTCGAATCCAGCATTACAGCCAACTTATCAGGCCAGGAGCTGCAGCTTGGGCCTGGCACCATCACGAACGAATGTTTCAGCTCTGGCGCTAGTGCGCCATTAGCGCTGCCGCAAGGGGCAGCGAGCCAGTTCACGTTCCAGTATCAGCTAGATCTCAATGGCAGCAGCGACATATTCTTCGCGCCATTTGGCAAAACAACCACTGTACACTTGTCCTCCACCTGGCCTGCACCGAGCTTTGAAGGCACTTTTTTGCCCGATGAGCGGGCTGTCTCAGATATCGGCTTTGAAGCGGCCTGGCAGGTGCTGCAAGTCAACCGGAACTATCCACAACAGGGGGTAGGCAGTTATATCCTCAACAGCCTGCCAAATAGCAATGAATACGAGCCTGACCCCATACGGCGGTCGGCCAGCACATTTGGGCTCCGGCTTTTGTTGCCTATAGACGAGTACCAGAAAACCTACCGCTCAGCCCGTTATGCCGCATATTTTATACTGCTGACCTTTCTTGCCTTTTTCTTTATGGAAATCCTGAACAATAAACGGCTGCACCCTATCCAATACCTGCTCGTTGGGGCAGCAGTTGTGCTGTTCTACATCCTTCTCTTATCTTTATCCGAGCACTTGGGCTTTCAGCGGGCTTATGCCCTTTCCTGTTCTGCTATTCTTTTTCTGACCACGGCTTATAGTTATTCCATACTCCACAACCTGAAGCTGACCGCCCTGGTGTTTGGAGTGCTCAGCACTTTGTATGCTTTTTTTTATTCCATATTGCAGCTCCAGGACTATGCCTTGCTCATGGGGAGTATTGGGCTTTTGATCATCCTGGCTGTCATCATGTACGCAACACGGCATATCGACTGGTATGGGATGAAGCGGGATGACGTAGAAAATGATTAACTTAGAGCTTAAGCGGGGGGCTCCCTATAGCAGCCCCCGTCAATGATAAGCTTGTGAAAGACCCAACTTTAGCCGTCCTGCCCTTTGCCAATATGAGTGCTGATGCCAGCTACGAGTATTTCAGTGATGGGGTAACGGAAGAGATCATTAACGCCCTGGCAGGCATAAATGGCTTAAAGGTCGTTTCCCGTACCTCTTCTTTTCACTTCCGGCTACAGGATACTCCCCTTCCGGAAATTGCCCGTCAGCTTAAGGTAGGCACTATCCTTCAGGGGAGTGTCCGGGTTGTGGGCAAACGGGTGCGCATCACTGCACAATTGATCCGGGCATACGATGATACGCATTATTGGTCGGAGCGATGGGACAGAAGCCTAGAGGATATTTTTGCTGTGCAGGATGAGATAAGCCTATTGATCGCAGACAAACTCAGAGAGCAGCTTGGGCACTTCGAGATAGGGGAACACCTCGTCCGCCCTGCAACCCTCAACCTAGATGCCTATGCTTATGCCCTCAAAGCAAAGTTCCACTTCAATAAATGGAACCCTGAAGATGTAAGGCAGGCAATCGGATATTATGAGGCAGCCCTACAGCTCGACCCCAACCACGCGCCCTCCTATATTGGGCTAGCTGATGCATATGGTTTTATGGCAACAACCACTTTTATGCCAATGGAAGAAGCTTGGCAAAAAGCTGCTGAATGCACCCATAAAGCATTGGTGCTGGCACCGGATGACCCTGGCGTCCATTACCAACTTGCCAACCTCGCTTTTTTCACAGCATGTGATTTTGAAAAAGCAGCCCACCACAACCTTAGGGCGATTGAGCTGAAGCCCAGCTACCCGGAAGCCCAACAATACATGGCGTTCTTATACCTGCTCAAAGGGCAGCAAACAGAAGCCCGCCAACACCTGGCTCTTGCTCTCGATATTGACCCTTTCAACCAAGAAACCCTATTTTACAAGGGCTATTTTCTCTACCGTACCGGGAAACATGAGGAGGCGCTTGCGCAAATGAGCACCTTGCTAGCACATAACCCCAAAAACATCCCTGCACTGACCGTGAAAGCCTATCTGCTTCTCAAAATGGGCAACTTTTCAAGCGTAAGGGAGATGATGGGAAAGCTGCCGGGAGCAATCATCATCCCAGACGAAGTACTGGGCATACGCGCCCTCAGCTATCTTATGGAAGACAATAGTACTGCGGGAGAATGGCTCCCAAGGCTTCAGAAGGCTGCACAGCCACCCCATGCTTTCCAAGCCCACACTTATCTGTTCCTTGCGTATGCACAGCTTGGCCAACACGACAAAGCTTTTGATTGGCTTGAAAACGCCCTATCCTACCGCTCTTCTATCCTGCTGCTCAGCTTCTCCGACCCCTTGGCTTCCCCTTTATTCCACCACCCGAAATACGCTATTTTCCACAAACGCCTTTATCCGCCCATCCAAAAAGCAGAAGCCATCAGCAATGGCCATCAGCCGCTTATGACGGAGCAAGAAGCAAGTAATGCTCAAGCTAGGCTACTCGCTCTGATGAAAGAAGAAGCGCCTTACCTAAACCCTGGGCTTACCCTCAGAGACCTGGCCGCACAAAGCGGGCTGCACCCGAACCAACTCTCGTGGCTTATCAACCAAGCACTAGGCAAGAACTTCAGTGCATTTATCAACGACTACCGGGTTGCCCAGTTTAAAATGCTTGCCAAGGACCCCGACAATAGCCACATCTCCATATTAGGCCTTGCCTACGAAAGCGGCTTTAACTCGAAAACTGTGTTCAATACCTATTTTAAAAAAACAGTCGGCATAACGCCTGGCGCTTACCTTAAACAGCTCCACTGAACAGTAAAGAATTTCGTCCAAAAATCTCTTATCTTAGTCCTGCAATATTGTTACATAGCCATCT
>NZ_VOOR01000092.1 GCF_007993045.1 Phaeodactylibacter luteus
TGAAAAACCAATCGTACCAAAGCAAAGAGTGCTATCGCACACATTGCTTTTTTTCCAATGCTAAAAATCATAAAAAAAATTGACACCTTTTCTCTTGTTTTCTTTATATTTGCCATTATTTGTCAAGTCATAAAGTAATAATGAATAAGTTTGGAGATCTTATAAGGGCTAAAAGGGAAGAGCAAGAAATGCTCTTGCGACACCTTTCGGCAGAGTTAGATATTGACACCGCTCAAATGAGCAAAATAGAAAGAGGTGAACGTACCGCTAAGCGAGAACACGTTCAACAGCTCGTTACAATCTTTAAACTTAACAAAGCAGAAGCTATGTCACTTTGGTTGGCAGACCAAGTATATGCTGTAGTAGCGAATGAAGATGAGGCATTAAAGGCATTGATTGTAGCTGAAAAAGAAGTTAAATACCAAAAGAAAGTATCTAAATAATGGCGTATAAGATTTGCCAGAATATTGATGAATGCAGAGAACAACTAAAAGTTTTAGTTGATGCTTTTGGTAATGGGTATGTAGACTACAAGAAGGGTGCATATAGTGAAGCTCAAGTGAGAATTGATTTCTTAAATCCTCTACTCAAATCTTTTGGATGGGATGTTGATAATGAAGCACGTAAAACCCAACTGTACAGGGAAGTTATACAAGAAGAATCAATTGATGTTGAGGAAGAAGATAAAATAACTAAAAAGAACCCAGATTATACGTTAAAACAGTTTGGACAACGTTCCTTGTTTGTAGAAGCTAAAAAGGTTTCTATTAATATTACAACTGAAAAAGCACCAGCTTTTCAAACGAGAAGATATGGATGGAGTGCTAATTTACCTTTCTCAGTTCTTACTAATTTTGAGCACTTGGTATTTTATGACTGTACGGTAAAACCAGAATTAGAAGACCTTGCCTCTTACAACAGATATAAGTCATTTTGTTACACTGACTTCATTGATAATTTAGAAGAGTTATACTCACTACTATCATTTGAAGCTATCAAATCAGGAAGCTTAGATAGAATTGATACAGGCGACCTAAAGGGTGAAGAATCTTTTGACAGTCATTTCCTAAATCAAATTGAAAATTGGAGGAAAAAACTTGCTGAAAACGTAGTTGAAAATAATGCAGGTTTATCTCAAGATGACATTAACTTCCTTATCCAAAGGATGATTAATAAAATCATATTCTTACGAATATGTGAGGATAGAGAAATTGAAAAGTATGAGACCTTAAAAAGCATTAGCACCTATGATGAGCTAAAGATACTGTTTGTAGCTTCGGATAAAAAATATAACTCTGGTTTATTCTCGTTCATTGAAGATGATTTGGTTCAACAAATAACCATTGATGACCAAATACTAATTGATATTTTCTCTGAATTGTATTACCCTGTGAGTCCTTATGATTTCTCCGTTATTGATTCTGATATTTTAAGCCAAATATATGAGCAGTACTTAGGTAATAAAATCGAATTAGCAGATGACTATTCGGTTTCAATAGTACAGGAGCCAGAAGTAGTTGCTTCTAATGGAGTAGTGCCTACACCTAAAAGAATTGTAAAGCAGATTGTCAGTGAAACATTAGACAAACTATATGCAGAGGCTACCTTCGAAGATTCTTTGTTTTTTAGAATAGCAGATATATGTTGTGGCTCTGGTACATTTTTACTCTCTGTATTTGATTACATTCAACATTATCGTGAAGCATATTTTTTAGCCCAAGAAGAGATAGAAGATGATTGTTTAACAGAATTGTCCGAAGGGCAGTTTAGTTTGTCATTATCTGAAAAACATTCCATTCTTACTGATAATATTTTTGGCGTAGACATAAATCCTTATGCTGTCGAAGTAACTCATTTTAGTTTACTACTTCGCTTAATTGAAAATGAAAATGCTGTATCTATTCAAAGTTTTTTAGATAGCACAGGGCAGAAAGTATTGCCTAATCTTGACAATAATATCAAATGTGGAAACTCTCTTCTTGATGATGATTATTTTAAATTTGATGAAGATGCTGAGGACAATGACGAATTACTTTTTAAGATAAATCCATTCAATTGGGGTGAGGAATTTCCTTTTTTAGAAGATACTAATGGCTTTAATGCAATAGTAGGAAATCCACCATACGTTAGGATTCAAAATTTCGTGAAGTACTCACCAGAAGAGATTGAGTATTATAGAAGTAAGCATTCGCCCTATACTTATTCTAAAAAGGACCTTTTTGACAAATACTATCTATTTATTGAAAGGGCTATAAATCTACTTTGTGATGGTGGACGTGTCGGTTATATAGTACCTCACAAATTTTTTATTGTAAAAGGTGGTAAGAAGCTCAGAGCTTACATTACAAGCAGTACGTCTTTGGACAGAATTATTCATTTTGGAGTTACCCAGCTTTTTCCGAATAGAAGCACATACACCGCTATTGTTGTTTTTGTTAAAGCAGAAAAAGAAAATCTTGACTTTAGCAGAATAGATAATTTAGCTCCAAATGACATATTCCAAACAGCACCAGTTATCACTTATCTCAATGCTAATTTTGATGCTGCACCTTGGGTATTTGTTTCTGAAAATGCGGATAAGCTTTTCAAAAGAATTATTTCAAAAGGAACACTGCCATTAAAGGCTGTTGCTGAAATTCCAGTTGGGTTACAAACCAGTGCTGACCCAATTTATATTTTCACACCAACCAAAGAAGATGATACTCATTTCTATTTTTCGAAAGGCGATACAGAATATAAAGTTGAAAAAGGAATATGCAAACCTTCATTATATGATGTTAGTTTCAATGGTTTTGACACTGTTTCGGCTAATGGTCAAATGATTTTCCCTTACACTATTGCAGGAGATTCAGCAACAGTAATTTCAGAAGCTGATTTTGAAAATGATTATCCTGACTGTTGGGCTTACTTAAATCTATTTAAAGGTAAATTAGAGAAAAGAAGTATTAACGGAAAAGATCCAAAATGGTATCAATACGGTAGAAGTCAAAGTTTAACTAAATTCCACAACACCGATAAGATAGTGTTTCCTGTCCTTAGTCAGGGACCAAGCTATGTTATTGATGAAACAAACTTTCAATTCACTGGTGGTGGTAATGGCCCATATTATTCAATCACTTCGGACTCTAACTATTCAATTTATTACATAGCTGGTTTGCTCACTCACCCAGTTTTAGAAGCTATGGTAAAATCCAGAGCAAGCGAGTTTAGAGGAGAGTACTATTCACACGGGAAACAGTTTATTGAGAATTTACCAATAAAAGAAATTGACTTTACGGACAAAGACCAGAAGAATGCACATAATGAAATAGTTAAAAACGTAAAGTCTATCATAAAAGCTAAAGAGAGCTTAAATGGCATTAAAGTATATGCTAAACAGAGAATAATTCAACGTAAAATAAATAGATTATACAACAACCTATTCAATCAGATTGATGCCTTATACGGCTTCACTCAAGATGATATAGATTGCATAATTGGCGACAATTTATTTGCTGCACCAATAGAATCTTAAATGGCAGGTAAAGAACAAAATATTGATTTTGATAAGCTCAGAGGCGGTTATTATACACCTTCTCCAATAGCTGAGTTCATATGTTCTTGGGCAATCCAAAATGAGGAGGATATAGTTTTGGAGCCAAGTTGTGGAGACGGAAATTTTATTCAGGCAGCTATAGAGAGATTCAATGAGCTTGGTGTAAATGGTGATGAACTATACGGTAGACTGAGAGGTGTGGAACTTATTCCAGAGGAAGCAATCAAGGCTGCAAATCGTGCGGCTAATTTTGGCTTAAATAATGATACAATAGTCAATGATGATTTCTTTAGCTTTATCTCAAATCAAGAGAATCCTGTATTTAATTCGATAATAGGTAATCCACCATTTATAAGGTATCAGAATTTCCCTAAAAAGCATAGAGATATTGCTATCAAAATGATGGAAGATATTGGCTTAAAACCAAATAAGCTAACTAATATTTGGGTTCCATTCTTAGTAATATGTTCTACTTTGCTAAGTGAAAATGGTAGGTTGGGAATGGTTATTCCTGCAGAATTGTTTCAAGTTAAGTACGCAGAACAAACAAGAGTCTTTCTTTCAAATTTCTTTGAAAGAATCACCATAGTCACATTTAAGAAGTTAGTTTTTGATGGTATTCAACAAGAAGTAATCTTATTACTTTGTGAAAAATCAGTTACAAATGCTCACGGCATTAGAGTACTTCAATTAGATGATTTAGAAGAGCTTAATAATATTGATTTTGATGCAGTTGCTGAAACAGAAGTTGTAGAAATACAACACGATACTGAAAAGTGGACTAAATACTTTTTAAATCCAAGGGAGATAAATTTACTCAGAGAAATAAAAGATAGTAATCGTATTCCTTTAGCTAATGATATTTTAGATGCTGATGTAGGTATTGTTACAGGTCGTAACGAGTTCTTTATGTTAAAGCAATCTCAAGTTGCAGAATGGAAGCTACAAGATGTTACAACTAAGGTAGTGAGTAAGTCAAATCAATTATCGGGTATCATTTTTAATGAAGCTGACTTTGAATTTAATGCTCAAAAAGACCTACCTAATCAACTCTTTTTACCAGAGAACACCGAGTTCAAAAATTTAGACGAGAAAAGTAAAAAGTATATTAAATACGGTGAAGAAAAAGAGTTCCACACTGGTTACAAATGTAGAATTAGAAAAAGGTGGTATATCACACCTTCCTTATGGATTCCTCAAGGATTTGCTTTAAGACAAGTGAACCGCTATCCAAAATTAGTTCTTAATCAAGTTGAAGCCTCTTCGACTGATACTATCCATAGAGTAAGATTTATATCTGAAGTCTTTAGTCCTGAAAGCATAGTTATCTGTTTTCTAAACTCATTAACTTTTGCTTTTTCAGAGGTGACTGGAAGAAGTTATGGTGGTGGAGTAATGACTTTTGAACCCACTGAAATTGAAGAGTTACTAATTCCTGTAGTTGAAGAACACGGAATTGATGTAATGCTCATAGATGAATTAATTCGTGAAGATAGGATTGAAGAAGTTCTCGACATCGTAGATAGAGCGGTACTCATTGAACATTATGGTTTCTCATTAGAAGAGACAATGGAATTTAGACAGATTTGGAAAAAAATGTCTGACCGTAGAATTAACAGAGGAAAGTCTGCCAAATCAAAACCAAAGAAGAAGGATGAGTTAGTATAATGGAAATGCCAACGCAATATACAGCACATTGCAATCCTCGTTCCTGCGGTTGCAAAGAGCTGCAAGTCAATGCAAAAAAAATAATAAAGTCGAGTAGAGCAGGGAACTGACTAAGCAGTTCCCCACCCTCTCACAGAACCGTACGTGAGCCTCTCGATTCACACGGCTCTTCAGGACTAGAAGATCATTAGGGGGTATAGCCGTATTTCCAATGCTCAAACAGGTTAGGGAAGTCGCTGGCGATTTCCTTCAACTTCTGCCAAGCTTGGTATTTACGCCTTCGGAATGATTTGTACTTGTTGGTGATCCAACGCACCAAGCGAGCGTTCAATGCCGAAAATACCTCTCTTAAAGCTGATGGGTAAAATGGAGAGAAATACCTGATCCATCCGCGCAGTTTGGGGGCCAGAGATTGAGCGATTTGCTCCAAATCTGCTCCCGTTGCCCGGTGGATTTTGTACTTCATAATCTGATTGCGAATATGGCGGGCGGCTTTCGTGCTGATTGCTGCACAATAGCCCCTCCATAGGTTCACTTTGCTGTCTTTAACCTCATAAATTTTGCGAAGCTGAAAGCTAAAGCCCAGAAAATCAAACTTGGTTTGCTGAGTACATGACAAAAGTTTTTATTTCTAATATGACCGATTTAAAATCGACGATTTTTAAAGAAAATCGAGAAAATTAGCACAAAAATTGACGATTTGCGGTATTCATATTAAAGTTTTACAGTTTTGTCATGTACTCAGAACTTCGTTTAAAAAGTGAACAATGGCAAACCGGAGAAAATTCACATCCGAATTCAAGAAGAAGGTAGTTTTGGAAGCGCTGCAAGAGCGTGTTACGCTAGCAGATTTAGCGCAGAAGTATGAGTTGCACCCCTAGCAGATTACAACATGGAAGACGCATTTCATAGCGAATGCAGCCCAAGTATTTGACAATGGGAGCGCTCCATCAGGGAAGGGTCAATTTATGGAAAAAGAACGCGATGGCCCAGCCACCCATCCGGGAGCGGGGCCAGGGGTTTGTTGGCTGCCGCTGCCTTGCCCCCCCTGAACAGCCTCTTATACGGTTTCTGTCCAGCCTGCCCTGTAGCTTTAGCGTATCAGGGTCCGTACCAGCATTTGCAGTGAGGCCCGGAGCCGCCCCACGCGCCCTTGCGGCTTGCCAGGCAGCTTCACCAACTCGCTACCAGTGGACTTGCACCACTTAGAAAACTCGCTATCTTTATAGCGAGGGGAGCCCATTCCGGGCACACACAAAGTGTAGCTGCCCATGCCGCCTAAACGGCGGCACGTCAGCTACACCGGCCGTTGCAGGCAACATGGTGTAATCGTAAGTATCTGATAGTCAATTAATAAAAGCGGCGGCTGGTTTTTGGGAACTGATAAAGTCTCGAGATTGTTCTAATAAGTTGTAAATTGGATCGAAGGAAATATGCTAATTGGAAGAAGACAGAAAAGTAAATATGATGGATCAAGCAGTAAATACAAATAAACTTAGGAAAGATATTATCAATGTGTTAACAAGGATTGATGATGTCAAAAAGCTAAAACTAATCTTTCAACAGGCGGAAGAGATAGAAGAGATGAACATTGTTGAGGATGAACAAAGCCTAAATGTTGAAGACGGGATCGTTGAAGTAAGAGAGGGAGTAACCATAGATCAACTTTTAAAAGAACAAAACTACAAACCGATCAATTACCAAGAATTCAAAAGCCTAACCGATGAAATTGAGTGGGAACATTCTTTAGAAGAACTATTGGAAAACCTTGATTAACAATCTGATTAGTTTGTAAAGCAAATGGATATAATACTGGATACGAATTTACTGTTGATATATAGCCGAGGAACAGAGGTGTCAGAACAAATTGAAAAGAAATACGGAATATTCAAGAACCAGAATAGACTTATGATATCAGTAGTAACTCTAGGAGAATTAAATGCATTAACCAAAAAATTAGGAATAGGAGATAGCCGAAAAAAGAGATTAGAAAAGACTCTTGAAAGAATTGCAAAGATCAATGTGAATATAAAAGAGGTTATTGACCGTTATGGAGATATAGATGCCTTTAGCCAAGGTAAATTAGCAGATAGAAAAGTTGACTTTAGTTCAAGAAATATGGGGAAGAATGATATATGGATAGCCGCCACCGCTAGCGTATACAAATTGAAATTATATACAACAGATAAAGACTTTGATCATTTAGCAGGTGAATTTATCGATTTGGAGTTCATTGATATTGAAAAATATAGGCGATAAAAACTGCAGCCAACAATGGCTACATGCCATGCCGGTAAAAATCTTCGAGAAGAAAATGGAGATGGAAAAACCTGCGCAGGCAGCAAAAGCCAGGCTTCGCCAATTTGGTCTTTCGCTGCCTGCGCTAGCATTTGTGAAATGGAACGAAAATGGTAAATTTAGAGTCCGGCACGTCACGTAGCCGGACCGTTGGGTACAATAAAACAAAAAGAGTATGAGAAAAAAGATTATTCTGCTGAGTATTTGCTATTTATTAGCTGTGTCTGCCAAAAATTAGGACAGCCATTATTTCTTAACTTCGTT
>NZ_VOOR01000093.1 GCF_007993045.1 Phaeodactylibacter luteus
CTGGCACATTGGTATTACGCTTGGTCGCCATACAATTATGTACTCGGAAACCCAATCAGAAACATAGACCCAGACGGTAGAAGCGTTGAGACCGATTATTATAACCAAAAGGGCAAGTACCTCGGAACTGACGGAGTTGACAATGGTCAGGTAATGGTTGTGACTGACAAGAAAGAAGCTAAGTCAATATCAAAGACCAACAAAAAAGGAGGAACAACAGCGGTTGGTGACGTGAGTTCTGGAGTTATGTTACCAAGTTCTTACGTTAGGTCAGAAATGAATAAAGCGGTTGACCGAGCTGGTTCTCCTTCATTCCATGAAGAAGGTGGCTACTTTGGCACTTCAAATGGAAGCGAATATGTTGTCCACGCACAACCTGGGGAAAAGGCAGACCCCTCTAAAGACCCTCACGCATCTATAAATGTTTTCAAAGCGGCAGATGTGTCCACGCTTCCAAACGACCTTGATGCCACTATTGACGGTACCTTTCATACACATCCAGACGGTACAGTAACATCGACAACTGGTGGCGGTTTCAATACAATTGGGGGAGAAACTACAACTACCTATTCTTTTGACAATGCTCCTTCGGGTTCGAAGGGGTATGGAGATATTCCGAACGCTAAAGCTAATACAAGAGGTGTTACAGGCAATCGGTATGTACTGGCTCAAGGAAATAAGACGGTTTACATATATAATGGAAATGGGGTACAGGCAACTTTTCCTTTTCAACAATTCTTTTCAATCGGTATTAAAAAATGAAGCAGATAATTTTTTATTTAGTTTTATTGCAGTCTTCAATTTTGTTTGGGCAGACTACTTCAAGTAGTGAGATAAAAGACTCTTCAAACATATATAATATAGCGTTGAGGGTGTATTTGAGTGATGCTGTTATTAGCGATGAACTATTTGTTGAGAAAAATGATATAACAACTTCCTCTATGCCTGAACAGTTAGGAGGTGTTACCATTCAACTAATGAATATCCGTCAAATTCGGAAAAAGGCTAAAAAAGGTCCTTTCACCTTGTATAGAATTATTCCTCTTAGGTTTGAAGAAGGGATATTTTTTGTAAATGTTATTCCTTTTAATGTGAAATGTAAGCGGAAAAATTTACAAATGGCGAACCAAGGAGGGGTAACTGTCAAGTTCAAATATAATTGTGAGACAAATACTCTAAGTGTATTGAATTAAAGACAATTACGCCAATTTTTCCTGAAGGGAGTTGCTTTGAGCATCTTTCAGCATCAGGTCGAGCATATAAAGAATCCTGTCCTTATGGACGGGATTCACTTTTTGTAGCACTTCCAAGCGGTACAGCATTTTTTTGTCTTTGAGTAAGATGGTTGTATCACCTACCAAATAGTCCAGCGACACTTCCAGCACAGCCGGCAGTTTGGTGTCCCTTTCTATAGAGGGCAGCACCTTGCTATCCCCAAAACCCCTATCTTCCCCCTCCAAGTTCATTGAAAAGCAGCCGCTCCCACCGCACCCTAAGCGAAGTGGAGTACCGCCTGACCGGCCACCTGGGCAACACCACGGTGCTGTTCAGGGATGCAGACGAAGACGGTCAAATCGCGGCAGAAGGCAGCGGCCCTGGGGCCGGGGAGGTGATGCAGCGGCTATGGTACTACCCCTTCGGGCTGCAGCTGCAGGGGATAGGGCGTGACGAACCTGCGCCTGCCCACTTGTACCGCTACAACGGCAAAGCCTGGGACCCGGCCTCCGGCCTGTCGGATTATGGGGCGCGGTGGTATGATGCGGGCAGCGGTAGGTGGAGTGGGGTGGATCCGTTGGCGGACTGGGCGCCAGCTTGGACACCATATAGATATGGATTTAACAACCCTATCTTATATACCGACCCGTTCGGTCTTTTTGAGACCAAAAAAGAAGCGAGGAGATATCGCAGAAAGAACACTGACCTAAGCTGGTGGAACAGTTCCTTCAAAAAGAACAAAGATGGCACTTATGATATTCGGGATGACAATTCCCGTATGGCGATTACCAAAAATGGTGATGGGGAGATAGAGTACTCCGCAACGGCAACCGCTTATGGGTTTAGACAAAGAGAAGCTGGTTTTTGGGAAAACAGGAAAGAAGGTGGTTTTTTTGGTCGGATGGCGTATGGAATGGCTAACGGGGTTTATGTATTGGGGCAACTTCCATTTTATGGACGAGGGGACAATGTGCCTACGTTGGATGGTTTTTCTGTAGTCAAAGGGTCTGAGGAAGGAATAGATACGGGGATTGATGGACTTTTAACCATAGCTCCACTTCCTCTGCCAAAAGGGTATTCGGCGGCAGCCAAAGGCAGTACAGGTCTTGTTGATGATGTTGCAAAACAAATGCGATTATGGCTGGGGAAAAATTATAAGTCAATAACGAATAAGGCAGGGGACAACATTTTTATGTCGTCAGATGGTTTGAGAAAAATCAGGTTTGACATAAAAAACCCTCACGGAGACAAACCGCATATTCATTTAGAAGTTTTTGAAAACGGTAAATGGAAGGATGCTATCCCTGGCACTCATCGTATTTATCCAAAACAATAGAATAATGGAATTTAAAATATTGAAAGCATCATGCAAAAAATGGGAGTTTAAAATTGAAGAGGACTATCCTGAAGTGGGAGTTTATCTCTACGTCTTTGAAAATGGAGAATGTATAAGAGATACTTTGCAAAATGACGTGGAGACTTGCAAACAGATTGCTTTTGAGGATTATCAATTACCTTTTGATGCTTGGGAAGAAGAAAAAACCGCATAAATTCAAAAAGCCTCACCACACGGTGGGGCTTTTTCACTGATACGCCATCCTCGCCTTCGCATTCCTAAGCAGCCCATCGAGGGCAAAAAGAATCCCCTGCCGGTCCTGCTCAGGCAGGCTGGCCAGCTCCTCCACCCTGTGCAGAGGGCGTTGCCGAATGAAATTTGGCTTCGCCCCATCTGCATTGTGGGCGAGAAAAAGGCAGGTGGTCTATCCCAAAAACCCCTATCTTCCCCCTCCAAGTTCATTGAAAAGCAACTGCCCCACCGCACCCTAAGCGAAGCGGGCTACCGTCTGACCGGCCACCTGGGCAACACCACGGTGCTGTTCAGGGATGCAGACGAAGACGGTCAAATCGCGGCAGAAGGCAGCGGCCCTGGGGCCGGGGAGGTGATGCAGCGGCTATGGTACTACCCCTTCGGGCTGCAGCTGCAGGGGATAGGGCGTGACGAATCTGCGCCTGCCCATCTGTACCGCTACAACGGCAAAGCCTGGGACCCGGCCTCCGGCCTGTCGGACTATGGGGCGCGGTGGTATGATGCGGGCAGCGGTAGGTGGAGTGGGGTGGATCCGTTGGCAGACCATCCGAACCAAGTGGATAAGTCCCCTTTTGCTTATGCTTGGAATAATCCAGTTAGCTTAACCGACCCTGACGGGCGTTGTCCAATATGTCCTGTTTTATATGCCTTTGCAGTTGGATTTGGTGTTGGAGCAGGTGCAGATGCTACTGTCCAAGTTGCAACAAATAAAATACAAGGCAAAGGTGCTTTTGAAGACTATTCAGTCACATCAACCGTAATTTCAGGTTTCGCTGGAGGTTTTTCAGGTGGTACTGGAGGTATTGCTAATACTACTGTAAGGACGGGTGTTAATGTTGCTATTGTTGCAGGAGAGTCAGTTTCTAAACAAGTTGTAACAGATGATGCCGTCAAAAATGCAAGAAATGGAGATTTTTCAACGATACAAGAAAACGCCAGTAATATATCTGCAACTCAGGTGGTGTCAGATGTTGTAATGGACAAAATAGGAGGTAACGCTAAAGTAGTTGGGGATGCCAAAGTCAAGGTAATGGAAAGGCAATTGGATAGGACTACCAGAATAGCAAGGAATGACCCAACATCATCGGGACGAGCAGCAAATCAAAGGAATGCACAGAGTAGATTGAATAACGCCAACAATGCTAATGATTACGTTGGTGGAACGGTAGGCAATGGATTACAAAATGTATCCGATGCAACGAGAAGTGCGTTATCCATTGGAGGTAATCCTCAAGTTCCTATGGTAACGCCACAGCCTGTTGCCCAAGATAACACACGGGTCAATATTATTTTACCAATCAATCAGTAGGATATGGCAGTAAAGAGATTATTGATAATTTTTGGTTTTTTACTTGCCCTTCTTTGGGGAGCAAACCAATTAAAAAAAGCAGCCACCCGATTACAATTTGAAGTTTTTAATAAACCAGTTATTGTAAAGGTGGTAGAACTTCCTATCTGTGGGCGGTCTAATATTATTGGTATTAGTTATAAAGAGAAAAAGTACAACATATCAATAAACAAAAATGATTGCATACAGGGAAAATACAATATTGGTGATACATTGGAAGCTACCTATAATTCTAAGTTGGATGAAATGAACCCTGGCAACTTTGTGGGAACATACAAGCTGAATAGGGATTTTATGATTTTGGTTGGGATAGTATTTCTTTTGTATCTGTTTTTATCGAATAGAGGTCGAAAATCGAAGAAACGATGAAGTAAAAGCCTCTGCGCAAGCAGGGGCTTTCCACATAACACTCTGCAGCTTTGTCTGCTTCAAAAAGCATCGAGCAATGCCATGACGACCTGCCTTTTATCCTCGGGCAGTTTTTGAATGTCCGAGACCGACCCGGCTAATTTTCCGAGCACCTCCCCGCCCCAACCTCCCCAAAAACCCCTATCTTCCCCCTGCAAGTTCATTGAAAAGCAGCCGCTCCCACCGCACCCTAAGCGAAGCGGGCTGCCCCCTGACCGACCACCTGGGCAACACCACGGTGCTGTTCAGGGATGCAGACGAAGACGGTCAAATCGCGGCAGAAGGCAGCGGCCCTGCGGCCGCGGAGGTGATGCAGCGGCTATGGTACTACCCCTTCGGGCTGCAGCTGCAGGGGATAGGGCGTGACGAACCTGCGCCTGCCCACTTGTACCGCTACAACGGTAAAGCCTGGGACCCGGCCTCCGGCCTGTCGGACTATGGGGCGCGGTGGTATGATGCGGGCAGCGGTAGGTGGAGTGGGGTGGATCCGTTGGCGGGTGAGTTTCCATCATGGAGCCCTTATCATTACGTTTATGATAACCCTGTTATACATACTGATCCTACAGGTATGGCGGCTGATTGGATACCAGAGTACAATGAATCTACAGGCACAATTTCCTACATATCGGAGGATGGCGATAGCTACGATACTTTTGTTAAACAATATGGAGAGTCAGCTGCCGAAGAAATATTTAATAGTAACTGTGATGGATGTTTTGATAAATCTGAGACTTATTCAGAAGGACAAATTTCGTTAAATAGTGATACTCCGCTTAAATTGGTAATAGATGAAAAAGTGACAAAAAACCAAGGAATGGACTATATGAAGGGAGGAAATGGAAAAGAAGTGACTACAGATATTCAAGATATTCATAACCAAATTGAGCTAGCGTCTGAAGTGTCTGGAAAACAGGGGGATGGCACTTTTTCCGTAAACGAATATTTTAGTCGAAGAGATGGTAATGCTATTGGAAGCTTCAGTGTGGAAGGAAGTATTACTGTTGATAAAAAATTCACTTTTAATAGAAGCGCGATTGAATATTCATCGGGTTTAGCTACACAAAGAATAAGTTCAAGTCCAGTTGAAAACCCAATTAGAGGAGGGTTTAAAAGAGAATTTCGGATAGGCTATAAGACACCTTTATTAGTAACATATCGAACAAAACAGTAAAGCTATGGTATTTAAAATTCCTTTCTTCCTAATCATACTACCTATTATTACTTTAACTCTATGTACGTCTTGTAACTCCAAGAATATTCAGTGTATACATAATAAAATAGAACAATTAGAACATAATACCGGGTTCAATTACTATGAATTCTCTACTGCTTTTGAAAACTATTTGGTGGAAAATAATCATTTAAATGATGATAGTTATGGAAGTTGGATAGAAATGCTGTCATCATTAAGTTACTGTGGCATAGACAATAGTCATTTGATTTTGCATGTAGATAATACTTTTTCGACATCTCCTACTCTCGGAGAAGCATTCGTTTTATGTAAAGGAGGAATGTTTTCTCAGCTAAACCAAGACTCTTTGGTGCATCATGCTCCAGAGTATATCTTAAGTTTAGCTAAACAATTAGGAAAGAACCGTTTTGAAAGGAAATCACATAAGATTTTCTTTGTATATCAAGTAAATAACATTTATCCTTTATGTTCTCAGATTGAACGAAATGAAAGTAATTAACCACCGTTCGCAGCCGCTTTGATGTCCCCCTCAAAAAAAACTATCTTCCCCCTCCAAGTTCATTGAAAAGCAGCCGCTCCCACCGCACCCTAAGCGAAGCGGGCTGCCCCCTGACCGACCACCTGGGCAACACCACGGTGCTGTTCAGGGATGCAGACGAAGACGGTCAAATCGCGGCAGAAGGCAGCGGCCCTGCGGCCGCGGAGGTGATGCAGCGGCTATGGTACTACCCCTTCGGGCTGCAGCTGCAGGGGATAGGGCGTGACGAATCTGCGCCTGCCCATTTGTACCGCTACAACGGCAAAGCCTGGGACCCGGCCTCCGGCCTGTCGGATTATGGGGCGCGGTGGTATGATGCGGGCAGCGGTAGGTGGAGTGGGGTGGATCCGTTGGCTGACGATGCGATGCAGATAGACAAGTCTCCGTATCAGTACGCTTGGAACAACCCAGTTTATTATACCGACCCTGACGGGCGTTGCCCTTGGTGCATTGGTGCTATTGTTGGTGCTGCCGTTGATTACGGAGCTCAAGTCGCTGGCAATCTTGCAGAAGGTAAGGGACTGGGGGATGCTTTAACAGATGTTGACGGTACGTCAATACTTGTATCTGCTGGAGCAGGAGCAGTTGGCGGAGGGTTGGTCAGCGGAGCAACTAAGCTTATTAAGGGAGCTAAAACTGTAAATAAAGCGTCACAATTAGCCAAGAATGCTAAAAAGGGAGCTCAGTTTGAGCAGAAGGTCTTAAAGAAAGTGTCTAAAACACAATCAGATGTAGTTGAGCAAATAACCGTAAAAACGAAATCAGGTACAAGGACACGGCTCGATATTGTGGGAAAGGATAAGGCAACTGGCAAAGTAAAATTAACAGAAGCCAAATCTTCCAAGAAAGCACCTCTGACGAAAAATCAGAAGAAAGCATTCCCTGAAATTCAAAAAGACGGCGGAACGGTTGTAGGCAAAGGAAAGGGTAATTTTCCTGGTGGAACAAAAATACCACCCACAAAAGTTGATATTATAAGACCGAAAAAGTGATTTATGTCAATAATACAAACAGATAAAATTGATTTTATAGGTACTGATGATGTATCTAATACGGTGGTTTTGACAATATCTGACCATTTGGATTGGTCGGATACTCATAATCATTTAGTTCTTTTGCAAGAAAAGTTGAATAGTTACTTGGCTTTTTGTGAGAGCGAGCAATTATTAGAAAACTATCCTCAAGCGAAAGGAAAAAGACTTGTTATTCAAATAATCGGCAAGTCACCTCTTCCTATTGAAGGGCAAAATTTTATAGACCAAGCGAAAGAAGTAATTGAAGAAGTTGGAATAGAATTGCAATTTAGTCTTTTAGAAGAATGAATTAAAGCCTCGCCCTTCGGCGGGGCTTTTTACATAATAGC
>NZ_VOOR01000094.1 GCF_007993045.1 Phaeodactylibacter luteus
GGCCCGATTATGAAAATTTTTGTTTTTGAACCTTTCTTTAGCGGCAGCCATGCACAATGGGCCAAAGGGCTGCAAGCCCATAGCCGGCATGATGTGCGCTTATTTACCCTGCCTGGCCGGCATTGGAAGTGGCGCATGTTTGGCGCTGCCCCTGAGCTGGCCCGTCAGCTCCGCGCCACTGGCGAGCAGCCGGACCTTGTCCTTGCTTCCGATATGCTCGACCTCGCAGGCTTCCTTGGCCATCTTCATGGCTACCTGCGCCCCGATTGCCCGGTTGCCCTCTACTTTCACGAAAACCAGCTCACCTACCCTTGGTCGCCAACAGATACAGACGTGGGCCATAAACGAGACCGCCACTACGCTTACCTCAACTACACCTCCGCTTTAGCTGCCGACCACATTTTCTTCAACTCTGCTTACCATCAGTCGTCTTTTTTAGGCGCTCTGCCTGCCTTCCTCAAGGCTTTCCCGGATACGCGCGGGCTCGATCAGGTAGCGCTCATCGCGCAAAAATCTACCGTCCTGCCCCTTGGGCTCGATCTGAAACGGCTGGGCCAGCCCCCGCCGCCCAAGGAGGGGGCAGCAACCCTGCTTTGGAACCACCGCTGGGAGTACGACAAAAACCCGGAAGGCTTCTTTGAACTGGCCCGGCAGCTCGACCGCATGGGGCTAGATTTCCAGTTGATCGTCCTGGGGCAAGCCTACCCCAAATCCCCTGCTGCTTTTGCAGAAGCCCGTACCTCGCTTTCCCACCGTATACGGCATTGGGGGTACGCCGATTCCATCTCGGCTTATGCCAAACTACTATGGCAGGCCGACCTCCTGCCTGTCACAGGCTTCCAAGACTTTTTCGGGGGCAGTGTCGTGGAGGCCATGTACTGCAATTGCCACCCCATCCTCCCCAACCGGCTCGCGTACCCGGAGCACTTGCCTCCCGGCAAAGAAGCATGGCTGTACGACAGCCCGGAAGCGCTCCTCTCTAAAACGGTGGATGCCATACACCACCTGCCAAGGCTGCGCCGTGATGCCAGCTGCCAAGATTTTGTAGCCCGGTATGATTGGAGTATTTTAGCCGAGCGCTATGATGCGGCTTTTGAAGCCTGTTCCACATCTTAGGGCTGCACGCTTTTGCAGCGGCCCTTCACCGCCTTGGCAGCGTGGTTTTCCAAAATGGCCTAACACACACACCACTAGTTTATGAAATGGATTGAATTTAAAGGCAAGAAACTGGCGTACGAAAGCGAGGGCAAAGGCACTCCGGTCGTACTGCTGCATGGCTTCTGTGAAGACAGCAGCATGTGGGACGAATTCCGGGCGGACCTCCTCGAAGAGGCATTCCGGGTCATCCGGATCGACCTGCCGGGCTTCGGGCAGTCCGAAGTCGTGGCGGGCGTCAGCATAGAAGACATGGCCATGGGGGTCCACGAGGTCTTGCACGCGCTTGATGCCGGCCCGGTAGTACTGATCGGGCATTCTATGGGCGGATATGTAGGATTGGCATTCGCTCGCCTCTACCCGGGCATGCTGAGCGGGCTTGGCCTGTTCCATTCCCACCCCTACGCTGATGATGAGGAGAAGAAAGCGAACCGTCAGCGCAGCATCGATTTCATTGGCCGGCAGGGGCATATCCTTTTTGTGAAACAGCTCATCCCTACTTTGTTTGCACCCGGCTACCCCCGCAGCAATGCCTTCCTTTTGGAGAAGCTCATTTACCGGGCCTCTAAGCTGGACAGTACCGGTATCGTGGAAGCACAAAAAGCGATGATGGCCCGGGCAGACGAGGCCGAGACCCTCCGCAGCCTGCAAGTACCGGTGCTCTTCATCATTGGCAAGGAGGACAACGCTATCCCTGCCGATAAGAACATGAGCCAAGTGCATCTTCCACAGCTCGCTTCCATTCACATCCTAGAAAAAGCTGGCCATATGGGCATGTTCGAAGCCCGGAAAGCCACACAGCGCTTTGTCCGCAAATTTGTAGGGTTCTGTAAGGAAAAACAAAGCGTTTAATGGAGCTCAGGACAGTGCTTCTGCTGCTGGCAGCACTGGCGCCCGGGGTGCTCATCTGCTGGTATATCTACCAGATGGACAAGTATGAAAAGGAGGCCCCTCTGCCGCTTGTCCTTTCTGCCACATTGGGCGCTGTAGTGACGTACCCGGTCCTGAAACTGGAAACCTGGGCTACGGAAGTGGAGCTTCACAGCAATGCTTCCCTGATCGCTACCCTCTTCTCTTCCTTTATCGTGGTCTCCCTTACAGAGGAGCTCATTAAGTTCCTGGCCCTGATCGCTTACCCTTACCGCTCCCGCTTTTTCAACGAGCCTATGGATGGTATTGTATACAGCATCATGATTGGGATGGGCTTTGCTACCGCTGAAAACCTGCTCTACGCTTTTCAGTACGGAATGGAAACGACTATCCTCCGCGCATTCACAGCGGTGCCGGCTCATGCAGCCTTTGCCGTAATGATGGGGTATTTTGCCGGGCAGGCCAAGTTTGCCGAGCGCCCTGTACGCCGCCGCAACAGTTTGCTCCTCATGTTCTTAGTGCCTTGGGGGGTACACGGCGTATACGATTTTTTCATTTTGCAGCAGGCTTATGAGAACCTCGTCATCTTGGCGCTAGTGGTGCTGGGCATCAGTTTGCTGCTTTCTTGGGAGCTGCTGACCGAGCAGCAAGACAATTCCCCCTTCAAGTAGAGAGCCCATTTGCTTGAGCACAGGCCAGATGGCCGCTTTTTGAGGGGCCTGCCCCTGCCCAATGGGCAGGCGCCGCTATGCTCCGGGGCTCGCTATCCGCTCGGCCCTGTCGGGCTTATCACCCCTGCGCAGCGCTAGGCCGGTCCCATCATGGGGCTAAGGCCTGCTGTATTTGGGGGTACGCCCTTTTGCTTTACGTGCCAATACGGCGCACCTGCCATCCCATATCACTCCCTCCAAAGCCCTAGAAGCTGTGCTGCCTCCTCCTGATAAGTGTGGTAGTGCTCTGGCGCGGCCATCTGCAGCAATATAGGCCGGGCACTGCCCTTCCCCTGAGCAAGCAGGCAAAGGGCGAGGTACCACTCCGCCCGGTCTTTGGTAATGCCCGGGCTGATGGGCAGTAGCGTTTGGAATGCCCGTTCTGCTTCAGCATACTGCCCATTCTGGAATAAGGCATGGCCTAAGACATCGAGGGCCTCCGCGGAATCAGATGTAGAAGACAAGGCGATGGCCTCTTGCAGTGCTCCCCTGTTCAGGGCTTGTACGGCAAGGCTCATTGCCGTAGTATCGGCCTCTTTCTGTCCCGCCTTGAGAGACAAAGACAAATGGGAAGGTAGGCGGTACGCATCCAAAACATAGTGTAGGGCGATCGGACGGGCAGGGGAGGAAACAATAGGGCTGGGCTCCCTAGGGGCTTGCGCTGGCGGCTGGCTGGGCTTAGGTGCTGACGGTAAGGCGGGGCTTTGCGGCTCTTCTACCTGTGGGGCAGCAGGTGCATCGGGCACACTTTCCGGCTGCCTGAGCAGTAAGTATACAGCGGCCCCCCCAAGCAATAGAAAAGGGAACACCCAAGCCCAATTGCGGCGGGAGTGGGCTGAAGGGGGCTGCTCAGGAGAAGCTTGAAAGCCCGCAAGTAGGCTGCGCAGTTCGGTTTCCACCAAAAGTTCGCCTACCTCCTCCTCGAGGCGCTGAAAGCGAAGGGCTTCCCGCAGTGCCTCATCAGTGGCCAGGTCTTGCTCAAACCGTTTGTGCTCCTGCTCGCTCAGTTCGTGCTGCAGATAAGCCCGTACCCGTTCATGACGCTGTTCATCCGCTGTCATCATTGCAATAACTTTTTCCAGGCAGGGTTGGCCTCTAGGAAAGCCTCCAGCCTTTTGGTACACCGGTACCGTTCTTTTTTAGCTAGGGCAGCACTGCTGAAGCCCATTTTCTCTGCAATCTCAGCAAAGGAATCTCCCAAGCTCCGAAAATAATAAATGAGCTTGCAGCGGTCACCTACCTGCCCGGCCAGCTCCATCAGCTGCCCCACCTTCTCCCTGCTCAACAACAACTGCTCGATATCTAGATCGGCAGGCGGCTCTGCCCGTTCTGCAGGGGCCGTCAGGATGGGCTTTTTTTTCCGCTTCTTGTTGTACCAGCTTTGCTCCATGATGCGGTGGATGTAAGTATCGAGCTGGCTATCCCCTTTAAAGTAGCCCCGCCTCAGCGCGCGGTCTGTGGCTACGAGCACGTCCTGCAGGTGGTCTTCCGCATCCTCAACAGTCCCTCCTTGTTTCAGGACGAATGCACGCACCCGCCCGGGCCAGTCCCGGTTATAGAACAGTTGTGCCATAGCTGCGCCCCTTTCCTGAGCACCGCCATGTTGAAGGGCGGTGATGATGCGCTCATCATCCCAACCTGTCGAAGGGTTAGTGTTTTTTCCTGTTGAAGAGTACCCAGCCATGCAGCATTTTATAAAAGGAGCGTAACCCCCTCAGGTCTTTAGCCTGAGGGATGTAAGCGATAAATGTTGTATGTTCCCACTGTCAGGTATAAGACATTAAAACATCGTAAGGGGCTTGCGAGTACACGGGTGGAGCGACAGTAAGACTTCTGACTTCTTAGGAAGCGGTAAGCAAGTTGCTGTGAAACCTGAAGCCCATTTGTCTCTAGCAAATGGGTAGTTCACTAGACTTGATGCCCCAAATGTAGCTTAAAACCCTCATGTGTAGCCCGGAAACCCAACTGCTCGTAAAAGCGGATGGCCTCAGGGCGCTGTTTGTCGGAGGTAAGCTGCACGACATGCGCCCCCCGCTGCCTAGCCCGGGCAACCGCCCAAGCCATCAGCTGCCGGCCCAGGCCTCTGTTCCTAAAACTGCTGTGTATGCGCACAGATTCGATTTGGGCGCGCAGCCCGCCCTGGTAATTGAGGTAGCGCAGAAAAGTAAGCTGCAGCGTGCCCACGAGCCGCCCGGCCTTGTCTTCTGCGACCACCAATTCCTGATTGGGGTCGGCATCAATTTCCCGGAATGCCTCTTGATAAGGGGCTGGCAAGGGCAACCGGTAATCTTCCCTCCACTGCCCCAGTTTATCATTGGCCAGCAGCTCAATGAGGGCTGGCAGGTCGGCTGCTTTTGCTTTTCGGAAATATAAGTCCATGACGTTATTCGGTTTGGCGATGAGCAGCAGCGTCCCGCAAGGCGCTATGGCTCATAGGTTGTGTGCCCGGAATGGGCTCTCCCCCCCTATAAAGATAGCGAGTTTTTTAAGTGGTGCAAGTCCACTGTCAGCGGGCTGGCAAAGCTGCCTGGCAAACCGCAAGGGCGCGTGAGGCGGCTCCGGGCCTCACTGCAAATATTGGTACGGGCGTACAGGAACGGTATGTTGGAGCTCATTTTTTGTTTTTCTTTATGACACACAACGGTTTGGCTACGTGCTGTGCCGGACTCTAAATTTACCATTTTCGTCCCATTTCACCAATACTAGCGCAGGCAGCAAAAGACCGAATTGGCGCAGCCTGGCTTTTGCTGCCTGCGCGGGTTATTCAATCTCCATTTTCCTCTCGAAGATTTTTACCGGCATGGCATGTGGCCTGTGTTCTGCGCATTTTTAGAGTTCCTCGATTTCTTTTTTACTCAATCCTGTTGATTTCACTATCATATCAATTGTTATTCCATTCTTCTTTAGTTCTCTTGCAATTTCTAAAGTCCTTTCCTCTTTACCTTCTTCTCGTGAGGTATCTACAACATTTTTGATATCTCGGTAATATTTCAAACTCTCCTCATATGCCACTCTCTCTTCAGCTGTAAATTTCGCTATTTCTGCAGTATCAAATAATTTTCGGAATATCCGGTCTTGCAATTGTTGAGGTCTATCTTGTAATTCTGATAAATGACGAAATACATATAACCACTTTTCGAAATGATCCTCTAACTCTTCTTGTGTTTTTTTAAATTTTGGAAGTTCAATGTAGATGAATTTCAACTTATCGTAAAACACCTCACACCTTTGATTTTTGAGTTCAATCAAATGGAGCAATTCATCTTCATTCTTATGATCATCAAATATAAAATCGAGTATTCCTACGGTATATACTGGATCTTGCTTGAAATCCCAATCCCCTTTCTTGGCTTGTTCCTGAATCGGAAAAGAAGAATAGTAAATACTTCTGTCTTTGAAATAATTTTGCTTCGCTTTTTGTACTTCAACAATGAACCTCTCTCCTGAATTACCTATACAATACAGATCAAATATTGCTTTTCTATCTAATACAGCTTGCCCTAACTGTTCATTTCTTGAGTAATTCAAATCCTTAATCTGGTGCCTTTCCGGTAGTATCTGGTTTAAAAAATCAATTAACAAGTCTTTGTTGGGCTCAGTCCCAAAAAGTTTCTTGAACCCAAAATCGGTCAATGGGTTTATATATCTACCAGTCAAATTACTCATTATCAATTACTTATTTTCGTTTGAACTTATCAGGCTGTACAAAAATAACCAATTTCACAGAGATTTGGTTTCTATCGACAGGTTAAAACAATTTGATTTAAAACTTAAATGGTATAACTGAATTTCCATTCTTACGCAGAACTACGGTTTGCATATGGCTTGTGGCGGTTTCGAAGCACTTTCCTGTCCACCGAAACCAAAGTTGACTACGGAGCGAAAACCTTGCTGGCAGCCGTTCACCCGCCATAAGCTATATGCGTTGTTGTACCACGTTTTTTTATTCTGTTTTATATTGTTTTCCAACGTTTTCGGGGTTTTTCAAGTCAATCCAAAATATATCGGTCGGCTCATCTGATTCCATTTGTCCGTTTTGATTTTTGTCCTTTTTAGCAAATACATACATAAAGTCATTTGCTGAATCATATTCTGAACTCATAACAGAATATTCCTTAGGAATGAGGGCTTTTTTATTTAGTCCGTTTATGTCGAAATGATAAAACCTTCTCAAGTCCTTTGCATTAATAAATCCGTCTTTATTTGAATCTTCATCATAAAC
>NZ_VOOR01000095.1 GCF_007993045.1 Phaeodactylibacter luteus
CGTTGATTTTCAGCCATAAACAAGTCTATTCATAAAATGAAAAACCGGGCCAATATGCCAACGTTTGTAAATAAAGGTCATTTGCCCATCGACATTTATCGCTGCAAACCCCTCTGCGTCTGACAGGCCGCTGCCAAGATCAATTGCAAATTTTTCTTGTGCCTGTATAGCTGAGGCTCCATATAGCAGAAGTGCCCAAAAGAATAAGTGCTTAATCATGTTTCTTCATTTGAAAAGTGAGCCCACCCTACTCTTTGCCACCAACACTCAGAAGGGAACTGCTGCTCACCGTTTTTGTACATTCTCCATCATTGCTACAGGGGCTACAGTTTCCGCGATCTCCACCGTTGAACCTTGGCTCGCAACCGTCGGTTTCTTGAGAACAATCAGAAGTGGTACAACTAATCGTGTAATTTACTCTCAATACAGTGCCATCTGCTTTTTCTACCCGAAATGTGGATTTGTAAGCTTTGCCAGAAAACACCAATGTATAGCCCCCCTGAGCAGCTGTTTCTATGCTCACCTCCGTAAATTCACCATTGATTCCTGAAAACCGCTGTAGATTTTGGTTGTAAGCCCGCAGCAGCTCTGTCTTGTCAGCAGTCAGCACCGCTTTACCATCTTGGAGCTCTCCGATAGCCAGCCAGCCCTTCTGAGCGTGAGTACAGCTGAACGCTGTCAGCGCTAAGAAAACGATTAAAATTAAATGCTTCATGATTGAAAATTTTGAGGTACCCTACAAACATAAGCCCCGTTTGTGCAAAAATTTTGCACTCTGCCGTTTTCCCGCCATTTTTTTGAAGTTTTTTTGAGCCCTCCAAACAAGCTCCAAGCCCGATAGGGCCGAGCGAAAAGTGAGCCCCGCAGCATAGCGGCCCCTGCCGTTGGGCTTGGGCAGGCCCCTATCCTTGCGGAGGGGGCAGGCCCAAAAAACGGCAATCTGATTTGAGCCCCTTCATCACAACCTCCATATCAGCCCCACCAACAACACCATCGGAAACTGGAAAACCTCATACTCCCTAAATGAAAAAGGAGTGACTTGGCTGCTCAGTACGGAGCGGTTGTTCAGCAGATTGGTGCCCTGAAGGGTGAGCGCCCAGCGGCCGCCATCAAATTGGTAACGGGCATCAAGGGATACCTCATTGTAAAAATCGTAAGGCTGCCCGGCCCGGCGAAAGCCATGCAAAGCGGCTGCCCCTTTGACCTGCAGGTTTTCCAGGGGCAGGACTTCCCATGACAGCGACAGCTCATCCTGATCAAACCGGGCTTGTGAACTACCCTGCTGACGTACCCACCGCTGCGACCGGCTGTATGCCAAACGCAGGGCGGCTGCCTTGCTGATTTCCCACCGGATTTCCGGATTTGCAAAGGCTTGCCACTCCGCTACCCGGCTATTCACGCCATAGAGGATTTGCCGGAAGGCGGACTGCCTGCCCCTGAAGTTGACCGACCATTCCAGACGATCCCCTTTTTGGCTCATCCGCCCTCGGAAAGACCATTCGTGGCCAGCATCCCGCAGGAGGAAAGTTTCCCGTAGCTGATCGATACCGGTGCCGCTGATGCGCTGTTGCAGGGCGAGGCTGCGCAGAGCATATGACAACTGCAGGTACCAATTGCGCTGGGTGAAAAAGTCCCTGCGCCGGTAAGCCAGGTTCCAAATATGAGAAAGGCTGTTGCGCAGATACGGATTGCCCTGTTCCAGCTGATTGAAGCCGGTGATCGTTGCCCGGCTCAGCCAGGCTTCCGTTTCCGGAAAGAGCCGACTGATGCGGTACCCCAGTTCAAATTCGCCCACATTCGTCCAGGTGGTGGTGGCTTTGGCGAAAGGCAAGGCCAGACATTCCCTTTGGCGGGCAGCCGCCTGCCCCTCCTCGCGAATCCACCATTGCATACGGTGGACGGTGGTGCCCAGTTCGCCCTCCAGCGCGTCGCGGGTGTACTTATAAGACAAACGGGCCGAGGCATCCTCCAACCGAAGCTTTTGACCGTTGCCAAACCGGGTGGTATCAATGGGCAGCAATACGGGTGTGCCGTTACCGGCTGACCAGTTGTCCATAGTCTGCGCCCAACTATGCAAGTGACGGTAGCCCAACTGGAATTCGAAGTGGTTCTGCGGACTTAGCACCCAATAATGCCGGTAGGCGGTGGAAAGGGCCGAAAGCCGGGTCTGCCCCTGATGCGAAAGCCCGGCATTCGGTTCCGGTGGTGAGCCAATCAGCCCTTGCAGCAGGGGCTGATTAGATTGCAGACCAAGCTCGTCCTCCGCTCTGCGCTGCTGCCAAGAGGCTTCCAAAGTGCCAATGTGATGCCCGCTGAATTTATGGTGGGCTTCCAAAGTATGGCTGTGGTTTTGAAAGTCATTGTGCTCGTCTGTGAACAGGTCACGCCCGGTCTGCACCGTTTGCGAAAGCAGCGTGGAGGCATCTTCCGCCATTCCAACCTGCAGGTCGGACTCCAGGGAGAGGTAGTAGTCTTCTTTGGGATCGTACACCAGGCTGAGCTTGCCGTTGGAGGTTGCCCGTTCGGTATCGCGTGCGCTTTCCCTGGTTTCGGTGACAGGCGGTGCCCCGTCCTGCTGCCAGAAGGCATTGCGCGACAGCGAACGGTAGCCCTGCACACTGCGGAGCCCCAGCCCATAGGCGTAAACAGTCCAGTCTGGGAGAGGTGCAGCGCTGACATTCAGCCCGCCAAACTGTGAGCGGCCGGAGCGGTTATTGCCCGGTGACAGGTAAGGCATAAAATCCTGCTGCAAGCCTGACAGCCCGGCTTGCCCCTCTGCCAGCAATCGGCCCATACCGCCCTGCATCTGAATGACATCGGAAAAGGACAGCGGCTCCAGATTGGCGTTGTTCAAGTCGCCAATGCCATTGACGCTTACCTCAGGGGAATAGTAAAAAAGGTTGGGGTGGGCGAGGTAGCGTTTTTCGGGGCCAGCTGCCGCCGCGATATCTCCAAAGACGAAGCGTTTTTTGTCTTCCCGCAGGCGTACATTGAGCACCAGTTGATTGCCCGTGCCGAGGGGTTGCAGGAAATCAACGGCGTTATAATTATCGATGACCTCCAGCTTGGCAATCACCTCTGCCGGGATATGCTCAAGCGCCAACCTGGAACTGCCCCCGAAGAAGGGCTTCCCTTCCACCATCACCTGCTGCACCACTTCCCCATTGAAGCGCAGGCGGTTTTGCTCATCCACTTCCATACCTGGCAGGCGGCGCAGCAGGTCCTGCAGCTTCCAGTCGAATACCTCCCGGAAGGCATCTGCCTGATAGGTGACCGTATCGCCACGGACCACGACCGGTGGGGCACGGTCTTTGACTTCCACCATCGCCAGGTCGAGGGGGTGCAGGCGCAGGGTAATTTGCAGGGTCGTATCTTTTGTTCCGGCAGGCAGGGTTATAGAGGTGGACTGATAGCCGAGGTAGGTGGTGGTCATTCGCAGGCCTGCAGCGCCACTTGCCTTAAAGCGGAACCGCCCCTGTTGATCCGTCATTGCAAAACGCAGGGCAGCTCCTTCCCCTACCGGCACGAAGGAAATATTGGCAAAAGGCAAAGGTGTGCGCAGGCTATCGTCCAGTACCTGCCCGGTAATTTGGCGCGATTGGGCCAGGAGGGGACACCCAGCCAGCAGAAGCAGCCCGGCCATGAAAGTCCGGTTGTTCCACACTACTGCCGGCTTTTGATTTGTTGCTCAATGTAGGCGTCGTATTCCTTCTTACTGATCGTTTTGCCTTTTTTGAGCCGGATGTCCTTTTGTTGTTCGGCAGATAAGCCTTCGGTGAGGGAGTCAATCGTAAAGGTCGACCAGGGTTTGCCTACCACACCCGCCTCCAATACCAGCCCGGGCAGCCCATCCATGCCCTTGGGGCCATAGGGCAGCGGGATTTCCGGAGTAAACCACGCTTCGAGCTCATAGTATATTTGCCGTTCGCGAGCCTTTTCATAGTAATCCACCACTGCCATCGCTTTTTTGCAGGCATACTGCCCGATGTAGCGTTCTTCCTCTGTGATGGCCCACTCGTATTCTTCGTAGGGCATTTGCACGTTGATGCGCTGCCCGGTTTGTTCCACCTGCTTGATTTTCTCCTGCTTTTGGGTGTTGCGGTAGTATACATTATTGGCTCCCGTGGTGCTTTTAGCTAGGATGTGCCCCAGCTCATCACCCAGTGGCAGGTAGGGGATAAGCCGGTACTGCGCGTGTTCGGGGGTGTAAAGGAGTTCAAAGCGCATCTGGGGGTATTCTGCTTCCATACCCTTCATGCTAGTTTTAAAACCTTCCCGCTGTTCCGGGGGTAGGCTTTTTGCTGCTTCATCCAAAGTTGAGTGAGCCTCGGCAGCACTGATCAGTTTATAAATCACCCGCCCGGATTGAGCAGGGAGAGTGAAGGTGCAGAGGAGTAGGATGGTTCCTAAGAGCAAAAGTCTGGGGTACATGTTTGTTGTTTTTGTCAATGTTTATGGCAGCAGCCGGACGTACAATTCAAATTTGTCCCGGTCATCTTTCAACTTATTTTAGGAATCGACCCAACACAATTAGCTGTAGCGTCGCATTAAAGCTTCACCCCGAACTTCAACAGCACACCAGAATTGATATCCCCATTTTGATAAGGTTGTGTAAAGGCTTTTAGCCCCAGCAGCAGGCGTTCCGTCACAGAATAGGTGTTTTCGATGATCAGGCTGAAGCCCAATGCGTTACGTTGATCGGACTGCTGCTTTGAATCAACAATTTCTCCGGTATGGGAAATCGATAAGGCATTGTAACTTTCCGAAACCGTATACCAGCTCAGCCCTGTACCGAGCCTGAAGTCATTTCTGCCTGCGTTTTTAAATGGTGAGATATAGACATTGGCGTTTAGCTGCAGGAAGGAAGCCTGATCAAGAGCGCCGTCATTGCTCGTACCAAAACCCAATCCCCCGCTCAAGGCAAAGTACCGGTTCAATTTGAGGTTCGCTTCGTTTTCCAGCATAATGGCGCGCATGTCCCCTGTGCCTAAGAGGGAACCGCCTACGCCAAATCTTAGGTCTGCTTCCTGCCCCTGTGTACTCACGCTTGCGCAGATTAGAATTATCAAGAATAAGGTTTGCTTAATCATATCAATTTATTTAAAAAGTTAGTGAAAACAGCATCTGTGCGCCTGTTGTTGGTTTTGCGCTTTATTCCTTCTCATTGAGAAACTCCAATTCCTCTTGAGTCAGCAGCATCTTGGGATTTACATTATCATGTCGAGGCACATGCTTGTAAAAAGGCAAGTTCAAATCTACTTGATCTGATTTATCTATCCCCTTGCTTTTAGAAGCCTCCAATACAAATAATTGGTGGTCAGTTCTTGTCGCTACGACTTCTTCATCAAACTGAAATTGGGCATCAAAGCTGGAATTCAGATTAACCAACTCGTACTTTCCGCTTTCTCGTAGTTCGTAGGACAATTCTACTACATGACGTTTTGAGCTGTACCTAAATGTGGTGTCCTCCAGTGTATACGTTGACCAGCTTAATGGATAAGCCATGTCTAGCCTAAGGTATTTTATCGAATTAGAGGTTTTGTCAAATACCACCAGGCATTCTTCAAGCGAAAAAGGCAGCTTGTTTTGATTGCTGATGGTGTTAAAGCTAACAAAAGTGTCTTCATCATCTGCTTTAACGTAGTTCACGCTATAGTCGTCACAAAAATCGGTTAACAGGGTCAACCAAAACTTTAAATCGGTCATCTTGAAAAAGTCTTCATTGGACATGTACCTTGACTTGATGGGGCCGTTGTCATCTATCTTCGAGAAGTCTATGCTTCTCAACATTACCTCATTCTTGTCTTTGATGAGCCCACGAGTTGAGTGACTTTTCCTGGCCCACCAATCTATTTGCGTTTGGTATAACCGGACAAGCGCGCCTTCTACATAAACTTTCTCCTTATAGGAACAACGTCTAAGCCTTGACTTCACTTCGTACCTATCTGATATGGATTGTCTATTATTCTTAAAATACGCTTTGATATCGAAGCCATCATAGGCACGGACTATAATTTCTTCCAGACTATGTTCTATCGGTATGAGGAAAACGGTGTCTGATTCCTCAATAAGATGTGGGCTTGAGATAGCTTCTAACCTATAATTAATGTGGCTAAAATAGAGTGTGTCTTCTATTTTTTCTATTTCTGCTACTCCGTCTTGGTTAGTGAAACTTCCTCTTGCAGAACTTTTATAAAAAAGATGTACACTTTCTACAGGATCACCCGTTTCGGCATTTACTATGTGGAACCGCAATATTTCTTCCTGCAATCCACATGGTAGATTTGTTGCCAACATTAGGTTGTACATCCCTGTTACCAGAAACAATAATTTAATTGTAGAACACATTTAGCACTATTTTGAATAATTCACGCCTAGTTGATGCTCATACACTTCTGATAAGTTTTTAGAACACCCATATTCAATAAGTCTGAAATAGCATTTTGACTGTGATGACTAATCTCGTTTTGTGCATTTAGATTTAGCGCAGAAATAAAGCGGCTACTGAACTTACCCCAAAAGCAGCCTGATGTCTTCATTAAGCCGGAGCAGGCTATAAAGCAGCCACTATTGGGGTAAGCCTCAAGTGCGTTGAACCGTTGATTAAACTATGACATCCGCACTAATACTAAATCCTGATGCCCACTAAAAAATTATAGGATACATCACTGCCGGTCCCTCTGACATGCCTGATTCTAGTGCCTACGGACAAGGTTTTG
>NZ_VOOR01000096.1 GCF_007993045.1 Phaeodactylibacter luteus
GGAAAGCATAAACGACTGCGGCATTTCGGTTTGCGCCCAAAGCCCAAAGGGTGAAAACCCAATAAGCGGCCAACCCCTGATACTTGTGCTTTTAGCATACTGCGCCCGTTCCTGGCTTTGGCTGGGGCGGGCGCACTTGTTTACCATAAATTATTGAAAAAATAACAGACTTAAAACCAAGAGTTGGCAAGGCTTTGGAGATGTTGCGCCCTTTAAGTAGGGCCTGCAGCGATCCAAACCCTAGGAAATGTTGTTTACATTTTGTAAATTTGGTAACTGATTTTTCAAATAAAGTTTGGAAAACAACACGCAATCCAAAACATCTTTGCCAATGAACGCCCTTTCCTTAGAATTGTGCTTTTGGTGACCCGCTACTGTTTTCATACGATCGACAACGCCTATTTCAAACCGATGTCCCCCCCTTGTCCGCTCCGGCGCACAGGCTTCCACATCAACTAAAATCCGATTCAGGTATGAGAAAAAGGTCCATCCAAAGGCGGCTGATCAAAGCCCGTATCGCACTGAGCCACACCATTCAAAAGATACTTGACATCAACAAAAACCGCAAACGGCTACCTTTCTCCCGGCAGCCGGAGCAAAAATTGCAGCACCTTGATGAAGAGCTGAGGGTGTTGAACAAAATGGCCGAATACCAGGCCCGCCTTGTGCGGCATTACGAAAACACCTTGTCAGACACCCCTGGGGAAGCCCGGCGAGAGCCATCCCTACCCTAACGTCAACGGTATTTTGCCCTGAACCCTATTGACAATGCCAGGAATGAACGGGCGTATCTGCTCCAGCAGATCGCCCAATTGGTACTGCTTGTCTTCTATTCGGTCCAGATTGTCTATCGATTGGCGAATGAGGGCAGACAGCTCCTCTTTTTCCATTAGCATTTCCTTGTACTGAGCTACTGCGTTGTACCACAAAATAGTGGGCAGATAGTTGGCGTTGCGCTGATACTGCCGCTCCCGGTCTAGCAACTGATATTTGCGGACCACCTTCAGCAATTTGGCATAGCGTTCCTGCCGCAGCAAAGCCTCTAGGTATGAGGAGAAGAAAATGTGCCAACGGTACTCAAATATCTCTTTTTTATAAGCCTGCAGAAAGGATTCTGCATAATTCTCGGCATTGCGGTATTGGTGGTTGTAGTTGAGGCACTTAAGGTAGAAAGCAACAAACCCGATGCGGTTGTGGAAGCTGGGGGTATGCTTCATTTCCGGATAGGCTGTGCGCATTAGCGAAAGCGCCTCGCTGTACTTTTTCTGCCTCAGCAAAACTGCGCTGAGGTTGTTGACATAGTGGATGTAGTCGCTGTTCTTGTCCCGGATTGATAGGTAGCCGTAATATTCTGCCTTATCGTAATCCTGAAACTTGGTGTGCAGCAGCACCCGGTTGCCGTAGTAATTGAGGAGCAGGCGGCGGGAGTAGTACTGCCCTTCCTCAAACACCTTGTCGATATAATCGTACTTCTCTCGAAGCTTTTCAAACTGCCGGTAATTGAAATAGATAAAGGTAAGCCGTACCAAAGCCAGGTAGCGGTTCAGCCCGTCAAGGTGCTCATCATAGAATACCTCCGTGAGCCATTCTTCCCATTGCATAGACTGTGCCGAACGGTCAGAATATTGCCCCACAATATCGAGGGTGGCCGTGTGCATGCGCTCGAACACCTCCTTGCAGGTATCGTACCGCTCTCGGTAGGTGCGCAAAAAGTCATCTGCTACCCGGTGGTAAGCATACCGCATCCGGATGAGGAGGTATTGCCGGTAGAGCTGCACCAGCTCATAAAACTTCGTGAAGTAAAAATCGAGCTTATCGTAGTCTCGTATCGCTTTGACCAACTGCTTCTCCTCTTGCGGCTCAATGGCATCCGTCATGATCTGCCGCTCCATGTGGGTCATCCAATCGAAGCGGACATCCACATCTATGGATTCCAGCCGGTCATTGATCCAATTCTTCAGGTTGGAATACTTGCGCTTGTCTATGCTCTTGTCATAAGGGGTGAACTGCCGGATATGCCTACAGTTGTAATCCAGCTGCTCCAATATGCCCAGCTTTATCTCGTCTTCAAATTGCTGAGCACCCAGCAGGTAAGAGGTTTCATGTGGCAAAAGGCTGTCAGCAAACTCTGTAAATTTTTGGAGCTTTTTTCTCATGGCCCGTACATTTTAAGGAACCGGGGCTAGCCGGCACTCACAAATCAGTCGTTCAACACCGGTGCCTGCGCATGCGTTGAGCAACTTGGGCTGCCCGGCAGGGCCTAAGGTAAGCCATTTGCAGCAAATACAAAAATATATAGATACCTATATACCTTAATACCGAATAAAAGCTTGCCGTGCCAGGGGGCAGCACAATTTGCTGCCCCCTGGCACAGCTCAATCCATATTGGGGTACCAGTCCCGCAGCCGGACTTCCACCTGAGGGGCTTTCTCCCCTACCATCTGCCTAAAAAGCTCCACGTCGCTGAAGCTCCCATCCCCTTGCCGGTAATGATAAGGGTATACTACTGCCGGGCGGAAAGCGGATACCCCATCAGCAGCTTGATGGACATCCATGGTGTACGGCAGGTTCATACAAACGAAGGCGATATCAATATCCTCAAGCTGCCGCATCTCAGGGATGTCCTCGGTATCCCCAGAAATATACACCCGCTGGCCGCCGCTTTCTAATATGTAGCCGTTGCCCCAGCCTTTAGGGTGCCGGGCGCCCTCCTCCGGGAGGTTGTACATCGGCACAGCACGGACCCCTACCCCTCCGATAGCCGCCTCCTCTCCATTGGACAATGCTACCACTTTAGCGAAAGCGATGTCTTCCGGCAGCTTCTCCAATACAGCGCTTGGGGCTATCAGCGTGGAGGCAGTAAGGTCGAGCCCGCGAAGGGTCTCTGCATTCAGGTGGTCGCCATGTGGGTGGGTGATGAGGACAAGGCTTGGCTGGCCAAAAGCCTCAAAGCGCTCCGCTCCCCCATAAGGGTCGACAAAGATCGTCCCTGAGCTGGTTTCAAGTACCAAGGTACCGTGAAAAACCGGGTGGACGATCAGCCCTTGAAGCGTATCGGGCTGGGCCGGCAGCACAATGCTCCCTGCCAGTAATGCAAAGAGCGCCAAGGCTAGCTTTCTGCTTAAAGCAATCAACATATCTCTATATTTTCCAATCTAAAAAAAGAAAACCTAACAAATAGGGCGCCAAAAGGTTAGCCACGCCCCAGCAAACGCCAGCTGTTGATGAGGATATCCAAGTCTTTGCCTGTTTGGTAGTCCTTGGCATAGAAAAAATTCAGCCGGTGGCGGGTGGGCTCGTCCAGGTTTTGCAGGCCCGCTGCATCTGCGGGGGTCACCACCCCGGGCCGGAGGGCCGGCAGGCTGATATCTAGCGAATTTGTAGGAGCGTAGCCTACCCAGGAAGCCCTGCCAGAAAACACCCGCCAAAGGTTGAGGAATACCCCTTTGGGAGGCCGGGCGCCCAAGGCCAGCACAGGCGACAGTACGCCAATGATGATGCACAACAAAATGTCCAACATGCGTTTATTGCGGCGGCTCATTGGCTGATCGATAGCATACTGAATGTCTACCGTATACAACCTGCCACTGCTGTTCTTTGAGCTGCTCCCGATTATGCTGAGGCTTTCCTGTGGCACAATCTTGTAGTCAATACGGGGCCCGAGGCGGGACATCCAGCTCATGATCTCCTGTGCGCTCACATCGCGGGAGCAAAAGATCACCTCCCCTACCCCATAAATCTGTACCACTTCGCCCAACTGCCCCAAGCCGCTGAGGTAGGCCTTCCGGTCGGCCTCCTGAGCAGGCGCAACAGTGCCGATGACCTGCCGGTGCACTTCGGCCTTGTGCAGCAGCTGTTGAACACGCTCGCTTTCTCCCAAGGAGCCCACGACTACGATGCGCCGGTCATCCTCAGCGCCCAGCCTGAAGTTTTTGTGCCGGGCAAAATGTATGGCCAGGCGGGAAGCTGCCAAAGCGCCAGCCGACCAGGCTGCGCCCAGAAGGACCAGCGCCCGGCTTGTCCGGTACTCTAGGTCGAGCAGCCCATAGACTGCTAGCAGAACCACCGTGCCCATCAGCAGGCCGCGCATCAGCCGCCGCAAGGAGAAAGGCTCGTCGTAGCCGCCATTGAAATAAATACCGGCAAGCCAAATAGCAGTGTACAAAGGGAAGTTGAAATATAGGATGCCATCTGCATAATAGTTGGGGTCACCAAAATGATAGCGCCCCCAGAAGGTACGGAGAAACAGCAGCCCGCCCAGCACCAGGCCGGCATCGAGCAGAGGCCAGGCAGCCCGCCGGGCAAAATTGCTGGCCAAGGTGAGGCCCGCCCGCAGGTAGATGGCCACCTGCAGCATGAAAACGAAGAGCGAGGCCTGCTGCCCATCGAAGTGCTTGCGCGCAAAGATGATCATCGCCTGGTAAAAGGCTTTTACATAATTGAGGCTGCCCTTTTTGGTACTTTCCCCTTTGTAGTGGATAATGCTCGTGCCCGGGTAGTAATAATTTTTGTAGCCCCCCTGTGTAATGCGGTAGGAAAGGTCTATATCCTCTCCATACATAAAAAAGGTTTCGTCCAGCAGCCCTACTTTGTCCAATGCCGCCCGCCGCATAAACATAAAAGCCCCGGCCAGGACCTCGATCTCATGCACCTCCCATTCGTCCAGGTAGCCCAGGTGGTAGTGGTTGAAAAGGGGGGAGCGGGAAAACAGCCGGGACAGCCCTACCGATTTGCAAAAAGCAGCCCAAGGCGAAGGGAAGCCCCTTTTGGATTCTGGAAGGAAAGCGCCAGAGCCATCGATCATCCGGACGCCCAGCGCACCGGCTGCAGGGTGGGCGTCCATAAAAGCGATGCACTTGGAGAAGGTATCCTCCTCTACTACGGTATCAGGGTTGAGCAACAGCACATACTCTCCTGAAGACTGCCGGATGGCCTGATTATTGGCTATAGAAAACCCGGGGTTGTGCTTGTTGGTGATCAGGTGCACTTCCGGGAACTTTTCCTGCACCATATGGACAGATTCGTCCACTGAGTTGTTGTCCACCACCCAAGTCTCTACATCCAGCCCTTGGGATGCACGGCGCACAGAAAGCAGCGCCTGCTCCAGGAAGTACTTGACGTTGTAGTTGACGATAATGACCGATAACTTCATTGTGCAGGGTTCGCAATGTCCAAATGGCAATCTCTAACCATTCTTCTGATAAGGCACTCTAGCTGCTATAGAGCGGCCTAGGGTCAGCTCATCGGCATACTCCAGCTCTCCGCCGAAAGAGACCCCCCGGGCGATGGTAGAAATTTGCACCTCTTTGCCCTCTAGCTTACGGGTGAGGTAAAAGATGGTCGTGTCGCCCTCAATCGTGGGGCTGATGGCCATGATGATTTCTTTCACCCCTCCTTTTTCCACCCTGCCGACCAGGTCGTCTATGGTCAGATCTGATGGGCCGACGCCCTCAATGGGAGAAATGACGCCTCCTAGCACATGGTAGAGCCCCCGGTACTGCCCAGTATCTTCTATAGCCATGACATCGCGGATGCCCTCCACCACGCAAATGACGCTTTCCTCCCTGCGCTTATCGCTGCAGATATTGCACAACGGGCCATCGGACAGATTGAAGCACTGCTTGCAAGGCTGTATGTGCTCGCGCATACGGATGACCGCGTCTGCAAAGCTCCGGGATTGTTCGGCAGGCTGCTGTGCCAGGTGCAAGGCTAGGCGCAAGGCTGTTTTGCGGCCGATCCCGGGCAGGGTAGCGAAAGCGTGTACCGCTTCTTCGAGATATTTGGAAGAAAAATTCATAGTCGTGATTGGCGTTCAGAGCAAAATCAAAATTAGCAATTCCGGGCAGAAAAACTTTGCGCGGGCAAACAATTCGTGGCCTAAAGCCTTTGATGGTTAAACAAAAAACAGAGCATGACCCGGTCTTTGGATCAGTTTGGGCTGCAAAAACCAGCCTTCTTCTATTTTTACGATGCCCTCTGCGGCTGGTGCTATGGGTTCAGCCCTGTTGTCCTTTCCCTTTACGAAAAATACAAGGCGCATATCGAGTTCGAAGTGGTATCTGGCGGTATGATCACCAACGAACGGGTAGGCCCGGTCGGGGAAGTAGCGCCTTACATCAAACAGGCTTACCGCACCGTAGAAGAACGCACTGGCGCCCAATTTGGCCCGGCCTTCCTGGAAGGCATTTTGGAGGAAGGGAAGGCGGTCTTCACCTCCGTTCCGCCCGCAGTTGCCATGGCGGTGCTCAAGCGCAAAGCGCCTCAGCAGCAGATACCTTTTGCGGCATTGCTTCAGCGGGCCGTCTATTCTGATGGCATACGCCCTGCAATCAACACAGATTATGTACCTTACGCCGTGGAGGCCGGGCTCGATGGGGAAGATTTCCTCGAAGCCATGAACCAACTGCAGTACCGGAAGGCTGCACAGGACGAATTCCGCCTAGCTGCCCAAATTGGGGTGCGGGGCTTCCCGACTTGCATTATGAAGCGGGGAAATGATTACTTCCTGCTCGCTAATGGCTACCTGCCCTTCCCCCAACTGGAAAAAGGGGTCCAACAGGTGCTCTCGGGCAAGGCTGGCGCTCCTGTACAATAGAAAAACCATTGCATATCACAGCTGTACAGCAGATGTTTTAATTATTCCCCAATAATCATTTTCTTTGCAGTTAGTGTATTGCA
>NZ_VOOR01000097.1 GCF_007993045.1 Phaeodactylibacter luteus
CAGGGTTGATGGTCTGTCCACCGTCGCCGGTAACCGAAATGAAAGGTGCAGTAGCATCTTCTGGAATCAAGGTAACCATAGTGGTAACGGTACCTACACACATAGGATCGAACGTACAACCGTTTTCAGCAACCAGCTCTATGGTCACAGCATAAGTCGTACCCGCAGGCTTAGCAGCTGCAGTCAGTCCTGTAAAGTCTACGGGGTCACCTGCATCTGCAGTAATGGTTGTGCCGTCGACAGTAATATCGTAAGTCGCACCACAGTCATCATTCACCGTTACAGTGAACTGTCCTGATGCGTCATTATCAGCGCAAAGTGGGTTTTGAATGTTCGTGACCACAATCTCTGGCAGACGGTTTTGGATTTGCTCCCCATCGATAGCCCCTTGAGAAGAAGCAACATTGGAAACCGCACAGTTTGCCGTCACTGCGAAAGTATAGTCTTCGCCGGGAGTCAGCGTACCTGGAGTAATGGTTACAGAAGTAGAAGTCATGTTGACGAAATCCACCACAGGATTGCCCATAGCATCTTCTATGTCAACGGTATAAGTCATCGCATCGAGCACAGGCAGCCAAGAGATAGTAACCGCACCGTCACAGCCGTACATAACCGGATTGAGGACAGGTGGGCTACAAGGGTCTGGCATAGCTACTGTCAGTGCGACAGAAGCTTGATCGCAATCGCCATCCACATCACAAATCTGATAAGTGAAGGCATCTGCGCCAAGGTAGCCTGCATTGGGTGTGTACTGAATGAAATCATCGAGCGGGTTGGCAGAACCATTGTCATTGATCACAACAGTACCGTTGCCTGGCATACCAACAATAGACAAAGCCGTGCCATTGGTGGCAGGGCCGTCATTGCCGTAGTCGTCGTTAGCCAAGATATTCAGAGGGGAAGTCACATCTGGCGCCACCTCGAACAAATCATTGACCGCCATCGGCAGGTCGTTCAAGATAGGGCAGTTGTAAGCAGAGTTGGCTGGGTCATTGCCCAAGTAAACCTCTCCCGCTGCCGAATTGAAGGTGTTGTTAATATTTGCCAACAGCGTATTGTCAATCTCCTGCTGTACCGGGTTGTCGTTGGTCAGAATCTCTACAGAGCCTGGCAAACAGTCTGGGTCCAATCGGAAAGAGAACAGTGGGATAATGTCACCCGCTGTAAACGGAGGCAACACCAGAAGGGCGCCGTTTGTAGTGACTTGATAAATATCGAAGCCCAACAGGTTAGCAGGGTTGCCTCCAGCACTGGTAATAACAGTTCCATTGACAAGCTGTACCAGATGGAAACCATTAATGTTAGTGAAAGAGCCATTGCTAACGGTAATTCCCGTAGGCTGCGGTATAAAGGGGTCTGTCACTGTGCCAGCCGGCAGCAGTATCGTGTACACTGAGCTGGAAATAGTCAGTGGGGTTGCTGAGCTGTAGTTGGGTATTACAGTGGCTGTGAACGTAGTCATGTCCACAGGGTCTTGTTGCAGGCTATAGGTAAAACCTGTCATTTGACCACTTAAACTCAACGTCACCCAAAGCGAAAGAAAGAAAACGAGTAAGACCGTCTTCTTCATGGGTTAATGATTTAGTGAAAATTTCAATATGAGAATATGAATAGTAGCGCCCTAAAGATAGGGCGCTACTTCTAATATAGGAAAAATTCCTACGTTTATTTATTGCGGCAGCTGCTCAGGCAATCCAAAAGTCACAATCCCTGAGGAGTTTACAGGGTTAGGAACGGTGATGTTGAAGATGAAGTCAACATCATTGTTTAAGCCTGTGTACTTAGTCTGCCCATTCATATTCACATCAGTAGGCGTATAGCCGTTCAAGATGAAAGACTGCAATTGCCCAGGGTTGCCGGAGTCATTGATGATCGCCTGGAAAATACCGTCGGAGTCGTTTGCCTGTCCGGCATAATTGGTAATGCCATTAAAATTGACATTCCCGCCCCATAACGCACTATATGGTGTACTGGCATCACTGTTCGTGAACCGCTCAAACCCGTCAATTGGTGCATTACGTGTAAAAACGGCTTGAGCGGGGTCTGTAAAGTCAATCACTTGAGGCGCTGGCGTCAGCGAAAGCGGCGACTCTGTCATTACGCCAAGGTGATTGCGGTGGCAGATGGTCACAAAGAAAGTACCGGCAAGGGTCTCATCAAAGATGACGGGAGATACCCCATCAAGGTCTACTACATCGCCATCGCGCTGAACTAGTGCAGCACGCGTAGCTTCAACTACACTTGGCGTGCTTGAATTACGCAGCTCAATAAACACCCAGTCTACAATGGAGTTAGGGCCGAAGTCGTCAAATACAGACGGGCTTGTTACCATTTCGCCCCCGCCTTCGCCAACATGGGCGAAGCTCGCAAGGCCACTGTAAGGCTCAGTCATTGGGATCAAAGCGTTTTGACGGAGATCATCGCGCATAAGCGGCATATCAGGGAAGGTGCCATTCAAATCAACCAATGCCCCCTGTAGGTATACACGCGGCTGAATGCGGATGAAGATAGTCTGCACATTGATACGGGCCACAGCAGTATCGCAAAGCGGCATCATCATATCGTTGTCACATACCTGATAAGTCAGAGAGTCTGCTCCGTTGAAGCCGGCATCAGGGGTATACGAGAAGGTGCCGTCCATGTTGAATGTGAGCATCCCGTTCTCTACGTCTTCCAGCAATGTAAACTGCAAGTCGGCATCTGCCGTCTCGATGTCTGTATCGTTTAAGGATACATCGCCCATTGATGTTTCATCCTCATTAAAAGTATAGCTGTCATCCATTGCAACAGGCTTGTCGTTCACCGGCGTCACATTGTAAATAATGATCACCGTGTCGCGTCCGCCGTTGCCGTCATCGGCAAACTTGATGATCTGGTCGGGGCCAAAGTAGTTCAAACCAGGGGTATAGATGACGCAAGTGTCGTTCAGCTGCACGCTTGTGCCGTTAGCAGGCGAAGTGAAGGTGCAGGTCACCATGTCGCCGTCTACATCCGTAACCGTGACACAGGTCGTGTCTACCATATCTTCTGGGACGGTCACGAAAATCGTATCGGGCGTCATATTGTCCTTCGTGATGACAGGAGGGTCGTTGACCGGGGCCACTGTGATCATTACGCTGGCCGTATCGCACAGGTCGGGCGTGCCACCATCACAGTAGGAATACTCAAAGCTGTCTGGGCCGTTGTAATCCATATCTGGTGTGTAAGTGAACGTCCCGTCTGGGTTCAGCATCAGCATGCCGTTCGCCACATCTGTCACCAAGGTGATGTTCACCATCGGGCCGTCTACGTCCGTATCGTTGTCTGTCACGTTGCCCATCAGCTGCATGTCCTCATCTGTAGTGTACATATCGTTCGCTGCTACAGGGGCGTCATTCACCGGCGTCACGTCGTAAATAATGATCACCGTGTCGCGCCCGCCGTTGCCGTCATCAGCAAACTTGATGATCTGGTCGGGGCCAAAGTAGTTCAAACCAGGGGTATAGATGACGCAAGTGTCGTTCAGCTGCACGCTTGTGCCGTTAGCAGGCGAAGTGAAGGTGCAGGTCACCATGTCGCCGTCTACATCCGTAACCGTGACACAGGTCGTGTCTACCATATCTTCTGGGACGGTCACGAAAATCGTATCGGGCGTCATATTGTCCTTCGTGATGACAGGAGGGTCGTTGACCGGGGCCACTGTGATCATTACGCTGGCCGTATCGCACAGGTCGGGCGTGCCACCATCACAGTAGGAATACTCAAAGCTGTCTGGGCCGTTGTAATCCATATCTGGTGTGTAAGTGAACGTCCCGTCTGGGTTCAGCATCAGCATGCCGTTCGCCACATCTGTCACCAGGGTGATGTTCACCATCGGGCCGTCTACGTCCGTATCGTTGTCCGTCACATTGCCCATCAGCTGCATGTCCTCATCTGTAGTGTACATATCGTTCGCTGCTACAGGGGCGTCGTTGACGGCATTTACCGTTACGGTCACTACAGCATCGTCGCAATCTCCATCGCGGTCACAAATCTGATACGTGAAGGTCTCCGTGCCAAAGAAGTTAGGCGCTGGGTTGTAATCGATGGTATCATCGGTAGGATCATTTGGGGTGCCATTGTTATTGACCGTTGCCGTACCGCCATTATCAGTGCCCACCGTGATGGTGATGGGGCCAATGCCCGGCCCGTTACGGCCAAAATCATCATTGGCCAAGACAGCGATATTAATCGGGCCTGCATCCTCATCTACCATTACCGGATCATCCATTGCCTCAGGGGCATCGTCTAATGGGCAAAGATAAGAGGCTGTAGCTGCGTTGTTGCCTACGTAGCGCTCCTGAGTAATCCCCATATTGTTGATGCGGGCACTCATGGAGTTGCTGATTTCAAGGCCGGCCATTGCTGCAGCAGCAACAATAGCGCCACCGTTGTCCAGCAGGGCCAAGTCTCCGCCCATACAATCGCCAGGCAGGCGGAAAGTGAAGAAAACAATTGTGTCTCCTGGGTTACTGTTGAAGTTGCCCCCCGAACCCGTTACGTACTGTACGGTCAGGATGTCATTGCCTTGCAGGTCAGCTGCGTTCCCGGGGTAGTTGCCAGAGTCAATCCGCTGCGCCCGCCATACCCCGGTAATGGAGTTGGTGCCTATAGGCAGGATGGTGATCCCTGCACCGATAACAGGGTCTGTGGCCGTGCCTGCAGGAAGACGGATACCAAAGTTACTACTCGATATCACAGAAGAACCGGAATAATCAGGATAGCCTACAAAGGAGGCTGTTTGAGGGTCGTCCGGGTCTAAAAGAATCCCGAACTCAATGCTCTGCGCGTCAACCATCGCAAGGACGCCCAAAAAAATCAAGCTGCTTGCTAGTAGACGTTTAATCATCGTGCTGTGCATAATTAGTTTTGTTTGTAGAAGCTATTTAGAAAAAAACAAGTGCCTATTGGGTATTGAGAAGTTGGGCAGGAAAGCATATCCTATTCCTGCCCAACTATATAGCTTACAACCCTCCGGAATCTGGCAACTGCTCAACCAGGTTGAACGTCACAATCCCAGAGCCATTCAGGGCCGAAGTTACTGCCACATTAAAAACGGGGTCTACATCGTTGGCCAAGCCAGTGTACTTGGTCAGTCCGTCCAGATTCACATCTGTGCTGATGTAGCGGTCGATGACGAAAGACTGCAGCATGCCAGGATTGCCAGCATCATTTACGATAGCCTGGAAAATAGCATCTGTATCATTCGCCTGCCCTGCATAATTGACCCGGTCATTGAAGTTCGTATTGCCCAGATAAAGCGCATAAGCGCCTTCAACAGTAGCTTGTTCGAACCCATCAAACTGGGCTATGCGGTTGTAAAAATCAGTATTGATATCTGTGAAGTCAATGACCATAGCTACACTGCTCAGGCTCACCGCTCCAGCAGTCATAGCGCCCAAGTGGTTCCTATGACGTATGGACACAAAATAGTCACCATCAATAACACCGGGGAACATGACAGCAGAAGTGCCGTCTACGTCCACCACATCGCCGTCACGCTGTACTAGTGCAGAGCGCGTAGCCACCACTTGAGCAGAATCCGCTGCAGATCTAAGCTCCACGAATACCCAGTCCACAATAGAATTGGCTCCGCTGTCAGCAAGGACAGTAGCAGGCATGGTGATCGTCTCCCCTCCCCCACCATTACGGTGCTCGAAGCTGGCTAGCCCAGAATAAGGCTCTACGGTCGGGATATAGCCGCCAGAACGAAGGTCGTCACGCATCAACAGCCCACCGCCATTGCCCAACAGTGCGCCCTGAAGCAGCACCACAGGACGTATATTAAGGACGTTGTCCGCTACATTAATGGCCACCATAGCGGTATCGCACAGCTCAGGAGTGCCTCCGTCACAGTATGCATACTGGAACGTATCCGTGCCTGTAAACCCGCCATTGGGGGTATAAGAAAAGCTTCCATCAAGGTTGAGCATCAGCATGCCGTTGAATGGGCCAGCAACCAAAGTCACAAGCGTATCGGGGCCGTCTACGTCTACATCGTTGGCTATTACGGTAGCCATGAGGGTGTTGCCCTGTACCACGTTGTAGGTGTCATCCATAGCCACCGGCGGGTCGTTCACTGGGGTCACATCATAAATAACGACTACTGTATCCGTCCCCCCGTTGCCGTCGTCTGCTATCTTAATCGTCTGATCTGGCCCGAAATAATTCATATCTGGCTGATAAACAATACAAGTATCGTTGAGCAGTGCCGCTGTGCCGTTCATCGGAAGGCTAATTAGGCTACAGGCAACCATATCGCCATCCACATCGATAACCGTCACACAAGTCGTATCTATCATGTCCTCAGGCACGGTCACAAAAATAGTATCCACATCGTTACCGTTTTGGGTAATGCGCGGTGGATCGTTTACCGGGGCCAGGTTGATATTTGCAGTTGCCGTATCACAAAGGTTGGGCACTCCGTCATCACAGTAGGAGTATTGGAAAGTGTCCATCCCATTAAAGTCCATATCGGGCGTATAAGTAAACGTTCCGTCCATGTTCAGCATCAGCATGCCGTTCATCGGGCCAGCGACCAGCGTGATCAAGGTG
>NZ_VOOR01000098.1 GCF_007993045.1 Phaeodactylibacter luteus
GTAATAAAGCAGTACAAAACTGAAAATGACTAGATTAAAAACGGAGAAAATAACAGATAAAGCCGATTGGGTCAGAAAAACCTCGATCCGCCGATGGTCACCTATGCGCTGCAGCAAGTCGCCCGTCATTTTGGTATCAAAAAAACCGATGGGGAGCCTCATAAGACGAGAAAGAAAATCGTTGATGAGGCTGATATTGATACGAGTGCCAATGTGGAGCAGTATCCAGTTTTGTATGAACCTTACCGCAGTTTGGCTTATAAATAAGACCAAGTGCCCGATGAGTATCAAATATATAAACCCTATATTCTGGTTTTGTATACCGATATCTACGACTGACTGCGTCAGAAAGGGAAATACTAAAGAAAACAGCGAGCCCAACAACAGTCCGACCACAAGTTGAGAGAGCAGCCTGCGATGGGGTTTTAAATATTGCAGGAGATAAGCGAATCCTAAAGGCTTACTCTGGTCCTCTTCTTCCTGATAAATGTGCCCTCCCGGCGATAGCAACAAGCATACCCCCTTCTGCCCATCAGATATCCAACCTGCCTTAAATTCTTGCGCTGGGAGCCTGAATTTACCGGCTCCTGGATCTGCGACCCATACATGTTTTTTATTGGCTTTGTAAACTACTAAAAAGTGGTTTTGCTTCCAATGAGCAATTACCGGAAGTGGAGCCACTAAAAGTGAGGGGGCTTCTCCCTGCGCAGAAAAGGGAATCTTGACTGCCATAGGTTGAAAACCAATTCTTTCGGCAGCTTCACTAATACCTTTAAGGCTTACCCCTTCACGATCGATATAAGAGATATCTCTAAGATATTGAAGGGTATAAGACTTGCCATAATGTTTTGCGATCATGCGCAGACAGCTTGGACCGCAGTCCATAGCATCAAGTTGCTTGTAAAATGGGAATGATTTCATAGAGGTATACAGATTAAGGCAGCCTACAGCTTGCCATTTGGCGCAAGGTTAAAAGAATCAAGAGCTGGCTGGTAATACTATCAGAAGGTGCGGTAAAACCCAAATTAAGTTTTGAAACAGCAATGGGAACCGGGGGGGGTATTTCATAGAGCGCGATATTTAAGGATCATAAAATGAAAATATACTATTTAACCAAATATAAGCCAATCTTTTCAAGCCTGCAATGTTGACCGAGAAAATTAACATTTTCCGAAAGCACACATAGCTAAACGCCCTCCACCGCCCAATCCACAATCCCCTTCTGCTCCGTGGAAAAGCTGACGCCCACGCCAATCTTCTCCTTCGTGCTGTCCGCATAGGCCGACAGGTAGCCTTTCTCCCGGATTTGCCGCAGGGCTTCCGACACCGGCCGGTCGAGCTTGAACTCGAAGGCGTAGAGGTAGTCGGCAGTTTCCACAAGGGCATCGCAGCGGCCGCGGGCCGTGTGGACTTCGGAGCGGACATACACGCCCAGCAACCGGAAAATCAAATGAATGAGGGCATGGTAAAAGTGCTCGTTCTCTTTTTGCCAGTGCTCGTAGGGGATTTCGGCGAAAGCCGCATTGAGGATGTCAATGGCTGATGGTAAGTCTTTCTGCTGCAAAGCACGCCTCAAATGGACAATCCGGGGCAGCGGGCTCTCCGATGGATGCCCCAGATAAGTAGCCAACAGCACCTGCTCCAGAGAAAAACGGACCTCTTTATTGGGGTAATCCAATGTGTACAGGTAGTCCTCTGGCTCGTAGTGGCGGATGGTCAGGTACCCAGTCTGAAACAGTACACTGACAGGGTTGAGGTGACGGTAATCGAAGTTGCTGAGGTCGCTTACTGCTGCTTCTATCCCTGAGGCCTCGTAGAACTGCTTGTCGCGCATTTCTTTGACTAGAAACGTCGGCGTGCCCGTCTCAAACCAGTAGTTCTGGTACTGCCCGCTCTGTAAAAAACGCAGGATGGAAAACGGGTTGTACAGGCGCTCCTCCCCGCCCCAGCTGTAGCCGTTGTACCACTCGCGCACTTTGCTGCGGTCGTGGGCCTGCATTGGAGTTTCAAAAACCGTGTCCAGCTCTTCCTGTGTGATGCCCAGCAAGGTATAGCCCTGAGGGGAAAGGGTGATGTTGGACAGGTTGTTCAGGTCCGAAAAAATACTCACTTTGCTGAAGGCGGACACCCCGGTCAGGAACAGAAACTCGATGTAAGGGTCAGCATCTTTGAGCACCGAGTAAAAATTCTTCAGGACATCCCGGTTCGCTTCTGCTTGCGGCGTGTCGTCCAGAAAATCAATGATCGGTTTGTCGTACTCGTCTATGAGCAGTACCACTTTCTGCGAGCGCCCCACCTCGTACAGCAACTCCGAAAAACTGCTTTTCAGGGTATCTTCAGAAAGGCTGGCCCCCAGCTCCTTGGCGATACGATGCACCTCGGCCAACAGCGCTGCCTCCAACCCTTTCGTTTTGTAATCTATTTGGGCAAACTTCAGCCAGATGACTGGCCGGGGCGCTGCCTGCCAATCCCAGTGCGCATGTATCCATAAATCCCGGAACAGTGTTTCCTGACCGGTATACAACTCATACAATGTAGACAACAGGAGCGACTTGCCGAAGCGGCGCGGCCGGGACAAAAAGAAGTACTTCCCCTCTGAAACCAGGTCGTGGATTTGCCTGGTCTTATCCACGTATACATATCCGCCCTCACGGATTTCCCTGAAACTCTGTATGCCGATGGGGTACTTCATGGAGGCAAGATACAGCCTTTGGGAGCAGATACGCAAGGGGCGGCGGTCAGAAGTGCGCCAGTAGTGAAGGCATTGTGCAGTGTGCCCAGCTGGGCGTTCATCATTGGCGTGAAACCCGACAGCCACAAACACCTGTACTGGCATTTTGACAAATCTGACGATCAAGGGCAGGTCAAGTGGCACACTATAGAATAAGAGGGGGGGCACACACTGCTTTGGCTGCGCCAATGAGCTGGAGCTCAACAGCAGCAGCCCAGGGCTGAAGATGGACCTGACGTATTACGAGTGGACTGCGCCCAATGGGGCTGCGCAAGTATTCACATGGGCAGGGGCACTTTTGGACCATCTTCGCCTTCCTGATGATGCGGGCGTGCTATGTGGACCAGATACAGCAGGCCACTTTCCAGCTGTTATGCCGACATCAAGTTGGTTTGCCGTGACAAACTACTTTATCATCGGTATACATACAGATTTACAGGGCGTAACCTAAAATGTCGCAGCCGTTTAAGCTTTTCCGGCTCTAGTGCCTCAAGCCATAAATCCTTGCCACCCCAAGTTTCGTTCTTTTCCGCCTACTCTTCGTTAAAGAACCGCTCCTTTAGCTCAGGCTAAAGTCGCGAACCTTCGCCTTGATTAGCCGGAAAATAACTTCAACTTAAGTATCAGAGATTTATGGCTTAAGGCACTAGCCTGGCATCGGCCTAGCGCTGCGAAGGGGCGGCAGGCCTGATAAGGCCGAGCGGATAGCGAGCCCCGTAGCATAGCGGCACCTGCCTTCACGGCAGGGGCAGGCCCCAAAAAACGACAATCTGTTTTGCGCCCGGAGGCTTTGGGGCAAAAAGCAGGCATTTTACTTTTCAGGTTTGGGCTACTTTGCGGCTGCCCTAGAGATATGCACCTCCCGGTTGTGAAATAATTAGGAAAAGTAATACTTTTATCCGTGGTATTATTGCTAAACATTACTCGGGCATACGAGTGAACTAAAATAGAGTATGAAACTTTCTATCTTCTTCCGAACAGCCTATTTATTAGGCGTCGTTGGCATGCTGCTCCTTTCTTCCTGTGGACAGGAAACGGCCTCGGAGTACCCGGTGAACGGCCAGTCTTTTGTCATGGAAGGGCCGCTTTTTCAGGGGCCTAATACCGCACAGGCCTCTTTTACGCCTGCCATGAAGGCAGAGGGGAAGCTAACGAGCGCTACGCTTGCTTCCGCTGTATTGAAAGCGCCGGAGGGGCATAACTTTGATGCCTTTTCGGATGTCGTGTTGCAATTGGTAACCAGTTCCAGCGACATGATTCAGGTGGGGGTGTTGAACCCCGTGCCTAAAGGGCAGTCAAGCCTTACCCTGCAGGTCTCCAATGAAGCGGATTTATCAGAATTGCTGTCCTCCGAGGAATGTGTGTGGGTCATTGACGCCAATATCCCCGTTGACATGATGGACACCACGATAACCTTTTCGGGAGATTTTACGTTTGATGTAACCCACACCAAATAAAGGGGCTTCCCGTTGGCATAGGGGCGTATTCTATCACCCAAATACTACTCAAAACCAATTAAAATCATGATGAAGTCGATATTTCTCACCTTCTCTCTCGCTATACTCACAGTGGGGGTTGCTTTCGGGCAAGACAAAAAAGCAGATCAAAAAGAAGCGGACCGCCTCATTGGCGTATGGGCGCCCAGTAATGGCCGTGCGTTGGTGAAAGTCCAGAATATTGCGGGCAAATACTACGGCCGCATCGTTAAGCTCAAAGAGCCCAATGATCCGGAAACAGGGAAGCCCAAGCTCGATAAGAACAATCCGGACGAGTCTTTGCGGGATACGCCACTCTTGGGTTATCGGATGCTCAAAGATTTCGTTTACGCTGGCGACGATGAATGGACCGAAGGGACAATTTACGACCCGCTAAGCGGTAGCCTTTACAGCTGTACCATTAAAATGAAAAAGGATGGCAGCCTGGATATCCGGGGGTACATTGGCGTTAAGGCACTGGGCCGTACAGATGTATGGACCCGGGTCAAATAACCCGTCATAATATGCAGGGGGCGCTCCGTCCCCTGCATATTTTTTGCACTTGATTGAAATTCCAACGCATTGTCTGGCAACTTAGGATCCACAAATCTTTGGTTGCCAGGGTATACCTTAAAAGCACTACCGCAATGTCTTACCGTATCTTGTTGTTGCTGTCCGCATGGATGTCATGCGGATGGCTCTCTGCTCAGACGCCTGACAGCACGGCGCAGGAAAACGACCTGGATTTCGGCGAATTTGATGATTTTGACTTCGGGGATGTGGAGGTGAAAACCTATTGCTCCTCCAAAATTATCGGGATTAGCCCGCAGCAGCTGATTTCCCTGGGCTATGACTTTCAGGGGAGCTATGATGCCAGTTTTTCTGCCATCGGAAGCTTTGAAGATGGAGCAGAGGTGCCTCAGGAGACCTATCAGATCAATTCCACGCAGGGCGTGCGGCTGGTCGCCAATATTCCGGTCTATTCGCGCAATAGCCTGGTGGTCCAACTCGGGGCCAATATATGGGATATGCAGTACCAATTTGATGAGCCCGATGACGAGATCAACAACCAAGTCGCCCGGTCTATCAATGAGAACGGCCTGCGCACTGCCGGGCTGAATACCACTGTTTTCAAGCCACTTGACGAAACCCGCTTCCTCCTTTTTCAGGGGAGCGCCGATCTGAGCGGAGACTATACCTTGGATAATATGCAGTCCCTGGAATACCTGCGTTACTCTGCCGCGGCTCTTTTTGGATGGCGGAAAAGCGACTATTTCCAGTGGGCGGTAGGCTTGTCCCGTACCTATCGGGTGGGAGAGATGAACTACATCCCGGTTGTCCTGCTCAACTGGACCGCAAAAGACAGCCCCTGGGGGGTAGAATGCCTGCTGCCAGCCCGGGCACACGTACGCTACAGCTTAAGCCCGCGCAATATGCTGTTTGCAGGCTTTGAGCTGGAAGGGCAGAGCTACCGCATCAACGGGGTTTCTGAAACGCTGAACAACCAAAGCCTGGAAATCCGCCGGGGCGAAATGCGCTGGCGGGCGATGTGGCAACGGCAGCTCACTGGCTTTGTATGGCTGCAAGCCCAGGCCGGGTACCGCATTAACTGGAGCTACAACGCAGACACCTTGCCGGGAGGGGGTGAATTTTTCCGGGGCTTCTTTGGCAATCAGGAGTATGCTATGCTCAACTCCCTCACCAACCCCTTTTATGCCAATATCAGTATCAACCTGGTAAGTCCCTAAAGCTTGGGCTGAAAGTGGGGGCTTATGATGTTAATTGTTTACGCCGCCTTCTGTTCGGGGCCTGAAAGAGTTTGGGGACAACTTGATGGACAAACACTCGCATCAGCTTAGTAAAAGATGATGCGGGTACCCCCCGCCCCGCCCACCAAAACACCCCAAAACCAACCCCCAAGCCCCCGCCCCGCCCACCAAAACACCATAAAACCAACCCCCAAGCCCACCCCCCGCCCACCAAAACACCATAAAACCAACCCCCCAGCCACCCCCCGCCCACCAAAACACCCCAAAACCAACCCCCCGCCCCCG
>NZ_VOOR01000099.1 GCF_007993045.1 Phaeodactylibacter luteus
TTGGTCTATTGTTCTATAATTTAATAAAACATGAAAAATTCTTTTTTATTCATCGTTTTGCTCTTGGCGGTCACGAGCTGTCAGCAGCAAACACATACTGAACATTCAACGCCTGTCAAGAGGGCAAAGCAAAATGTAGAAGTCGAAAAAGTCAGCACATATAGCGGACTGACTTCTTTTCAATACAGCGGCTTGGTGGAGGCAAAACAAAAAACGCCTCTAAGTTTCAAAACACCTGGAACGGTGGTAGAAATATTGGTGGACGAAGGGCAGTATGTGAAAAAAGGGCAACTATTGGCAAAGCTCGATGCCTACAATGCTCAAAATACTTATGAGTTGGCTTTGCAAAAACAACAACAGGCACAAGATGCTTATGACCGCATGAAGCCTATGCACGAAAACGGAACGCTTCCTGAAATAAAGTGGGTGGAAGTGGAAACGGGATTGTCGCAAGCTACTACGGCAGCGGCAATCGCTAAAAGGAGAATTGGTGATGCGGAACTGTACGCCCCTAAATCTGGCGTAATTGGTAATAAAAATATTGAATTGGGTGTAAATGTGTTGCCGAGTGCGGCAGCATTTGATTTGTTGGATATTAATACCGTTTATGTCAATATCCCTGTTCCAGAAAATGAACTTGGAAAACTCAAAAAAGGGCAATCCGCACAAATCAACATTGCTGCCATTGGCGAAACTCGAAGCGGCAAAATTCACCAAATAGGCGTAACCGCCAACCCTATCACGCATTCTTATCCTGTCAAAATTGAGGTAAATAACCAAGGCTGGAAATTGAAACCCGGCATGGTCTGTAATGTCCGTCTTGCTGGTTCAGCGAAAGTGGAAGGCATCGCAATTTCTAATAAGGCACTACAAAGAAATGCTTCGGGACAACAATTTGTCTATGTGGTGAAAGACAGTACCGTAACTGCCCAAGCTGTCCAAACCTTTGATTTGATTGGCAATCAAGCCATTATTAACAGCTTGTCTGAAAATGATTTAGTAGTGGTCAGCGGACAACACAAATTAACAGAAGGTTCTGTTGTGAACATCATAAATACAGTTGATTAAAACAAGGCAGCATTTAGAAAAATGAGTAAGCAGAATTTGAATATCATAGAACTGGCTATGAAGCATAAGCAAATAGCCATCATTATAACAGCGATTTTATTTGCCTTCGGTGTGTATTCTTTGATGGTCATGCCCCGTAATGAATTTCCTGAATTTACCATTCGTCAAGGTTTGGTGATTGGGGTTTACCCTGGGGCTACTTCTGAGCAAGTCGAAGACCAATTGACGGGCAAAGTCGAAGAGTTTTTATTTTCTTTCAAAGAAGTCAATCGGGAAAAAACCTATTCGATTTCCAAAGAAGGAATGTTGATAGTGTTTGTGGAGGTCAATAATAACGTGGACGACCCTGATGCTTTTTGGGATAAAATAAAATTTGGACTGAGCCAACTAAAACCACAATTGCCGTCGCAGGTATTAGCCTTGATTGCCAACAATGATTTTGGAGATACGGCGGCTATGCTTTTGACCGTAGAATCGAAAAGCAAAAACAAAAAGCAACTTGAAAAAAATCTAAAAATCATAGAGGAAGAATTACGAAAAATTCCTACGGTGTCGAAAGTGAAACACTATGGTTTGCAAAATGAGGAAATCACCATTCATTTTGACCAAGACAAACTGGCTCGTTATGGAGTGAATATGTCCAGCGTTTTGGCAGTCATGCAATTAGAAAGTGCGGTGTATTACGGTGGCGAGGTGGATAATGGTGAATTGATAACGCCTGTTCACATTCCGACCAGTTTTCAATCAGAAAATGAAATTAAAAATCAAATCGTCTATGCCGACCCTTTGGGCAATTTGATACGGGTGAAAGATGTTGCCGAAGTGAAAAGGCAGTTTGCAGAACCATCTTCCTACATTAAAAATAATGGCGCTTCCTGCTTGTTGATTTCTCTTGAAATGCAAACAGGCAACAACATCGTACAGTTTGGAGAAGATGTAGATGAGCAATTGAAGCACATTAATACGCTATTACCCGCAGATATAGAAATCCACAAAATAGCGGATATGCCCAAAGCGGTTGGCCATTCCATTCAGCATTTTTTGAAAGAATTCTTTATTGCCATTGCTGCGGTGATTGTGGTTATCATGTTGTTTTTGCCGTTTCGAGTAGCGATGGTGTCGGGTGTAACCATTCCAATATCCATTTTTATTACCATTGGTTTGCTCTATGTGTTGGGAGTTGAATTACATACGGTTTCGCTGGCAGGTTTGATTGTGGTATTGGGCATGGTGGTAGATAATGCCATTGTGGTCATTGACAATTATGTGGAAAAACTGGACGAAGGCATAGATAGGTGGCAAGCAGCTATTTTAAGTGCCAAAGAACTTTTTATTCCTGTTTTTGCTGCCACACTTTGCATTGTAGCGACTTATGTACCGATGCCGATGTTTTTGACAGGGCAAACAGGTGATTTTGTGGGGTCTTTGCCTGTTACCATCGCCTTGGCATTAGGCATTTCCCTACTCGTTGCGATGTTGCTTGTGCCTTATTTGAATTATTTTGTCATCAGAAAAGGCATTCACAAAGAGGGAGAAAAAGGAAGCAAATTTTCGCCTTTATATCTGTTGCAGGCGATTTATAATAAAACATTGGAATTAGCATTTAAGGTGCCTTGGCTGGCGGTGCTAATTGGTATTGCTTCGATTGTGGTGGGTGCTTATATTTTTATGTTAGTACCTCGTCAGTTATTTCCAAAAGTAGAACGTAATCAATTTGCCGTAGAGATTTATTTGCCGCAAGGCAGTACATTGGAGCAAACGGCTTTTGTAGCAGACAGCCTTACGTCCATGTTACAATCTGATGAAAGAGTTACAAATGTCGCTACTTTTATTGGAGAGAGTTCACCGAGATTTCACACGACCTATGCACCCAATTTTCCATCTAAAAATTATGCTCAATTGGTGGTCAATACTCAATCCGACCTCCAAGCCATCGAGCTATTAGATGAATACGAAAAGAACTACCGCAATCATTTTCCGAATGCTTATGTAAGAATGAAGCAGTTGGATATGTTGGCGACCAAAGCACCTGTCGAAGTACGGATTTCGGGCAATGATTTGCAAGAATTGAAACTGGCTGCAGAAGAAGTGAAAGCCGTCATGGAAGCGAACAATAATGTCATTTGGGCTCGTACCGATTATATAGAACCTCGTCAGGGCATACGGGTAAATGTTGATGATGAACGGGCAAATCGACTGGGGTTAACACGAGGAACGATAGCTGCTTCCATTGCTTCGGGCTTTTCGGGTATTCCAGTAGGCACGGTTTGGGAAGGCGACTACCCCGTGAATGTGAAGGTGGTGAATGCACCACAAAACAAAGATGATTTCGATGACCTTAAAAACCAATTGGTTACAACGCCATTTACCTTCAATCCGCTTCCATTAAGGCAAGTTGCCACTTTTACAACTGATTGGTCAGAGGGTGAAATTATCCGTAGAAATGGAATTAGAACGATAACCGTAAGAGCCGATGTAAGCAGGGATGCCTTGCCTTACAGGGTTTTGGCGGAGTTAAAACCACAGGTAAAGGAAATTGCCGACTGTTCTGATTTGCAATTTGAATATGGTGGTGAAGAAGAAAACGAGTTGGAAAACTACCTTCCGATTGGAAAAGCACTTGGTGTTGGCATTGTATTGATTTTCTTCATTTTATTATTCCAATTCAAAACGCTTCGCCACGCTTTATTGATTATGACCACCATGCCTTTGAGTGTTTTGGGTGCGGCATTGGGCATATTGTTGACTGGCTATTCCTTTGGATTAACGGCTGCATTGGGCATTATGAGTTTGATGGGCATTGTGGTTCGGAATGGAATTATACTGGTAGATTATGCCGAAGAATTGCGACATAAAAACGGGTTATCCGTTCAGGAAGCAGCCATTGCTGCAGGGAGGCGACGAATGCGTCCCATCTTTTTGACCTCTTTTGCGGCGGCTATTGGAGTAGTGCCAATGATTATTAGTGGCTCAACCCTTTGGGGTCCATTAGGTGCGGTGGTTTGCTTTGGACTTTTGGTTTCAATGGCATTGACCCTTTTGGTCTTGCCTGTTTTGTATCAACAATTTTTTAAAAAACAAGATTTAGCGAAAGCATGAGAAGTATAAAAATTAATTTAATCCTAATGCTTCTCACTTTGGGAAGCATTAGTTTACAAGCACAAGATAAACTTAGTTTAGAAGCGGCTCAATCAATGGCAGTCTCGAACCATGTTTCCATCAAAAACAGTCAGTTAGAAATAAAGGCTGCACAAACGATGAAGGACAAAGCACATACGCATTATTATCCACAAGTTAATTTTGATGGGTTTTTAATGCACGCTATTGACCCTTTGATGGAATTTGGATTGGAAGGTGGCAACTTGCCTGTTTATGACGGCAATCCTGCCAACCTTCAAACGGCAACGGAGTTTGCCTATTTTCCGTCTTCTTCTATTGGTATTTTACAAAAATTGGGACTTGCCAACCTAAGCGTTGCCCAACCTATTTATACAGGTGGCAAAATCAAAATAGGCAATGAAATGGCGGACATCGGAATAGACATTCGGGAGGAACAAAAACGCCTTGCGGAAAAAGAGCTCTTGTTAACTACGGAGCAGCAATATTGGCAAATCGTTTCTTTACAAGAAAAACAAAAGACCATTGATGATTTCAGAGAACTGCTCGACAGGCTGAATGTGCAAGTCAATGATGCTTACAAAGCAGGGTTAATTATCCGCAATGATGTCTATAAAGTAGAACTGGAACAAAGCAATCTCGACCTCAATGAAAGCAAATTTCAAAATGGAAAGGAACTGGCTTTACGCCAATTCAGCAATACCATTGGAGTTGCCTTTGACTCGACTTTGGTGTTAGAGGATAAATTGGAAGACTATGAAAGTCCTGAATATTATCGAAATATCAAAGAAGGCAACATCTCCAATTTATCAGAAATGCAACTATTGAAAAAAGCAGCGGAAATAGAAAATTTACAAATTCAACTAAAAGAAGCAGATGCCAAACCAACGGTTGCTGCTGGTGTAAATGCGTATTATCTCACGCAATTTGAAGAAAACACGGGCGGATTTAATGGTTTTGGGTTCGTATCGGTTAGTATGCCGCTTTCGCATTTTTGGATGGGCGAACACGACATTGAAGAACAAAAGATTAAAGCAGAAATTGCTCAAAACACGCTCGAAGATACAGAGCAATTGCTTGGATTACGAGCAGCCAAATCGTGGACAGATTTGAAAGAAGCCTACGAGCAAATTCAAATCATTGAAGAACGCATTATACAAGCCAACGAGAATTTTCGAGTGAACCAAAGCAGCTATAATAGTGGCGTGGTCACGCTTTCGGATTTGTTGGAAGCAAAGGCATTGCAGACCCAAGCCTTAGATGATTTGATAGAAGCTAAGACGAAGTATAAGGTGGCGATTGCTGGGTATTTGTTGTATAGTGGGCGATAGTAAAAGAAAGAAATAAAACATATTGAGATGAAAAGCCAGCAGAGAACAAAGGCTAAAACGGCAATAGCCCCTAAGCGGGGCTACTGCGTTTAGCCAAACCGTT